>NZ_URFY01000008.1 GCF_900547205.1 uncultured Bacteroides sp.
TACACATGAAATTCAAGATTTCTCCTTTATCATTGATAATCAGATGCAACTTGAACCTGAAAAACCACTATTCTCTTAATAATCAGACTGATAATTTACCACCTTATATCGAACTCACGTTGGTTAGTTTGTTGTTTATGTTAGTGGATATGTACGCGCAAACATTTTATTATGATACTACTCAGGTATTTGATGACCAACGTTATGTTTATGTCTGTGAAGTGACACAAGAATCCAAGCTTGTAAGACTATATAGTAAAATGAATAAGTTTACAAAAGTTGAAGTCATTAATAAAAAAACGGGTGCAGAAATTACTGATGCTGAAAGAAAAGAGGCAAACTTTATAAATGATGGTCAGTTATGGGGAAAATGCTTGTCTGTTTTAAATGAATTTTTCCTGAAGAGGAGAGAATGAGAATGCAAGATTGCTAATTTCTAATAATACTGCGTGTTGATACAAACACAGGAATAATGCGTGATGTAGAATATCGTTTTCCAGTTGTTAGTATGCTTGCAACTGTACCGGTTTCTGTTTATCATGATATGGAAATGAAGTTGAAAAAGGAAATAGTCTTTGATATAACGGAAAAAGGTTTAATTATATTCCTTTTGTATGGGTTCATTCTGTGAAATAGGATATTGATATAGAAAACTAGGGGTATATTAATAGGAAGAGCAAAAATAACAATGACCGACTTGCATCACGACAATTGTCGCATCTGGTAAGTCGGCCATTTTAATATTCTTAGGTATTACACTATCCTATCTTATACGTTCTTCTCTTTAATGAGATACTCAGCAATCTGAACCGCATTCAATGCAGCACCCTTTTTAATCTGATCGCCTACAATCCAGAAAGTCAAACCGTTCTCATTAGTCAAGTCCTTGCGGATACGACCTACATAAACAGGATCTTTGCCAGCAAGGAACAACGGCATCGGATATTCCTTTTCAGTAGGATTGTCCTGAAGAACCAATCCTTCGCCGTTAGCGAAAGCTTCACGAGCTTCTTCAATAGAAATAGGACGTTCAGTTTCTACCCAAATGCTTTCAGAGTGAGCACGCAGTGCAGGAACACGTACACAAGTTGCACTAACCTTTACGTCGGAGTGCATAATCTTACGTGTTTCATTATACATCTTCATCTCTTCTTTGGTGTAGCCGTTTTCTGTAAACACGTCAATCTGTGGAATCAGGTTGAATGCCAATTGATAGGCAAACTTATCCACAGTAACAGGTTCATTAGCCAATACCTGACGATATTGTTCGTACAACTCATCCATTGCAGCAGCACCCGCACCGCTGGCAGCCTGATAAGTAGATACGTGCACGGTTTTTATATGAGAAAGCTGTTCGATGGCTTTCAGTGCAACTACCATCTGGATAGTTGTACAGTTAGGATTGGCAATGACGCCACGCGGACGGTCCAATGCGTCTGCGGCATTTACTTCGGGCACTACCAAAGGCACATCAGCGTCCATACGGAATGCACTTGAGTTATCAATCATCACAGCACCATACTTGGTGATGGTCTTTTCAAACTCCTTCGATGTTCCTGCTCCGGCAGAGGTGAAAGCAATGTCTACTCCTTTAAAGTCATCGTTGTGTTGTAAGAGTTTCACCTCGATCTGTTTACCGCGGAAAGTATATGTTGTTCCGGCACTACGTTTAGAACCGAACAAAACTAACTCGTCCATCGGGAAGTTTCTCTCATCGAGCACGCGCAGGAACTCCTGTCCCACGGCTCCGCTTACGCCAACAATAGCTACTTTCATCTTTTTCTTTTGTTATTATGTGAATACTGTATTTCTCTTTCTATTCTGTCGAATAGAATAGATTTGGCTGCAAAATTATAACATTCTAGCATATAAACATTGCTTTTGAAAGAAATATTTCACTTTTTCGGCGGATTACTATAACCTTGTCTTTCGCGCAACCACAGCACGAATACCTTCAAAGCGAATGCAGCTACTTATTAGCCAAACACTTCCTTCATACGATTTTCTAACCATTTGATATTACTTCGTCACATTTCGCTATGGTGTGATTGAGCTTTCATTGCTGTATGTTCCGACTGTGATGTGTTTTTCTTTGGATAAAATAGCATTCAACTTAAGAAGTTACACATGATTCAGTTACTTTGCCCTTGACGGGGTTATTCCCTACAATTGCTCTTTTTATGCGCTTTTCTCTCTCGAATTTTCTTCCAGAACTTATAGAGGAAGTTAAGTTTTCCCATCAGTAAAGCAATCATTAGCAATAGGAAGCCACCACTGATACCCATTGCAAGTAAATTGTCGGAGGTATTGGAGGCATCGGCTATGGATAGTTTTTGTGCTTTGGGTAGATATTTGATGAGCAGTTTGTCTCCCCGTTTTGTATGGCCGTACTCGGAAAAGTTGGATTTTCCTTGATTTAGGCAAGTAGTTACACCGTTCTCCGCCACAAAGATAAAAGAATATCTGCTAACTATTTTGTAGTCATAGCCTATTCTGCCACTGCGTACTTTGATTACTTCCGACGAATAATCAGCTTCCGCTATATATTCTTGTCCTCGCAACCGAGTGTAGCAATCATCGAAGTTCGAATATAGAGTGCTGAGCAACAGATGGAAAACGCATCCGATAGCAAACCACATTGCACCTATCGGGAAGAGTAATTTAGAGCCATTGTGTTGCCATACTTCCTTCATGTATTTCCGCACCAGCCGTGCTATGAGAAGAAAAGGCACTAAGGCGCTGATAAGAATAACCAGCCACTCATTATCTTTTCCCACTTTGTTGTAGAAGGAGTCTATGCGTGGGATGGTCTTTATCTCGCCATCTTCGAATGAATGATAGGTATGGTGCAGCGTATCTTCTTTGCCTTCGACCATCAAGCGTTGCAGACTATCCTGTATTTGCTTCTTGCGCCGGGGAAAATTATCTTCTTCCTGTAGCTTGATAATCCGCTCGCATATTTTTTCTATATTAGGCAGGTCCCATTCATTGATGTAAGGTTTCAGTTTCTGTGGAGTTATCTCTAAAGTATCGCGCAGGCAGATTTGTGCTATTTTCCGTTGCATAGGGACGGTGCCTCGCATAGTAACGTACTTTACGAGTAGTTGGTACTTCTCCGACTCACCTAGTCGTGCTCCCTTTGTCAGAATGTATTCCAGCATATCAGCTTTCAGCCGATAGCTCAACTTACTGATGGTCGAGAATATCTTTTGTCGTTCTTCCTCCCAACGTGCGCCCTTCCGGCGCAGGAAGTCTATGGTCTTCTTTTGTCCTCCTAGAATGGCATAGTCCAAGGCGGTATAGAGGTACTCATCAAGATTGCCGGACTTATGTCGTTTGTCTATATCCGCTCTCGTTTTTATCAGGTATTTCAGGCATACGGTGTCTCCTTCAAATGCTTTTTGCATCAGCAGGGTGCGTCCCTGCTCATCGATTGCATCCACTGGAATACCTTCCTTCAGCATTCGCTGTATAGAGAGCGTATCGCCCTTTTTCAGATGAGTGTACTTCTTTGGCAATGATGGCTCATCAGTGTTCTTGTATCTGAGCTGCGCAGATTTTGCTTGCAGGGTGATTGTACAAAACAGGAGGAGAAAGAAGATACTTTGGTGGATAGTGCTTGTGGTATTATATTTATTCATAGGATAGGTGTGTTGTATTTTACATCGGGACGCAAAGATATGAAAATATGCTGAGAAGTGCAGGCAATTGTTCCTGAATGTATATTAAGTTCGGCGATTTAAGGATATTCCTGTTTATGAATAGAGGATATCACTGTAACCGTTGAGCCACCTTGCATCGAATAGCTGGTGCTCGTAGCAATTTATTTCTGCTATCAGATAATGAATTTACTGATTTCTTCGATTTGCCGTCTTGCTTTGGCTTTCATGTCTTCCTGCTCTTCTTTCTCGCTGGTCAGCTTCTGAACTTTAGTTTGGTTCTTTTCAACTTTTTCACTGTTGCTGTGAATACCCAGTTTGCACCGTCAATTTGGGTTTGGAATGATTTTCGTACCGAAATGATGGTATATCTTTATCCACGTTTAAAGTGCCTGATGAAATTTATCCTTTTAGGTAAGCGGTAAAATAAATAATACACAGCCTGAACATTCATTGTGATTCTGCGAACTTTTTTGTTCCTTTGCATAAAATTCCTAAAACTACAGTCTATGAACCTGTTTGACATAAATTTAACCTTACCGATTACCGACCCTACCTGGGTGTTTTTTCTGGTATTGATTATCATTCTTTTTGCTCCAATGGTATTGGGGCGTCTGCATATACCTCATATTATAGGTATGATTCTGGCAGGTGTGTTAATTGGCGAACATGGTTTCCATGTGCTCGACCGTGACAGCAGTTTCGAACTTTTCGGAAAAGTGGGGCTCTACTATATCATGTTTCTTGCCGGGTTAGAAATGGATATGGAGGACTTTAAGAAAAACCGGACGAAGAGTCTCGTGTTCGGTTGGCTCACCTTCCTGATTCCTATGGTGCTGGGAGTATGGAGCAGCATGAGTATGCTGGGATATGGATTTCTAACGGCAGTGCTACTGGCAAGTATGTATGCTTCCCATACGCTGATAGCTTATCCCATTATCAGCCGATACGGATTGTCGCGTTTGCGTAGTGTCAACATAACGATTGGCGGAACGGCAATAACCGTCACTCTTGCTTTGATTATTCTTGCCGTGATTGGCGGAATGTTCAAAGGAACTGTGGATGGCTGGTTCTGGTTAATTCTTGTGGTGAAAGTTGCTTTCTTGGGTTTCCTTATCATCTATTTCTTCCCCCGCATCGGTCGTTGGTTCTTCCGCAAGTATGACGATAATGTGATGCAATTCGTATTCGTACTGGCAATGGTATTCCTCGGCGGAGGATTGATGGAATTTGTAGGAATGGAAGGAATACTCGGCGCTTTTCTAGCTGGATTGGTGCTGAATCGTCTGATTCCACACGTATCTCCTTTGATGAACCGTTTGGAATTTGTCGGAAACGCTTTGTTTATTCCTTATTTCCTGATTGGTGTCGGGATGATAATTGACGTGAGAAGTTTGTTTACGGGTGGAGAAGCCCTGAAAGTAGCTATCGTGATGACGGTCGTTGCAACATTCAGTAAATGGCTTGCCGCATGGATCACACAAAAGATTTTCCATATGCAGCGGAACGAGCGGAGCATGATATTCGGTTTAAGTAATGCACAAGCGGCAGCTACATTGGCAGCCGTGTTGATAGGACACGAAATCATCATGGAAAATGGCGAACGGCTGCTGAACGACGATGTGCTAAATGGAACCGTAGTGATGATTCTCTTCACTTGTGTCATCAGTTCGCTGGTGACGGAACGTGCTGCCCGTCGATTTGCCATGGATGAAGACATTGAAGAAGAAAAGGGAGAAAAGAAAACTCCCGAACAGATATTGATACCGGTTGCCAATCCGGATACTATAGAAGACCTGATAAACGTGGCACTGGTGATAAAGGACCCCAAACAGAAGAATGGGCTGATAGCACTGAACGTGATAAACGATAGTAATAGCTCCGAAAAGAAAGAACTGCAAGGAAAACGTAATTTGGAGAAAGCGGCTATGATTGCCGCCGCTGCCGATGTTCCTGTGAATATGGTGAGCCGTTACGACCTCAATATTGCTTCGGGCATCATCCATACCATTAAAGAATATGAAGCTACGGATGTCGTTATCGGTCTACACAGGAAAGCCAATATTGTCGATTCCTTCTTCGGACATTTGGCCGAAAGCCTGCTGAAAGGTACGCATCGCGAAGTAATGATAGCCAAGTTTCTGATGCCGGTTAATACTCTGCGGCGTATTATTGTCGCTGTGCCGCCCAAGGCCGAATATGAAACAGGTTTCTCAAAATGGGTGGAACACTTCTGCCGTATGGGAAGTATCCTCGGTTGCCGCGTGCACTTCTTTGCTAACGAACGTACATTGATGCGCCTTCAGCAACTAGTGAAAAAGAAACACGCAAGTACGCCGACTGAATTTTCATTATTGGAAGAATGGGAAGACTTACTGTTGCTGACCGGGCAAGTGAATTACGATCATCTGTTGGTTGTCATTTCCGCCCGTCGCGGGTCTATCTCTTATGATACTTCTTTCGAGCGTCTTCCTGCACAGCTTGCCAAGTATTTCTCTAACAATAGTCTCATTATCTTATACCCCGACCAGTTTGGCGAACCGCAAGAGATTGTGTCTTTCTCTGACCCTCGCGGTTATAATGAGTCTCAACACTACGAAAAGGTTGGCAAATGGTTCTATAAATGGCTAAAGAAAAACTAATGGAAGAAAACAACTGGCAACAAAGAACAGAACTCCTGCTAGGAGAGGAAAAGATGGAACGCATCCGGGACGCACACGTACTCGTGGTTGGTCTGGGTGGAGTAGGGGCGTATGCTGCCGAGATGATTTGTCGTGCCGGAGTAGGATGGATGACCATTGTAGATGCCGATACAGTGCAACCAACGAATATCAATCGTCAACTGCCTGCCATACACTCTACATTAGGACAGTCTAAAGCGGAAGTACTAGCTGCGCGCTACAAAGATATCAATCCGGATATAGAGCTGACTGTTCTGCCTGTCTACCTGAAAGATGAGAATATCCCCGAACTGTTGGACACAGCTAAGTTCGATTTTATAGTAGACGCCATCGATACCATCAGTCCGAAGTGCTACCTTATAGCTGAAGCGATGAAGCGTCGCATTAAAATAGTCTCCAGTATGGGAGCCGGGGCGAAGAGCGATATTACGCAAGTTCGTTTTGCCGACCTTTGGGATACCTATCATTGTGGGTTGAGCAAGGCTGTGCGGAAGCGTTTGCAGAAAATGGGGATGAAACGGAAACTACCGGTGGTGTTCAGTACCGAACAGGCAGATCCGAAAGCTGTGTTGCTCACCGATGAGGAACAGAATAAGAAATCCACTTGCGGAACGGTGAGTTATATGCCGGCAGTGTTCGGATGCTATCTGGCGGAGTATGTCATTAAACGATTATAAAAGGCTATTATGATAAAACTGGAAGGAATAAAGAAGAGTTTCGGCTCTTTGGAAGTATTGAAAGGCATTGATCTGGAAATTAATAAAGGCGAGATTGTCAGTATCGTAGGCCCGAGCGGAGCCGGGAAAACTACTCTTTTGCAGATAATGGGCACACTGGACAATCCGGATGCGGGCATTGTACAAATTGACAATACTACTGTAAGCCGGATGAAAGAGAAAGAACTGTCTGCATTCCGAAATAAGAATATCGGTTTCGTCTTTCAGTTTCACCAACTCCTACCTGAATTTACAGCTTTGGAGAACGTGATGATTCCCGCATTCATAGCAGGTGTGTTTTCAAAAGAGGCGAATGAACGTGCCGTGAAGATACTGGATTTCATGGGGCTGACCGAACGGGCTTCGCATAAGCCGAACGAATTGTCGGGAGGAGAGAAGCAAAGAGTAGCCGTTGCGCGGGCTCTAATCAACGATCCGATTGTTATTCTGGCGGACGAACCTTCGGGTAGTTTGGATACGCATAATAAAGAAGAGTTACACCAATTATTCTTTGAATTGAGGGATAGATTGGGGCAGACTTTTGTAATCGTTACCCATGACGAAGGGCTAGCTAAAATCACTGATCGGACGATACATATGGTAGATGGTTTGATTAAAAAACTATAATAGTGAAACCTAACTTCTAAAAATGTATACCAAAAGTAATGACCCTTGCAGGTATTCTATTTTTTTGCTATACATTTACAATCGCTTCTCTACGGAAGTCTGTGAAGATGATAGTAGAGTGTTTGTTTTGTTTGTGTGTGATGCATTCTTGTCTGGTGTGATAGGAATGCATCTTTTTTATAAATCAAAACAAACATAGGGCGCGATACGGTCAAAATCAGCAGAAGTAAATTCTTCATAGAGTGATAATTGCTTTAGACTTTTTAAATTTCCTTTCCTTTTCCGGTATTCCACAATCGCCTTGGCTTGATAGAAGTCGATATAGGGGTGGTTCATCATTCGCTCTACACTGGCTTTGTTTAAGTTGATAAGATGAATTTGCTTGGCGTCGATAGAAAACCAAGGACGTAGTAATTCTACTTTCAGATTAATCTCCTGTAGTTGCTCTATCTGATAGAATCCTCCCAGCTTTCGGCGGTAGTTCACAATCTTCCGGGCGATGCCGCTTCCAATACCGGGAATCTTTTTAAGTTCGGTGGTATCAGCTTCGTTAAGGCTGATAACGGTTCCAGGCTGATACTTGAATAAAGTGTCTTTTTTAATCCCTTGTGTCTGCACCGTTAATAATTGGACAGTGTCTTTCGGCTGAAAGCTCTCGGCAATCCGGATATAGGGTTGTAGAGTCTGATATTGCTCTTCGGTCAGCCCGTATATCTTGCGGAAGTCTTCGGGACGACGGAACTTGCCTTGTTTGCTGCGATAACGCAGAATATTCTTAGCCATCCAAGGCGGCAATCCGAGTGATAAGAAAGTTGCAGAGTCCGCAGTGTTCGGGTCGAATATTGATAGATTGATTTCTCTGGAGTGATAAACTAGTGAAGAGCCCTTTGAATAATTCCGGTTTTGAGGCTTTATCTCTCTGAGAGAGGATACAAATTTATTATAATCCTGCTCAAACTCCTCTTGTTCGGTGGTGTCTACCTCTTGGGGATGGGAGAAGAATTCTATGAGCCAGGGAGATGTATAAACCCCTAAAATAAGAACGACAAGGACGATGATGCCTTGTCGCTCTGTTTTTGTGTAATAAAAAAAGTCTTTCCACATTATAGCTTGATTAATCCTAGTTCATTGATAAATATCATCGAAATAGCGATTGGGGCAATGTATTTTAAGATGAAGATGATTACTTTATATACAGGTACTTTCAATGTCCCGTTGTTCGTGATTTCCGACCACACAATCTTCTTATCGAGATACCATCCGGTGAAAATGGAGATGCATAGTCCCCCAAGTGGCAGCATAATCTTAGCTGTTACAAAGTCGAAAAGGTCGAACATATTCATGCTGAAGACGGTGATGCCATTCATTACTCCGAGTGATAAAGAACAGAAGACGCCTAAGAATATACATCCTCCGGTTACTAACCTTGCCGCTTTCCCACGAGTGAACTTAAATTCTTCGTGGAGATAGGCTGTTACTACTTCGTGCAGAGAAATAGTGGAAGTTAATGCTGCCATTGCCAGTAATGCGTAGAACATCACAGAGAATATATAGGCCAACACAGGGACTCCACTAAATGCTTGCTGGAATACATTCGGAAGCGTAATAAAGATAAGGCTCGGACCAGAATCCGGTTGTATGCCCACGGAGAACGCTGCCGGAAAAATGATAAATCCTGCTAGTATTGCCACAAAAGTATCAATGATTCCTACGCTGAACGCAGTTTTGGTTAGGTTGGTTTCGTTGCTGAAATAGGAGGCATAAGTACAAAGGCAACCCATCCCGAGGCTAAGAGAGAAAAATGCCTGTCCCATAGCTCCTAGAAAGACGTTACCATCCACTTTACTAAAGTCTGGTTTCAGTAGGAATTCAATACCTGCACCGGCTCCGGGCAGGGTTACCGAACAGATTACCAATATAATGATTATGATAAACAGCGTTGGCATCATAATCTTGGAAGATTTTTCAATGCCCTTTTCTACTCCTTTTACGATTATGAAGTGAGTAATTAGCAAGAATACTACCAGCCATAGCACAGGTCGCCACGGGTTACTGGAAAATTGTTGGAAAGAAGTGATAAATTCGGCGGATGTTTTTCCGGAAAAACTGTTGGTTGCAGCTTCAAAAATATATTCGAGCGTCCATCCGGCTACAACAGAATAATAACTAAGAATCAGAAAACCTGCCAACACTCCCATACGTCCTACCCAACGCCAATGAGTGCCGGGTGCTAGTTTTTGGTAGGCTCTGGCTGTGTTCGCTCTTGAGTGACGACCAATCAGGAACTCGGCAATTAAAATAGGAAGACCCAGAAGAAGGATACATCCCAAATAGATTAAAATAAAAGCAGCACCTCCATGATTTCCTGTTTCATAAGGGAACCTCCATATATTACCCAATCCTACTGCCGAGCCCGCGGAAGCAAGTATTACTCCTAATTTGCTTCCAAAGTTCGCCCTGTCATTTTTTGCCATAAATCTTGTTTTGTCTTACAAATAGTTATAAAAGCATGTATTAAAATGCAAATATAGAAAATGATACGTATATTTGCGCATAAACTGTAATTTAATTTAGATATGCTATCTTATATTAAGAAATATCCGATTTCGATTTTAATCATACTGACGGTAATTTACCTTTCTTTCTTTAAACCACCTAAGACGAGTTTGAGTGAGATTCCCAACTTAGATAAGTTGGTTCATATTTGTATGTATTTCGGTATGTCAGGAGTTTTGTGGCTGGAGTTTCTGCGTGCACACCGCCGAAACGATGTGCCGATGTGGCACGCATGGGTGGGCGCTTTTCTTTGTCCCGTGCTGTTTAGTGGTTGCGTTGAACTCCTCCAAGAGTATTGCACCGAATATCGTGGAGGAGACTGGATGGACTTTGTGGCAAATTCTACCGGAGCGCTTCTGGCGAGCCTGATAGCCTATTACGTAGTTCGCCCCAGAATGATGAAGAGATAAGATTTATAAATGTTCTACCGTCAAACTGAGTTTAATTCCGTTGGAACCTTTTATGAGAATGGTGTACCCTTTTGGTTTGTCGGCTTCTAGTTCCTTAATGACTTCCTGTACGTCAGTGTAAGTTTTAAAAGAATGCTGCACGGAAGCAAATTGCTCCCCTACAAGCCACACTTTCTCGAAGTTGCTCTCTTTAATGTAGTCCACAATCTTTTGGTGCTCGGATAAACTCTCCGAACCGAGTTCGCGCATATCTCCCAGTATAAGCATCTTATGCGGAACATTCATATTACGGAAGTTTTGCAGAGCGGCCATCATACTGGTTGGGTTGGCATTGTAAGCGTCAATAATAAGAGTATTATCTTTCGTTTTTTTGAGTTGCGAACGGTTGTTTTGTGGCGCATATCCTGCTAAAGCCTCGTCTATCTTTTGTGCATCCACACCGAAGAAACGTCCGATAGTGACAGCGGACAAAGCATTAGGAAAGTTGTATTCACCGATTAGTTGGGTTAGTATCTGGTGTGTTTCGCCACCTTTACCAGCTTTCCATTCAAAGCTCAGATAAGGGGAGTTGTCGCTAATGTGTCCATTCACGTATAAGTCATTCTCTGTTCCGTAAGGAATCTGTCGTAATCCCCCGGCTATCTTGGTGAGATAAGAATTGTCTTGATGGATAAAGATCGTGGAATTGCCTTTTTGTCGGAGAAAGTCATATAATTCTCCTTTTGTTTTGATTACTCCCTCAAAAGATCCGAAGCCTTCCAAATGTGCTTTACCTACATTGGTGATAATGCCATAGTCCGGTTCGGCTATGTCGCAGAGAAACTTTATTTCTCCCGGGTGGTTGGCCCCCATTTCAATGACGGCAAGGTCATGTTCCGCTTTTAGGCGAAGCAAGGTTAGCGGCACACCGATGTGGTTATTGAGATTGCCTAGGGTATAGAGTACATTGTGCATCTTCGACAGGACGGCTGAAATAAGTTCTTTAGTCGTCGTTTTCCCGTTGGTACCGGTAATACCTATTATTCGTGTGCCAAGCTGGCGCCGGTGATAGTTGGCAAGTTGTTGTAGCGTTTGCAGACTATTATCTACGAGTATGTAACGAGGGTCGTCCTCTACCATGTATTCGGCTTCGTCGACGATAGCATACGCGCAACCGTCTTTCAACGCTTTTTCTGCAAATACATTTCCGTTGAACGACTCGCCTTTCAAGGCAATAAATAAGGAACCGGCCGGGCAATTCCGGCTATCAGTGGTCACTGATTGGCAATCCAGAAAAATCTGGTAAAGAGCAGCAAGTTTCATAACCTGATCTTTTAGTTAAAACGCTGCAAAGATAGGCTATTCTTTCGGATTTGATATGGGTTCAGACTGTTTTTTACTCAGGGTATACCAACGGAAGAGTCAGCACCATTCGGCAGCCCTCTGTATAAGAAAAATCTATATGTAGATTTCCTCCTAATTTCTCAGCAATACTTCGGCAAATAGAAAGCCCCAGCCCTGTGCCTTGTGTAAAGGAGTTTATTTTGTAGAAGCGTTCGAATACATCGTACTGCTTGTCTTTCGGTATTCCTATTCCCGTATCAGTGACGCTAATTTCAATCATCTTATTCGCTTCCATCACCGAATAAGCGATAGTGATACTGCCATGAGTGGTGAATTTAACCGCATTGCGCGCCAGATTCGTAAGCACCTGCGAGATGCGTTCAGGATTACTGAGTATAACCAGACGTTTTCTTTCAGGTTTGAAGATTACTTTCACATCTCCTTCTTCTGCTCCTTCTTCCACGCCATCTTGTTGGATGTCCTTGGCCGTTTCATATGCCACTTGGCAAACCATGTTAATGTCTGTTTTAATGTCCGTGGGTAGTTTGTCGTGCTGATCAAGCTCGGAAAGTGCAAGCACATCTGTTACCAATCGGAGTAAGTCGTTGCTGTTGTTCTCTATGATTTTTACAAACTCTTTGGATTCGGGGAATTCTTTGCAATAAAGCTCATTGAGCACTTGTGAAAAGCCAACGATAGAATTGAGCGGCGTGCGGATTTCATGTGACATGCTTTGAATAAAGGTTGTTTTCATCCGGCTGTTGGCTTCCGCTCTGTCCCTTGCTTTGCGTACATCTTCCCTCGATATGATGAGTTCCTCATTTCTTATTTTCAATTCTCCTTCCGATATTTTAAGTTTTCGGTTTAGTTTGCTTTCTCTGAATACGAATAAAAATAATACACCTAATAAGATGATTAAAGAAATAATCAGTGTTGTTTTATTGCGAATTTCTTTTTGCTGTGCTTGAAGCATTAGTTCTTTCTTTTCTAAGTTGAGCTTCTCTACATCTAGTAAAGTGGCAAATTCACTGCTAGCCATTTGTTCATTGGCTATTTTTAATGAATCTTCGGCCTTGATATACATTTGCAAGTATTTCACTGCTTGATTCGGATTCCCCATCTCGCTGTAGATTTCTCCTATGGTACGGTAGTAATTACTGCTTTGTATGCTCTCGTTCAAACGTCGTTGCTCCATTTCCTGCTTGTCGGCAGCCTCCAGTGCTTTTTGATATTGCTTGGATTCTCGATAGTATGTACACTCTGTACTATATAACCTTTTTTTGAGGGATTCCATTCTCTTGTCCTTATCGAAGGTAGCATTGCATTCCCGTAGTATCTTTTCTGCGGCTTTAAAATCTCCGAATTTGCTGTAGTAGTTTGCAAACTCCAGTTTTATCAGTATTTGTTGGGTAGGAGCATTGACTTTAGCCTTGGCTTTTTCCAGTGCTTGCAGAGCTTCATCCTTTAAGTTCTTGTCGATGTAATAGTTGGCTATCTGTGTGTAGACTAGAGATATATTGTAATTTTCTAGTTGATACTTTTCGATTAATTCAATTTGTTTGAGATGCCATTCAAAAGCCATATCATAAAATCTTTTCACGGTGTAGATTTGTGACATGATGTTATAGCAACTGGAAAGTCCAGTTTTGTCATCTTCATCTTGAGCCACTTTCAGCATTTTCTGGGCTTCATAAAGTGCGAAATTAGTTTTTCCGGTTTTCAGATAAAAGAGAATGAGCCTGTTAGCCCATGCGAAATAGTAATATTTAGGTTGCTTAGTCGCTTTTGCAAACTTTTTCACCTCATTTGTGTAGTAGATAATGCTGTCCTCGTTTGCCGTTTGAAAATAATGATAATCCAGTTTGGTGGAGATGGCGACTGCCTGCATCCGTTTATCTCCCTTCTCAGCAGCCATTTGGAATAATGTGTCGGTCATATTGATGACATTAGGTTGCAATATGTGCTCCTGACAGCGTTGATAATATGAATAAAGGGTTGGGTCGATATTAAAGGCTTCAGCTCCCTTTTGAGCTTTTACAAATACCGTAAAAGACAAAAGCAAAAAGAGGAATCCTACGCGGATTAGGGCAAATCGACTCATGGTGTAAAATTTTCAGTTCTTCTATTGATTGCAAATATACGTTTATTTCTTCTTTTTAGTGCAAATACTAGCTTTTTTTATCTACATTTGTGGGCAATCTATAAAGGATACTGTCAATGATGAAACCTATAGCTCCTATTTATATTAACGTCAAAGGACAATTGCTCGACCTTGCTACTCCGCAGGTGATGGGTATTTTGAATGTTACTCCCGATTCTTTTTATTCAGGCAGCCGAATGCAAACGGAAGATGAAATCGCTGCCCGTGCCCGGCAGATTATTGACGAAGGCACTTCTATTATTGATATAGGCGCTTATTCTTCACGTCCCAATGCGGAGCATATCACTGCCGAAGAAGAAATGAGACGATTACGTATCGGATTGGAAATTCTGAATCGTAATCATCCCGATGCAATCATCTCTGTAGATACCTTCCGGGCCGATGTGGCGGCACAGTGTGTGAAGGATTATGGAGTAGCCATCATAAACGATATAGCTGCCGGTGAAATGGATGATCGTATGTTTTCTACAGTAGCCGAGCTGGGTGTACCCTATATAATGATGCATATGCAAGGCACTCCACAAAGTATGCAGAAAGAACCCCACTATGATAATCTGATTAGGGAAGTCTTTCTTTATTTTGCCCGTAAAGTGCAGCAACTCCGTGACTTGGGAGTGAAAGATATCATACTCGATCCGGGATTCGGATTCGGAAAGACCTTGGAACATAATTATGAACTTATGGCTCAGCTTGAAGAGTTCAATATCTTCGGGCTTCCCTTGTTGGTAGGTGTTTCCCGGAAATCAATGATTTATAAATTATTGGGAGGGACTCCACAGGAATCATTGAATGGTACTACCGTATTGAATACTGTGGCGTTAATGAAAGGAGCGCATATTCTTCGGGTACATGATGTACGTGAAGCGGTGGAGGCTGTTCGGATTGTAGAGAAAATAAGAAAGTAGTAACCTTATAATTAGTAATATACCGTGTTTTTTGAATTTGGCATAAAAGATTTTATTGATATTCTTCTGGTTGCTCTTCTTCTGTATTATACATACAAACTGATGAAGGCATCCGGTTCTATAAAGGTGTTTACCGGTATACTGGTTTTTATCCTGATTTGGTTGGTAGTGACTCAGGTTTTGGAAATGAAACTATTAGGGTCTATCTTCGATACATTGATGAATGTCGGTGTGATAGCTCTGATCGTTCTCTTTCAAGATGAGATACGCCGCTTCCTGCTCACTTTAGGCTCTCATCACCATGTCAGTGCTTTGACCCGTCTTTTTAACGGAACGAGAAAAGAGGATTTGAAACATGATGATATCATGCCTGTGGTGATGGCTTGCCTGAGTATGGGTAAACAAAAAGTTGGCGCACTGATTGTTATCGAACATAATGTTCCTTTGGACGAAATAGTACGTACGGGCGAAATAATTGATGCAGCAATAAACCAACGCTTGATTGAGAATATTTTTTTCAAGAATAGCCCTTTGCACGATGGAGCAATGGTAATCAGCAGAAAACGAATCAAAGCGGCAGGATGCATTCTTCCTGTTTCCCACGATTTGAATATACCCAAGGAACTTGGCTTGCGCCATCGGGCGGCGATGGGAATCTCTCAACAATCGGATGCACACGCCATTATTGTGTCCGAAGAAACGGGAGCAATCTCTGTGGCTTATCGCGGGCAATTCTTTCTTCGACTGAACGCAGAAGAGCTGGAAAGCCTGCTTACGAAAGAAAACTAACTGTTTTGCTTTATTTCTTACCCTTTTTGAATGATAATTAGTCTATGTAATTTAGGCGAATCGCCTATCTTTGCCGTATACTATTTAAATTCTATTTTGAAATAAACCATGAAAAACAGAGTTATTGCTTTACTGGTACTTTTTACAGCTATTTTTTTCAGTAGTGCACAGGCACAGACTACTGCCCGTGAATTTGAAGCAGGCAAGAATACTTTCCTACTGGACGGCAAACCGTTCGTCGTGAAAGCAGCCGAGTTGCACTACACCCGCATCCCGCAGGCTTATTGGGAACATCGCATAGAGATGTGCAAAGCTTTGGGAATGAATACAATCTGTATTTATATCTTCTGGAATATTCACGAACAGGAAGAAGGTAAGTTCGACTTCACAGGTCAGAATGATATTGCTGCTTTCTGCCGTGCGGCACAGAAACATGGAATGTATGTCATTGTCCGCCCCGGTCCATATGTATGTGCCGAGTGGGAGATGGGTGGACTTCCCTGGTGGCTGTTGAAGAAGAAAGATATAGCATTACGTACGCTCGATCCTTATTATATGGAACGTGTAGGCATCTTTATGAAAGAAGTAGGTAAGCAACTGGCTCCGCTGCAAGTGAATAAAGGTGGTAATATCATCATGGTGCAGGTAGAAAATGAGTATGGTTCTTATGGAACCAACAAACCATATGTTTCCGCAGTGCGCGATTTGGTACGCGAATCCGGCTTTACGGATGTACCTCTGTTCCAATGCGACTGGAGCAGCAACTTCACCAACAATGCACTCGATGATCTGATTTGGACAGTCAATTTCGGAACAGGCGCCAATATCGTTCAGCAATTCAAGAAGTTGAAAGAACTTCGCCCTGAAACTCCGTTGATGTGTAGCGAGTTCTGGAGCGGATGGTTCGACCACTGGGGACGTAAGCATGAGACTCGTCCTGCCAAAGATATGGTGCAAGGTATCAAGGATATGCTCGACCGCAATATCTCATTCAGTCTCTACATGACTCACGGAGGAACTACTTTCGGTCATTGGGGAGGTGCTAATAATCCGGCATATTCTGCCATGTGCAGTTCTTATGATTACGATGCTCCAATCAGTGAAGCCGGTTGGACCACAGAGAAGTATTTCCTGCTCCGCGACTTGCTGAAAAACTATCTTCCTGCGGGCGAAACATTGGCGGAAGTTCCGGCAGCATTGCCCGTTATCGAAATTCCCGAGTTTCATTTCACCAAAGTAGCTCCGCTTTTCTCCAACTTGCCGGCAGCGAAACAGACCACAGATATCCAGCCAATGGAACAATTCAATCAAGGCTGGGGAATTATCTTATATCGCACTGTTTTGCCGGAGGCTGTAAAGGCGGGCACAACGCTGAAGATTACCGAAGTGCACGACTGGGCGCAAATCTTTGCCGATGGCAAACTCCTGGCACGTCTCGACCGTCGTAAAGGAGAGTTTACAACTACTTTGCCCGCTTTGAAGAAGGGTACGCAACTGGATATTCTTGTGGAAGCCATGGGACGTGTGAACTTTGATAAATCTATCCACGACCGGAAAGGAATCACAGAAAAGGTAGAACTCGTTTCGTCCGATTCGCAGGCTAAAGAATTAAAGAACTGGACAGTCTATAATTTCCCGGTAGACTATTCTTTTATTAAGAATAAGAACTACCGTGATAGCAAACAACTATCGACAATGCCGGCTTACTATAAGTCTACATTCAAACTTGATAAAGTAGGCGATACTTTCCTCGATATGAGTAGCTGGGGCAAAGGTATGGTATGGGTAAACGGTCATGCAATGGGACGTTTCTGGGAAATCGGTCCGCAGCAGACACTCTTCATGCCGGGCTGTTGGCTGAAAGAAGGAGAAAATGAAATCCTTGTATTGGATTTGAAAGGTCCATCACGTGCATCCATCAAAGGCTTAAAGAAACCAATTCTGGATGTTCTTCGTGAGAAAGCCCCCGAAACACACCGTAAAGATGGTGAAAAGCTTAAGCTATCCGGTGAGAAGGCTGTGCACCAAGGTGCATTTACTCCGGGCAATGGCTGGCAGGAAGTACGTTTCGATGCTCCGGTGAAAGGACGTTTCTTCTGTCTCGAAGCTCTTTCTCCGCAGGCGAACGATAATATTGCCGCTATCGCAGAGTTTGATGTTTTGGGTGCTGATGGCAAACCTGTATCTCGTGAACATTGGAAAATCCGTTATGCAGACAGTGAAGAAACACGCAGCGGTAATCGCACAGCCGATAAAGTATTCGACTTACAAGAGTCTACTTTCTGGATGACGGTAGATAATGTTGCTTATCCCCATCAATTGGTGATCGACCTAAGCAAAGTGGAAACAGTGACAGGTTTCCGTTATCTACCCCGTGCCGAAAAGAACTATCCGGGAATGATTAAAGAATATCGTGTCTATGTAAAGCCGGCGGACTTCAAGTATTAAAAAACTCAATAAATATGAAGAAATATGCAACCCTTTTTGCACTCCTTTTAGTAGGAGTGCTGGCTGCTCATTGCCAGCAGTCTGCCTACCTATTCGTTTATTTCACAGGCAATAGGATGAGTGAGGAAGCCATCCGGATGGCGGTTAGTCACGACGGATACAACTATCGTGCTTTGAATGGCAACCAACCCATTATAGACTCCCGTGTAATCAGTTCGACGGGAGGTGTGCGCGACCCGCATATCCTACGTTGCGAAGATGGAAAAACATTCTATATGGTTGTCACGGATATGGTTTCCGGCAATGGATGGGATTCCAATCGTGCAATGATATTGATGAAATCAAAAGACTTGGTGCACTGGACTACCAATATCGTAAATATACAGAAGAAATATCCCAATCAGGAAGACCTGAAACGGGTGTGGGCTCCGCAAACCGTTTACGACCGCGAAGCGAAGAAGTACATGGTCTATTGGTCGATGAAGCATGGCAATGGTGCGGACATCATTTATTATGCTTATGCTAATAAGGACTTTACGGATATAGAAGGAGAACCGAAGCCGTTGTTTCTGCCTGAGAACGGCAAGTCTTGCATCGACGGTGATATTATCTATAAAGAGGGACTTTATCATCTGTTCTACAAGACAGAAGGGCATGGAAACGGAATAAAGAAAGCGACTACCGCCTCACTGACTTCCGGACAATGGAAAGAATCACCGGACTACAAACAGCAGACAAAAGAGGCTGTAGAAGGTGCGGGTATTTTCCCCTTGATCGGTTCGGATAAGTATATTCTGATGTATGACGTATATATGAAAGGTAAATACCAATTTACTGAAAGTAGTGATCTGGAGAATTTCAAAGTAATTGATAATGCCATCAGTATGGATTTTCATCCGCGTCACGGCACTATCATGCCAATCACTCAGAAAGAATTGAAACGTCTGTATAAGGCTTATGGCAAACCAGAAGGATTCTGACTTCCGGCAAAGAATCAATAACAGAAAAACACCTATAAATAAAGAAAAAGGATGAAGAAGATTATAAGTTTAGTAGTTGCGAGTCTCTGTTTAGGCAACCTTATAGCACAAGATGTAATGGTGAAAGGACCGGACGCCCGGTTGCAACTGACTGTCTCCACTCAGGATGGAGGAAATGTTTGTTATTCCATAGACTATAATGGAAAACCGATGTTAGAAAAGTCTCCATTAGGAGTGAACACTAACATCGGTGATTTCACCAAAGGATTGAAACTACGGGGACATTCGACAAAACAGATAGATACAACTTATACTCAATCGCGTATCAAAGCGTCCCGCATTCATTATCAAGCGAACGAACTGATTTGTGAATTGGAGAATGCACAGGGGCAGAAGATGGGAGTCGTTTTTCGTGTCGGCAATAATGATGTTGCTTTTCGCTACACGTTGCCGCGTCAGGACGGAAAGGGGAGTGTGACGGTGAATACTGAAAAGACCGGGTTCCGCTTTCCGCAGCAGACAACAACATTTCTGAGTCCGCAAAGCGATGCCATGATTGGCTGGAAACGCACCAAACCAAGTTATGAAGAAGAATATAAAGCAGATGCACCGATGAGCGAACGTTCGCAGTACGGACACGGATATACGTTCCCTTGTTTGTTTCGTATAGGCAGTGATGGTTGGGTGCTGGTTAGCGAGACAGGCGTGGATAGTCGTTATTGTGGTTCGCGTTTGAGTGATGTTAGCGAAGGTAATCTGTATACGGTTACATTCCCGAAGGCGGAAGAAAATAATGGCAACGGAACTGTTGCGCCTGCTTTTGCCTTGCCCGGGGCCATTCCGTGGCGCACTATTACAGTGGGCGAAAGCCTGAAACCGATTGTAGAAACGACCATTCCTTGGGATGTCGTTGCTCCGCTTTATGAAACGGAACACGATTATCGCTTCGGACGCGGCACATGGAGCTGGATTCTCTGGCAGGACGGAAGTATAAATTACGACGATCAGGTACACTATATCGATTTTGCTGCGGCGATGGGTTACGAATATGCATTGATAGATAATTGGTGGGACACTAATATCGGTCGCAAACGCATGGAGAAGCTGATTGAATATGCACGTAGTAAGGGAGTCGAATTATTCCTGTGGTATAGCTCCTCCGGCTATTGGAATGATATAGAGCAGGGGCCGATTAACCACATGGATAATGCAATTATCAGAAAGCGTGAAATGAAATGGTTGCAAAGTCTGGGCGTGAAAGGGATTAAAGTCGATTTCTTTGGCGGTGATAAGCAGGAGACAATGCGCCTGTATGAAGATATTCTGAGCGATGCGGACGATCATGGACTGATGGTTATTTTCCATGGATGTACCGTGCCGCGCGGATGGGAACGGATGTATCCCAACTATGTGGGTAGCGAGGCTGTTTTGGCTTCCGAGAATCTGATATTCAATCAGCATTTCTGTGATGAAGAGGCATTCAATGCTTGTCTGCATCCTTTTATCCGCAACACTGTGGGCTCGATGGAATTTGGAGGCTGCTTCCTCAATAAGCGCTTGAACCGAAACAATGACGGTGGCACCACCCGCCGAACGACAGATGTGTTCCAATTGGCAACTGCCGTTTTGTTCCAGAATCCGGTTCAGAACTTTGCATTGGCTCCCAACAATCTGACGGATGTTTCTCCCATCTGTATGGACTTCATGAAGCAAGTGCCTACCACTTGGGACGAAACTCGCTTTATTGACGGTTATCCCGGGAAGTATGTAGTGCTGGCACGTCGCCACGGAGATAGCTGGTATTTGGCAGCCGTGAATGGAAGCAAGGAAACTATAAAGCTAAAATTGGATTTGCCGATGTTCGCAGGAAAGAATGTTTCTCTTTATAGCGATGATAAGAAGGGTGAACCTCAATTGTCAACGTTGAAAGTGAAAGATACTGGAAAGGTACAATTGGAAATCCGTCCGCAGGGTGGCGTTGTGCTGAGAAATTCTTAACTATTATTTAAGTTATACCATGAAACAACTCATATTATTGCTTTCCTTATTATTTGCCTCGTTTCAGCAAGTCATATTTGCAGCAACCGAAGAAACGACTAATATCCCCGATTCTGTCTATCTCTTCTCGTATGCCACCGCAGGTGACGATGGGCGTAGCGGGCTTCGCTTTGCTTGGAGCACAAATAAAGAAAACTGGTTTGAAGTGGGACAGGGCACAGGTTATCTACGTTGCGATTATGGTCGCTGGGGTTCACAGAAGAAGATGCTCGACCCATATCTCAAACAGCTTCCCGGCGGAGAATGGCTCTGCACATGGAAGTTAAACTCAAATGAAGGCTACGGTCAGGCAACATCCAAAGATCTCATTAATTGGGGACCGCAATTATATCCCCGCACTACTTCGGATTTTAAAGGACTTCGAGTGAAAGTCTCGATTAACGGACAGGAACAAACCGGAAATATCAACCGGGCAGCTTGGACAATAGTAGACGGACTGGAAAAGAACTTCGGATGGAACCAACACCGCAACACTCTTTTTAGCGAGCGTCCCGTACGGGATGGAGAACGTTTTGCCGGGCTGAAACCCATCAAAGCAACCATTACCGCACAGCCGGAAAAGTCGAAAGCTATCAGTGACCTCTTGATGGGCATCTTCTTTGAAGACATCAACTACTCTGCCGACGGCGGCTTGTATGCCGAACTGATTCAGAACCGCGGCTTTGAATATGCACCCTCCGACCGGGAAGGCGACAAGAACTGGAACAGTACTCATTCTTGGAGTCTGAAAGGAGATAAGGCAACATTTACGATAGATACCGTAGCTCCCATTCATCCCAACAACTCCCATTATGCCGTGCTGAAAGTTGAACGACCGGGGGCAGCATTGACTAACTCCGGATTTGATGGCATTGCCTTGAAAGCTGGCGACAAATACAACTTCTCCGTTTTCGCCCGTGTGCCCGAAAGTAGCAAATCCAATAAATTGTTGATACGTTTGGTAGATGCCGATGGTAAAGTACAAGGAGAATCTACCGTTTCTGTTTTTTCCCATTCGTGGAAAACCTATAAAACCGTGTTGACGGCAAAAGCATCTGTAGATGCCCATCTGGAAATTCTCCCACAATCGGTAGGCGAAGTGGCACTGGATATGATTTCTTTATTCCCGCAAAATACATTCAAAGGCAGAAAGAACGGGCTGCGTGCCGACCTGGCGCAGACACTTGCCGATATGCATCCCCGCTTTGTCCGTTTCCCCGGTGGATGTGTGGCGCATGGAGACGGTTTAAAAAACATCTATCGTTGGAAAAATACGATTGGAGCATTGGAATCCCGCAAGCCCGACCGCAATCTTTGGGGATATCATCAGAGCATGGGACTGGGTTATTATGAATACTTCCAGTTCTGCGAAGATATAGGAGCAGAGCCGCTTCCGGTACTTGCAGCAGGCGTACCTTGTCAAAATTCAGCTTGCCACGGAGCGTTGAGAGGCGGTCAGCAAGGCGGTATACCGATGAGCGAGATGCCTGCTTATATTCAAGATATTTTCGACCTGATAGAATGGGCGAATGGTGACGCCAAGAAAACAAAATGGGGAAAAATACGTGCCGAAGCCGGACATCCGAAGCCTTTCAATTTGAAATATATCGGCATTGGTAATGAAGACCTTATTACTGATATTTTCAAAGAGCGTTTCACGATGATATTCAATGCGATAAAGGAGAAATATCCTGAAATTACGGTTGTAGGCACAGTGGGGCCTTTTAATGAAGGGACGGACTATGTGGAAGGCTGGAAGTTGGCAGATAAACTCGACATCCCGATGGTAGACGAGCATTACTACCAGTCGCCGGGATGGTTCCTCCATAATCAGGATTTCTACGATAAATATGATCGTTCGAAGAAGACAAAAGTGTATCTGGGCGAATATGCCACCCATATCCCCGACCGGAAAGCGAATATTGAAACAGCCTTGACCGAAGCGCTTTATCTGACTGCACTTGAACGCAACGGTGATGTGGTGCACATGACGTCTTACGCCCCTCTCTTGGCAAAAGAAGGACATACGCAATGGAGTCCCGACTTGATTTATTTCAATAACCGTGAAGTGAAACCGACTACCGGATATTATGTGCAGAAACTATACGGGCAGAATGTCGGAGATTCTTATATCCCTTCCGAGGTCAGACTCGACAATCCTGATAGTCGTGTGAAAATTCGCATTGGTTCCTCCATCGTGCGGGATACCAAAACGGGCGACTGGATTGTGAAACTGGTGAACTTTCTGCCTGTTGGTGTAGAAGCGGATATTCATCTGCCGGGAATCGGAACCGTTCATCCTTCTGCCGAAAGAACGGTATTGACGGGTGCACCGGAAGCTACCCCTCTTCCTGTCACAGATACAATCGAAATCGGTGAAAGTTTCAAGCAACAACTGCCTCCTTATTCGTTTACGGTGATTCGGCAGAAAACAGACTAAGATAATTCGTTGGAAGAGTTTATAAATAAAACAAGATTTTGATTCGCTAAAATACTATTCAACCGAAACATCCACGCAACCAAATTCCATGTTAGCCACCTTCAAATTAAGGGATTGTATTTATGACGGGAGATTTGGTTAAGCGTGCTATGGGAAATATTTATGATTTAGTAAGCAGACTCCTTCTTATTCTACATCTTTATAAAATGGAGTAATACAACTCGCAGCCTATTTCTTCATTCTACACATAATTATGATTTACTTCTAAGAATTGAAATCATTTGGCTTTTAGATAATTAGTTTAAGTTTTGGTAAAGTCAAAGTTTATAGCGTAATTTGTGTAGCACAAAAAGTGCTACACAAATTACGCTATAAATAAATCGTTGAATATGAAAGATATAAGTATTTCTTTTCTTATGAAAAAAGTTCTACTACTATTGTCCTTGTTCATCTCCATCCCTGCTTTTTCGCAAAGCGCGGATGAACGTATCGGAACACTTATCAACCAGTCCGACTGGTTCGGTTTGGAAGAAACTTATCCGGTGCTGAAAGACTCCATGCAAGCTGAGTTTCTCAAACTGATGTCGGAAATCATGATTGATCATTATTTCAACCGTCCGGATGAGGCGATAGACGGTATCCGTAAGTTACTCACAAACCATCAAGCTGAAATAGGTTCAGGGAATGCACTTAATATGGCTATCCTCGCTTGCCAGATAGAAGGTGAGAAAGGAAATTACTCCGTGGCTGCACAGCAAATACAAGGCATTATCAACCAAGTAAAAGCTCAGGGGGCCGGCAAGGAAAGCTATGCGGGATTTGAAAGTGTATTTAAGTTTTACAATTGCTTGAGCGGCATCCCTGCTCCGGGCATTAAGCGGACTGAAGGAGATGTAACCGTGCCGATAGATATAGAAAAGGTGAAACTCCCCACTAGTATCGAACCCAAGGGGTGGCGTGGCACACATATCCTTATTCCGGTAAAGGTTCACGGAAAGACATACCGCTTTATCTTCGACACAGGTGCCGGAACGAGTTTCATGTCCGAGCATTTCGCCCGTGAACTCGGTGTACAGATTCTGAATGACTCGTTGGTAATCAATCCGAATCTAGCCGGCAGTATGTACGGAAAGATGGGAACACTGGATAGTCTGCAAATTGGAGACATGGTATTCAGCTATCCGCTTATCACCGTTGCACCGCCCAATGTTTTGGATAGTGTTATGCAAGTTGATGCCATAATTGGTATGGATTTCATCGGTCTGTTTGATGAACTGCGCATTTATCCGAAAGAAGGCAAGATTGTCTTCCCCGCTTCCCCGACTCCGCTTCCGGCTTCGGGGCGCAACCTGCTGCTTACTGACCGCGCACTGAAACTGAAAGCAACGGCAAACGGGGAGAAGCTCAGGTTCCACTTCGATACGGGCTGCACTACTGCCGGCTTGCACTACCCATATTACCTGAAGCATAAAGCAGAACTCGATGCCGTAGGTAAGTTGGAGAAGAGTACGGGTGGAGGTTTCAATACTGTCGTGACGAAAGAGATTCTGCGTTTGTCTTCGTTCAGCCTGAATATTGGCGGTACTCCTGTTGTCCTTCAAAATCTGGCAGTCGATGTCACGACTGAAGGCTTGCAGATGGTTAGCGACGATGGCATCATCGGCATGGATATGGTGAACCAGTTCGATTGCGTGACGATAAATCTGAAGGATATGTTTTTAAAGCTGGAATGAGAACATTGATAGATAGATATCAAAAAGACATTACGCTATCTTGCCCTTCCCACTGGAAGCGCGTATCTGAATCTCCGCATCCAACACTACGGAACGATTGGGCGAAGCGGGATTCTTAATCTTTTCCAGAATCAATTCCGCAGCCGTCCTTCCCATTTCCTGCAAGGGCGGCTCAACGGTGGTGAGTTGCGGATACACAATCGTTGAAAGTACTGTGCCTGAAAAGCTGGCTATGGCTATCTCTTCCGGGATTTTCTTATCCAGCTCCCTCAATCTGTTCATCGCCCCGATAGCCAGCGTATCGGTAAAGGCGAAGATGGCATCGAAAGAAGTGCCTTTCTCTATCAACAAATCCGCTGCCTTTGCCCCGTCGTCAAAAGTCAGTCCGGTCTTTACCAGCATATCCGCTTCAATCGGTATTTTGAATTTGGACAAGGCATCTTTGTATCCCCGGGTGCGTTCGGTGGAATTGTATACATCGTCAGGTCCTTGGAGATGGACGATACGTTTACGTCCGCTTCGGATAAGATGCTCCACGAGGAAGAACGTTTTCATATAATCGTCTACGGTGACTTGCGAAACATCCAGCCCGTGCGGTATCCGGTCGTAGAACACCATCGGCATTTCCGCTTGTTGCAGACGCAGATATTCCTCCTTATTTTCCTTGTAGCTGCAAAGACAGATGATGATGCCGTCCACCATGAAGCGTTCCATCAGTTGCAAGTTCTCCTTTTCTTTCTGCGGGTCTTCGTGCGATTCGGCAATGATGACTTTCAACCCATTGGCGTAGAGTATGCTTTGAATGCCGTTGATGACCTGCGAAGCAAACGGAGTAACCATTTCGGGAACGATGACCCCTACCGTATTCGTATGTCCGTACTTCAGGTTTGTAGCTACCGGATTGGGCTTGTACCCCAATGCTTTGGCCGCTTCGAGCACTTTCTCTTTCGTTTCCCTGCGGATGTTCTTATCATTCACCAATGCACGGGATACGGTGGAAACGGACAAGGAGAGATGTCGGGCAATGTCTTTGATGGTTATATGCTTCATAGTAACTACGGATATTGTGAATGAAGGCAAAATTATAGATTAAAAACGAGATATCCTAAAACTATTGGGAACGTTTGCAGATTTTGGGAACGTTCCCGCAATCGTTTGCAGGCGAATGAGTGAAAAAATACTATTTTCCTAACCTACTGCCACTTATCTTTGTTACATCAAGAAAATAATATCGAACCATAAAAAACAAAGAATCATGGAAGCACAAGTTATCTCTTACAGTTACAATCGCGAACAGGTTAAACCGGGTATTTTACACATTGGCGTCGGCAATTTCCACCGGGCACATGAAGAGTACTATACCAACCTATTATTGGAAAACCCCGACCAACAAAATTGGGGCATCTGCGGCGCCATGTTATTGCCGAGTGACGAACCTCTCTACAAGGCATTGACCAAGCAGGGGAATGAATATACGCTCACCGTCTGCGGACGCGACGGAAAAGACCAAGCCTATCGTATCGGCTCGTTGATAGAACTAATCTGGGGCATCGAAAACCCCGAAGCCGTCATTTCCAAAATCGCCGATAAGAATATCCGCCTCATCACCCTCACCATCACCGAAGGCGGCTACAACATCGAAAAGGCAACCGGGGAATTTATGCTGGAGGATGAAAACATCAAGCATGACTTGCAGCATCCGCAAAGCCCGAAAACGACCTTCGGCTTCATTGCCGAAGGACTGCGCCGAAGAAAGGCAGCCGGCAACGGACCCGTCACCATCTTGTCGTGTGATAACTTGCAGCATAACGGAAACACTGCCCGCAAAGCATTTACCTCCTTCATCGAAGCACAAGATGCGGAATTGGCAGCATGGGTGGCACAGAACGTGACTTTCCCCAATAGCATGGTAGACCGCATCACGCCCGCCACCCGTCCCGATGATATCGCCCGTCTGAACGCAAAGAATGGAACCTCGGACGAAGCCCCTGTATATTGCGAAGACTTCATCCAGTGGGTGATTGAAGATAATTTCATTGCAGGACGCCCCGCATGGGAACGGGTAGGCGCAGAGTTTACCGACGATGTAACAGCCTACGAAAACATGAAACTCAGCCTGCTGAATGCTTCGCATACCCTGCTCTCTTATCCCTCTTTCCTAAGCGGCTATCGCAAAGTGGACGATGCCATGCACGATGAACGGATTGCCCGATTCGTGCGTACCTTCATGGATGTGGACATCACCCCCTACGTGCCGGCCCCGGGAAACACGGACCTCGAACTGTATAAACAGACGTTGATAGAACGCTTCGGCAACTGCTCGGTGAGCGACCAGATAGCCCGTCTGTGCTTCGACGGCATATCAAAGTTTCCGGTGTATGTGATGCCGAACCTCATTAAGATGATTCGCGACCATGCCGACCTTACCCGCCTGGCATATCTCTTCGCCTCCTACCGCCACTATCTGAAATACAAGACAGATGATAACGGCGAAACGTTTGAAGTGGCAGAACCTTGGATGACTCCCGAGGATGAAGCCTTGATAAACAGCAATGACCCGCTGGACTTCCTTGCATTGTCACCTTTTCAAAGCACGGATTTGAAAGCTGCCGATAAATTGGTACATTTGTACCTGCAAATGGTGGATGCCATAAAAGAGAAAGGGGCTATGCCCGTGCTCGAAAGCATACTCTCGTGAAAAAGTAGAACTCCACTCAAACCTTTTGCATCATGAATACACAAAAAAGTAATAGTCTGGGACCGTTCATGGTCCTGACTTTCATATACTTCATCGTAGGATTCTTGACAACTGTCAACGGACAGTTTCAGGGGCCTCTGAAGATTGCGTTTCTCTCCCACGTCGATGAATTGAAGAATACGTTGACCACGCTCATCTCTTTCTTTTTCTTCCTCGGATACTTACTGAACAGTTCGCTGGGAGGAAAATGGATTAATAACCACGGATATAAGAAAACACTGCTACGGGCGCTGGCAGTCATGGTGGCGGGATTGTTGATGTACTCTCTTTCCTCTTGGTTCGTGGTGCATTATGGAGATGCCAGCCTAGAGATAGCCAATGACAGTGTCCCCTACGGTTATTTCATCTTCTTATTGGGTTCTTACCTGATGGGAACATCGGCCGCCTTGCTGCAAGTGGTTATCAATCCTTATATTGCTGCCTATGATTTGCCGAATACGCAACCGGTGCAGCGAATGAACATCGTGTGTGCCATCAATTCTTTCGGTACCACCATTGCTCCCTTCTTCGTGACGGGAGTCTTGTTTGCAGGAGTGGCGCTCGAAAGTGTTACGGCGAATCAGTTGATGTTTCCCATTCTGATGATAGCCCTGTGTGTGGTGGTCACTACGGTGATTACTTCCCGTTTGAGTCTGCCCGATATTCAGGGGACCAGAGCCGAGAGCGGTGAAAAGTTGAAACGCAGCATCTGGTCTTTCCGGCATTTGAAGCTGGGAGTGATAGCCATCTTCTTTTATGTTGGTGCGGAAGTAGCCGTTGGTGTTAATATCAACCTGCACGCGATGGAAATGATCGAGTCCGGTGGCGGCTTATCTTTCTTCGGTAAAACCCACCTGATATTGTGGGGACTCGACTTGGGGATTCCCGCTTTGCTAGCCACCCTGTATTGGGGTGGAATGATGGTGGGCAGACTTGTTTTCAGTATGTTCAACAATATATCTCCACGCATCATGCTGACGGCAACTACCATTGTGGCAACCGTGCTGATGCTTATTGCTATATTGACGGACAACCTATGGGTGCTGGTATCGGTCGGACTGTGCCACTCCGTGATGTGGGGCTGTATTTTCACGCTAGCCATCAAAGGCTTGAAGAAATATACCTCCAAAGCATCGGGCGTGTTTATGATGGGCGTTTTCGGTGGTGCCGTCTTTCCGGTATTGCAAGGGATGTTGGCGGATGCTTGGGGTGGCTGGCGATGGACTTGGATGATTGTCGTGGTCTGCGAACTGGTGATGCTCTATTATGCACAGATAGGTTCGCGCATCAAGGATGAAAAAGAATTGAATAGTGATTAGTGAATAACGATTAGTGAGCTGCGCATAATATCAGATTCGAGTACGATATGTAAAAGGTATTTGTTTGATTATAATGCGAGGTATTCGCTCATGCCTATGAGAAACTTTTTTCAAGCCTATGAGTAATTATTCTCATGCCTATGAGTATTTTTTCTCATAGGCATGAGTATTTTTTCTCAAAGCAATAAAATGGTCTGAGAAAAAGTAGCTCGTAAATTGCTGATTAATAAGAAACTAATTTTTATGTTCACTCAAATTTTCTCAAGTTTTAGTTGGAGGGAATCCTGTTTTTCCAAAAAAACGCCGTTTTTTCATCGTTTTTTCGCTTTTGGTGAGTGAAAATGGCGAAGTTTTTGAAAAAACGGGGTGTTCAGGCATAAATTTCTCAATGAAATCATCCCAAAATGGGTACTTCTATGAAGGTAAATGCAACATTTTGCCCGTTGACAGAGTTAATATGCTAACGGGATTGGTGATATTTTTTTACTTTGTTTAAAGACTCGGAGAGACAGGCTTAATCGTTCCATCCTTATTAAATTCCATGCGGTCGATGCAAACTTCCCTATGCCATCCCGGGCCATTCTGCAGATACTCTGTATTGATGCGATGATAGACGATGTACCAGTTGTCTTTCTTGCCGGGAGCTTGGAGAACCGAGCAATGTGCGGGACCGTAAATCTCTTTTTCAGGCACTTGTTTCAGAATAACCGGTTCTTCCGCCACACGAATAGTTCCCAGTGGAGAATTGCTCGTACCATACGCCACATGATAATTAGGTGAGCCGGTATCATCAACAGACCATAAGAAGTAATATACACCTTTTCTGTAGAAGACATAGGGAGCTTCACGGAAAGCATAAGTCTGCAATGTGCCACCTTCCGGTGTCATTACTTTAATCGTTTCTTCTTTTACGGATACCATGTCGTTGTTCAGTTCGGCTCCCGCCATATATCCGTTTCCCCAGTAAAGGAAACTTTTTCCGGATACAGGGTCGGTAAACACATCGACATCAATCTGTTGTCCGTGTCCGGCGGGCGACGAAGTGATGATAGGTTTTCCTAAATCGGTGAAAGGTCCGGTAGGGGAGTCGGCAATAGCAACTCCTATCTGCTTACCTTTATTTGTCACAGGGTTTGCGCTATAATAGAAGAAGTATTTATATTTTCCATCTATCTTCTTTTCTTCGATGCAAGGCGCCCATGCGTTGCCATCGGCCCAAGCTACATCTTTATTCATGTCCAGTATCACTTTCTCTTCCTTCCATGTCTTTAAATCCTTGGACGAAAAGACCTTGAAATAACTTCCTCCCCAACCGGGAAAACCGTCACTTGTGGGGTAAATGTAGTATTGTTTAGTCTGATGCGAATATAGAACTTCCGGGTCGGCATGAAAGCCGGGCAGCACAGGATTACGTGAGCCTTTTGTTTGAGCGGTGGCCTGAATTGTTCCGATGAGACACAGATAAAAAAGGAATGAGTTAATCAGAAAATGTTTCATGTTATTGGATGTTGAGTTAATTAATCTGGTTGCAAAGATAAAGCTTCTATAAATGAATAGGAGTTACTTATCAATCAAAAGAAGTATGTATATCATTCTTTATAGACAAAAAAGACTGATAATTCACCTTACCGATAGCTAAAACTTTCCTATCTTTGCACACATCACACTAAAAGTCTGATTAAAAGTCTGATTGAATGAAAAACATAACAAATTTATATAGGACATTAGAGAGAGCCTTCTCTTTTTTAGTATTGATGTGTATCGCCCAGATAGCAGCATCTTCGGAAAATGATGCTATTTCGCATTTAAACTTTAAGCAATTCTCTATATTCAATAGTCTCCCGACGAATGAAATCCAGAAAGTCTATCAAGATAAAGACGGACTTATGTGGTTTGCATCCCGCTATGGTTTCTGCCAGTATGATGGATATAAGGTCAATCTTTATAAATCCAACCTTTATACTCCCGGTTTGCTGACTAACAACAATGTTTACTGTCTGGCGGAAGACAATGAGCACCATCTTTGGATTGGTACGCAAGAGGGATTAAATATGCTGGATAAGAAAACCGGTGATATCCGTAAATACCTGTATCCTGCTATTTCGAATAATGTAGTGTCTTGTTTGTTGGTTACTCGCGACAATACGGTGTGGGTAGGAACAGACTCCGGTTTGTGCCGCTACATAGCCGAACGTGACTCTTTCTTGGTATACGAAGGCGAACTGGCAGGCAATGTGTTACCACGTGCTGCAATCAAAACCCTGTTTGAAGATTCTGACGGAGATATATGGATTGGTACATGGGATTGGGGACTCTATCGTTATGTTCCGTCTACTAATACTTTTTATTCTTATCCAAGAATAAATGAGCGCAATTCAGCCCACGTCGTTTTTGAGGATTCTAATAAGAATATATGGGTAGGAAGCTGGGACAAGGGTCTTTTTAAACTTCAATCTCCCAAAGATATGGAACGGGTTTCCTATATTAATTATAAACACATAGCCGGAGATGAAAACAGCCTGTCGGATAATATAGTCTATGATATATCGGAAGACTTGAATACTAATACGTTATGGGTGGGAACCCGAAGCGGACTCAGCATAATGAAGGATGATGAACCGGGGCATTTTATCAACTACAAATCGAGAATGTCTCCCTATCATATACCTTGCGATGAGATAAACTCTATAATACGTGACAGCTTCGGCAATATGTGGATTGGTTCTATTGGTGGCGGAGTGCTGATGACATATACTCATCAGTCACTTTTTACCCAGCATAGTCTCAATCTGACAGATGAGGATATTCCTACGACTTCGATACGTGCTTTGTTTGCAGATAACGATGGAAATCTGTGGATGGGGATCGGCACGTACGGGTTGGCTTGTAAGGAAAGTGCTACCGGCAAACTGTTGCCCCATTCTTATATCCCCGAATTTTCGGGAGTTTCTTCTGTTCCTACCGTCTACTCTGTCATACAGCGGAAAGGGAATGGTGAGATCTGGTTCGGTACTTATGATGGTGGCATCTTTGTTTATAGAAAAGGAGAGCGGGTGAAGACATTGGATGTGGCAAATAGCGACTTTATCGGTTCTTCTTGTATATCGGCTCTTTATGAGGATAAAGAGGGTAACTGTTGGGTCGGTACCCGGGGAAGCCTGGGAGTGAGTCTCTCAGATGGCAAAAGCTTCTTGTTTAAAACGATGGATTTTGAAGATAAATTATCTTCTGATTGGTTTTATGTGAGAGATATCATCGAGGATACGGATAGGAGTATGTGGGTAGCTACTGCCAATTATGGCATTATCCATATAATGGGAGACGTTCGCAAGCCACAGACATTGAAGTACCGGAATTTCAGTTTTCATAATCAGAAGCTACTTACCAATACAGTGTTGTGTCTCCATCTCGACCAATCCGGTCGGCTGTGGGCAGGAACAGAAGGGGGAGGATTGTATATCTATAACCGTGAAACCGGAGCATTTGAAGATAAGAACCGCGAATACAATATTCCCGGAGATATGGTGGGGAGCATTGAGGAAAGCGAGCGGGGAGTATTGTGGCTAGGCACGAATGCCGGGTTGGTAAGGCTGAACGCTCCGATAGGGCAAGGAGTTACTGCTGTTCGCGTATATACAACCGCGGATGGATTGCAGGATAATTTCTTTATTGCGCAATCTTCTTGCGAACTTAATGGGGAACTGTACTTTGGCGGATATAAAGGCTATAGTAGCTTCTTCCCGAACAAAATAGAAGAAACTGCCAGAGAAGTACCTTTCACCATTACAGATATTAAGGTGTTCAATCGTTCTTTAAAGTCATTGTCTCCCGATGTTAGGCAACGCATCTCTCCGGTGATGCCTGCTTTTGCAGATAAAATAGAATTGCCCCATAAATACAATAATTTCAGCATTGAATTTGCCGCTCTCACTTACAAGAATCCGGAGCTCAACCAATATGCTTATCGTCTGGATGGCTTCGACAAGGAATGGCAGTATACCGATGCCGAGCGTCGTTTTGCCTACTACAATAATTTGAAGAGCGGTACCTATAAATTCCAACTGAAAGCTACCAATGAGAATGGTATCTGGAGCGGATATGTCCGCGAATTGACAGTGATGGTATTACCCCCTTTCTGGGCCACTTGGTGGGCATTTACCATTTACGTATTGTTAGTTGTAGTTATCGGATTTTATCTTTATTGTGCTGCGAAGAATCGTATAATACTACAAAATGAGCTTCGACTTCGGGAAATAGAGAAGGCAAAAGCAGAAGAGTTAAATCATACTAAGTTGCAGTTTTTCACTAATATAACTCACGAATTGCTTACGCCGTTAACTATCATCTCCGCAACAATGGATGAGTTGAAGATACAGGCACCCAATCATAAAGATTTGTATACGATAATGAGCAGTAATATCAATCGGTTGATACGTTTGCTGCAACAGATTTTGGAGTTCCGCAAGGCGGAAACCGGAAATCTGAAACTTCGTGTTTCGCCAGGAGATATTGCCGCATTTACAAAGAATGCTGCTGAGAGCTTTCAGCCTTTAATAAAGAAAAGAAAGATTCACTTCTCCGTGCTTTGTAATCCGGAGACTATTATAGGATATTTTGATACGGACAAACTGGATAAGATTCTATATAACCTTCTTTCTAATGCTGCTAAGTACAACAGAGAGGGAGGGTATATTCAAGTTACGTTGTCTTATGCTGAGAATAAGGATTTTGTGGCTCTTAGTATCAAGGATAATGGCAAAGGAATATCCAAGGATAAGCAGAAAACTCTTTTCAAACGTTTTTATGAGGGAGACTATCGCAAGTTCAATACCATCGGTACAGGGATTGGGCTTTCATTGACGAAAGACTTGGTAGAATTGCACGGTGGAAGTATAACAGTAAACAGTGAATTGGATAAAGGTACAGAATTTATTGTTCAGTTGCCTATTGACCGCTCTTACTTTAAGGAAGAACAGGTGGATGATGAGGCTATTTTGCCTGTGCAGAAATCTATCAATTATGATGAGATTGAGGAAGGTAACTGCATAGTAACATCGGCAGAAAACAAAAATAACACCATTCTTGTAGTAGAAGATAACGAAGAATTGCTGCAATTAATGGTTAAATTGCTTGGTAGGGATTATAACGTATTTACGGCGGAAAATGGTAAAGAAGCCATTGTCGTTCTTGAAAACGAAGAAATAGACCTGATTGTGTCTGACATTATGATGCCTGAGATGGATGGCATTGAGTTCTGTAAGTATGTGAAGGGGAAACTGGAGATAAGTCACATCCCCGTCATCCTTTTGACGGCAAAGAATAAGGAAGAAGACCGTGCCGAAGCTTATGAGGTGGGGGCGGATGCTTTCATCAGTAAGCCTTTTAATCTGGCAGTGCTCCATGCCCGCATTCGTAACTTGCTGAAATATAAAGAACGGATGGCACATGATTTTAAAAATCAGCTAGTCTTTGAGGTGAAAGACCTTAATTATACCAGTATTGACGAAGACTTCATCAAACGAGCCATTGATTGCGTCAATGCTCATTTGGATGATTGTGAATTTGATCAGTCGCAGTTTGTAGAAGAGATGATGACCAGTAAGTCAACACTCTATAAGAAGTTGAAATCATTGACCGGATTGAATACTTCTGCTTTTATTCGCAACGTTCGGCTGAAAGCTGCTTGTCAGATTATGGAAGAAAAAGGTGCGAATGTTCGCATTGCCGAGTTGGCTTATGCTGTCGGGTTCAATGATCCCAAATATTTCAGTTCCTGTTTTAAAAAGGAATTTGGAATGTTGCCTTCCGAGTATATGGAACGTTTCCTTTCTCAGTGACGCATCCTTTTTTAGTAAATTTACAGTTTTACAACTCTCAATTTAAGCTCTTCAAGGTAGAATTATAATTCGATTAGGTGGAATGTCTATAATTCTACCTTGAATAATTATGCTCGGAAGCCTATCAGGGATATATCTTCTATGTTTGCATCGGTGATTACGAAATAAAGTCACACAAATGAATTAACTTATTGTTTAATCTTAAATGTTTATACTAAATGGAAAAACAAAAGACAGTCCATGAAAGAAAAACGGGAAAAATACATCGGATGTATCCGATAGTCATCTCGTTACTTTTATTTCTTTTGATTCCTCTGGAGGGCTATGGTGATGATAATCCTATGGCGGAGGTAGTGCAACAAAGTTCTGCTAAAGTGACAGGTACGGTGAAAGACACCAATGGGGAGCCTGTGATTGGAGCGAATGTGACGGTGGTTGGCACAACACAAGGTGCAATTACCGATTTCGATGGAAACTTCTCAGTAAATGCAGCGCCGGGTGCAAAAATTAAAATTAGTTTTATCGGTTACAAGGATCAGGTGATAACCGTAAAGAAGGGTATTAGACTAAATATAGTATTAGAAGAAGACGCGCTGTCATTGGGAGAAGTTCAGGTAGTAGCTTATGGTTCACAAAAGAAAGTATCCATTACAGGTGCTATCTCTTCAATGAAAGGAGATGATTTATTAAAAACTCCCGCCGGTTCTATTTCCAATATTCTGTCCGGTCAGGTGACGGGTATTTCATCAGTACAGTATTCCGGTGAGCCGGGAGCCGATGCTGCGGATATTTATGTGCGTGGTATCGCTACGTGGCAAGATGCCAAACCGTTGATTCAGGTAGACGGAGTAGAACGTGATTTCTCGCAGATTGACCCTAATGAAATTGAAAGTGTAACAGTGCTTAAGGATGCATCTGCTACGGCAGTGTTCGGTGTAAGAGGTGCTAATGGTGTTATTTTGATTACTACGAAACGTGGTTTTGAAGGAAAGGCGAAAGTCTCTTTCTCAACTTCTGCCGGAGTAAACGTGCGTACCAAAGAACTGGACTTTGCTAATTCTTATCAATATGCTTCTTATTATAATATGATGACGGTCAACGACGGTGGTGTTCCTCTTTTCACGGATGAACAACTGACTGCTTTCCGCGATCATACCAACCCGATACTATATCCGGATATCAATTGGATTGATTATTGCATGAATAAGGCTGCTTTTCAGTCTCAGCACAATGTAAGTATTTCAGGCGGTACGGATAATATGCGTTATTTTGTATCGGCAGGTATGTTCTCTCAAAACGGTATGTTCAAGCAGTTTAATGCGCAAGATAACTTTAACTTCGATTATAAGCGCTATAACTACCGTGCAAATCTGGATTTTGATGTTACAAAGACTACGTTGATTTCGGTAAATATCGGTGGACGTATTGAAACTAAACGTACTCCAGAATCCGGCGAAGACCAGAATCAGCTTTTCCGTAAATTGTATTGGGCAGTTCCTTTTGCAGGAGCGGGTATCGTGAATGGACAGCGTATTGTATCCAATAAAGAATATCTTCCTTTTACCGGAACAGATGGTTTATCTTCTTATTATGGTAAAGGATTCAGAACCCGTACAACCAATGTCTTGAATGTAGACTTAGCTATCAACCAGAAGTTGGATATGATAACTAAAGGACTGTCGGTGAAACTGAAAGGTGCTTATAACTCTTCGTATTCTAATACGAAAAAAGCAAGTTCGGAATTACCCTATTATTTGCCTATTATTGACGATAAAGGAGCCGTTTCTTATCGTAAAGAAGGTACTAATTCACAGTTAAGCTATAGTGATGGTGACTTTGGAAAAGCACGCGACTGGTATATGGAGCTGGCATTGAATTACAACCGTAAGTTTGGCGACCATAATGTGAGCGGACTTGTGCTTTATAATCAGTCGAAAAAATATTATCCAGGAGGTACTTATACCTATATTCCTTCAGGATATGTAGGATTGGTGGGACGTGTCACTTATGATTGGAAAACACGTTATATGGCGGAGTTTAATGCCGGATACAATGGTTCGGAGAATTTCCACCCGGATCGTCGTTACGGTTTCTTCCCTGCAGGGTCCATCGGTTGGGTAGTAAGTGAGGAACCTTTCTTTGCTCCGCTCAAAAACGCAGTCAATTATTTGAAACTTCGTGCATCTGTAGGTCTTGTGGGTAATGATAGAAGCTCAGAACGCTTCTTGTATATTCCTGATACTTATATATATAAAGGTGATGGCGGATATTATTTTGGACAAAATGTCGGAAATAAGAAACCGGGTGCATATGAAGCAACCAAATCAAATCCATATGCTCAATGGGAGACTTCGCTTAAGCAAAACTATGGTATTGACGCCACTTTCTTTAAAGAACGTTTGAACGTATCGGTAGATTACTTCTTTGAAAAACGAAAAGACATTCTTGATAGACCTGATTATCTTCCATCAATATTAGGTATGACTTTACCTGTGGTAAATGTAGGTAAGACGGAGAATAAAGGTTTTGAGGTGCAGTTAAAATGGAATGATAAACTGGATAATGATTTCCGATACTGGGCTAATTTTAATCTTTCTTTTGCTCGTAATAAAATTACTTTCAAGAATGAAGTGAAACAGAATGAGGAGTGGATGTATGTGACGGGACGTCCAATCGGTGCACGTTCTATGTATAAATTCTGGGGATTCTATGATGAAACAGCAGATCGTCGTTATCAGGAAGAGTTTGGACGGTCGATTGCAGATCATGGTATAACTCTAGCACCTGGAGACTGTATTTACGTTGATTTGAACGGAGATGGAAAATTAGATGGAAATGATGCAACACGTGACTTAGGTTTTACCGATGTTCCAGAATATACAGCCGGCTTGAATCTTGGATTTTCATGGAAGAATTTTGATTTTTCAATGCAATGGACCGGTGCGTGGAATGTAGATCGTATGTTAAGTGAATTCCGTCGTCCTTTGGGAGATACAAATGAAAAAGGCTTATTGTTGTACCAATATGAAAATACTTGGCGTTCCTCTGCGGATACATTTAATGCTAAGTTTCCACGTGCTTCAAGTTTACACGCATCCAACAACTATGCCGGATCTGATTTGTATTTGATTAACGCGAGTTATTTGCGATTGAAGAATATTGAGATTGGATACAATTTTGATTTCCCTTTCATGAGGAAGATGAAACTTAATAATTGTCGTCTTTATATGAACGGTTATAACTTGCTGACATTTACAGGTTTCCAATGGGGAGATCCAGAATCTCGTCAGAGCGACCGTCCAAACTATCCTTTAACTCGTGTCTTTAATATCGGTTTGAAACTAGGATTCTAATACATTTATAAATATGAAACATATAAGAAAATGGTTTATTGCAATGCTGGTGGGGACATCTATTATCTCCGTATCATGCGTTGATCAGATAAGATTTGGTGATAGTTTTCTTGAAAAGGAACCAAGTGGCGGCGACTTGACTTTGGATTCTATCTTTGGTAAAGCAGATTATGCTCGAGCTTTTTTATGGAATACCTATAGTAAACTTTATTATGGGTTGGCTACAAACTGGAATACCGTAGATGGTAAAATGAATACCGGAATGTTTGAAACTCTTTCAGATTGCTGGCACAGCCATAACAGTTGGGACGGGGTAAATCGAAAGTATTATTCGGCAGCTTATAAAGCTAGCGATGAAGATAGCAGTGATGATACCCGTTTTGGATATACAAAAGAGAATTGTTGGGAAGCTATTCGCGCATCGTTGCTTTTTATAGAGAATATAGATCGGGTACCTGATATGGATACTGAAGAGAAGAATCGTTTGGCAGGTGAAGCAAAAACGATTATCGCCTCTCGTTATTTCGATCTGTTTCGTCATTACGGAGGGCTTCCACTAATAGACAAAACATATGATGCACAAGCAACATACGAGCTTCCACGTGCAACTGCAGAAGCAACTGCTAATTATATAGTTACTTTGCTGGATCAAGCTGCAAAAGTGCTTCCATGGGATCTGGCTACAGATGATGCTAACTGGCAAGGACGTTTCACTAAAGCAGCAGCTATGGGGCTGAAGTGTAAAGTTTTACTGTTTGCAGCCAGCCCCCTGTTCAATGATAATCAGCCCTATTGTACCGAGTCTCCACAAGATGCAGTTACCAACCGGCAAGTATGGTATGGAGGATATAATGAAGAATGGTGGAATCGTTGTTGGCAAGCTTGTTATGACTTCTTTGAGCAATTGGAAGAAAATCAATTTTATTCTTTGATTCAGGCTAGCGGTACTACCACAAAAGATTATCGCAATGCTTTTAACGACGCTTACTTTATTCGTGAAAATAATACGGAGTTATTGATTTCTACACGCATTATCGGTAAATACAACTGGGATTGGTGGTATTATTGGGGAGAGTGGGTTCCGAATGGTGGATATACCCCGACATTGGAATTTATGAAAATGTTCCCTATGGCTGATGGTAAACCTTTTACTGATGCATATCTCGCAAATGGTGCACAACCTTTCTTTGAAAACAATGATTACAACAAGCCGATACGGGACCCTCGCTTGTATGAAACAATTTTGGTAAACGGTGCATCTTTTGGCGACCATGCTGCCGAATTATGGCAAGGTGGACGAGAAAATGTAAATGACACGGAGAAGGAAACAGGAGAAACAGCTACAGGTTTCCGTCTTTACAAATTCTTTAAAGAAGGTAAAGGTAGTCTCGCTGGAAAGTATTTGGAATGGCCTTATCTTCGTTTGTCTGAAATTTATCTGATATATGCTGAAGCTTGGCTACAAGCTAAAAACAATCCGACTGAAGCTATCAAATGGGTGGATGATGTGCGTAAGCGTGTAGGACTGAAAGGTTTGGCAGAGTGTAATCCAGATAAGAATCTCTTGGCTGATACAGACAATCTATTAGAAGAAATATTGCGCGAACGTGCTTGTGAACTCGGATTGGAAGATGTTCGATTCTTTGATATGATACGTTATAAGCGTGAAGATCTATTCACCAAGCAGTTACACGGACTGAGAATCATACGTAATGACGGAGGCGGTAACAAACCATGGTCTGGTTCAACAGGTAATTCTAGTGAATTCCCGGATAAGCCTAGCAATTTTATTTATGAGCCGTTTGCGATTACTAATAGTTCTCGTGCATGGTGGAAAAGTTTTAGTCCGAAATGGTATCTTTCTGCATTTCCTCCTTCTGAAGTGAACAAAGGGTATGGCTTGACTCAAAACCCGGGTTGGAACTAATTAATAGTTGATAACAACGATTTATTAAGAAGAATAGTATGAAAAAATATAAGATAATAGCTTTAGCGATGTTTGCTTGTGTCAGCCTGCAGGGATGGGCACAAGACGAAGGCAATGTGAGCGGTAAGGTACTTGATAAGCGGGGAAATCCGATAGAAGGTGCATTGGTTACTGTTGAAAATAATCCGTTGATACAAACCGCCACCGATAAGAACGGTCGGTTTGAAATAATGGCAACCAAAGATAATAAGTTGAAAATTAAGACTGGAGACGATGCAATGAAGACTGTGTCGGTCGGTAAGGATAAGGTAATCACAATCGTGATGGATTACTCTACCGAACACGTGAATTATGGCTTTGGTTTGAATCAGACAAATGCTGAATCAACAGGTGCTGTGTCAACTGTTTATGCTGAACAAATAGATAATCGCTCTGCCATTAATGTAGGAAATTCCTTATATGGTAACGTTTTGGGACTGACTACCATGCAGAAAACCGGAACGATGTGGGACCAGATTTCTTCCATGTATATTCGTGGTCAGAAAACGTTGAATGGTAATAATGGTATTTTGTTGGTTATCGACGGATTGGAACGTGATAATAACTGGAATGCCTTGAATTATATTACTCCTGAGGAGGTTGAATCGGTGAGTGTACTTCGTGATGCTGCAGCTATAGCACTTTATGGATATAAAGGTATTAATGGAGTATTGAATGTCGTAACCAAACGTGGTAAATATAAATCCAAAGAGATTAATTTCTCTTACGATCATTCATTCAATTACCAGACTCGTATTCCTGAAATGGCGGATGCTTTCACTTATGCTTCGGCATTGAATGAGGGACGCGCTAACGATGGTAAAGCTGCACGCTATTCACAAAACGAATTGAATGCATTTAAGAGCGGTAAATATCCTTATCTTTATCCGAATGTAGACTGGTTTGATGAAGTCTTCCGTGATCGCGGTGCTTCAGATATCGCTACGCTGACTTTCCGTGGTGGTTCTACCAAAATGCGCTATTTCACTATGATGAATTTGCAGAATGACCGTGGTTTTATTAAGAACTTTAATGAAAACGAAGGTTATTCAACACAAGACAAGTATTCCAAGGCTAATTTCCGTACGAATCTTGATATTGACTTAAGTCCCAAGACACGTATGCAAGCTAATATTATGGGTGTGCTGAGCGAATTTAGTCGTCCGTCTACTGCTGGTAATGACTTGATGGGTAAACTGACTTCACTTCCTTCGGCTGCTTTTCCTGTAAAAACCGAAGATGGATTGTGGGGTGGTAACGCTACATGGGGTGAGAACTGGAATCCTGCTGCTTTGACACGTGGACGTGGTTATTCAAAAGGACATACACGTGCGTTGTATGCAGATATGGCATTGCGTCAGGATTTGTCGGCAATAACTAAAGGTTTAGGCGCATCTGTCCGGATGGGCTATGACAATATAGCTTCTTATTGGGAAGATTATACTGTAAAGTATAAATATGGAATGAAGTCTGTTGTTGCTTGGAAAGACGGAGAGCCTTCCGAATTCTCAAATTATACAGCTGGTGACATCAGTAAGGTGTCCGGTGATAATGCAAAACTTGATTGGCAGCATCGTTCTTTTAATTTTCAGTTCAATATTGATTGGCAACGTAAGTTTGGTGCTCATGACATTTATTCTATGTTGTTGTACACATACAAGTATGACAATAAGAACGGAACTAATACGACATTCTATCACCAAAGTGCAGGTTGGTATACGCATTATGGATTTAAGAATCGCTATATAGCTGACTTTACACTTATGGCATCTGCATCCAATCTTTTGGATCCCGATCACCGCTGGACTCTTTCTCCAACTGTTGGATTGGCATGGGTGATTTCTAATGAAGGATTTATGAAGAATCAGCGATTCATTGATTTTATGAAATTGCGCGCTTCGTTCGGTATGCTGAATACTGATAATATTCCGGCCAATGGATACTGGAATAGTACTGTAGGAGGTGCTGGCGGTTATCCTGTTCAGGAAAACTTCGGAGGTGATGGTGGTTGGTCGGAAGGACGCTTAGCGTCTATAAACGGCACAACGGAAAAAGCCTATAAGTATAATGGTGGCTTGGATGTTTCGATGCTAAAAGGATTGACTTTGACTGTAGACGGATTCTATGAGAGACGTTCTGACATCTGGGTGAGTGCTTCCGGACGCAATTCGGCTGTATTAGGTGTATCAAGTCCTTACGTTAATGGAGGTATTGTAGATAGTTGGGGCACTGAGATTGGTCTTGATTACACAAAGAATATAGGTAAATTCAAAATCATGGCAGGTGGTACATTTACTTATAACCGCAGTAAGATCATCGAAATGATGGAAGAACCCCAGGCTTATGATTATCTGCGTGCAACAGGCAAGTCGGTCGGACAGATTTTCGGTTTGCAGGCTATCGGATATTTTGTGGACGATGCCGATATTGCTAACAGTCTGCCACAACAGTTTGGTCCTGTAAAAGCAGGTGATATAAAGTATAAGGATATGAACGGTGATAATGTGATTAATGATAATGATAGAGTAGCTATGGGATATAATTCTACTTGTCCTGAGATCTATTATTCGTTCAATTTAGGGTTCGAATGGAAAGGAGTAGGATTAAATGCTCAATTCCAAGGTGTAGGAAATTATACGGCATATTTAAATTCAACGCTGTACCGTCCATTGGTAAACAATACCGGTATTTCACAATATGCATATGAAAATCGTTGGACTCCGGCTACTCCCAATGCACGATTCCCGCGTCTGACTACTGAGACAGTCGATAACAATGAGCAAAATAACTCTGTATGGTTAGCAGACCGTTCATTCCTTAAGTTACGCAATTGTGAGGTGTATTATAAACTTCCTTCTTCCTTCTTGAGTAAAATCCACATGAAGAAAGCGAAGGTATATGTGAGAGGTGTAGACCTGTTTTGTTGGGATGGAATCGATTTGACAGATCCTGAAGCTATGGGAACGAGTGCTTATCCTGCTACCCGTTCGGTACATGTCGGATTGTCTGTAGGATTCTAAGGTTAGCAATGTTTTAACTATAAAAAGAAGAAAAACATGAAATTAAAAAATATATGTTTCGGTATAATGTGTGTGGCAGCCTTGTCAGCTTGCAATGACAAGATGGACTATCATGAATATACCAATTATGGGAAAGACCACGTTTTTTCTGATTTTGGACGTACGGCAGGATTCGTGAATAACATTTATTCTTATTTGGATTCGGACTTGCCAAGCCTCACATCTTTGGCTTCGGCCTGCGATGAGGCTGAAATGGCAGTTAGCTACTCTAATGTACTTGATTATACAAACGGCAATTGGTCTGCCTTGAATCCCAAATCGCAGTGGGGCTACTATTCGGCAATTCGTGCAGCCAACTATTTTCTAAAAGAGGCTCAAGACTTGGATTTTTATGAACTTCGGTTCACTCAGGATTATGAGTCGCAAATGAAACGTTTCAACCGCTATCAGTATGAAGTTCGTTTATTACGTGCTTATTATTATTTCTTACTGGTTCGTGCGTATGGTGATGTTCCGTTTACAACCGAAGTGTTGACTGAAGCAGAAGCAAACTCCATATCTCGTACACCGGCCGATCAGATATTCGATTTTATAATAAAAGAGTGTGAAGTTGTTGCTCCTGAGCTTCCCATCACTTATTGGGGACTGGAAGATGCAGCAGGTGGAAGCACTAATCCGGAATCCGGGCGTGTTACCCGTGGTATGGCATTGGCATTAAAAGCTCGTACCTTATTATATAGAGCAAGTAAACTTTTTAATGAGAGCGGAGATGTCACTTTATGGAAAGAAGCCGCAAAAGCTTCTCAGGAAGTAATTGACTATTGTGACATAAACGGAATCTCTTTAGGTAAATATACAGATTTGTGGGGCGCTGACAACTACAAGGCTTCCGAAGTAATCTTTGCACGTCGCATCGGTGATACAAGTAGTCCTGAGTGGAACAACTTCCCTATAGGTATGGAGAATGCACAATCTGGTAACTGCCCCACGCAAACATTGGTAGACGCTTATGAGATGGTGGATGGAAGTACTCCAACTCCCGGAACTTATGACGGCAGAGATCCTCGTTTCAGAATGACTATTGCCGTGAACGGGGATAAATGGCCGGATACCAATCCATTTCCTTTAGAGACATATACCGGTGGAAGAAATGCTTTACCTATTTCGTATGCTACTCCCACTAGCTATTATTTGAAGAAGTACTTGGATAAAACAATTGATATCAGTGCCAGCAGTGGAACAGGAGGTAAACGTCATAGCTGGATTACCTTCCGCTTGGGTGAGTTCTACTTGAATTATGCAGAAGCAATATTTCGTTATTTCGGTTCGGCTGATATGAGCGATGAAGAATTTACAATGTCAGCTCGCCAAGCTGTCAATGTGGTTCGTAACCGTTCGGATGTGAAGATGCCGGGATTACCTGAAGGTCTGAGTACTAGCGATTTCTGGACACGTTACAAACGTGAGCGAATGGTTGAATTAGCATTCGAAGGACATCGGTTCTGGGATATACGCCGCTGGAAAGAAGGAGGTATCACTAGTATTGATCGACTTGAAATTACGAAGAATGCCAATAATTCATTTACTTATAAACGAGTTGAAAAACAGTTAGTATGGAATGATAAAATGTATTTCTTCCCGATACCTGATTCGGAAATTCGTAAGAATACAAACTTGACCCAGAATACAGGTTGGTAAATAGAATGCATATTTAATCTGATTAAAAGAGAAATAATTATGAAAACCAATTTGAAATATATGATTGCGGCATGGGCACTTGTTTGTCTGGCAAGCTGTGATGATAATCTTAATACTTTTGAGGTAGGGGCGGATGCAGCCCCTGCCGCTATCGAAACTGCAACAGTTCAGTCCGAGTCTCTTCCGGGGCAGATATTATTAACATGGGAAGCACCAGAAGGTGATTATGCTTATTTGCAAATAAAATATAATGATCCCTTGGAGAAGAAAGATGTTTGTAAGATTGCTTCTAAAGGAACAACTCAAATGTTGATTGACAATACGCGTGCCCGTTTTGGAGATTACACCTTCTATTTGCAGACATTCAATGCAAATCATCAAGGTGGTGATATACAAGAAATCAAAGCTCAATCCGGTAAGGCGGAAATAACCTATACTGAGAAGAGTAGAAATGAAGTTAAGCTGACTGCCAGTCAGTTGAGCACTAATGCACAAGAACCCAAGGAAGGTCCGATAGCCAATCTTATAGATGGTAAATCGAATACTTTCTTCCATACGCGTTGGAGTGGTACTGCAATTCCTTTGCCGCACTACATACAGATAGATTTTGCCGAAGAACATGAAGATTTTGCCATTTACTATCAGAATCGTACAGATAATACTTGGACTACAGACGGACGCCCGAGTGTGGTTGAACTTCAAATCAGTAATGATGCAACTGAATGGGAAACAGTGGGTACACTGACAGGTCTTCCGAGTAAACATAGTAGTGAATACACTTCAAATTATGTGATGTCCGGGAAGAAATATAAATATTTCCGCTTCTTGGTTACTGCAACCAGTGGAAATACTTCCTATTTCAATATGGCAAAATTTGCATTTTATGATGTAGATGTAGAAACTTATGATCCGGAGACAGTGCCTTTGGATTAAGTATAAACATAAATAAGATATAATTATGAAGAACTATATAAAATGGATGGCAGTTCTTTCTGTAGCTGCTCTAGCCACAGTCTTCCATGGCTGTGATGACGATGACAGTAAAGGATACACTGGTAATCTGGATTTGAATCTGTTGAACTTTACTCAGGCACGTACGACATGGGATGGTGCAGAATGTAATAAGACATGGAATCTTTCTGATAACGATAACGATAACGATAAAAGTAACATCAACTATAAACTGAGTATTTCGCTTTATCAGGATAGAAAAGCTGAAAAGGATGCCACAGTAAAACTCTTTGTAGATAAAGACTCGTTGGATAAAGCCCTTGCATTGGTGCCCAATAGGGGAATTTATGAAAAATACCAAGGAGTACAGTTATTGCCTGATGATTATTACATTGTATCAGCTGATGAGCTTGTTTTAAACGCAGGTAATCAACAATCGGAATCGGCATCTGTGATAATTTACACCAGCAAGCTAATAGATCTTGTTCAGGATAATCTGAAACAGAATGTCGTATTTGCATTGCCTTTAAGGATAGCGGAATCAACATCTTATGAAATTAATGACCTGACGGATGCAATGATGCTTTTCATTAATGTGACCTATATCAAACCGGATGATCCAGAAGCTTATGTTGCCGATAGAATTGGAGTTCCTGACGATCATAAACTGGATAATGGAATGAAGCTGTTGTGGCATGATGAATTTAATGATGAAGGCGAACCTAATCCTGATATCTGGCAGTTTGAGACAGGATTTGTTCGTAATGAAGAAGACCAATGGTATCAGAAGGATAATGCCAAAATGAAAGAAGGGGCTTTGCTCATTGAGGGAAGAAGGCAAGCGGTGAAGAACCCTAATTATCAGGCTGGTAGCAGTGATTGGAAGAAGAATCGTGAGTATTCGGAATATACTTCCTCCTGTATATTGACTAAACCGGGTTATGTATTCAAATATGGACGCATGGAAGTGCGTGCCAAAATACCTATCGAGCAAGGAGCTTGGCCGGCTATTTGGTCTACCGGTAACTGGTGGGAATGGCCGTTGGGCGGTGAAATCGATATGCTTGAGTTCTATAAAGAAAAGATTCATGCTAATGTTTGTTGGGGAGGCAGTAGCCGTTGGCAAGGTTCATGGAATTCAAAGAATTATCCTATTACTAATTATACATCAAAGGATGATGATTGGAAGGATAAGTATCATCTCTGGGTAATGGATTGGGATAAAGACTATATTCGTATTTATATGGATGGTGAGCTTTTGAATGAAACAGATTTGAAAAAAACCTTTAATAAAAGCGATCATGGAGCCGGAGAAGGAGGATATCAGAATCCTTATTCAAATGATTATGAAGGTTTCGGACAACGCATGATGTTGAATCTGGCTATTGGAGGTATAAATGGTAGACCTGTCAATAAAGCTGCATTCCCATTGGAATATTATATAGACTATATCCGAATATATCAGTTCGAGAAATAGAATTATAGCATAAGTCCTGCATTGCTTTACATATATCCTATTGAGCAATGCAGGAAATGTTTTTAAATAAATTGAGTGCGATGAAGATGAAAAAAAGTTGTATCGGCATATTATTGTTGCTATGTACTGCTCTTGATGTACATGCACAAGATGGATGGAAACTCGTCTGGAGTGATGAATTTAATAAAGACGGTCCTCTAGACTCTTCCGTATGGGGCCATGAAACAGGATATGCCCGAAATGAAGAAGCGCAGTGGTACCAATCGGATAATGCTATTTGCAAAGACGGCTGTCTGGTAATTGAAGCCAGGAAGGAGCAGGACCGTAGCCGCAAGAATCCTTATTATGAATCCGGTAGTAAAGCTTGGCCCAAGAAGTGGGAATTTGTAGAATACACCTCTTCGTCAGTGAATACAGCCGGCAAAAAGGATTTTTTGTATGGACGCTTTGAAATCAAGGCTCGTATCCCTGTGGCAAAAGGTGCATGGCCTGCCATCTGGACTCTGGGGAGCAACATGGAGTGGCCCTCCAACGGTGAGATAGATATCATGGAGTACTACCAGATAAAAGGTGTTCCTCATATTCTCGCCAATGCTGCATGGGGAACGGACAGACGTTGGAATGCCAAGTGGAACAGCAAAGCAACTCCTTATTCTCATTTCACAGATAAAGACCCCGATTGGGCATCCAAATTTCATATCTGGCGCATGGATTGGGATGAAGAAGCCATTAAGCTCTATCTGGATGATGAATTGCTGAATGAGATACCTTTAAGTAGCACGATAAACGGGAGCATTGGCAACGGAACGAATCCTTTTACCAAACCACAATATCTGTTGCTCAATCTAGCCTTAGGAGGCATCAACGGCGGTCCGATTGATGAGTCTGCCTTGCCGATGAAGTATGAGATAGATTACGTGCGTGTGTATCAGAAAGAAAAAAGTATAGCTTCGGGTAAAGTATGGCGGGACACGGACGGTAATGTGATAAATGCGCATGGCGGCGGTGTCTTGCTTCATGAGGGAAAATATTACTGGTTTGGCGAACATCGCCCGGAATCGGGATTTGTTACGGAAAAAGGAGTAAGCTGCTATTCTTCAACCGATTTGTTGAATTGGAAGTGTGAAGGCATCGCATTGGCCGTATCCGACGAAGCGGGCAGTGATATTGAAAAAGGATGCATCATGGAACGCCCGAAGGTAATATACAACAAGAAAACCGGGAAGTTCGTGATGTGGCTGCACTTGGAATTGAAAGGTCAAGGATATGGACCGGCGCGTGCTGCTGTTGCAGTCAGTGATTCACCCGTCGGACCCTATCGCTTCATTCGTTCCGGTCGAGTGAATCCGGGCGTTTATCCGTTGAATATGACTAAGAAAGAACGGAAGAAGAAATGGAACGGTTCTCAATATGAAGAGTGGTGGTCGCAGGAATGGTACAAAGCGATAAAGGGAGGAAAGTTCGTGCAACGGGATTTGCCGGACGGACAGATGTCCCGAGATATGACTTTATTTGTCGATGATGATGATAAAGCTTACCATATCTATTCATCGGAAGATAATCTGACTTTACAGATTGCGGAATTATCAGACGATTATCTGAGCCATACCGGGAAATATATCCGAATACTCCCCGGCGGACATAATGAAGCACCTGCCATCTTTAAGAAAGACGGAGTCTATTGGATGGTAACTTCCGGCTGCACAGGATGGGACCCCAATAAAGCCCGCTTATTAACGGCTGATTCTATTTTAGGTGAATGGAAGCAACTTCCCAACCCGTGTGTCGGAAAAGATTCGGAAATAACCTTTGGCGGGCAGAGCACATATATTTTGCCTTTAGCAGGAATGAACGAACAATTTATTTTCATGGCAGATATGTGGCGTCCCAAGAGTCTTGCCGATTCGCGTTACATCTGGTTGCCCATACAATTTGATGCAAAAGGAGTACCTTTTATAGAATGGGCAGATAGTTGGAAACCCTAATAATGACCGTTTTGTATCCCTTTTTGAATTATTTGTGGATGTCGTGCTTTTGCATATCGCGTATCTTTGTAAACGAGAAATCTTATTTAATATCATGAGTTTGAATAGACATTGCGTACTACTATTGCTTCTTGCAATCTTGCTGATTCCTTCGCTGGACATATCGGCAAAAAAGAAAAAACAAGTGAAAGAACCCACTGATCGCGAACTGTGGTCAGGTGTTTTATATCAGATGGCAGCTCCGGTCCTCAGTAGCATGAGTGAAGGCAAGCTTCAACAGAATATGTTGGTAGAGCTGAGCCCCACATGGGACGGGCGCAACAAGAAAGTTACTTATATGGAGTGCTTTGGACGCCTGATGGCAGGATTGGCCCCATGGATTTCATTGCCCGATGATGAAACGGCTGAGGGCGCACAGCGGAAGCAACTTCGTGATTGGGCATTGAAGAGTTATGCGCAAGCTGTCGACCCGGAAAGTCCCGACTATCTGCTTTGGAGAAAAGAAGGCCAGACCTTGGTCGACGCAGCCTATATTGCTGAAAGTTTTATCCGTGGATACGATGCTTTATGGGTTCCGTTGGATAGCGTCACGAAACAGCGGTATATTACCGAATTTACTCAACTCCGACGGGTAGATCCTCCCTATACGAATTGGTTGTTGTTCTCCGCCACGGTAGAAGCTTTCCTCCGTAAAGCGGGTACACCGAGTGATACTTACCGCATTGTCTCTGCTTTGCGGAAAGTAGAAGAATGGTATGTCGGTGATGGTTGGTATTCGGATGGTCCGGGCTTTGCTTTCGACTATTATAATAGCTTTGTTCTTCATCCGATGTACATAGAACCACTTGAAATTATGACCAATGCCGGTAAAAACAAGATTTGGAATGCACCGGATTGTGACTATAAGCGTGCCGTTAAACGGATGCAACGCTTCGGAATGATTCTGGAACGTTTTGTTTCTCCTGAAGGAACGTTGCCTGTATTCGGCCGTTCCATCACCTATCGCACGGGAACTTTGCAACCTCTGGCTTTGCTTGCTTGGAGGGAATGGCTTCCCAAAGAACTTCCCAACGGACAAGTGCGCGCAGCAATGACTGCCGTCATTAAACGTATGTTCGGCGACGACCGCAATTTCAATGAAAAAGGATTCCTTACTCTGGGTTTCAACGGTAAGCAACCTAATATCTCCGACTGGTATACCAATAATGGTAGCTTGTATATGGCATCACTTGCTTTTCTTCCTTTAGGGCTTCCGGCAGATCATCCTTTCTGGACGTCTCCTGCTGAGGATTGGACCAGTAAGAAAGCTTGGGAAGGAATCGATTTTCCCAAAGATCATGCCATAAACGAATAAACCTCAGAGATAAATCCGAATCATGAAATCAATACTACTTACATTATTTCTGTTGGGGATAGGAGGATGGAGAATAGCCTTTGCACAACACTTGGTTGAAGTGGGGAAGGGGTATAGCTGCACTTCCGTCAACACTGCGGTATTTCGCAATAATTCATTAGTGACGCATGGCGACGAACAATACATCAGTTATTACGACGCAGACGGTTATCTGGTGCTGGGAAAACGAAAACTGGAGTCCGAACAGTGGACATTGCACCGCACCCAGTATCAGGGGAATGTAAAAGACGCACACAATATCATCAGCATGATGATAGATGGAGAAGGCTATCTGCACGTGTCTTTCGACCATCACGGGCATAAGCTAAATTATTGCCGCAGCATTGCTCCCCGTTCACTTGAGTTGGGAGATAAAATACCGATGACGGGAAATGATGAAGGTAATGTCACTTATCCGGAGTTTTACCCTCTGGCAGGTGGAGATTTACTGTTTGCCTATCGTTCCGGTTCTTCCGGCCGTGGCAATCTGGTGATGAACCGTTATTCACTAAAAGAACACAAATGGAACCGTGTGCAAGATGTATTGATAGATGGAGAGGATAAACGGAATGCTTACTGGCAGCTATATGTCGACGAAAAAGGAACCATCCATCTTTCATGGGTTTGGCGTGAAACTTGGCACGTAGAGACAAACCACGATATTTGTTATGCACGTTCCTACGATAATGGAGTCACTTGGTATAAATCCAATGGAGAGCAATATGAACTTCCGATAAAACTGTCCAATGCAGAGTATGCCTGTCGTCTGCCGCAGAATTGCGAATTAATCAATCAAACCAGTATGAGTGCCGATGCCGCAGGAAATCCGTATATCGCAACTTATTGGAGAGATCCGGATAGCAATGTCCCGCAGTATCGCATCGTCTGGAACGACGGTAAAACGTGGCACAACCGGCAGGTGACAGACCGTAAGACGCCATTCTCCTTAAAAGGAGGCGGCACTAAAATGATTCCGATAGCCCGTCCGCGCATTGTGGTAGAAGGAAGTGAAGTTTTCTATATCTTCCGTGACGAAGAACGGGGAAGCCGAGTATCAATGGCTCATGCTTCCGACGCAGGTATCGGCGAATGGGATATAGCCGATTTGACGAACTTCTCCGTAGATGCTTGGGAGCCTTCTCACGATACGGAACTTTGGAAGAAACAGCGAAAGTTACATCTCTTCGTGCAACATACCCGGCAGGGAGATGGCGAACGTACGGCGGAGATTGACCCTCAAATGGTGTATGTATTAGAAATGGATTTAAACTCGAATAAATAAAGGTATGAAGAATTTGTATACTACTCTTTTATCGGCATTCTTTATAGGAAGCGCGATAGTCAGCGTCGGATGTACGGATAAAAGGACTGCTTCTTCGAAAGAAGTGATTGAAATCATTCATAGGGTGAACGGTTATTGGCAAGCAAACCATCCGGAGCACGGTCGGTCTTTTTGGGATAATGCTGCCTATCATTCTGGGAACATGGAAGCATACTTCCTAACCGAGAAACCGGAATATCTGCAATACTCGAAAGGTTGGGCGGAACATAACGAATGGAAAGGAGCTAAGTCGGATAACAAAGCAGAATGGAAATATAGTTATGGTGAAAGTGACGACTATGTACTTTTCGGAGATTATCAGATATGCTTCCAGACGTATGCCGATTTATATAATCTGGAGCCTGATACGCAGAAAATAGCCCGTGCCCGCGAAGTGATGGAATACCAGATGAGTACTCCGAATAAGGATTATTGGTGGTGGGCAGACGGCCTGTATATGGTGATGCCGGTAATGACGAAAATGTATAACATAACGAAGAACCCGCTTTATCTGGAGAAACTGAATGAGTATCTCTTGTACGCAGACAGCATCATGTATGATGAAGAGGCGGGGCTTTACTATCGGGATGCGAAGTATGTGTATCCCAAGCATAAAAGCGTGAATGGTAAAAAAGATTTCTGGGCACGTGGAGACGGCTGGGTATTGGCAGGACTGGCAAAAGTACTGAAAGACCTGCCGGAGAATGATAAATATCGTCAGAACTATATAGACCGTTTCCGCACCATGGCAAAGGCGGTGGCTGCCTGCCAGCAACCGGAAGGCTATTGGACGCGTAGTATGCTCGATTCTCAGCACGCACCGGGACCGGAAACCAGTGGGACCGCTTTCTTCACCTATGGTTTGCAGTGGGGAATCAACAGCGGCTTTCTGGATGCTGCCGAATATCAGCCGATAGTAGAAAAAGCATGGCACTACTTATCAACCGTTGCCCTGCAACCCGATGGTAAAGTGGGCTACGTGCAACCCATCGGTGAGAAAGCCATACCGGGGCAAGTGGTAGATGCTAATTCAACATCCAATTTCGGGGTAGGCGCTTTCCTGTTGGCGGCTTGCGAACGTGTTCGCCACTTATCTCATTAATTCAGCATCAAGCTCATATAAGGGCGCAATGGTTGTAGTACTCTATTTGTTAATTCATTAATATTCATAGATATGTATGTGCCGGGCTGCCGCTCGGCACTATATTTGCATCTTCCTTTATACAAGTCGTAATAGCCACTGTTTACCGACAATTGTTTATCCAATAATTTCACTTGCATTTCTTCATCCGGAAAGATGGAAGCATACAATTGCAATACTTCTTTCGCATTGATAATACGAGCCATACCTAACGGATATTGAGTCTGATTATCATCCGGCGGCAATAACTGCATCAAGCACTTATAGCCGGTCAGTTCCTTTATGTAGTATAACAAACTGTATTCAGCATCTTTCGTCTCTGCGAGGAGTTCATTAATTAAGATATAGCCATCTTGCCTGTAAGCAAAAGCCATCCCCATTATCTCGTTTTCCGACTGAGCAACAAATAAATAACCGTCACTGACAGACAAGTCAGCCATAATCACTTGAAAATCTTCGTAAGTGTGCTGAATACAACAGGAACGTTCAGAAAGTTTTCTATCCAGATATTGATAAGTATTCTCTTGACAGTCTTTTATGTCAGTGACGACAATATCACGGGAAGGAATAAATTCCGGCACTATTATTTCTTTGACCGAATACTTAAATTCCGATGCAAATCCCATGCGTTCATAGTAGCCAAACAACCATGGCTCGGCAGGAATCAACGTACTGAAATGTATGCCATTGTGAAACATCTGTGTGAAAGCTTGCGAAAGTAATTCGCGCATAACGCCCTTTTCACGAAAATCAGGATGCGTGCAAGCGCCTGAGATATAGGAAGTCTTCACTATGTTTCCACAGAAAGTCATGGGATAAGGAATCATTTGAAGAGCGGAAATCACTTCGTCACCGCTCTCGATAGCAACATTTATTTCATTCTTGTAGCGCATTCTAAAATACATTTCTACAAATTCTTCACTATCGCTGAAACAGAGTTTCCACAGAGCTTTTACTTTTTCTTTCATGATGTATGTCCCGGTTTACTATCTTAATAGGGCAAAGATATCTTAAAAACGTGTGGATGTACTAGATTTGTTCGAAAATATTTGTGATTTCATCGTTTTTTAGGTAATATTGCATTAATAAATTGATATTCTAACCATTAAATTTATGAATTATGAAAGCAAAACTACTTAGTCTGATTATTCTCCTATGTGCTTGTATGCCGTTATTCTCTCAAGAAAAGCCTATAGTTGATGAAAACGGTATTTATATGGTTGCTGATAAAATGCCGGAGTTTCCCGGTGGAATGCAAGCCATGATGAAATATCTGGGTACTAATGTCAAATATCCTGTTGAAGCACAGAAGAAAGGTATCTCCGGGCGTGTCATTGTGCAGTTCATTGTCATGGAAGATGGCTCGTTGAGCGGAGCAAAAGTAATTAGAGGTGTTGAGCCGTCATTGGACGAAGAATCTTTGCGTGTGGTAAATGCAATGCCCAAATGGACTCCCGGAACGGTGGATGGAAAAGAAGTGAAGGTAAAGTTCACTATTCCTATTATGTATAGCCTTCAAAAGAATGAATCAAGGATGCCTCCTCCTTCCAATCTCGTTATACCCATCGGACAGGAGATAAAGAATAAAACATTGCAAGGGGTGTGGCAAACCTGTAAGGTTGAACCGGGAGAAGATGGTTATAAGTTGTCACTGGGAACATTCTTGAAATTTATTTCCTCCGATAATACGTTCATGAACATCGTTGTCGATATAAATAAAATGGGATCTGTAATCGTGGTTCAGGGAGAATATGAAACAGAATCAGATAATATATATGTAGAGAAAGTAGGCAAATCGATTTTTGCTGAATTTCCAGCAGGTGTGAAAAATGAAATAGCCGTCGAACACTTGCACGATAACCTGATAAAGATGACATTCAAAATTCCCGGACGAGAAGAGCCTGGGGTAGAGTATTGGTATCGGATACCGTCACCGGATATAAAAATACTGGCTCAGTAGTTTAAACTATTCCTCAGATAGCCTAACAAATTTGCGTTTGACTTAAGTGGAACGCAAATTTGTTAGGCTATAAATTACTTACTGCTAGAATAACCAATTACCATTTCACCATATCCATCGGATGCTCTTTAAGGCAAGCCATATATTTCTCTAAAATCTTAATAGGCTGATAAGATAGTTTGGCTTTGCGCAACCCTTCGATGCCTAAATCTTCTTCACGGTTGATATAAATATATTGTTCGGGAATCCGGTTGGCAAATTCGTAGTTAATCATGGCATAAGCACCTTCAATGTTAGTATCGGCTTTCTCCACGTGAACACCGAACGTCTCGTGATTGATAGGCATACCGAAAGTAAATGCAACGATTTTGCCATTTACATGGAGAATACCTCCTGTCAGTCCTAGTGCCTCGAAGTTATGAAGAGCGTAGATAAGGGCGCGGCGTTCATTGCCTGTACCTTCCTGTTGGTCGCAATTATTCACTTTGCACCATTCGGCTTCCAAGTCCAGACATTCACGGATGCGGTCGGGAGTGATGGGAGTATATTCATAGTCGGTATATGTATTGCGGAAGCGGTTGATATGATTTCTTTTCGCTTGGAATTTCTTACCTTTCAGCGTAGAGAGATCGCTTCTCAGATAAATATAATCTGCGTAATCCCTATCTTCCGTGAAAGAAAACTGTCCCGGAAGGATGGCTTCCAGATCGGCACACATATTACTGCATACCCCTAACATACAAAAAGGCTGTTTTTCCTTTTCGGCATCCTCTTTCAACTCTCGCAATACTTCTTTCAAATCTCCTGTTCCTACAGGCATCATATAAGCTAACTGCTCTCCCGCCCAGAACTTGAAAACCAGATAGTTGCCGACCACTGCAAACTGAGTGTCGTAGAGGAATCGCCAACTGCAAAGGTTTGAGAATGAAAGATCGCAATTGCGGCGATCACTTTTCATCGTGAATGAGGTAATCGTGTCTTTGTCTGCTAACGTGATATCTTTAAATGGAATCATAAAATTGCTTTTTGCGTTTTAATTCTTTATATCTTTTATATAACGGAAAAATCTAAGATTTTGTTTTTACAAAATACCTAATAATCGAAGTATGGTAGGGGTCAGCAAGGCTGTGAATATCCCGTTCAGCGTCAGTCCCAGACTGGCGTATGCACCATATTTACTGCTCACGTCCATGGCGGTGGAAGTTCCTACGGCATGGGCGGCTGTCCCCATCGAAAGTCCTTGTGCTATCGGGCTGCCTACGTGCATGATTTTCATCGTCCTGAAACCGCAGATGGCGCCCAGCAAACCGACTGCCACCACAACCGCTGCCGTCAGTGACGGGATGCCGCCGATAGCTTTGGTCACTTCCATGGCGATAGGAGTGGTGACGGACTTTGGAGCTAAGGAAAGAATTACTTCTTGCGAAGCGCCCATAAGTTTGGCTATCAGTACCACGGAAATCACTCCGACAATGCAGCCCGCCAATTGAGAAAGCAGAATGGGCAGCAACTGTTTCTTAATCATTTCCAACTGAAGATACAAAGGCACGCCCAGAGCCACAACGGCGGGACGCAGCCAAAACTCGATGAGATGCCCACCTTTATTATATGTCTCATAAGAGATATTTGTCATTTTGAGGAAGATGATAAGCACGGCAATGGTTAGCAATATAGGGTTGAGCAGTACCAATCCCGTTTTCTTCTGGAGCCACTTGGCGAAGAAGAAAATCCCGAAGGTGATAGCCAGCAGGAAGAAGTCGTTTTCTAAGAAGCTCATTGTTCTTTATGTGTTAAGCGTTTATTGACTTTCAAGTTCAGTTTGCGAGCGAGTTGGTGCACCCATCCCGTAGTTGCAAGTACGAGGGCGGTGCTGACGATTGTTGCCGTCACTATGGGCCAAAACTCTGCCGCGATAACGTCGAAGTATAACATCAACGCCACCCCGGGCGGAACAAAAAAGAAACCTAAGTTAGCTACCAGAAAGTCGGACAATCCCTGTACCCAGTGCAGTTTAATCCAACCTAATTTCAGAAAGAGGGTGAGCAGCAGCATACCGATGATGCTGGAGGGGAGTTTGATGCCTGTAAGATAAACGATTAATTCACCCAAAGCCAAACAGCCAAATAAAATGGCGCACTGACGTATCATACTAATTACCTATTGATTTTTTCTTGAAAACGCTGCAAAGGTATGAAAAATAGAAGTACAGTGTTAAATATTATAATATTTTAGACTTGGAAGTAAAAAATGGGTGGAATTGTAATGTGGATATTGCAAAATTGAGTACTTTTGCACCGCAAATTACAACTTGTAACTAGGTTTTATAACATTATTCAATATATCTATGCTTAATTTAATCAACCAAATCGTGGCGCGTGCGAAAGCGAACCGTCAACGCATTGTTCTTCCTGAAGGAACTGAAGAACGCACATTAAAAGCTGCCAATATGATTTTGACAGATGAAGTTGCTGACCTTATTCTACTGGGCAAACCGGCAGAAATCATCGAACTCGCTGTTAAATGGGGATTGGGAAACATCGGAAAAGCTACTATCATTGATCCTGAAACTTCTCCTAAGCATGAAGAGTATGCGCAGTTGCTGTGCGAACTTCGTAAAAAGAAGGGGATGACTATCGAAGAAGCCCGTAAGTTGACGAGCGATCCATTGTTCTATGGTTGTTTAATGATTAAGAGCGGTGATGCCGACGGTCAGTTGGCTGGTGCCCGCAACACAACCGGTAACGTATTGCGTCCTGCTTTGCAGATTATCAAGACGGCACCGGGCATCACCTGCGTATCAGGTGCTATGTTGTTGCTCACTCACGCTCCTGAGTATGGAAAGAACGGAATTTTGGTAATGGGCGACGTAGCCGTAACTCCTGTTCCGGATGCAAGCCAATTGGCACAGATTGCTGTTTGCACGGCACAGACTGCCAAAGCCGTTGCCGGTATTGAAAACCCCAAAGTGGCTCTGTTGAGTTTCTCTACCAAAGGTTCCGCATCACACGAAGTGGTGGACAAAGTGGTTGAGGCTACCAAGATTGCAAAAGAAATGGCTCCGACTCTCGATTTGGACGGTGAAATGCAGGCAGATGCTGCTCTCGTTCCCGAAGTAGGTTTGAGCAAAGCGCCGGGCTCTCAAGTAGCTGGTAAGGCAAATGTGCTGATCGTTCCGAGTCTGGAAGTTGGTAATATCTCATACAAACTGGTGCAACGTCTGGGACACGCCGACGCTATCGGCCCGATTCTTCAGGGTATCGCTTGTCCGGTGAACGACCTTTCTCGCGGTTGCTCTATCGAAGATGTATACCGCATGATTGCTATTACAGCCAATCAATCTATTGCAGCCAAAGCTAACCAATAATCACTAATCACTAAACGATAATCAACATGAAGATTTTAGTATTGAACTGTGGCAGTTCATCCATCAAATATAAATTGTTCGATATGACCACCAAAGAAGTCATTGCACAGGGTGGTATCGAAAAAATCGGTCTGGTAGGTTCATTCCTTAAATTGACTTTGCCTAATGGCGAGAAGAAAGTTTTGGAAAAAGACATTCCTGAACACACTATCGGTGTGGAATTTATCCTCGAAACACTGACTAGCCCCGAATACGGTGCTATTAAGTCGCTGGATGAAATCAATGCCGTAGGTCACCGTATGGTGCACGGAGGAGAACGTTTCAGCGAATCCGTATTGCTGAACAAAGAAGTGCTCGAAGCTTTCGCTGCCTGCAACGATTTGGCTCCGCTCCACAACCCTGCCAATCTAAAAGGTGTGAATGCTGTTGCTGCTATCCTTCCTAACATCCCTCAGGTAGGTGTGTTCGACACTGCTTTCCATCAGACTATGCCTGACTACGCTTATATGTACGCCATTCCTCACGAACTGTATGAGAAATATGGTGTACGTCGTTACGGCTTCCACGGAACTTCTCACCGTTACGTTTCAAAGCGCGTATGCGAATTTCTTGGCGTTAATCCGGTAGGACAGAAGATTATCACTTGCCACATCGGCAATGGTGGTTCTATCGCTGCTATCAAAGATGGTAAATGTATGGACACCACTATGGGACTGACTCCGCTGGAAGGCTTGATGATGGGTACTCGTAGCGGTGATATCGATGCCGGTGCGGTGACATTCATCATGGAGAAAGAAGGCTTGAACACTACAGGCGTTTCCAACCTGCTGAACAAGAAGAGCGGGGTACTTGGCGTATCGGGTGTATCGAGCGATATGCGCGAACTGCTGGCTGCTTGTGCCGACGGCAATGAGAAAGCTATCTTGGCAGAGAAGATGTACTACTACCGCATTAAGAAATACATCGGTGCTTATGCAGCAGCTTTGGGTGGTGTAGATATCATCTTGTTCACAGGCGGTGTAGGCGAGAACCAGTTCGAATGTCGTGAATCCGTTTGCAAGGACATGGAATTTATGGGCATCGAGCTAGATAACGCAGTGAATGCAAAAGTTCGTGGCGTAGAAGCTATCATATCTACTCCTGCATCTAAAGTGAAAGTTGTGGTTATCCCTACCGACGAAGAACTGCTGATTGCATCAGATACAATGGATATTTTGAATAATTAAGAATAGATTTCCCTCTATGGAAAGGCGGCTCGTGAACGATGCCGCCTTTTTTTTGTTAACTTTCAACGAATCTAACAGGGCACTCTTAAAAAGAATATATAATAAGTGTTCCTGTAATCGGATTTGCTTTAATACTCGTATATTTAAAGACTAATCATTAATAATGTATAGAGATGTTGGAAGTATTAACATTTATGAAGCAAGTAGCTTGCGGGCTACAGATGGAGGGAAACTTTGGCACTGCTCATGTTTATCGTAGCAGTCTCAATGCCATTATTGCTTATCGTGGGAAAGAGGATTTCTTCTTTGATGAAGTAAGTCCGGAGTGGCTAAAAGGGTTCGAGATTTATCTTCGTGGTCGTGGATGTAGCTGGAACACCGTATCTACCTATTTGCGCACGTTTCGTGCGGTATACAATCGTGCGGTTGATTTGCGTGAAGCGGCGTATGTGCCGCACTTGTTTCGTTCGGTTTATACCGGTACGCGTGCCGATCATAAGCGAGCGTTGGGAGATGAGGATATGGAGAAGTTGTTCTCCAAACTGATGCAGTCGTTTGATGTGCCTCCGGCTTTGAAGCAGGCGCGTGAAATGTTTATTCTCATGTTTCTTCTTCGCGGCATACCGTTTGTCGACTTGGCTTATTTGCGTAAGAGTGATTTGCACGATAATGTAATCACGTATCGAAGGCGCAAGACCGGACGTTCGCTAGCTGTAACGTTGACTCCCGAAGCTGCGATTCTGGTAAAGAGATATATGAACCGTAACAGTTCATCTCCCTATCTCTTTCCATTGCTGAAGAGTAGGGAAGGGACGCAGGAGGCCTACCGCGAATATCAGTTGGCATTGCGTACGTTCAATCGTCAGTTGATGTTGCTTGGTGAATTGTTGGGATTGGGAGATAAGCTAAGTTCGTATTCCGCTCGCCATACGTGGGCTACTACGGCTTATTATTGCGAGATTCATCCGGGCATCATTTCCGAAGCCATGGGGCATTCTTCCATTACTGTGACCGAGACGTATCTGAAACCATTTAGGAGTAAGAAAATTGATGAAGCCAATCGAGTAGTCATTGATTTTGTGCGACAGTCTGCTCACGGATTAATAGTCTGATAAATAGCCTGTTACTTCCTAGGTAACGGGAATAAATTCCGGTGCAAATATGAGCATATTTCTTAAAACGACCAAACTTAATCAAACATTTTTTCGAAAAACTACTTAAAAACAGGGTGTGAACAGGCAAAACTTGGGGATTCTTTGTATTAGGGCTTTGTTAACTTCTGATTTATGAAAAAGATTTCCCTCCCCTCTACCGCTTTTCTGAAGTAGGGGTTAAAATGTTTCATTGCCAATCGTGCCGTTTTCCAGTATCGACTACTCTAGAAGAGCAGGAACAAAGGCTTTCCCGTTACCTAGGAAGTAACGGGCTTCCCATTATTGAAACTTAGTGTTTAATAATATATTATTAATGTAATTTTTAAGTAGTTATGAAAAAAAAATTTGTAAATGTGATGCTCTTCGGGGCGTTGGCACTCTCTGCTATCAGCTACGTAGGATGTAAAGACTACGATGATGATATAGATGGTTTGCAACAGCAGGTCGACGCCAATAAGACTAAAATTGAAGAGGTAGAAGCTGCAATGAAAGCCGGTAAATTTATTGTCAGCTATACTGCCGTAACCAATGGCTATGAATTAACTCTTTCTGATGGTTCGAAATTGACTATCACAAACGGTAAGAATGGAAATGATGGACAGCCGGGAATAGCTGGTGATCCTATCATTCCTAAATTCAAGGTATCTAGCGATAACTATTGGCAGGTAAGTACTGATGATGGCGTGACATATGAGTATGTTTTGGATGCTGACGGTAATAAGGTAAATGCTACTGGTAAAAAAGGCGATAATGGTGAACCGGGTAAAGATGCATCTGCTAATGTGACTATTAATGAAGATGGTTATGTAGTTATCGGTGGAGTTGTTACAAATCTGACGAAAGATACTAAAGTTCCTTCTATCATCATTAATGAAGTTGACGGTTTGTACATCATTAATTTGGATGGCAAAGAATACAAGATGTTGGCTGAAGGTTCTGCTTACAATGGTTTGCAAAGTGTTGTATACAGAAAACAAGCTTGGGATGATGCTGATGATTTCGTAAGATCAATCAAATTGATGTCATCTACAGCAGCAGATGCTGACTTGTTGGCAACCAGTGCTTCTGTGGCTACTTTCAAAGTATGGCCTACTAAAATGGACTTGGCTAAAGCTACATTTGCATTCACGGATACGTATAAAACCAGAGCACTTGTTCCTGCTTTGAATTACGTTGACGGTTCTGCTAAATGGGTTAATGATAGAGAAGGTATCTTAAGTGTAGCAATGACTCCAGAAAATGTTGAGGTTGATAAATCGTATGCATCATCTTTGGATGTTACTATCAATGGTTACACTACAGCTTCCAACTATTTCAACTTCGTTGCAGAACAATGGACTCCTGCTAACTTGAACTTAGTTCATACTAAAGACTCTGTTGAAGTTCCTTGTTCCATTTTATCTGCTTCAAATACCGAATCAGACTTTACACCTTATGTAGAATATACATTTGTATACAACAAGTCATATAACCTGAATGATTCTGTAGCTTTCGGTCATGATGTTGAAAAAGACTTTATCTCAATGGCTGACCTAGGATTTAGCGGCATCAACGTTAAGTTCGCTCAGACAAAAGATAAAGCTAAAGGTATCTTCGAAATTAAAGACGGTGTTGTTACAGCAAAATCTTCAGAACAAGCTTCTGCTATCAATGAGTTGTGTTATGTAACTGCTACTTACACGAATGCTGAGGGTGTGGAAATTGCATCTTACGACTTCGCAGTAAAAGCAGTTCGTGAACAACAAGTTGCTCCGGCATTGGTTGATATCGAAGTGGAAACTCTAAATGCTGCTGAAGCTGACAAGTTGGCTAAACTGCAATATAGCACTGTTAAGCAAACTATCGGTTTGAACGTTCGTGCATTCTTGAACTCACTGGGTGGACGTGATTATATGTCTGACAATGATGATGTTAATCCCGTTGAATATGGCTTGTACTACTTATCTAATGATGCTGCTGGTAAGACTTATGCTAATAAGGTAGACGCTACGCTGCTGTATACTCCGGGTGAAACAACTGATTCGGATAAACTGGAATTGGTTATCCCTGCAAATACTGTCATCGATGGAGCACAGAAATTGTACTCATTCAAGTTCGGTACATGGGCAGGTGGTGCTTCTGATAAGTACGAAATACTAAATACAGAAGACTACGCTTGGCGCAAATCTACTACTACTCACGCAGTAAACGGTTCAAAGAAGCAATACACGCTGAAACTGAAAGACTTAGTGAAGTGTGAACGTAAAGTGAACATCAAGCAGAATAGTGCATTCGTTGTAGATGGCAAGACAACTATCACAGGTGCATGGGATGAAGCAAGCAAATCATTCAGTATGACTGCTGACTTGACAGTTCTTTATGCTGCATACAATACGGATGGTAGTCCTTCAAGTGAAATGATCCAATATTACTTGGCTCCGCTTGACAAACAGTCAGATGCTGTTAAAGCTGTTTACAACCAGATAACTATCTCAGGTAATGTAATCACTGTTAGTCCGGCTGTAAATGTGAAGACTTTGGGTGCTATCAAGATTGGAGCTAGAATTCAGGGTACTGCTATCGAAGCTACTATCATCGACATCAATGGAGCTGCTGTTAGCTATTGCGAACCGGTATTGCGTTCACCGCTTGCTGCTTTGACTAATGATGCGTCTGTAGTTTGGAACATTGATGGTGACCAGAACAAGACTATCAATGTAGCAACAAAAGCTAAGATTAAGATGCTTGACAAAGATATCAATGTAACTACTAAGAATACAGTGATTGAAAATGGTCAGGCGAAAGCTCCTTGGGCTGCTGCTTATGGCATTGATGCTCCTGCTATTACTTACTCAATCACTGGTTATAGTGAAACAGTAAATCCTGGTACTTATTCAATCGATGCAAGAACAGGTGTTATTACTTGTAACAACACAACGATTGTTCAGTCACTGGATATCTATGTGAAAGTAACTATCAAGCACAACTGGGGTACAGAAACTATCGAGAAGATTACAGTGAAAGCTGCTTTGAAGTAATTTCTAGAACTGTAAGTTAATAATTAAAAAGGGTAACTCTTCTCCTTATTGGGAGTTACCCTTTTTGTAAATAACATAATTGATTCGACGTAATGGTGTCGGATTCAAATTGAACAGACTATTCATCTTTGTGAAAAGATGGGTATAAATTTCCCACTAATGAGGATTTACATCCTTAATTTATTAAGAGAAAAAGAGGAGAAGACCGCACTTGTGAAAGCCCGGCCTTACAATAAACCTCTATTTTCAAAGGGCGTTCCGATATCCCTTATTTCCCTAGGAACGTCCTTTTTTCTATTCTACCCTTTCCAGAGATTCCGATGATAGTTCTTTTGTTTATACACTCTTTTTTGTTTTCCTCCTTTTTTTTCTTTTAATTTGCATCCGTAAATTAATACTCCCGTATGCGTTACTCCGTCATCATTCCCGTTTTCAACCGTCCCGATGAAGTGGACGAGTTATTGCAAAGTCTCACAGAGCAGCATTTCACCGATTTTGAAGTGATAATCGTAGAAGACGGCTCTTCTGTTCCTTGCAAAGAAGTAGCCGACCGGTATGCCGACCGGCTGGACATCAAGTACTTTTTTAAGCCCAACTCCGGTCCCGGGCAAAGCCGCAATTACGGAGCGGAACGCAGTAAAGGGGAATACCTTATTATATTAGACTCGGATGTCATTCTTCCCGAAGGATACTTTGATGCGGTAGAGAAAGAACTTCTCGCAGCTCCGTCCGATGCTTTTGGCGGTCCCGATCGTGCGCACGATTCTTTTACGGATATCCAGAAAGCCATTAACTACTCGATGACTTCTTTCTTCACCACAGGAGGCATCCGTGGGGGAAAGAAGAAAATGGATAAATTCTATCCACGTAGTTTCAATATGGGTGTCCGCCGCACTGTATACGAAGCGTTAGGCGGATTCTCAAAGATGCGTTTTGGCGAAGATATTGATTTCAGCATCCGTATATTCAAAGGTGGCTATGCTTGCCGTCTCTTCCCCGATGCTTGGGTATACCATAAGCGTCGCACTGACTTGAAGAAGTTCTTCAAACAGGTGCATAATTCCGGCATCGCCCGAATCAATCTTTATAAGAAGTATCCCGACTCATTGAAATTAGTGCATTTGCTTCCGGCTGTCTTTACGTTGGGCGTAGCTCTGTTGCTATTAGGAACTCCGTTCTGCCTGTTCAGCTTCACGCCTATCCTTCTTTATGCACTGTTGGTATGCATCGATTCCACCATTCAGAATAAAAGCCTGACTATCGGCATCTATTCCATTGCTGCTGCCTTTATCCAACTTATCGGTTATGGAACAGGTTTCTGGCGAGCTTGGTGGCAGCGTTGCGTCAGGGGGAAGGATGAGTTTGAGGCTTTCAGGAAGAACTTCTATAAATAAATATATTCTTCTACCTCCTTCACTTTTCTTCTGTGTTGCCGATGAATAAGGGATTTGTGGGTGAAGGGCAGCTCCTTCACCTGTCCTTCACTACACTTCATTGGTGAATTAATCATAGTGGTACTTCCTAATTTTATTTCCAAGTAAGATAAAGCTATTTTGTGATTAGTTTCAAAACGTACTTTGAAACTGTAGTTCCACCCGCTTGAAACTGTAGTTCCACCCGCTTGAAACTGTAGTTCCATCCGCATGAAACTGTAGTTCCACCCACGTGAAACTGTAGTTCCACCCACATGAAACTGTAGTTCCAAAGCCTGTGAAACTATAGTTTCAAGCAATGGGAACTAAAGTTTCATTGCATGAAACAAAAATAGTTTCGTGGGTGGTGAAGAGAGCGGTGAAGCAGGCGGTGAAGGAGCTGCCCTTCACCCGTAGTTCCCTTATTCATCAGGGATACGAAAGAAAAGTGAAGGTGACGAGAAAATAAAGCAAACAGATCTACTACCTAGTTTTCACACCGAATTTTTCACTGACTTAGCAGCTTTTTTACTTCATTTCTCATTTCACGGATGGCGGGCGATAGTACTTTCGGCTCTTTCGTTAATACAATTTCTGCCATCTGCTTCAATTTGTCTGGTTCCCGGAAAGCCGGTTCGGCATAGAGTTTTGCCAGCAGATAATAAGGATAGATACGTCCCGGCAAACGATGAGTGGAACGCAGTAGCCAATGCTCTGCTTCTTTATACTTCTTCAATGCCTGATAATTTTTTCCGATGACATTGAGTATCATCGGGTCGCAACTGATTCGCTCCGCTTCCTGTAATATCCGGTTAGAAGCATCGTATTCTTTTAGGTTATGCAGACAACGTCCATACTCAAAAATAAAACGGGGACGATCTTTCAGAAGTGGATATAATCTGCCATACTCTTCTTTCGCTTTGCCATATGCCTGAACGCCATATAACATTTTGCATTGCGACCACTCACGACAGGCGTCATACGTAGTATGCCGCACCAGCCATACACCCGCCGCACCGATTGTAAACGCCAATAGAAGCATCAACTTACGTGAATATTCCAAAAAGCATGAAGCTAAAAGAAGTATTAATGCAACGAAAAAACAAGGATATGCCATCGGATATGAAGAAAAAGAGAAAACAAGCAATGAAATAAGTCCACCACAGATACCAAAGCGTTTCAGTTTAATACTTCGATATATACAGCCTCCTATTGCCGCTAGCACAAGTAGCAGAACCGGAATGCCGCACTCTACAGCAATTCGTAGATATTCATTGAAAGCATATTCCGGACTGCCAGCCACACGTTCTTCATCTTCATCATAACCACCTTTCGCAAAATATGCCTCTTGCGACTGTCCGTAAGCATACACAAAGTTGCCGATGCCATGTCCGGAAACGGGCTTCTCAAGTATGGCAAGGCTACTTATCTTCCACATAAAAAGTCGCCCTTTTGCCGAATCGGCTTTCAAATGATATATTCCTGCGCTTCCTGCTATCATGACAAGAGAGGATAGGACTAAAGCAACCACCGTTTTCCTGCGATGTGCCTTCCAAACTTCTCCCAACCGATTTTTCCACGAGTAGTGTGCACTGCATACAAATACTCCCGATAAAATAGCCGCTAGCCATGCTGAACGACTCATGCCGGCGGGAAGCACACAAATAAGTAGTAACAGTACTCCAAAAGAAAAATAGTATCCTGCCCATTCAATCCATGTACGTCGTTTGACAGCACTCAATCGCAACCATTCGTTCAAACATACTGGAAACACTAATGCTAAATAGCCGGAATAGGGTCCGGGATTGAAGAAGGAACCTGTCACGGCGTATAATGAATGATTGGAAGTTGCAAAACCGTAAATTTGACGCAATCCCCAGACGGATTCGATTCCTCCCATCAGAATTAGTCCCCAAATCACGGAATGATGGAAACAATGTACGCCTTTAACCGATAGTAAATTGGCTAATAATGCACAAGTAAAAAACACCAGAGAAGCCCACCCGCACCATAGCCATTGATAAGAAACTTCTCCGGCAGGGATATAAGAGGAGTAGGCACAAACGGTACTTAGCAATGCGGTTACTCCTATGGATACCAAAGTGACAGAGGCACAGCTTTTTATCTGCAAAAGTTGTATTTTCATCGGTTGCTTTATATTTGTCTTAACATTCGTTTCCACCGCAGCTTTCCACTTTCTTTATCGCGAGAGAACCAAATAAAACGGCCGACTCCCAAAATAAAGTCTTCCGGCAAAATCCCCCAAAAGCGGGAATCGTAAGAATCTGCGGCATTGTCTCCACGCATAAAGTAATAATTCCGGGAAAAACGGTAAGTCTGTATAATCGAATCACCCAGTGAAATTACATTTCCTGAACGAGTGAGCCTACCTCCCGTCTCATACTCAATACACTTGCGATAATCACCGTAATTCAATGAATCAATCGATAACTCGTCTCCCGCACAAGGTAGATATACATGATGCTTTTTCGATTGCCATTTCCATTCGTAAGTCTCACCCGGAATCGCTACACAACGTTTGCAATAATATAGCTTCGATTCGAGTTTCATCTTGTTCGTATCAGAGGAATAGGGGAAGTTGAAAACGACTACATCACTTTTGCGAACTTCGCGCACGCCTTTTTCCCTACGAATTGACAAATGTCCATTACCGTCTTCGTCCCATTCCCTGCGACCCGGAATACGCAAGGAAGTGATGATGTAATCGCCTGCAATCAGAGTGGGAGCCATCGAATATGTGGGTATCACACACGAAGTAAACAGATACAATCGCGCCATCACGTAACATTGGAACAATAGGAAAGCGACCAATAGTACTTTACCGGATTTCTTGAATATGGGCTTTAACGGTTTTGGCATCTTTCAGAATGTTTTTAATATCATAATCAATGAAATCTTATTCTTTTGCATTCCCTTTTAACGTAACAATTATCGGAGAAGACTCCACATTGCAATAGATTGAAATCGTTTTATTGAAGTGTTCCGGTCGTTCTGCCTGATAACTGATTTGCAACACACTATTCCTACCCGGCAATATCGGTTCTTTAGGATAATCTACTGTAGTACAACCACAAGATGTAGTTATGTCATTGATTACTAAAGGAACATTTCCTGTATTTTGAACATTTAAGCTCATTGTTTGCTTATCTTTCCATGATAAAGATTGCATATCCAACACTGTTCGGTCAATTTGCAAAGATGTTTGCTTACTATTATCTTTTCCTGAGTATTTATTTTCCGAAAGGATTTTAAGATATAAATCCCTTACCTTATTATTATAAATCGGATTCCCTACAGCCACCACCTTATTTTCTTCATTTAAGAGAAAAGTTTGAAAGTCAGTTCTCTGCGGGAAATGGTTCAGCAAATTGAGACTATCCTTTTCATCAATACATACTGGAGTAGTGAATAAATCAGCCTTCAAAGTTTCACGAAGCCCCCTCTCTTTTTTAGGAAAGAAGAAAAAGAGAAACTGCACAGAATCAGACTAGTCGAATCAACTTGCTGCATAAACTTTTTCCAGTCCGGTAGTTGTAATCTGCATCTAGTACAACCTGTAGAATCAGTATAAACCAAAACTTTATATTGTTTGTTTATACGAAAATCAGCAGTGTCATTACCTTGCACAGTAAAAACATTATGTGAGGGAAAGATTATTTCTTTATGTTCCCATTCTTTTAATAACGTAGCAAGTTGCTCTCGGTTTTTATTCTCTTTACAAGATATAAACAACAATGCCAAAAGTCCGTAAAAACAACACTTCATACTTTAGATATCTTTATTTTAATTCTGACAATCAATACTTTTATCGCACTTAACTATCATGCTCCTTCAACGATTTTACTAATAACTTCACTTTCGGAAAAAACTCCTTAAACAATGAACAGCCTGAAATGGAGATACAATAACAATTTTTTTTACCTTGGATATACCAGTTGTAAAATCTTAATGTCTCCCATTCTTTTGTTTCCGGATGTCGAGTCGGCTTTGTAACAACGGACATAGCATATTTTATATTCCCATCATTCACTGGCATACAAACAATATTAGTAGCTAAAAATGATTCGCTAATACTGTCTTTTTTCATAATGTCTAGACATGAATGACAACCTTTAAATTCCGTTATCTTCAACACTGAGCCACACCTGTCTCCTTTAACTGTAAGAGGGGGAAGCCTATGATAGGAAGTCACCTCAAAATTATGCATTGTAAACCTACGAGGTTCCATCTCGGGAGTCACTCCCGTTGGAGGCACCCAGTCTGCAAATACTAACATAGAGTAAGTGTCTCCTTTTAAAGTTATATATTTCTCGCTGTTCTGCCCATTAGTCATTATGCTGGAACATAATAACATTAAAACAATTATAATCTGCTTCATTACCAATAAAACTATTTTAATTTGAATGTATAAATATGGCTATCATCTTCCGCAAAAATTGCATATATCATATTTTGCTCCTCATCAATTGTAAAAGCACTGATAAATACATTTAGCCAATATTGTTTCAATGGCTTACCATCCCATGAGAATACTTGTATGTTCGGATATTTATTTTGTGCATAAATTTCATCCGCTTTCATATCCAAATTCAATGTATAAATATATTGTTCGGTAGCAGATACTGCTATCGTATGAATATAGCGTTCATTTGATTCTTTATTAGGCAATTCTTCAAACGGTGGTATGTCCAGCAAAATATCATGCAACAAATTTCCTGTGTCATCATAAATGCGACATCTACGTTGTGAATAGTAAAAAGATGCAAATCGTTTTCCATCAGGTTTTGCTACACTAATTTTACCATATGCCTGATTACGGGATAATCGAGTACCCAATCGTGCAATATCTTCTGGATAATCTCCCCATTGTTTGAAAGAGCCATTCGGATAAATAAACATAAATTCATGCTCCTCTTCAAAACCTGCATCACAACAATACAAAGAATCGTTTAATCTGATGAAACCATTAAAGTATTCAAATGGGGCTGATATTACATTTGTTTGGATAACTGGTACATTTTCTAGAAAAGAGATTTCTTTTATTGTCTTTACATCAAGCATTGCAAATCCTTTTCGACTAGTTCCGGCTCTTTGCGTAGAGGGCATGATAAAGTCATTAGGTCCTTGTCCTTTTATTCCAAAACTGTATTTATAGGAAAAGTTATTTTGGTCAAATACCTGAAATATAGTATCCATTTTTTCATTAAAAACAACAATGTTGTTATTACTAAGAAATATATTTCTAGGATAAAGCATGATAGGTGGTATTTCATGAGAAATGGCTATCAAGGAATCATATTCTTCAAAAGAATTATAATGTACAGATGTATTTGGTTGGCTACAACCTACAATACAAAATAATACAGCTATTGATAAATATTTCATTTTAATATTTAATAGAATGGACTCAAGACTCTAAAATAAGCTTCTTGAGTCCATTGGGGTTACTAAAATTTACTTATACAAGTGTTTCTGTCTTGCAAATTATGTCCTTTTGCCTGACAACAACCTTGACACCAGATGAATATTTCATCCTTATGGAACCAGTCAGCAGAAGAGTATCTATCATAACAGATGTGTTTACTACCACCACTCTCTCCATCACTTCCGTCATTTTCTCCTGCCAAAGCTTCTAAATTAGCCAATGTTACACTGGACAGTTTTACAACTTTGTGAGAATTGTATGCAGTATAACCAGCAAATAGTGCAACTGCAACAACTAAGATCATTCCAAAAAATTTCTTTTTCATTTTTTCAGTTTAACGTTTATACTTATGTAATCATTCTGCTTCTATCCTTTCAGCAGAATTAGGCAATTATTTGCCACTTTCATTTTTTATCCTTACGTTTGCATTGGATACCTCCTTTCTTTTTTAGGTTGTTTCCGGAATGGACGATGCGCCTTGCCAAAGAACTGCTATCGTCCATTCTTCTTTCCAACCAGTTAAACAATTATGAATTTATTTAGAACAGCAGGTTCCAATAACCTTCGGTAAATATTTGCTTATTGTCATTATAAGTAAATACCTGTTCTTCATTTCCTCTAGTTAAATCTCGAAGCCAATACAACGCATGGCTGGGAGCATTATCATAAATCAGCTTTGATTCTTCCGCTACTTTAACTCCCAATGATTTCCAACCATCCGCCGAGAAGTAAAATAACTCATATTTATCTCCTACCCGTACAAAGTTATCATCATTGCGAGGTGTATAGCTAATACTTCCTATCTGCCTGGGCGTATTCAAATCCAGACCAATCCAACCCGGCTTTTCCAAACTTGTAAAGAAAGTCAAAGGATCATCATCCATAGCACTCTTGGCAGATGTTGGCTGATTTCCTTTATAGGGTGGGGTAGACATCAATTCGCCTTGCAACTTCACTTGCCCCACACTATCGGCATACCAAGCTACCTCCGCAATATCCCCGGGAAACCAATCGGCAGATATGTAACGAACATAACGATACTTTGCAGAATCTTTAATCTTGACTCTATTGAACATTTTTCTAGGATAATTTCTCAATTGTAGCAGCACCTTTGCATCACTGAAGTCTTTCTTGTTAGCTGCTTCAAAACGACCGTATCCCATGCGTTGGATATAAGAAATTATACCTCCTTGCAGAGGCCATTTACGTGTAACAGTCATCTGACAACTGTCAGCTTTTGGACGATAATACAGCATACTGCCGCTTTCTTTATCTATCTTAAACGGAAAGCTAGCCTCCTTTAACTTTCCATTTTGAGCATATAAAGTCATATATATCAATCCTTCTTCAATATCTTTAAAAGTGGCTTTCCCATCTTTATAGCTTCCTTCACCAATCGGAAACCATCCACGTTTGTTGAAGACAGCCATCCATACAGAATGTTCTTCTTTTTTATCTGTAATCAATTCACAGTCAACCGTAATCTCATTGGAGGGGAAATAGGAAGATGAAACATCTTTCAAGCAGATATCCGCCAATGCCATCCTTAACTTCTTATTTTGCAAAACAGCTTCCAGACGATCTTTCTGTAAAGCATAGGTATGCCGGTACACCTTTCCCTTTCTATAGCCAAACTGATCACTTCTCTTTAGTTTCTGTACCTCGAAATTAAATGGAATTGTATATCCGGTTGTGTCGAGTACTACATTCCAAACATGAGAAACATGGCTAACCGGTGACCATAAATAAGTGTCAATCGCAGTCGGAATACCTACCGAACGTAATATGTAACACCCAAAGTCTGCAATACTTGTACAATCTCCCAACTGTAGTTCTAATAAAAGTTGGGCAGATAAACGAGGGCCGATAAGTTCATTTTGGTATTTCCAATGCAGGCTTGATGCATAATTACTCATGCAAGAAGTTGCCTCTACTACATCTGTTCCTTGATACAAAGAATCCAGTACAGGCTTGAAGCGATGATAGAAGTCTTTTTTCCAATGAGTCAAAGGCTCATTCTTTATCCGATATGGAAGGATGAATTCACAGAAATTATTAAAAGAGATGTGCTTGCCCCAAGGAGATTCATTCCATACCTTAAAAGAATATTCTATATTTTCTATTAAATATTCGGAGGTTATCACCTTAGCATCGTACTCTTTAATCAAATTTCCATAAGGAAAACGCTTCAAGTATTCTAAATGCTTATCATAACTATTTGAATCGGCATATTGCCGGAGGGCTATATGTAGCGAATCGAGATCTCTTCCTTTATATGTATAGTATAAAGGCATACTTTCTATAAGGTATGTAGCCGCCTTCAATTTTAGTGAATCATTTTTATAATGCGCTAAAACTTTCTCGAGTTCCGGACGGTTACTACCGGCGAAAACCAGAGCAGTCTCCAACTCTCCTTTTTCGGAGGAAGAACAGGAAAGTAGACTAAGCAATATACAAACATATATAAATAGCCGTGTTTTCATTATTTTCAATTAGGTTTGTATTAATGAAGATCCATAAGTTGTCTCAAAGGCTGTAACCCTCAATTACATATTTAACTTTATCATGAGTGCGTGGGCAATCCACACTACCTACACCCACACAATATGTTTTTCCTCCTACTATCTCTCCATCATCTGTCCCATCTTCATCTGCAGCTAGTGCTTCAATATTTTCCAGCAACAAGGAACTAGACTTGGGAGTGTTCATACATTTGTCGTTTACTAAATACAAACTATATACCGCAACAATGACAGTAAGCGGTAATGCCACAAAAATACCTTTTCTCATAATAGCTCTTTATGTTTTATGAATTATTGGTGGCAAATATATAAAGATTGAATCATTTAGTGTATAATATGCATCTTACATCTTCTTACATTCCTTGATAAAATGCATATTATAAGGAAATGTAAGATTTATACTATCTGATTTTCAGTTGATAATTGCCTACGGATACTTTATCAAGAGATAAAGAAGGGAATTCTTTCAAGTAAACTCGTAGGCGATTGATAGTCTGATAAACCCTATTTTCATAGTTGCTATCTTTCCATAATTTCTCACTAATTGCATTAACAGATAGAGTATAGTCGTCCCCCTGCAAGAAAAGTTCCAATAATTCGGCTGTCTGATTTGTTAAGGATACCTGCTTTCCACCCTCACTTATTATTCTTTTCTCTGCATCGAAATTAACATTAGTTCCCAAATTGTATAATCTGGTAGCAGTTGATTTCACATCTTTCACCAATACCTCTACTTCTACTTCTACTTCTTTTTCTATTATTATCTTTTCCGGATTCATTCTCCTTCGGATAATGGCTGCTACCTTATATATTGCAAAAATAGAAAAGAGATAAAGTAAGGTGTAGGCTATTCCGGCAAATCCTAACACTTGCCATAAAGAGTATTGAAGATAAAGAAAACAGTGCATTTCACAGCGATAGCCAATCGTAGAGTCCCAAAAAGGTTGTTGATTTTGTAACCAACCACTATCTGATGTTAACAATGAAGACGTCTTCTCTTCCAAATCGGTTGAAAATATGCATATTCCTGTACGGCATATCAAATCTTTCTTCTTTAAAAGGTGTTGCCAACTAAGATTTAAAGAATCTAAATTAACCGGAGACTCTTCAAAAGCACATGAATGAAGTAGTTGAACATCAGAATCCATTGTCACATTCTTCCAATATTTTTCAGGATCAATCTTATATTTCCTCTGGCCCGATTTATCATGCCACATAATAAATGAGGGTGCCTCACCCTCACTCAGCAATTTCCCGCCATTAAATCCAATAGTAACATCCATATTAGGTATTCGCTTATATGCTTCTTCGTCAACAGCATTTACAAAGGTCTCCTTCGCTATTTGCTCAATTGCAGTTCGTCTATGTTCGTAATAATAATAACTGCCAAGCAAAAACAATGCTGTGGCAACGAACAAAAATAGGGTTTTAATCTTTAGCTTCATCGTTTTGGAACGTTTTTATATGTTTATGTGACACAAAGGTAATGAAATTTAATTATCTACTTCTTGCATTTAATGATTTTTCTGTATAATCTAATTAGTTCCATAAACGACTCATATCTTTAAAAGATATTATAGTTCGGCATTAAAAAGAAAACTCTACCTTTACGCCCCAAACTATATATAATGGAAGGTAAACACAAACTATCCATCACCCAGTGGGCACTGGAGGACCGCCCGCGAGAGAAAATGATGGAGAAGGGAGCAGCAGCATTGAGCGATGCCGAACTACTCGCTATATTAATCGGCTCCGGAAATACGGAAGAGAGTGCTGTTGAACTGATGCGGCGTATGCTCCTGTCTTGTGATAACAATCTCAATTCGCTGGCGAAATGGGAAGTCTCCGACTACTCCCGTTTCAAAGGTATGGGGCCGGCAAAGAGTGTCACCCTGATGGCTGCCCTCGAACTGGGGAAACGACGGAAGCAGCAGGATATCAAAGAAAGGCTTCGCATCACCTGCTCTAAAGACATTTTCGAAATCTTCCAACCAATCATGTGCGATCTCGTACAAGAAGAGTTCTGGGTTATATTGCTGAATCAGGCTGCGAAACTGATTGATAAGGTTCGCATCAGTACCGGAGGTATTGACGGGACCCACGCGGATGTACGCAGCATCCTCAGAGAAGCACTGCTGCAAAGAGCCACACTGATTGCCGTTGTCCATAACCACCCTTCGGGCAACAATCGTCCCAGCCAACCGGACAAAACACTGACTGAACATATCCGCAGGGCTGCCGATACAATGAACATTCGATTGATAGACCACGTTATTATTTGTGAGGATAAGTTTTACAGTTTTGCGGATGAAGGGCTGCTCTGAATGAATTTATTCTTTATCTTTGCATTATTATAAAAAGAAAGACCTTATGGAAAAATTTGAAATAGAAGAAAAGATTGTAGCTATGCTCAAGACGGTATACGACCCGGAGATTCCGGTGAATGTATACGATCTCGGACTGATTTATAAGATTGATGTCTCCGACAGCGGAGAGGTAGTGCTCGATATGACCCTGACAGCACCCAACTGTCCGGCTGCCGATTTCATCATGGAAGATATCCGCCAGAAAGTAGAATCGGTGGAAGGCGTGAACTCAGCAACCATTGACCTGGTGTTCGAACCGGAGTGGGACAAGGATATGATGAGTGAGGAAGCAAAGCTTGAACTGGGATTCCTTTAGTTTCCCGGTTGCGTGTCACTCCTTACTCTAAACTCACTACTTAAATATGAAAGACGAATGAAGAACGTTTATTTCCTTTCCGATGCACATCTGGGCTCCCGTGCCATAGAACACGGACGTACTCAGGAACGACGCTTAGTGAATTTCCTCGACAGTATAAAGCATAAAGCTTCCGCCATCTATCTCTTGGGAGATATGTTCGACTACTGGTATGAATTTCGCTTGGTAGTCCCCAAAGGCTACACCCGCTTTCTGGGCAAACTTTCCGAACTGACGGATATGGGAGTGGAGATTCACTTCTTTACCGGCAATCATGACATCTGGTGCGGAGACTATCTCACCAAAGAGTGTGGCGTGATTATGCACCGCGAACCACTGACTACCGAAATCTATGGAAAAGAATTCTATCTAGCCCATGGTGATGGCCTTGGCGACCCCGACAAGAAGTTCAAACTGCTCCGCCGGATGTTCCACAGCCAGACCCTTCAGACAATGTTTTCCGCCATCCATCCCCGATGGAGCGTAGAACTGGGACTGACGTGGGCAAAGCGCAGCCGACAGAAACGTGTGGACGGTAAAGAACCGGATTATATGGGAGAGAATCAGGAACATCTGGTGCTCTACACAAAGGAGTATCTCAAAAGCCATCCCAACATCAACTTCTTCATTTACGGGCATCGCCACATTGAGCTGGACTTGATGCTAAGCGCCACATCCCGAGTGCTGATTCTGGGAGATTGGATTAATTACTTCTCGTATGCCGTGTTCGATGGAGAAAACCTTTTCCTTGAAGAATATGTAGAAGGCGAAACGCAAGCCTGAATAATATAAAAAAGCTACCTCAAATTACTTGAAGTAGCTTTTTTTATAGAGAGTCTATCTTATTATTTCTTTGTCACAATCAATTTAGCTTTCACCTTATTGAAGTACAGTTTAATGATATAACTGCCATCTTCGCTTACTTTGAAGTTGTCATCACTGCCAGCCGCTTCAAATTCTCCTTCTACAGAACTTGTATTAAACTGACTCGCCCAAGCATTGTCCGCACGAATCTTCCAAGTATCATTCGCTTTAAAATCAACTGTAGCTGTCAGGTAGTAATCTCTTTTACCTGAAGCATCCGTGTCGAAGGCCAAAGTCATTGGCGTATCGGGAGCGTTATTACCCCAGCCGTTGTGTGCGCCGCAAATACCCCAGCTTTCAGCAGAAGCTTTCACCGACAAAGCCAAGGTTAAGGTTGTTTTATCAAGAGAGAATTTATAAGAGAACTTGTCGAAGCACTTGATATCGCCTGTACCGGTAGCTACTGTGATAGTCTCCGGATTCATCGGTTCCGTTGCATCATATCCCCAACCAACAGTCCATGATGCCTCAGGAGTAATCTTCCAACCATCTTTCGCTTTACTTCCAAACACTACCCAACCTTCATATATTCCATCGTCATTGGCAGAATACAACATCTGGCATTGCCCGAATGAATCGTCCGGACTAGCCCAATCACAATATGCTCCCGGCAGATATACCTTCGGATATTCGGGTTCGCCGATGAACGGAGTGATTTGCGTAGATGCTACATTTGAATAGAATGAGCTGACGGCATCCGAAATAGAAGAAGAAATACGAATCTCAAAGTCGTAAGGCTGAACTTCCACTTCCATTTCATACTTTTTGAACAGCCTTTGTATCTGTACATTCAAATCCTTTGTGGTAATGGCATAAGGTCCTTCGTCCGTAGAAGAATACAATGTAACGGCGTTTTCAAAGTCTTTCCCTTTCAGGTCCATCTGCAAAGAGTTGATGATTTGGGCTGCATACCCAGCCTGCGGCTTAGTCCATTTAAACTCGATGGCGGTAGATTGAGCTTTGTTCGCATCGAGCACGTAACTGTCGCTGATGCCGGACAGTACGCTGGGAGTCACTTCACTTTCGTTGTAATACACCTTGTCCAAATCACTGTCGCAAGCACTGAATGCCACTAGTGAAAGGCATAATGCTGATATATATTTCAATATTTTCATATCCGTGAATCGTTTATATTATTTATAGCCTTCATTTTGTTCCAGTGATCCGTTCACACTCATATCTGAAATAGGAATAGGGAACAGGTTGTATCGGTCGTTGACACCTACACCGCTTATCACGCCCCCTTTGGCAGGCCAGGTATAAGAATCCGAGGTATATTTGCCGAAACGAATCAGGTCCATGCGGCGTACGCCTTCCCAATAAAGTTCGCGTCCTCTTTCGTCCAAAATGTTCTGGTAGTTGTTGGCTCTCAACCAAGATGCATCAATCTTGTTATGAGCGGTTTCTCCGTAAGCACGGTCGCGCAACGCGTTCACGTAGCCTACTGCTGCGTCGATATCGCCACCTTCACCGCCACGTGCCACAGATTCGGCATACATAAGGTAAACGTCGGCAAGGCGGAACAACGGGAAATCGGTGTCTACCCAAAGACGATCTTGTCCCTGCTCTCCTTTGCTGGTGAGGTTGGAATATTTGCGTATGCCCCATCCTTCAAGTTCAAAGTTTCCTTGCACGGTGGTAGTAATCTGGTAGTTGCACTTGCCTTCGTAGTCATCGAAGATACCTCGTTTGTCCAATATCTCTTCGGGCTTCCGGTTCTCGTTGTCTGCAAAGTCGAACAATTCTACTAAGTTTTGCGTACTGCGGAATTGGCTCCAACCTTCGCGAACGCCATCGCTCGCTCCTTTACGTGCGCCAACGATAAGCGCTGTCATACCCCATGATTGAGTCTTTAAGCCGTCAAAGATAACCGGATAGATAATTTCCTTCAATGTTTCCGGATTCTCACCGTTGTCTGCTTTGAACAAATCGGCATACTTCTCAGCCAAAGAGTAATGAGGGATGATTCGTTTGCAAGCTGTGATACAATCAGTGTAGCGCGGCTGTCCTGTGTATACTTCGGCATTGAGGTACATACGCGCCAACAATGCATCGACTACCGTTTGGTCGGCACGTCCATATTCTGCACGGGTTGCCGGAAGGTCGGTTCTAATGGCGTTCAGTTCACTTTCAATCCAGTTGAACATCTCCGCACGTGAAAGTTGCGACGGGGTGAGCGAATAATTATCCTCGGTGATGAATGGCGGTCTGCCGAAAGCATCCATCAATACGAAATAGGCTAAAGCCCTGTTGAAACGTGCCTGTGCAGCATAGCTGTTTTGATCGATATCTGCCGGAGCATTGTATACGTTTTTCATAAACTCATTGCACAGTGCTACTACGTACATACAGCGTTGGTACACACCTTCAATGATTTCATTTTTGCTGGTGCTCCACGTCATACCGTTGATTTCGCTAATCCATGCCTCATTTCCCGCATTCTTACATTGGTCAGATGATTGCTCTTGCATTGTCCACCAGCAGCGCATCAGTACAGTACGGCCACCATCCAGTCCTGCGATATCGGATTCACTTCCGCTTTGGCCGGAGAGAGCCCACACTGAATATATTTTATTTAATCCTTTGGTATAACTTGCGGCATCTGTATAAGCCTTCTCCGCTGTCACTACGGTAGGGTCGAGCGGCAATACATCCAAATCGCCTACGCAACCAGTGAAACTCGTGAGGCAAGCCAATAATGAAACAATTATATAATATTTCTTTTTCATGATATTCCGGTTTTAGAAATTAAGATTGATACCTAGTGTGTATATACGGGGGCGAGGCCACATACTACCGTCTACTGCCGAAACTTCGGGGTCGAGACCGCTATATTTCGTGATAGTAAATACGTTCTGCACCGAAGCACTAATACGTCCCGATATACGGTTGGTGAACAGTTTCTTGAACGAATATCCCAGCGTGATGTTATCCATCTTCAGGAAGGAAGCATTCTCTAAGAAATAGTCGCTCGCTTTCTGCTCGGTACTGTTGATCTCAGTGAATCCTGTTTTACGAATTGACTTGTAGTAGTTCACTAGGAAGCCGTTGCCACCGTAATTGTTGGCACTACTATTGTCTGAAGCAAGAGAGTTGAATACATAGTTGCCGAGATTAGCACGCAGGTTGAATCCGAGGTCCCAGTTGCGGTAAGTAAATTCCGAGCTTAATCCCATAAATACTTTAGCCATTGGGCTTTTGCCGGTGAGATAACGGTCTGCTTCGGTAATCAAACCATCTCCGTTACGGTCTACAAAAGCATTCTGGATAGCTTTTCCATCTTTGTCGTATACCTGCTGGAAGAGGTAGAAGGTGTTAGGCTGTTCGTTAATCTGGTGCTTCTGATTCGTTCCGGCATCGATACCTTGGTATTCGGGGGTGTAGGTAGCGGTCAGTTTGATAATCTTGCTGTCGTTCCAAGTGATGTTATAACCCAGGTTCCAAGAGAAATCTTTGGTTTGAATCGCCATCGCATTGATGTTGAATTCTACACCTTTATTCTTCATCTCACCTACATTCGCAGTAATCTGATTCGTAAAGTTAGTTCCTGCAGGAGTGCTGACGGTGTTCAACAAATCTTTGGTATGCTTCTGATAGTATTCGATACTACCGTTGATGCGGTTGTTCAGGAAACCGTAGTCGATGGCAACATTGTAGGTTGCAGTCTGTTCCCATTTCAGGTCGGGGCTGTATCCGTTGGGTTTTAGCAAGGTAGTTCCCAAGTAAGTATTGTTGGGGCTGGTGCTGAATGAATAGCTTGTGATGTACTGATAGTCGCCAATCTCCTGCTGTCCGGTGACACCGTAGCCCAAGCGGATTTTCAATTTAGAGAGTACATCTTTCGTTCCTGCCATGAAAGCTTCGTCGCTCACTGTCCATGCCAGTGCTGCCGAGGGGAACAATCCCCAACGATTGTTTTCGCTGAATCGTGAAGAACCGTCGCGGCGCAGTGTTGCGGTGAGCAGGTAGCGTCCCATGAAGTTATAGTTCAAACGTCCGAAGAAAGATACGAGGTAATTCTCATACGGGATACGACGGTGATCGTCGCGTACATATCTGCCAATTTCCTGATCGAACGTGTAGCCTTCTTTATCTCCTTCGCTGCCATCGGTAGTGTTTGAGTAGTTGATGTCATGGTTTGCATAATAGAAATGCTGCCATGAGTAACCCGCCATCACGTCGATACGGCTTTTGATAGATTCGATATCTTTCGCATAATTCAAGTAGAAGTCCAGCAAATGATTGCGGCGCAGGTTGCTCCAAGTGTTACCGTCTCCCAAGTTAGGGAAGTTTGTATTTTGTACGCTCTGGATAGAACCCGGAGCCTGGAAATTGCGTCCGGTTGTCTTTGCTACGTCATAACCCACGTTCAGGTTGGCGTGTAAGTCTTCCAGACCGTGAATCTTATAATCCAGTTGGATATTACCCAAGCTACGGTTGGTCTTTCCGTTGTTATCTCTATCGTACAATAAAGAAAGGGGATTGAAAGTAGCCAATGATTGAACAGCACCGGGCACTTCCGACCAGTTCCAGTATCCATGATAATTTCCGTTTTCTGAATACATTGGTTTCGTAGGATCGAAGAAAGCGGCAGCACCTACTGCTCCCGAGTCGGCAAAACGGTTTTTGTTGATTGTACCTTTCACGTTGATGTCTACGCTTAGGTGATCTTTAAAGAATTTCGGGCTCAGATTGACAGCAGCCGTATAACGTTCGTATTTGGAAGTTTTGAGCGTACCACGTTCATTGTTGTAACCAAAGCTGACGCGGTAGGGCAGAATACCTGTTTTTCCGGAGATAGCAATATTCTGGTCGGTGCTCAAACCTGTTTGATAGATAGCGTCCTGCCAGTTGGTAGACTGGTTAGGGTATGTGTTCAGGATTCTTTGAACTGCATCTTCCTGTGCCGCTCCTGCGTATTGGTTGTTCAGCACTTCGCGGAACTCATCAGCACCGAGTGTAGGCACGCGTTTGTAAGCGTCTTTGGCGGTGAAGCTGCCGGAGTAGGTAATCTTAACCTTGCCTTGTGAACCTTTCTTAGTAGTGATGATAATTACACCATTGGATGCGCGCGAACCGTAGATAGCAGTGGCGGAAGCATCTTTCAGCACGGTGAATGTCTCAATATCGTTGGGGTTGATAGTAGCCAGCGCATTGGGAGTTCCCGGAGCGGCATCATTCGAGGTAGGGATACCGTCAATAACAATCAACGGATCGTTGGAGGCATTGAGCGAAGCACCACCGCGGATGCGGATAGTAGATCCGGCTCCCGGGCTACCGTCGCCGGGGGCAACAAACAGTCCCGGCACTTTGCCTTGAATCAATTCTTGTGGAGATGTGACGGCGCCGCGGTTCATGTCTTCGGCTTTGATGGCTACAACAGAGCCACTTAAGTCGCTCTTTTTCACCGAACCGTAACCGATAACGACCACATCGCTCAGCACTTGGCTGTCGTCTTGCAGAGTGACCACGACAGAGGGGGCAGCTTTCACTTCTAAAGGTTTGTAGCCTACGAAGGAAATAGAGAGTATAGCGTCTTTGGGAGCATTCAACGTAAAGTTGCCATCGAAATCGGTGATAGTACCCGTTGTTGTGCCTTTGATGATGACATTTGCACCAATCACCGATTCGCCTGTAGCGTCTTTCACGTGTCCCTTGACGGCGACTTGCTGGGCGACGGCGCTCAATGAGATGAATAACCCTAGAATTAAGGGAAGAATCGTTTGGTAGATTCTGAAATTAACTTGCTTCATGCATTGTAAATTGTTAAAGTTAACAATATAATAATATTATTCTCTTGAAAGTTTCTTTAAAGAATACCTATTGAAAAACATATTTACTATTAAGGAGAATGATTATTGGCAGTATCTCTGGGCTCTCCTTCCCGAAGGAGGAGAGTGGAGATATGCTAGCTACTTTTTATTTATCCTCAACCAATCTTTTTTAATCCTTTAACCTCTGATTTATCTTTTACCTCTTTGATGCTGATAGCATAACCGCCACCGTTGGCGGCACGCAGGTTTAGCTTGCTCTTATTCGTCAGGATACCTTTTTTGATGGTATATGCTTGCGGGTTTTCTTTCCAGTCGGCATCTTTGGCATCTGCATAGACGGTAGCGATGTACTTCTTACCCGGTTCGAGGAAGTCGAATACCAGCTTGGAGTCGTGTCCGTTTTCGCTTGCGGTGCAACCTACATACCAGTCGTTTGTTCCTTTAGCTTTGCGGGCGATTGTAATGTATTCTCCTGGTTCAGCTTCCAAATACTTAGTTACATCCCAGTCGAGCGCAACGTCTTTGATAAATTGGAATGCATCCATGAAGCGTTCGTAGTTTTCGGGAATATCGGCAGCCATTTGCAGCGGACTGTACATCGTGACATACAATGCCAACTGACGGGCGAGCGTAGAACGTACCTGAGAATTGTTGGACGGGTTCATCTTGTTGCAATGTGTTTCGAAGATCCCCGGAGTGTAGTCCATCGGACCGCCAACCAGACGTGTGAAAGGAAGAATCGTAGTGTGGAATACTTTGTTGCCTCCGAATGATTCATATTCCGTTCCGCGTGCCGATTCGTTACCGATCAGGTTAGGATAGGTGCGGCAGATACCAGTAGGGCGGGTTGCTTCGTGAGCATTCACCATGATTTTATAGTCGGCAGCTTTCTTCAAAGCATACAGGTAGTGGTTGTTCATCCATTGTCCGTAGTGATGTTCGCCGCGAGGGATGATGTTACCCACATAACCGGTTTTCACGGAGTTGTAGCCGTTGTCTACCATAAACTGGTAAGCCTTGTCCATATGGCGTTCGTAGTTTCGTACTGATGCAGAAGTCTCATGGTGCATCATCATCTTGATACCTTTGCTTGCAGCATAGCGGTGAACTTCTTTCACATCGAAATCCGGATAAGCAGTTGTGAAGTCGAATACATAATCCTTGCTGTTGCCGAACCAGTCTTCCCAGCCTTCGTTCCAGCCTTCCACCAGTACTGCGTCAAATCCGTGGGCAGCAGCGAAGTCGATATAACGTTTCACGTTAGCTGTGTTGGCAGAGTGTTTGCCGTTCGGCTTAGTCTTGGAGTAATCAGTCTCGCCCAGTTTCACGCTGGTCAGTTCGTCGGTATAAGCCCATGAGCCTTTTCCGGTAATCATGTCCCACCATACGCCGATGTATTTCACAGGTTTCACCCATGAAGCGGCGTCTGCTATTTTACAAGGTTCGTTCAGGTTGAGTGTGATGCGTGATGCAAGCACATTACGGGCGTCATCGCTTACGATTACCGTACGCCACGGAGTGTTGCAAGGTGTCTGTAAATGTCCTTTGTCTCCTTTTGCATCCGGTGTCAACCAAGATTCGAATACCATATTCTTATCATCGAGGTTGAGGTGCATACAAGAGTAATCAATCAAAGCGGCTTCGTGAAGGTTGATATATAAACCATCATCCGTTTTCATCATCAGTGCAGTCTGTACGCCTGTCTGTGAGAAAGGAGTCTGAGAAGAGTTCGGAGTGATAGCTTCGTTCATTAGGCCTCTAATCTCTGATAGGCGGGAGATGGTGTAGTCATATTCTTGTGTATCGTAGTCGCCCGGTAGCCAGTAAGCGATGTGGTCGCCAGCCATGGCAAACTGCGAATGTTCTTCTTTGATGATGAAGTAGTTCAGTGCCTTTTGCTGCGGAAACTCGTAGCGGAATCCAAGACCATCGTTGAACAGACGGAAGCGGATAAGGATAGAACGGTCGTTCATTGGCTGGTTCAGCGTCACTGCCAGTTCGTTATAATGATTGCGGATTTCTTTTTCTTCTCCCCACACGGGTTGCCATGTTTCATCGAAGGTAGAAGTTTTGGCATCTTTCAGTTCAAAACCGTTATAGAGATTCGTCTTTGAATCGAGTTTGTTCAAATCTCTACGGTCCACCCAATCGAAGTCAGTTTTCGTATTATCTTCCTTCTTCAATTCCAGTCCCAGTGTACTAGGTTTAATGACAGCTTTGCCTTTGAAAATCAAATCATACGTAGGAGCACCTTCTTTGTCGAGCGTGAAGGTCATTACCAGATTTCCATCCGGTGAGGTCAGTTTCTGTTGTGCATTTGCTATAAATGAGATAGCAAGAAATGCGATGAGTAAAAGATTCTTTTTCATTTTTATTGTATGGTATTAAATTGTAAGCCAACTGATATTTCCACTCCTTTTGTTTGGGATGTTGCAAATGTAAAGACCATCTGCACCTGTTCTTTCAATTAGAATGAAAATATAAGTTTGTATAAGCTTTATTGTTTTGATTTTCAGTGTGATACACTCTTGGATGATATTGATAAATATAAGTCCAAGTGAACCCGGTTAAAATGATAACAGGTATATTCCACGACTCGGAAGTGTTAATTCTTTACCCAATTCTATCTGCTTGTCCGTCAGTACATCGTACGCCGAGAATTGGGGCAGCACTTCCTGATAAGTATTCAGGTTGATGGTCTGCTCGCGGTTCGTTCCGTTCATGAATACAACGATTGACCGATCACCGTATTTACGTTCGTATACATAAACGCCTTTGCTTGGTGCGAAGTGTCTCAGTTTGCCTTTGGCAATCACTTCGTTTCCTTTTCTCCATTGAAGCAGTTTCTGCATATAAGAGAATGCTTCGTTCTGGTGCGGAGTGCGATTGGCTGCGTCGAAGAAGTTGTTAGTGTCGTTTTGCCATCCACCGGGAAAATCACAGCGGAGAAGTCCGTCGCCATTGCCTTTGTCGGCAGCCATCAGTATTTCGGTTCCGTAGTAGATTTGCGGGATGCCGCGGGTGGTCAACAGAAAAGCCAATGCTTGTTTGTATCGGTTGAGGTTCTTGGTGTCCTCTTCCTTGCGGTAGAAGCGGGAAGTATCATGATTGTCGAGGAAGGTCAACAGGTGCATCGGGTCGGTATAAACAATGTCCTGCGACAGATAATCATAGAGTTGATAAAGTCCACCGTTCCAGTCGGAAGTCTCTTCGTCAAAGGCAGCGTTCATCCGGTCCATTAGCGGAAAATCCATCACGGTGGGCAGTTGGGAGTTCTTCGGAGCAGCCACTTTGCTGTCCTTCTGCCAATAAGAAACGAGTACATTGCTACCTATCCACGTTTCTCCAACAATATTGAAGTCGGGATATTCTTTGTTGACTGCTTTGCACCAGTCCGCCATCGCGTTAAAGTCTACATAAGGGTGTGTGTCGTGGCGAATGCCGTTGATACCTGCATACTCAATCCACCAGATACTGCTTTGTATCAGATAAGTGGCGACATGACGGTTGCGTTGATTGAAGTCGGGCATACATTCGGCAAACCAGCCATCCGTTACAATCTTCTTTTCACTATCAGCTGCATACATATCCGATGGAGTGGCAGTCTTGAAGGTAGTCTGCACGTAGTTGGCTTTATAGTTGAACCAATCTTTAGCGGGCATATCTTTGAAGAGATAATTCTGATCTCCGCAATGGTTGAAAATCATGTCCATCACGACTTTCATACCTTTGGCATGGGCTTGATTAACGAGGTTGCGGAACTCTTCGTTGCTGCCGAAGCGGCGGTCTACCTGATAATAGTCGGTGATGGCATAGCCGTGATAGGAACCTTCTTTCATGTCGTTTTCCTGAATCGGGTTGAGCCAGATGCTCGTCACTCCAAGGTCGGCGATATAGTCCAGATGGTTCTCGATACCTTTCAAGTCGCCACCGTGGCGGGCAAAGGGATCGTTGCGGTCCACTCTGGCTTCCAGCATTCCGGGGATGATGTCGTTGGAAGAGTCGCCGTTTGCGAAACGATCGGGCATGATGAGGTAGAGCACGTCGCTGGAGTCGAAGCCTGTCACTTCAGCAGCATCCGGACGTCTCTGTTTCAGCTCATAAGGAATCTCTGTCAACTTTTTGCCTTGCTTCAGGATGATGTTGAAGTTTTGCGGGGCAGCTTCCGAAAGGTTCAGATAAAGAATCAGATAGTTGGGATTCTCCTGCTTCACTACATCCTGCAGGCTGATGTCTTTGGAAGAAATGCTCACTTCTGCTGAGGCTATATGGTCGCCATATAGCAGGATTTGTAGTTCAGGGGTTTTCATTCCCGCCCACCAAAAGGCGGGGGCTACTTTTTTAATGGTTGTTGCAGCTTGCATCTGCTGGCAACCGAACAATAGAACTAATAAGGTTGCTAATAAAAAATTCTTTTTCATGGTGGCAATAGATTTTAAAATGTTTGCTCGGCCTAACCGATGCTGCAAATGTAGGGGGATTGGCGACGGCTTTGGGAGAGTAGAATATAAATATAAGTACTTTGAAAGCTTATTCTTCTGAAAATTAGCCAATTAGATTTTAGATGGAAATGAGGAAATATAAGTGACAATGAAAATAGTTATAGCGATATATTTCGTTTTCATTACTAAATATATTATATTTGTGACATCTTAATAAAGCGACTTATGAGAAATATAACCTATTATATTCTGTCTTTTCTTTTGGCTTGTCCGCTGTCGCTGTTCGCAGGGCAATCGGATAATGCGGCAGTTCTGAAAAGACTAGATGATATCATAAATAAAAAAGAAACTTTTCAGCTTCGGAAGGAGAAGCAGATTGACGAATTAAAGGTGAAGCTTGCCCATGCGGTGAATCCTGCGGACAAATATCGCCTTTACGGTTCCCTCTTCGATGCCTATCTTCATTACCAGGCGGACTCTGCGCTTCATTATATAGATAAGCGGATGCAGATTCTACCTCAACTGAAACGTCCGGAGTTGATGAATGAAATCATCATCGACCGTGCAACGGTGCTCGGAGTGATGGGGATGTATATCGAAGCCATGAATGAATTGGAGAAAGTAAATCCGGCACAGCTTGATGAAGCCACATTACTCTCTTATTATCAGACGTACCGCGCTTGCTACGGCTGGCTTGCCGACTATACCACCAACAAAGAAGAGAAAAAGAAATATCTGGATAAAACAGACTTATACCGCGATTCTATCATCCATGCAATGCCGGCGGAAGCGGATAAAACCATTGTTCTGGCAGAACAAAGCGTCGTTCATGGAAAAGCTGATGCTGCCATAACCATGCTGAATGAAGCATTGAAGAAAACGGTAGATGAGCGCCAGAAAGTATACATCAACTACACGCTGTCCGAAGCCTACAACATGAAGAAGGATAAAGATAAGGAAGCCTACTATCTGATACTGACAGCTATAGCTGATTTGGAATCTGCCGTGAGGGAGTATGCTTCGTTGCAGAAACTGGCCCACTTGATGTATGAACTGGGAGATATCGACCGTGCCTACAAGTATCTGAGTTGCTCGATGGAAGATGCTGTGGCGTGCAATGCCCGTTTGCGGTTTATTGAGGTGACAGAGTTCTTTCCTATCATTGACAAGGCTTATAAAATGAAGGAAGAAAAGGAGCGTGCAGCGTCTCGTGCCATGCTGATTAGTGTAAGTTTGCTCTCTCTGTTTCTGTTGGTGGCTATCTTCTATCTTTATCGTTGGATGCAAAAACTGTCTGCCATGCGGCACGATTTGAGTTTGGCAAACGAACAAATGCTGCTGGTGAATAAAGAGCTGGAACAGACGGGAAAGATAAAAGAGGTATATATTGCCCGTTATCTGGACCGATGTGTCAATTATCTGGATAAGCTGGAGACGTATCGCCGTTCGTTAGCCAAGCTCGCTATGGCTTCACGTATCGAAGATTTGTTTAAAGCCATCAAGTCCGAGCAGTTTATTCGTGACGAAAGGAATGAATTTTATAATGAATTCGACAAGTCGTTCCTCAAGCTCTTCCCTAATTTCATTAATGCTTTCAATGAATTGCTGGTAGAAGAGGGGCGTGTCTACCCCAAGTCCGACGAACTTCTGACGACGGAGCTTCGTATCTTTGCACTGATTCGTTTGGGCGTGGTGGATAGCAATAAGATAGCTCATTTCCTAGGTTATTCTTTGGCGACTATTTATAATTATCGCAGCCGGATGCGCAATAAGGCTGCCGGAGATAAAGAACAGTTTGAGCAGGATGTGATGAATCTGTAAATGAAAGTGGCAGGTGAATACTTTGATTGATGTTATTCAATGTTGCATTCGTGCCTGCCACCTCGGGCTGCTAATTTTAAACACTGGTTAGGGTTTGTTAGCTATATATATTAGGACTTTTGTTCACTATTTGGTTGTTTCAGATGTTTGGCAATTAAATCCTCAGGCAAATAATCTTTTGCTATCTGTATAATACGTTCATCTGTGAGCTTTTTTATTTCATACAACTCTGTTTCATCGAAACCATCTCCTAGTTGTATGGGGGGATATAAGAAATCGCTCATGCTTGTATATTTTCCATCACAAACTGAAAGTTCTATTTCTCCTTTATCATTTGTACTAAAGAAAAGGTTGTATTTCTTTATTAATGCGATAAACTCTTCAATAAACTGATACTCTCTTTTTGATAATATTCTTTCCATGTTTCTTTGTTTTGTTTCTAACTCCGTTGCAAAGTTCGCTCTTATTTCGCTGTCCCGATGCATATATAAGTTATATTTTATTCTAATTTGTGGTTAGTAATATCCATTTTATCACATATATTCCATTTTTTCGTATCTTTGCTTGGAGCGAAACTTTTCATTCGTATATTTGTTGGATTTTAAAAAGAAAGGAAACTATTATGGAAACAGAAGAATTGACGGTCGGCAGAGTTCATCATGGACGCAACATACGCCGCACCCGTATCGAAAAGAATATAAAGCAGGAAGCTTTAAGTGAATTAGTGCATTTATCACAACCTGCCATTTCAAAGTATGAGAAGATGAGGGTGATTGATGACGAGATGTTGCAACGCTTTGCACGGGCGTTGAATGTGCCTCTTGATTATTTGAAGAATTTGGAAGAGGATGCTCAGACGGTAGTGTTTGAGAATAATACGGTGAATAACAGTGATCAAGGAGGAAATAATACTCATGTTGGTTATATTGAAAATGATGCTGATGTGACTAACATCAATCCCATTGACAAAATCACTGAACTCTATGAACGTCTACTCAAAGAGAAAGATGAAAAGTATGCAGCTTTAGAGAATCGTTTGCAACATATCGAACGGAGCTTGCAGAAATAAAACCAATAAATAGAAAGGAATCGCAATATGATGAAACAGATACCTTATGGTATAACGGACTTCTCTCGAATACAGAAAGAGAATTATTACTATGTGGATAAGACGAAGTTCATTGAGAAGATTGAAATGGAACCGCCTTATTTGTTCTTGATTCGTCCCCGCCGATTCGGGAAAAGTTTAACTTTGGCAATGCTCGAATCCTACTATGATATAAGTCTTGCTGAACAGTTTGATGAATTGTTTGGTCAGTTATATATAGGTCAGCACCCTACGAAACTCCACAATCAGTTTCTCATCATGCGGTTCAATTTCTCGGAAATCAGTTCTAATGTCAATGAGGTGGAGCGTTCGTTTAGGCTTCATTGCTGCGGGAAATTAAAGAGCTTTTTGCAGAAGTATGAAAAACTACTGGGCAAAGATATCTGGGATATGCTGGATGAAGAAACACTTGAAGACCCTGGTGCTTTACTATCCGCCATTAATACATACGCCACTAATAAAGGAAATCTCCGCATTTATTTGCTTATTGATGAATACGATAACTTCACCAATACCATTCTTTCCACCTACGGCACTGATTATTATACCAAAGCAACTCATGGCGAAGGCTTTATACGTGGATTCTTTAATGTGATAAAAGCCGCTACCACGGGGACAGGTGCTGCCCTCGAACGATTGTTCATCACCGGTGTAAGTCCTGTGACGATGGACGATGTGACAAGTGGCTTTAACATCGGAACTAACATCACAACAGATTCATGGTTCAATGATTTAGTTGGTTTTAGTGAGAAGGAGTTGCGCGAAATGCTGACTTACTATCAAGAGCAAGGAGTACTTTTAGAATCAGTAGATGATACTGTTGCTATGATGAAGCCTAATTATGATAATTATTGCTTTAGTAGAAGTAAGTTGGCAGATTGTATGTTCAACTCTGATATGGTGCTTTACTTCATGAAATCTTTTGTTTTGTATGGAGAAAAACCCAATGAAATTGTTGACCCCAACATCCGTACCGACTTCAACAAACTGACTTACTTGATTAAGCTCGACCACGGGCTGGGAGAGAACTTCTCCGTAATCAAAGAGATTGCCGAGAAAGGAGAGATAACTACCGACATCGTTACCCATTTCTCTGCATTGGAAATGACGGATGTAAGTAATTTCAAGTCCCTGTTATTCTACTTCGGACTTCTCTCCATTAAAGGTGTCGATATGGTGGGAAGACCTATCTTGCACGTTCCGAATCTGGTAGTCAGAGAACAGCTTTTCAACTTTCTGATTCAAGGATATATCAAACATGATATCTTCAAGATAGATATGAACAGGATGTCTATGCTATTCGAGAACATGGCTTTCCGTGGAGATTGGAAACCTCTTTTCGATTTCATAGCTGAGGCTATCCGTGAACAGAGCCGTATTCGTGAGTATATCGAAGGCGAAGCGCACATAAAAGGATTCTTGCTTGCCTATCTGGGTATGTACCGCTACTATCAACTCTATCCGGAATATGAACTGAACAAAGGCTTTGCCGATTTTTACTTCAAGCCGAGTCCTTCGGTTCCGGTGATGCCTCCTTTCACTTATCTACTTGAAGTGAAGTATGCCAAAGCGGGTGCTTCGGAAAATGAGATAAGTTCCCTTGCCGATGAAGCGCGCGAGCAGTTGCTCCGTTATAGTGAAGATGAATGGGTGGCAGAAGCGAAAAAGAAAGGTGGACTGAAATTAGTTACCATTGTGTGGCGTAGCTGGGAGCTTGCGTTGTTGGAAGAAGTGGCTCTTTCTTAGATAAAAGGTCGTTCTCTACTAAATAAAGGTATCTCGATTTCACCCTTTCACCTTCAGGCTGAAATGCCGATGAATAAGGGGATAGCGGGTGAAAGCATATACTAAAAAACAGGTGAAACCGAAAATGTCCGGTTTCACCTGTTTTTTATGGTGTACTTTGAATATAATCCTCTATGGATGATAAATGGATGATTTGAAGGATGTTAACAGTTAGGCTGTCAGCTATTAATAGTTTATTTGTCAAGTGTTAATGGTTGAATTGTAAGGTGTTAATACCTGAGTTGCTGCGTATATATACCCATCACGCAACATCTATATGTCCACCGTGCTGGCTATATAGATGCAGCAAGTCTATATTTTTCAGTCAAAATATCAATGCTTGATAATACGACTAACAATGCTTCTCATCACCACTAACAATGCTTGTTAGTTCTATTAACAATGCTTGGGACCAAAAAACGAGGTGAAAGCGATATCAGCCAGTTTCATCTCAACCGCCCCTTCGCCTTCACCCGCTATTCCTTTATTCATCGGTGTTTCAGCCTGAAGGTGAAACCGGTGAACCTTCTGAATCCTAAGTTTACGTTATTTGTATCCTGCCGCTTTAGCTATCCGTTTCGGAATCTCGGTATTATCAATTTTCCCACCAAACAATTGAGAACCTGCACCGATAGCAAACACGGGCACATATCCTGCGGAGTGTCCGCCGCTTACCCAGCCTACCATTGAAATTTCATCCATCACTTCCTTGGCACGAGCAGCCATCGGCTCACTCTTAGAGTAAAGGCTTTCGGCAAATATAACCTTATTCTTCACGAACGATTTCTCAAATTCATCACGCAACGTCTTTTCTTGTTCCCAAGAAATAGGGAATTGCTTCCAGAATCCCATCTCTTCGCCGAGGAAAGTTTTCATATCTTCCCAAGTCACCTTGTTGCCTTTCGATTTCCTTAATTCGCTGATACGCTTTGACAAGCCGTCGGCCGAATGTTGCTGATATTGCAGTGTTTTGAGGTTCAGCGCATATTTGCCCGTACCCAGCACGATGCCGCCAGTCTCATGGTCGGCTGTCACTACGATGAGTGTTTCTTTCGGGTGTTTTTTGTAAAACTCGTATGCCACCTTGATGGCATCGTCCATATCTTTCACTTCATTGAATACCGTGGCGGCATCATTGGCGTGGCAAGCCCAGTCAATCTTTCCGCCTTCTACCATCAGGAAGAAGCCTTTGTTTTTTCCTTTAGTAAGGAAGTCGATAGCGCTTTCTGTGATTTGCGCAAGCGTCAGGTCGCCTTCTTTGCGGTCGATGGCATAAGGAAGACAAGAAGGATTGGCGCCTTCTTCTTGAATCAGGATCATCTTTTCCGCTTTTCCGGCTTTCGCTTTGTAGTCATTGTATCCACGGGCTACGGTATATCCGGCTTCCTCGAAGATAGGGAAGATGCTTGGAGCGTCTTTCTTATCGTGCGTAGTGGTCGGTTTCAGGAAACCACCGCCGGCGTAGAAGTCGAAGTTTGCTTTCGGCAGGTCGAGGGCGATTTCATAATTCATGTTGCGGTTGGTCTGGTGAGCGTAGAAAGCGGCGGGCGTGGCGTGGTCTACGCTGACGGAAGTAGTGACACCTACTTTCTTCCCTGCCTTCTTTGCTTTTTCGGCTACTGTTTCAATCGGATTCTTGTCTTCACCCACGGAGATGGCGCTGTTGTAGGTCTTCTTTCCAGTTGCCAGTGCGGTTCCGGCAGCGGCCGAATCGGTGACGGAGTTGGTTGCGGAGAAAGTGGTTGCCATGGTGGCTACCGGGAATTGGGTGAACAAAAGAGGTTCAACGCCGATGCGTCCGTTTTGCAGTTCTGCTTGGAACATCTCTGTGCCGTTCACCTGATTCACTCCCATTCCATCCCCGATGAAATAGAATACATACTTCGCCTGACCGTTGGCCACAACGGAGATAAGGACAAAGAACAGTGTGTAAATTAACTTTTTCATTGTTATTGTATTTTAAAATAGGGTTTTACTAATGGCGCAAAGGTAACAAAAAACGGTGGAAGTGCCGAAGCAAATCCACCGTTTCTTTGTTTCAATCATATGACGTTTTTATGCTTTCACACGTCCCACATAAGAACCGTCGCGAGTATCGATTTCAATCGTTTCGCCTTCGCTGACGAACAACGGAACGCGAACAGTTGCGCCCGATTCTACAGTAGCAGGTTTCAGTGTATTGGTAGCTGTATCGCCTTTCATACCCGGTTCGGTATAAGTCACCTTCATCTGAACTTTGATAGGCATATCTGCGTAGAGCACCGTTTCAGTAGAAGCATCGGAAACAACTTCCAATACTGCACCTTCGAGCAGGAAGTCAACACCGTTAATCAAATCGTGAGCGATAGGATGCTGGTCGAAAGTTTCTTGGTTCATGAAGATATAATCATCTCCTTCTTTATAAAGGAACTGGTAAGGGCGACGTTCTACACGCACGTCTTCCAACTTCTCACCGATGTTGAAACGACGTTCGAGAACGTATCCGCTTACTACATCTTTCAGCTTTGTGCGCATGAAAGTGTTACCTTTACCTGGTTTTACATGCAGAAATTCTACACAGAAATAGAGCTTTCCGTCCATACGGATACAAGTTCCGTTTTTGATGTCTTGAGCATTAATCATACTGCTATTCTTCTTATTATATTATTGTTATTTAATTGTTTTCGCTAAGAATCGAGTGCAAAAGTAATCTAATTCGGTAAAAAACACAAAAACTTTTGAGCAAAAATGAGTTATCGCTTGGTTAATTTAAAAAAAGTGCCTATTTTTGCAGCCCGATTACGTAGAATAATAACAATAAAACAAGATACAATAATGAAAAGAACATTTCAACCCTCTAACAGAAAGAGAAAAAACAAACACGGTTTCCGTGAAAGAATGGCATCAGCTAATGGTCGTAGAGTATTGGCTGCACGTCGTGCCAAAGGCAGAAAGAAACTGACTGTTTCTGACGAGTATAACGGACAGAAGTAATTGTCACTCGTTATAAGAGAAACAAAAAGGGCGGAGAGCATTCATCTCCGCCCTTTTTGTTGCAACTATATATCTCTCAGCATCTTGAAGCAAGGACATTTTTCATTGATTTCTATTCCTCAATTCAACTATTTTGTAGTATCTTTGGCGCATAATAACAGCAATGCATATGACTATTAAAGATTTTTTTTCTTTTAAAACAAATAAGTTTTTCTGGCTAAATATCATTGCCATGATTGTTGTGGTGGTAGCAGTAGCGTTTGGTACGCTCAAATGGATGGACGCATATACCCGGCATGGAGAAACTGTCGTTGTCCCCGATGTGACAGGGATGACGATGGAAGAAGCTACGAAAGCGTTTCAGAAGAACGGATTGGTTTGTGTGATTTCGGACTCCAGATATGTGAAAGATAAGCCGGCGGGCATCGTGCTTGACCTTAAACCGGGCGTTGGCGAGAAAGTGAAAGAAGGACGCACGGTTTATCTCACCATTAATACGCTGGACGTGCCATTGCGTGTAGTCCCCGACGTTGCAGACAACAGTTCCCTGCGTCAGGCACAAGCAAAATTGCTGAATGCCGGTTTCCAACTGAACGAAGTACAGTTGGTACGTGGCGAAAAGGACTGGGTGTATGGCGTGAAATATGACGGACGGCAATTGGAAGCCGGCGAAAAAGTGCCTATGGGCGCTTCTCTGACACTAATAGTGGGAAACGGAGCAGACGACACGCTGGAAGTAGACTCTATGGCAACAGAAGCAGCCCACGGAGAACCCGTAGCATCGGAAGCCGCAAATACACAAGATGATAGCTGGTTTTAATTGATAAATAACAGAAAAAGACTCACATGATAGAGGAAGAACTTCCTGATGAACTGGAAACTGATTTGGATGATATAGAACCTGTCGGTGACGAATCCCAGCTTTACGAGCACTTCCGCGTGGTGGTAGACAAGGGACAGGCGATGGTCAGAGTCGACAAATATCTGTTCGAACGTATTGTCAACGCTTCGCGCAACCGCATTCAGAAGGCTGCCGAAGGTGGATTCGTTATGGCAAACGGCAAGCCGGTGAAGAGCAGTTATAAAGTGAAGCCGCTGGACGTCATCACCGTGATGATGGACCGACCGCGCTATGAAAACGAAATTATTCCCGAAGATATACCTCTTAATATAGTATACGAAGATAAATATCTGATGGTGGTGAACAAACCGCCCGGACTGGTGGTGCATCCCGGACACGGAAACTATACCGGTACACTCGTCAACGCACTGGCTTGGCACATGAAGGACGACCCTGACTATGATGCCAACGACCCGCACGTGGGACTCGTACACCGAATTGATAAAGACACCTCGGGACTGCTGGTGATAGCCAAAACACCGGATGCCAAAACCAATTTGGGATTGCAGTTTTTCAATAAGACAACCAAGCGTAAATATCGCGCACTGGTGTGGGGAAACGTAGAGCAGGACGAAGGCACGATTGTAGGCAGCATCGCCCGCAATCCGAAAGACCGGATGCAAATGGCGGTGATGGCGGACCCCGAGATGGGGAAACATGCTGTGACACATTATCGCGTGCTCGAAAGGCTGGGATATGTCACGCTCGTAGAGTGCGTGCTCGAAACCGGACGAACCCATCAGATTCGTGTTCACATGAAGCACATCGGGCACGTCTTGTTTAACGACGAACGCTACGGCGGTCACGAGATATTGAAAGGAACTCATTTTAGTAAATACAAACAATTTGTAAATAATTGCTTTGACACTTGTCCCCGACAGGCTTTGCATGCCATGACATTGGGCTTTGTGCATCCCGCCACTGGTGAGGAGATGCATTTTACTTCCGAACTTCCGGATGATATGGCCCGGCTTATCGACAAGTGGAGAAGCTATATAAGTAATAGAGAATTAGAATGAAGCGCAACATTGCTATCGTAGCAGGAGGTGACACCTCTGAAATCGTAGTTTCCCTGCGTAGTGCACAGGGCATTTATTCCTTTATTGATAAGGAAAAGTATAATTTGTATATTGTGGAGATGGAAGGCCGACGCTGGGAAGTACAACTGCCGGACGGAAGCAAACTCCCGGTAGACAGGAATGACTTTAGTTTCACCAATGGGACGGAGAAAGTGGTGTTCGACTTTGCCTATATCACCATTCACGGCACACCGGGTGAAGACGGTCGCTTACAGGGCTATTTTGATATGATGCGCATCCCGTACTCCTGCTGTGGGGTGCTGGCTGCTGCTATCACCTATGATAAGTTTGCCTGCAACCAATACCTGAAAGGGTTTGGACTTCGCATTGCCGAATCGCTGCTGCTGCGCCAAGGTCAGTCTGTTTCCGACGAAGATGTGATGGAGAAGATTGGTTTGCCTTGCTTCATCAAGCCTAGCCTGGGCGGTTCGAGCTTCGGAGTAACGAAGGTGAAGACGAAAGAACAAATCCAGCCCGCCATTGTTAAAGCCTTTGCAGAAGCACAAGAGGTGGTAGTGGAAGCTTTCATGGAAGGCACGGAGCTGACTTGCGGATGCTACAAGACGAAAGAGAAATCGGTAGTCTTCCCACCTACGGAAGTAGTGACGCACAACGAGTTTTTTGATTACGATGCCAAATACAATGGTCAGGTAGACGAAATAACCCCTGCCCGCATCTCGGATGAACTGACGAAGCGTGTGCAGATGCTGACCTCGGCTATTTATGATATTTTGGGCTGTTCGGGTATTATCCGCGTAGACTATATTGTGACAGCCGGAGAAAAGATCAACCTTCTCGAAGTAAATACTACTCCGGGAATGACTGCTACCAGCTTTATTCCCCAGCAAGTGCGCGCTGCCGGACTGGATATAAAGGATGTGATGACTGACATTATTGAAAACAAATTCTAATCACCGTTATGGATCTGACAGAGTTTAATGAGATTCGTCCTTACAATGATGAGGAACTTCCTCAAATCTATGAGGAACTGATTGCTGATCCGGCTTTCCAGAAAGCTGCCACCGGGGCTATACCGAATGTCCCATTCGAACTTCTGGCACAGAAAATGCGTGCTAGCAAGACTAAGCTTGAATTTCAGGAAGCATTCTGCTATGGCATCTTGTGGAAGATAGCGGCCGATCATACTGCCGGCTTGGCACTGGACCATACTGCTATAGCTGATAAAAGCAAGGCATATACCTATATCTCCAATCACAGGGATATTATCCTCGATTCTGGTTTCCTCTCTATCTTGCTGATCGACCAGGGGATGGATACCGTAGAGATTGCGATTGGAGATAATCTGCTGATTTATCCGTGGATAAAGAAATTGGTGCGTGTCAACAAATCATTTATAGTGCAGCGGGGGCTGACGATGCGGCAGATGTTGGAATCATCGGCACGGATGTCACGCTATATGCACTACACCATCGGAGAGAAAAATCAGTCCATCTGGATTGCTCAGCGCGAAGGGCGTGCCAAAGACTCCAATGACCGCACACAGGAAAGTGTACTGAAGATGCTGGTAATGGGTGGTGAAGGTGATACGGTGGAGCGACTGATGCAGATGAACATAGCTCCTCTTGCCATTTCGTACGAATATGATCCTTGCGACTTCCTGAAAGCACAGGAGTTTCAACTGAAAAGAGATGTGGAAGGGTATAAAAAGACCACGCAGGATGACTTGATTAATATGCAAACCGGGCTTTTCGGCTATAAGGGTAGAGTGCATTTCCAAGTGGCGCCTTGTTTGAATGCCGATTTGGAACACGTAGACCGTTCGTTGCCAAAACCGGAACTGTTTGCCCGCATCTCCGCTTGTATCGACCGGAAGATTCATAGCAATTACCGGATTTATCCGGGCAACTACGTGGCGTATGACTGGATGAACGGTACGACAGAATTTACCTCTCATTATACGCAGGAGGAAAAACAACAATTTATGAATTATATAGAACAACAACTGGGCAAGATTAATATTCCGAATAAGGATGAGGACTTTTTGCGTGGAAAATTGTTATTAATGTATGCCAATCCTTTGATAAATCATTTAGCTGCTTGCCGATGAAAAATAGAAAGTTACAGATAGTCTGGCTCTGGGGATTGCTTCTCCTGATGGCTGCCTGCGGAGACGACGATTATTACTATCCTTCGGTGAAACTGGAGTTTGTAACGGTGGCGTCGGGTGCAGATGGCAGCATAGAGAGGCTCATTCCTGATAAGGGGGATGCGTTGTCAGTATACGAAGATCGAACGGGGTCTGCCATTTCTCCGAATACTTCCAGACGCCTCTTGAGTAACTATGAGGTTGTTTCGGATGGAGGTATTGCCAAAGCTAGAATCTTCTCCTTGCAAACACTCGTTACGCCTGTGCCTAAGCCAGCGGACGATCCGGTTTATGAAGGGGGATTGAAATATGATCCCGTAGAGATGGTCAGCATCTGGATGGGCAAGGATTATTTGAATATGATTCTGAATCTGAAAGTCAATGCTGGTAAAGGGCACGTTTTTGGCATAGTGGAAGATTTGAGCGAGTTCGATTCGGATGGCGTTGTTACTATGACGTTGTATCATGATGCCAATGCAGACGAAGGGTTCTACGACCGACGGGCTTATGTCTCTGTTCCTTTAACGAAATATGTGGATGAGAAGAATCCCGACCGGAAGATTACGATTAAATTCAAGTATTCTACGTATGGTGCGGATGGTTCTTCCGAATTATCAGAAAAGTATTGTAATCCCGGTTTTGATTATATGCCGGATAGGAATTGAATAATATAAAGTATATATGTTTAAAATGATCCAATTAACCGTGGGACTATTTCTATTTCTTTCTTCTCTTTTCTCCTGTCAGCAGAAAGGGGATTTTAAGTCGATGAATGTGGAGGAGTTTGATTCTCTTATTCAAAATGAGGATATACAGCGTTTGGATGTCCGCACGCTCGCAGAATATTCGGAAGGACATATTGCGAAAACGATTAATATCAACGTGATGGATGATTCTTTTGCTTCTATGGCGGATTCGTTATTGCAAAAGGAGAAGCCCGTAGCTGTGTATTGCCGAAGCGGTAGTAGGAGCAAGAAGGCAGCAGGGATTCTGAGCAAGAAAGGCTTTAAAGTCTTTGAACTTGATAAGGGATTCAATGCTTGGCAGGGGAGTGGCAAGGATGTTGAGAAATAAGCAGTGTTTATAATATTATAGGCACGGAATTCTAAGACCTGAGCAAGTCTTAGAATTCCGTGCCTAATTTATTTATCTTACTTATTTCAGCCCTTCAAGCATTCTCTTAAGCACCACCGTTGCAGAAATCTCACGATTAGCAGCTTCTGGAATCACGATAGATTGAGGACTTTCAATCACATCATCCGTCACAATCATATTTCTACGAACAGGGAGACAATGCATGAAATAAGCATTGTTGGTCACAGCCATTTGGCGGTCGCTCACGGTCCATTGGCGGTCTTTACTTAATATCTGTCCGTAATTATCGCCTGTATAAGCTGCCCAGTTTTTGGCATAAATGAAATCGGCTCCTTCAAAAGCTTTCATCTGGTCGTATTCTACTTTGGCTTTTCCTACAAATTGCGGGTCGAGTTCGTATCCTTCGGGATGAGTGATAACAAAATCGTAGTCTGTGGCATTCATCCATTCTGCGAAAGAATTGGGAACAGCCTGTGGCAATGGACGAGGATGTGGTGCCCATGTCATAACAACCTTTGGGCGTGCTGTTTTCTTATATTCCTCAATGGTAATCAGGTCGGCGAAACTCTGTAAAGGGTGGCGGGTTGCTGCTTCCATTGAGAATACCGGACGTCCGGAGTGTTGGATGAACTGATTCAGAATAGTTTCTTTATAGTCGAAATCGCGGTCCTCGAAACGGGCAAATGAGCGTACCCCAATCAGGTCGCAATAACATCCCATCACAGGAATAGCCTCTAGTAAATGTTCGGGTTTATCACCGTCCATGATTACACCGCGTTCAGTTTCGAGTTTCCAGGCACCTTGGTTGATGTCCAATACCATTACATTCATTCCCAGGTTAAGTGCAGCTTTCTGTGTGCTGAGGCGGGTGCGCAAACTGGAGTTGAAAAAGATCATCATCAATGTCTTGTTTCGTCCCAGTTCTACATATTTGAAGCGGTCTTTTTGAATCTCGAATGCTTCTGCAAGGGCTGATTTTAAATCGCCGATGTCCTGTACACAAGTAAATTTCTTCATTTTATCTATCTTTAATTCGTTATTATTCATTTATTGTTTTACCATCTAGTTTGACCGTCTCCTTCGATGATCCACTTGTAAGATGTAATTTCTTCCAGTCCCATCGGACCTCGTGCGTGCAGCTTTTGAGTGCTAATGCCAATCTCTGCTCCTAAGCCGAATTGTGCTCCGTCTGTGAAAGCAGTGGATACATTGGCATATACGCAAGCCGCATCTACTATTTTGATAAACAAAGCTGCGCACTCCTTGTTTTCTGTAACGATGCATTCGCTATGCTTGGAACTGTTCTCTTGAATATGCCCAAGGGCATCTTCAAAGCTCTTCACCGTCTTGATGGCCATTTTATAATCCAAGAACTCTGTGCCGAAACTTTCTTCTGTAGATTGTTGCAGAAGTTCTGCCGGATAATGCCCTTCTAATGCTTGATAAGCTTGTGGGTCGGCATAGATAATCACGTGGCTGTCTTTCAGCTTTTCGCAGAGAGCAGGGAGGTCAGTAAGTCTCTTCTCATGGAGGATGACACAATCTAGCGCATTACACACACTGATCCTGCGTGTCTTTGCGTTATTAATGATTTCCGCTCCTTTGTTCACGTCTCCATATTCATCAAAATAAGTGTGGCAGATGCCCGCCCCGGTTTCAATAACGGGTATCTTCGCATTATTGCGCACAAAATTAATAAGATTGCTACTACCTCTTGGAATTATCAAGTCGACGTAGCCTACCGCATTCAGCAGTGCTGCGGTAGCTTCCCTGTCAGCCGGAAGCAATTCTGCAATATGTGGATTTATATTAAATTTCTTCAGTACTTCATGGATAACATTGATGATGGCACGATTGGAACTGTCGGCATCGCTTCCACCTTTCAGAATGCAGGCATTACCGCTCTTCAAACAAAGAGAAAATACATCAAAACTAACATTTGGACGTGCTTCGTAAATGATGCCTATTACGCCGAAAGGTACGCTGATTTTTGTTATCTTCATCCCGTTAGGACGTTCGGATTCTTTCAGGATTCTTCCTAAAGGAGTAGGTAGCGTAGCTACGTTACGTGTATCCACAGCGATTCCTTCCAAACGTTCTTTTGTCAACTTCAGCCGGTCGTACTTCGGATCATTCTTATCCATCCGTGCCAAGTCCTTTTCATTCTCCGTCAGGATATATGTTGTTTCTGCAATGGCTGCGTCAGCCACTGCATTTAGAATCCGGTTGATGGTATCATCACTTAGTAGTGCCAATTCACGACTTGCTGCCTGCACAGCAGCAAAGGTTTCGTTTAAATTTGTAGTCATTTTCTCCTCTTTTGCGTTAAATGGAAAGATAAACAGTGCAAATATAGTGAATGATGTGAATAAACTCTGCTGAAAAAAAGTATTTCACAGAAGGATACTTTAATTATTCTATATATAAATAGTCGTAATGCACCACTGGCTTTTTCCCATGTTTCCCTATTGCTTCTCTCGCCTGTTTTGAATCGCAATTCACTTTGCCCACACCAACTTGATTTCCTTCGTAGTCCATGATGCGTACAATGTCATCCTTTTCAAATTCTCCTTCGATATGTGTAATTCCAATCGGAAGGATACTGACTGCCTTTTCAGAACCCAACACTTGGGCAGCGCATTCATTGATATGAATCTCACCTTTGGCAAATCCTTCACTGTGAGCTATCCATTTCTTAACACTGGAGACTGGTTCAGTGGAAGGTATAAAGCGCGTACAGAGCGTTTCATCGGGATGCTGAATTAAATCTACCAGAATATTATCCCGCTTACCATTAGCAATAATGACTGTGATTCCTTCATCTGCCACTTTTCGGGCAATGTTGGTCTTTGTCAGCATTCCACCTCGTCCGAAACTTGATTTGGAAGCTTGGATATAGTTGGATAAATCTTTGCCATGACCAATCTCTCTGATTACGGAGGAAGCTGGGTCTGAGGGAGAGCCGTTGTAGATACCGTCAATATTGCTAAGTATGACCAGCGCCTGTGTATCCATCATGGAAGCTATCAATCCGGACAATTCGTCATTATCCGTAAACATAAGCTCGCTAACGGATATAGTATCATTCTCATTAACAATCGGGATTACCCCATTTTCAAGCATAACTGTCATGCAGTTCTTCTGGTTCAAGTAGTGGCGCCGTGTGCCGAAACTTTCTTTTGTAGTCAATACCTGCCCGACAGGTATGCCATGCTCACGGAAAAGTTCGTAGTAACGGTTTATTAGTTTTGCCTGACCTACAGCAGAAAACAATTGGCGCTGATCTACGCTGTCTAGTTTCTTTTGCGGATGCACTTCACTTCTCCCGGATGCTACGGCTCCCGAAGAAACGAGAATAATTTCTACGCCGGATTTATACAATTCAGCTATCTGGTCAACGAGTGCCGACATGCGGGTGACATCCAGTGTTCCGTCGCGACGTGCCAATACATTACTGCCTACTTTAACTGCGATTCGTGCAAATTCCTGTTTCATCCTTACTAACGATTTGAAAGCACAAATATATAGCTTTTTGCCGAAATGTTACTAAAATAGCCTAAAAAGAATAATCTTTTCAGTTTGAAAGAGAAAAAATAAACAGTGAAACATACGAATCCGCAAGTGGAACAAATGACTTCTTTCATCGTAATGACTATTATACACATTCTTTGGGCGATCCGGACTGCATCGTGCGCATACCGGAATTACTCCCGGCGTTGTTTTTGGCACGGGAGGTGAAGGATATGTGCGTTTCTCCTACGCAAATTCATTGGAGAATATTAGAGAGGGATTAGACCGTATTAGTCGTTACCTTTCTCAGCTCGGCTTCTGATAATCTCAGTAGCTGCTTCATATTCATCTTCGGTGACGAGAATGGATACAGCAGGTGCGATATAGGGAGCTAATGTCCCCATTATTCCATCTTTAATAACGCAAAGGATTCCATTGCTTTCCAATAATCCTTTGATGATCTCAGCTTCCCATGGAGAACCCGAGAATACTTCTACAGACTTGCTATAATCTTCTTCTTTCATGACTTTATGGTATTAGGGATTGATATTTACAAATATAACAAAAAAAGGGATAAATGGTTATCATTCTCTGTTATTTTATTCGAGTGAGATCCTTTTAACGCTAATCTGTTGATTTAAGAAGGTTGATGCCGATTCTATAAATTTGTCTTCAGCTTCTGTTGTGTAGAAATAGCAGTCGCCATTCTTGGTGCATTTTGCGTCCATTTCAGGATGCCTGCTGAGATAATCTCTTAAACTTTCAGCTACATATTCTCCTTGGGCAATCACACGTATGTTTTCCGGAATATACTTTATAATCTTAGGAAGTAGGATAGGGTAGTGCGTGCAGCCTAAAATAACAGTATCTATTAGCTCATCTTTTTGCAATAGCTGATTGATATATTTGCTGATAAAATAATCTGTTCCTTCATTCTGCGCTTCGTTATTCTCAACCAACGGCACCCACATCGGGCAAGCTACTCCATTGACTTGTATGTCAGGAAACAGTTTGTGCACTTCCAGCGGATAAGATTCGGATTTGATAGTACCTGCCGTAGCTAATATTCCGATATGGCGACTTTTAGTTATACTACCAATACATTCTACTGTAGGACGAATGACGCCTAATACACGTCTGTCGGGATCAATGTCAGGTAAATCGGTCATCTGAATACTGCGCAATGCTTTTGCGGATGCTGTGTTGCAGGCCAATATTACAAGATGGCAACCCATTTCGAACAATTTAGTAACAGCTTGCAGGGTGAACTCATATACGATTTCGAACGACCGTGTTCCGTAGGGAGTACGGGCATTGTCTCCCAGATAGATATAGTCATAGTCGGGCAATACCTCTCTAATCTTGTTAAGGATGGTCAGCCCCCCATATCCGGAATCGAATACTCCGATTGGACCGGGTATATGTGATAGATGTTGCTTCATGACGAACGAGGAATTTGTGCGCAAATGTACATGAAAAAAAGGGAAAGAGAAAGAAGTCTAATCTTCTTTTCTCTTTCCCTTTCGGTATTTCTTGTTCTTTTATAGCTTATTTAATACCGAGCTGTGTTTTTACCTTAGCAGTCAGATTGATACTCTGAGATTCGTTAACGTAAGGAATCGGAGTTCTTGCAAGGTCAAAGATATAAATAACACCTTCAGAAACACCTACTGCTTTGATGGCATCATCCAGCTTTTTGTAGATAGGAGTCAAAGCGTCAGTCTGTGCTTTCTGTAACTGCTGGGCAGCTTCCTGCTGAAACTGATCCTGTCTTTGTTGCATATCAATCAGCTCTTTTTGTCTTCTTTCAGCGATGTTCTGCGGAAGAGAATCTTTAGCTATAGCTTGTTGGAATTCCTGATATTTCTTGTTGAATTCTTCCTGACTTCTTTGAAGCTCGGTAGTGAATTGTTTTTCAAGTGCTTGGATATCAGCTTGAGCCTTAGCAAATTCAGGCATTGCTGAAACAATTTCCTGAGCATTGATATGACCGAATTTTAAGTTTTGTGCAAATACACCCATTGGGAGTGCAAGCAACATTACAAGTGCAATTTTTTTTAGCATAGTTCTATAATTTATTTGAATGATTTTTAGTTGTTTCCGGATGCAAATGTATGAAATTAATTTGAATATCCTAATTTTCTTAGTATTTCATCACTAATATCTATCCGGGGATTTGCAAAAATTATACCTGTTGCAGAGGCTCTGTCGAGTACCATGTCGTATCCATGTTGTTGTGATAGTTCCTTTACGACTTCATAAATGTCATCCTGAATTGGGGTAATCAGCCTTTCTCGCATCTTCGCCAGTTCACCTTCAGGACCGAAATATGTTCGCTTCAGTTCGGCAGCAGCTTTCTCTTTGGCTACGATTTCATCTTCCTTCTTTGTCTTTTGAGCGGCAGTAAGAGTAGAAGATTTTGCTTGATAATCCTGGAACATCTTCTGTGCCTCTTTAGCCAAAACCTCTACTTCACTCTGATATTTTTTCGTAGCTTCTTGCATTTGCTCATTAGCGCTTTGAGCGGCCGGAATATTCTTCATAATATATTCCGTATCGATTAGTGCAAATTTCTGTGCGCTGGCTGCCATACTAATGGCAAATAACAGTGCGATAAATAGAACAGACTTTCTCATAACGTTTAGTTTTTTGGTGATACATTTAGAATTCTTGTCCTAAGATAAAGTGGAATTGACTTCCTCCATATTGTTTAGAACCAAATACTTTATCGAAACCGTAACCCCAGTCAATACCCATCATACCAATCATCGGCAGGAAGATACGAACGCCGACACCGGCAGAACGTTTCAAGTCGAACGGATTGAATTTCTTGATATCATGCCAAGCATTACCTGCTTCTAAGAAGCCTAACACATAAATGTTCGTACTTGTTTCCAGCATCAACGGATATCTCAATTCAATGCCAAGGCGTGTGTAAGCATAACCTTCAGAACCATACGGTGTCAATGAACTGTTTTCGTAACCACGCAAACCGATACTTTCTGTTGCATAACTTGAATAACCTGTCATACCGTCACCACCCACGTCGAATGTGCCGAACGGCGATTTCTTGTATTCATTGTAATGTCCCAGCAAACCAAATTCTGTACGAGTCATCAATACCAGACATTTTGGGTGAGCAATCGGGTCCATCAACGGGGTATATGTTTTGCCTTTGAATTTCCATTTGTGGTATTCAACCCACTTGTGGAGCTTGTTCATATTATTTTGAGTGATTGAACCGTCGGCTCTGTAGTAACCTTTATAGTCTTTACCGTCGAGCATTGAGTATGGCGGTGTGAACTGAACTGACAATGAGAAGTCTGAACCCGTACGTGGGAAGATTGGATTGTCAATAGAGTTACGAGCCAAGGTCAATGAGATGCTAAGGTCATTACATTTACCGTTGGTCACAGGGAAATACTGCCAGTCACTCAGATTGTAGCGTTGGTAAGCCAACTCTGCAGAGAGTGTAAAGTAGTCATCCGGCCATTTCAGACGCTTACCCCAACCTACAGAAAGTCCCCACATCTTGATAGACTTATCCGGGTCGTAGTAGTTCTCATAATTGTTATAGTTATTGTTGTACATACCATAACCGCCATAACCGCTATACATACTGTTGTAGTAGTTGTTGAAGTAGCTGGAATTATAGTAACGGCTACTGATATCGGTCTGTACAGAGAAGAACGCTGATACCGAGAATGAGTTCGGGCGTTTTCCACCAAACCAAGGATCGAAGAATGAAATACTGTAAGATTGGTAGTATTTGGCATTCGTCTGTCCGCTGATAGTCAGTGTCTGTCCATCACCTTGCGGCAGGATACCGCGGTAGTTTTCACCCGGGTGAAGTAAGTTGGCCACAGAGAAGTTAGTAAACTTCAAACTCAGTTTACCGATGATACCCGTTTGTCCCCAACCTGCAGAGAACTCTACTTGGTCGTTGGCTTTTGACGTCAAAGGCAAACCTATGTCAACCGTACCATTCATCGGGTCCGGTTGGATATCCGGTTGTAGCTTTTCGGGGTCGAAGTGTCCCATCTGCTGGATTTCACGCAATGAACGCATTAAGTCATCCTTACTGAACAACTGTCCCGGACGGATACGGAGCTCACGACGAACAACGTTTTCGTACAAACGGTCATTACCGCTGATATTAATCTTATTAATAGTAGCTTGGCGACCTTCATAGATTCTCATTTCAAGGTCGATGGAGTCACCAACGATGTTAACTTCTACCGGGTCGAGGTTATAGAAAAGATAACCGTTGTTATAGTATAAGTTACCGATGGCGTCATCATCTGTAGAAGTACGCTCAGTCAACAACTTTTGGTTGTAGACATCACCTTTCTTCATGCGGAGCAGGAAGTTCAGGTCTTCCGAAGGATACAGTGTATTACCTACCCACGTCACATTACGGAGATAATATTTCTGACCTTCATCTATTTCCATGAAGACATTTACTGTCTTTTCATTAAATGGAGTCACACTATCTTTCACAATCATTGCGTCACGATATCCCAACTCATTATACTTGTCGATGATAAGTTGCTTATCCGCTTCATAGTTCTCAGGCACAAATTTCTTGGTACGGAACAAGTTCAGAAGTTTACCCTTTTCATTGGTTTTCTTCATCACCTTCTTTAACTTTGAGTCTTTGATTGCTGTATTTCCTGCGATTTCGATATGGTGTACTTTAATCTTTTCCTTTTTGTCGATATCAATATCAACAAGCATTTGATTTTCATTGGCAGGATCGTCAGTTTGAGTAATAACAACTTCTGCATTCTTGAATCCTTTATCGTCAAAATAACGTTTAATCAACGTCTTGGCACGGTCTATAGTATTTGGAGTAATCTGCTGCCCCTTTATCATACCTATTTTAGATTCCAAGTCAGTGCGTTCAGACTTCTTAACGCCATGAAAACGTACATCCGTGATACGGGGACGCTGAGTCAGATTGATTTTCAACCAGATTTTGTTACCTTCCACTTTCTCTGCTGTAATTTGTACATTAGAGAATAGACCATGGCGCCAATAACGTTTAATTGCTCCGGTGATTTCGTCACCCGGCACAGTAATCGTTTGTCCTACTGATAGTCCTGATAGTCCAATCAATACATAGTCTTCGTAGTTTTTCACGCCTTCGACCTTGATGTCTGCTATCTCATACTGCTTGGGTGTACCAGAATATAAGATGACAGGTTTCGAGTCTTCATCGGTGCTAGCATTTTGCGCAATGCCTGTTGTTGCGAAGCAGAACAGGCAGATAAACGTTACGAATATAAAGGAAATACGATAATGCATTTATGTTATAATTTGATGTTTCGAATTTTGTTAGCTGATTTGTTCACTGGTCTTACCGAACCGGCGTTCTCTTTGTTGATACTCGTAAATGGCTTTGTAGAATTCTTCTTTGTCAAAATCAGGCCAAAAGGTATCACAAAAATAAAGCTCCGAATAAGCACATTGCCATAATAGATAGTTGCTTAGTCGAATTTCACCTCCCGTACGGATTAATAAATCGGGGTCGGGCATGAAATTGGTTGATAGGTGAGAAGCTATGAGCTCATCTGTTATTTGTTCAGAAGATATTTCTCCTGTCTTAACTTGTATCGCAATTTGTCGTACAGCTTCGGTTATTTCCCAACGGGAAGAGTAACTGAGTGCCAGTATCAGACTCATACCTGTATTCTTAGCTGTATGCTCCATGCATAATGTCAAACTTTTCTGTACTTCCATCGGTAATTTGTTAAAATCACCAATGATACCGAAGCGAATATTGTTTTTCATCAATGTCTCCTCTTCAATAGAATCTAGTAATAGATTCATCAGAGCCGCCACTTCGTCCTGTGGTCGATTCCAGTTCTCGGTGGAGAAAGTGTATAAAGTCAGATACTTAATTCCCAGCCGGGCAGCGTCTTCGGTAATTTTCTGTACCGTCTCAGCACCTGCTTGGTGACCGTAAGTACGTTCCTTTCCCCGTTGCTTTGCCCACCGTCCGTTGCCATCCATGATGATGGCTACGTGTTGGGGTATCCGAGTTTTGTCTATTTGTTCTATATAGGACATCTTTTTATTTTAAACGTATACCTCTATTTATTTACCGGCATTAGCAAAGTCGAACCATAGTTGATTCAGACGGCCACGCCATACTTCAGAATCATGTCTGTAAGGACCTCTATCTATAGGCTCAGTCGCACGAGTCTCTTCAACTTTTTCTACTTCTTCTGTGAAAGTCACATTCTCTTCTTCTCTAAACAGGATATAGATGAAACTTTCTTCTTCGTCTAGCACCATAGAATAATTTGCTCTTCCTCTAAATTCTGGCTTTTCAATGCTTGGCTTAAAGTTTTCAATACTCCAATCCTGATTAGGGAAAGAGAATTTATTATTTGCCTTTCTCCATGCAATACCTCCTGATGAAGTGTAGAATGAATCAAAACCATCTCCAAAAATATAGAACTGGTCATTGTAATACATAAGAGACGGGTTGACCAATGCAGGGCAACTGGTGTCAACGTTATTAGGAGTTAATGATACCCATATCTCTCCCATGAATACCCAAGGCACAATTGTTTTAGTTGTTCCAATGGTTGGTTGCTCCTTATACGTTCCAATAAGCATTATAGCTTCTTTCCCTGTTGATGTAGAATAAGAAGTATAAGATATGTTTCCAGTTGGAAAATCATCAGGCACAGCTTGAAGTGTTTTCTTTTCTCCCGTTCTGGAGACTATTTCAGCAGTAGAATCAAAGACCTTTTTTTCGTTATCTATTTTGATAAATGTAATTCTGTTTTTCAATGGAGCAAGAAGAAGAGCTACTTGTCCTTTGGGGAATAAACTCGATTCTGTCCATGCAATTCCATCTGTAGATTCATAGACAGTATTGTCCCCTTCGGTAGTCGCATATAATTTCTCCTTATATGGTATAATCGATGTGGGTAGAGCATTGTTAAATGGGACTGTGCCCAAGGACTCTGAAGTCCAATACATACTATTGCCTTTCTGTGAGCTATAGAGTGTCAGCACATTATTGACTATAGAGTAAGTAAGAATCTTATTTCCTAAAATAACCGTTTTTTGTTCGCTCTTAATTTCATTCGGCATCTTTCCCACATATCCCCAACTCAACGAATCCGGGTCATGTTTATGTACCCTTACTGTAATGGTGTATTCTTTGGTCTGCTCCGGTGATATCCTAGCTAATGCTTCTGTAGACCAAACCTTGATTTTTAAAGGGTTACGAAGGTCTATTGAATCATTAATATTGATGATTGAATCTTTATTGTTTTGGTCTAGCATCGTCACTATGCCCGATGCTGTAGTCAACTTAGTTATTTTAATCTTATCAATAATAGTATCGGCATGAACGGGAAGAGAATCTTCATTATAGATGAGACCTTTAAGCTGGTCGATTGTGAATTTATAACTCCCATAGCCTGCAGTGTCAAGCTCAAACGCATGTATAGTCGCATCCGGACTATATTCGATGTTATTGTCGTCATCAAGGCATGACGTGATAACAAGTGACACCAAGAAAAAACTCGCAATGAATGATAAAAACTTTATTCTCATTTGAAAGATTGTGTTTATTTACAAGTTGCAAAAATAGGAACATTTTTTCCGATAATGAACATTCCCAGTAAGTTTTATATAAAATTATAGATAATAACGCTGTTTTTATCGACGTAAAACAGCCTGAACAGGACTATTTTAGCTAATCGCCGCGAACATACTTCCAAATCTGTCTTTCGAAGTGTTCTTCGGGCGAATAACTAAAATTATCGCTTATTTCAGGTGCTTTAACACTGGAATGGAGTCTTTGGGGGCACTTTTCTATGTATGCTTCATCCCATAGCCCATTATCAATGAATGATTGAAGTAGCTGGCTTCCGCCTTCTAACAGTAGTGACTGTATTTTTCGTTGATGCAATTCTTTCATTATTTGCTCTAAAGGTTTTTGGCTAAAGTCAATTGTGATGTATGTGACATTAGTTTTATCCGTATATTCTTTAGCTGTGAATACTAACGTCGGCACACTTCCATCAAATATCTGTAAATCATTTGGGAGAGACAGATTACGGTCGAGAACGAGCCGGACTGGATTCTTTCCGTACCAGTTGCGTACCGTCAGCGAAGGATTATCTAGTAACGCTGTCCTCCTACCCACCATAATAGCATCGGCTTCCGCCCTTTTTTTATGTACCAACATGGCGGTGAGAGGGGAGGAAAGCACTACTGGCTTACCGTCCGTTCGTTCTATATCGATGAAATGATCCGCCGATTCCGCCCATTTCAGAGTGATAAAAGGGCGCTGAAGCGTATTAAAAGTAATGAATCGCCGAATCAAATGCTTACATTCATTCTCTAAAACGCCAACCACTACTTCCCGTCCGGCGTCCTTCAATTTTTGTATCCCTCTTCCCGCTACTTGAGAAAAAGGATCCTGGCATCCGACGACGATGCGGGGAATCTGTTTCTCTATGATTAAGTCCGCACAAGGTGGTGTCTTCCCATAATGTGAGCAAGGCTCCAGGCTGACATAGATGGTAGAGCGTCTCAGTAAAGTCTCATCTTTAACGGACCGAATGGCGTTGACTTCGGCATGTGCCTCTCCGCAGCGAACGTGATAACCTTCACCGATAATGCGCCCGTCACAAACGATAACGGCCCCTACCATCGGGTTGGGAGCAACGTTGCATAGCCCGTTCCCTGCGAGCTCAATACAACGTCTCATGTATTTTTCTTCTTCCATTTTGGTACTCTTCGCTATATTATTCTTACTTTTGCACTCCGAAATTGTGAAAATATGAATCGCATCACTAATTACGTTCGCCAGTCATTGCAGGATATCTATCCTCCGGAAGAGGCAAAAGCTCTTTCGATGCTGATCTGCTGTGATATGCTCGGCTTGGATGCGCTTGACATTTACATGGGCAAAGATATAATTTTATCCGAATGCAAACAGCGTGAATTAGAAAACATTATAATCCGTTTGCAGAAAAATGAGCCAATACAGTACATTCGTGGCTTTGCAGAGTTTTGCGGGAGGAGATTTAAGGTAGCTCCAGGCGTATTGATTCCCCGTCCGGAGACAGCCGAACTGGTGGAACTGATAGTAAAGGAGAATCCGGATGCCCGTCACCTATTAGATATAGGTACGGGAAGCGGATGCATTGCCATCTCTCTGGACAAAAGCCTTCCCGACGCAAAAGTCGAAGCTTGGGACGTTTCGGAAGAAGCGTTGGTCATCGCTCGTGCGAACAATGAAGAACTGAATGCTCGTGTCGTGTTTCAGCAGAAAGACGTCTTGACTGCCGAGCCAGCCGCCAAGGCGCCGATGTATGACGTTATTGTCAGCAACCCGCCTTATGTCACCGAAGCAGAAAAACGCGAGATGGAAGTCAATGTGCTAGATTGGGAACCGGAACTGGCCCTGTTTGTTCCCGACGAAGACCCGCTACGCTTCTATCGTCGGATTGCCCTCATAGGGCGTGAAATCCTTTTGCCGGGCGGCAAACTTTATTTTGAAATCAACCAGGCTTATGGCCGGGAAACAGCACACATACTTGAAATGAACCATTATCATGAAGTCCGTGTTATTAGAGACATATTTGGAAAAGAAAGAATAGTTACAGCAAACCGATGAGTGCACAATTAACTGATGAAGAGGCTTTAAGTCGAGTAGCCTCTTATTGCTCCACTGCCGAGCATTGCCGGGCAGAGATAAATGAGAAATTACAGCGTTGGGGAATAGCCTACGACACCATTACTCGTATTCTGAACCAACTGGAAGCAGAAAAGTATATCGATGACGAACGCTACTGCAAGGCATTCGTAAACGACAAGTATCGTTTTTCCAAGTGGGGAAAGATGAAAATTGCGCAGGGACTCTATATGAAGAAGATTCCCAATGACGTAGCATGGCGTTATCTGAATGAGATCGACGATGAGGAATATCTCACCATTCTTCGCGGCTTGTTGGCTTCAAAGCGAAAAAGCATCCATGCAAAAGATGATTATGAGTTGAATGGAAAGTTGATGCGATTTGCCATGAGTCGTGGCTTCGAGTTGAAGGATATCAGGCGGTGTATAGACATTCCTGAAGAAGAGGAACCTGTGGAGTGAAAAAATAAACGGATTCTTCTTTTTATTCTCGTTCAATTTCCGTACTTTTGCGGCAAATAATTAATAGTTAGTTTAGTTATGAAAAACTTAGAGAGACTATTTGCGGAGAAACTGTTGAAGATTAAAGCTATTAAACTTCAACCTGCTAACCCTTTCACATGGGCTTCTGGATGGAAATCCCCCTTTTACTGTGACAACCGTAAAACTCTGTCCTATCCTTCTCTTCGTAATTTTGTGAAAATTGAAATTACACGTCTTATATTAGAACGATTCGGACAGGTAGATGCGATTGCCGGTGTGGCTACAGGTGCTATCCCTCAGGGGGCTTTAGTAGCTGATGCGTTGAATCTGCCGTTCGTGTATGTTCGTTCTACCCCGAAAGACCACGGATTGGAAAACCTCATCGAAGGCGAACTTCGCCCGGGCATGAAAGTTGTTGTCGTGGAAGATTTGATTTCTACGGGTGGAAGTAGCTTGAAGGCAGTAGAAGCAATTCGTCGCGATGGTTGCGAAGTAATAGGTATGGTTGCGGCTTATACGTATGGATTCCCTGTTGCCGAAGAAGCATTCAAGAATGCTAAAGTACCTTTGGTGACATTGACCAACTATGAAGCAGTGCTCGATGTTGCTCTTCGTACGGGTTACATCGAAGAAGAAGACATACAGGCATTGAACGAATGGCGCAAAGACCCCGCACATTGGGATGCTGGTAAATAAACCTAGTTAATTACATATTTAGAAAAAGAACTTTCCGAACACAAATACTGTCCGGATTGTTCTTTTTTTATTTTATACTGATAGAGATTTATGGCAAATTTTGAGAGTAGTGTGAAGGTAATACCTTACAGTCAGGAACGAGTATATAATAAATTGTCTGATTTGAGCAATTTGGAAGCTATCAAAGACCGTTTGCCGGCAGACAAGGTGCAAGATCTTAGTTTTGATTCGGATACACTGAGTTTTAGCGTATCTCCAGTCGGGCAGTTGACGTTGCAGATTGTTGAGCGCGAACCTTGTAGTTGCATAAAGTTGGCAACTACCAATTCACCCCTTCCTTTTAATATGTGGATTCAGCTTGTTGAAACGGCAGAAGAAGAGTGCAAGGTGAAGGTAACTATCGGATTGGAGCTTAATCCGTTTATGAAGGCAATGGTACAGAAACCGCTTCAGGAGGGTCTGGAGAAGATGGTAGAGATGTTGGCTATTGTAGAATATTGATATTTTTAAAACTTATCTTCTTATGGCACAGAAACTTTGGGAGAAATCCGTTCAGGTAAACAAAGATATCGAACGCTTCACGGTAGGTCGTGATCGCGAAATGGATCTTTATCTGGCTAAGCACGATGTACTCGGCTCTATGGCTCATATCACGATGCTCGAAAGTATCGGGTTGTTGACAAAGGAGGAACTGAAACAATTGCTGTCTGAGTTGAAGAGCATTTACGCTTCGGCTGAGAAGGGGGAGCTTGTTATAGAAGACGGCGTAGAAGATGTGCATTCTCAGGTGGAGTTGATGCTGACCCGTCGTTTGGGAGATGTAGGAAAGAAAATCCATAGCGGGCGTTCGCGTAATGATCAGGTGTTGTTGGATTTGAAACTTTTCACCCGTACGCAAATACGTGAAATTGCTGAAGCCGTAGAACAACTCTTCCATGTGTTGATTCTACAGAGCGAACGATATAAAGAAGTGCTGATGCCGGGATATACGCATTTGCAGATTGCCATGCCTTCCTCTTTTGGATTGTGGTTTGGTGCATATGCCGAAAGCCTAGTGGATGATATGCAGTTCTTGCAGGCTGCCTTTAAAATGTGCAATCGCAATCCGTTGGGCTCTGCTGCCGGATATGGTTCTTCGTTCCCGTTGAACCGGACAATGACAACAGAATTGCTTGGTTTCGATTCGATGAACTACAATGTAGTATATGCCCAGATGGGACGGGGAAAGTTGGAACGCAATGTTGCCTTTGCGCTGGCTACCATTGCCGGAACTATATCCAAATTGGCCTACGATGCCTGTATGTTCAATAGTCAGAACTTTGGCTTCGTGAAGTTGCCCGACGATTGTACTACAGGTTCCAGTATCATGCCTCACAAGAAGAATCCGGATGTGTTCGAGTTGACACGTGCCAAATGCAATAAGTTGCAATCCCTCCCTCAGCAGATTATGATGATTGCAAACAATCTGCCTTCCGGCTATTTCCGTGATTTGCAGATAATAAAGGAAGTCTTTCTTCCGGCCTTTCAGGAACTGAAAGACTGCTTGCAGATGACAACTTACATCATGAATGAAATAAAAGTGAACGAACACATCCTTGACGATGATAAGTATACGCTTATTTTTAGTGTAGAAGAGGTAAATCGTTTGGCACGCGAAGGTATGCCTTTCCGTGATGCTTATAAAAAGGTAGGTCTGGATATTGAAGCTGGCAGATTCTCGCATAGTAAAGAAGTGCATCATACGCATGAGGGCAGTATAGGCAATCTGTGTAATGCTGAAATCTCAGCATTGATGCAGCAAATAGTCGAAGGCTTCAATTTCTATGGCATGGAGAAAGCTGAGAAAGCACTGCTTGGGCGATAAAATAGAATTTCGGAGGATAGTTTTTAAAACTTTCCTCCGAAAAGATTTGGCAGAAAGAAGTAAACTCCTTATCTTTGCACCCGTTGAAAAAACGCGGAAATAGCTCAGTTGGTAGAGCATAACCTTGCCAAGGTTAGGGTCGCGAGTTCGAGTCTCGTTTTCCGCTCTCTTTGAAATAATGCTCGAATGGTGGAATGGTAGACACGAAGGACTTAAAATCCTTTGGCCATTGCGGCTGTGCGGGTTCAAGTCCCGCTTCGAGTACTTGAGGGGACGAATGGTGATTTTCACTGTTCGTCCCTTTTCTTTTGTCTCCGTTATTCGTTGTATATGAGTACTTTAGAAGAAAGAATTGGTTCACTCTCATAGGTTCAATATGCTCATTGTTTTTGTCGTAAATATGGGGATGCATAAGTATCTGTTTTGGGCAAGAAATATAGTAGCTGTCAATCTTAAATTATGTACCTAATATTTACTATTCGATTAAGCCAAAACGAATCTTTGGTTTTCTTGTTAAAGCTATCTGTTGAAAATAGCTTATCATTTCTGCATAAACTCTATTTCAGTTTATAATAAAAACTAATATCGTTTATTATAAACGGGTCTCATGTTTATTATAAACTCTTATATACCGTTTTACTAGTTTCAACGTGAATATATGCAACAAAAAAAGCTACGAAACCCGTAAGAGATCGCAGCCTTAAGCCTTTAGGGGATTACTTATACCCTAGCATTCATAAGAATAACTTGTATTGTATGTTGTGATCTTATACCTTTTTGCGGTAAGATATAGATGCTTATATGTATTTCTTTCTTTCATTTTCAAGTTTTAATTTATAGTTTTTATTGCACTTACAGCTACAAATATACAAAAAAAAAGAGTGTTTGTCAAGTCCTTCGGAATGTTAAGCATCCATTTCCGCAAGAATAATCGAATTTACTGAATACCATGAATCAATCTCAGAGGTTTTTCTAGAGATTATAAACACGGGATGCACCGGCATAAATACCCGTTTGACTGAAATCGCAAACAATTGTTTTTGTTTCTTTGAGTCTTTTCGGAATGTTTATATTCACTTTGATGCTTGATTGTGCCTGTGCGGGGTCGGCGATATACAATCTAGCATCCGAATGATGAATATCCTTCAGCATGAGTGCGCACGGCTTATCTACTTCTACCGTCAAGTCATTATGCTTAAAAGTCCCTTTCCGGTAGAAAACCATCTGCCAGACTCCCAGTTTCTTATGTCTCACTATCTGCATAGCGTCTGTGTTAACCAGAATTTCAATGTTGCCACCTTTCTTATAATAACTCTTCATCTTTTTAGCCGAATCCATGCCGGGGACTACGATATACGCATAAGTATCATTCTTTGGAGACATTCCGTGATTGAATCCCAGCGTGAACACGTCTTTCTGCTGCATCTCCTTGGATTCTGTCTGGTTGATTTCATACCACGTACCTGTCTGTTCGCAATTGTTTAAGTACACCTTTCCACCCTGTGGGAAAACATATCCGATACCATTGTGCAATATCCAATCCGGTGAATTGTAGGCGAACTCTCCTTTGCGAACTGAAGTCGGTTTATTATCTTTTGATACTGTCACTTCCGCATTTGAAAGTAGACACTGATTGATGGTAGTATACACTGGCGCAGAAGATGTGGAATTAATTCCCGCTCCCAAGCAAACCACTTCATCGTCAAAGAAGAACCATGCCTTTTGTGCACCGGTATTTACTCCGGCATACTTATCCATATATGAATAGGCGGAAACACCATAGATGCTGTCCGATACTCCTCCGGCAAAGGTAGAAGTCCCACGTGTCTGCCAGTCACTTGCTGCCATAGGGATGGGGTCTACTTGTGGAGCGGTGGTTCCGGGGATTCGGGTCCAGTTCCAAACGGGGAAGATGTTGATGTATTCATTTCCACGGGTTACAATGTTGGTGCATCCGTCGGAGAGGAAATAAGTTTTCAGGTTTTCACCATTGCCATATTCGCAACGCATGGTGCGGGTAGATGCCATGCGCACGTCGAATGTATAGTGAGGGCGCACGTGCAAGGTATAATCTCCGCGGAAGTAATGAGTGTGCAACGGTTTGATTTTATAATTGGCGGGTTTGTTACCTTCCAGTCGCTGTATAATTGCATTAAATTCATCAGCATGGGCGGGGTCGAGTATAGCCATGCGGCTGGCAAACAGGGCGGTGGCACTTTTGTCGGTGATGTTCTTCCGGCTCATACCCCTGCCCAGTACGTCGAAAAGCATATGTTGACCGCGAATAGTCTGATAATAAGTTTCGCGCATGAATTTGCTCAGTATCTCCGTCTTTTCGGCACTCATGGCATATTTAGTTCCTCTGGTGTACATAGCCACTTGTGTTACTCCTTTCAGAATTTCATCTCCGTAGCCGCCTATGTAGAGTTGCACTCCATGCTGGAAGTAACTGTTGTCGTGCTGAAAGCCCTCTTTCGTGGTATATTCCACCGGGCTATAGGCGTTCGCGAGGGCTGTTTCCAAGTCAGCTTCGTTCTTTTCTAGACAGGCACGGTAAATCCAGTGCAGAGCGATGTCCGTGCGGTTGGCTCCGGTCCATTTGGCGGGGTGTCCACCGTCTTTCAGGATGCGTTGCAGTGTTTTAGTTTCCAAGTCCGAAGGGATTTGTTTTTTACCGATGCGCATCTGTATAAGCAATACACCGAGCTTTTGCGGTTCGGCAATCTGATTGTACCACCAGTTGTTGCAATGCGGATTACGGTTGTACCAGTATTCTAGGCCTTTCACTATTTTATGGTAGATATCTTCGTTTTGGTAAAATGCGTTTTGAGGATTCGTGTATGCAAAAGCAAAATCATACAATCGGTCTATGTGGATGAGCGGCTCCCAGTTTGTCCGGTCCCGACGGCTGTAGTCCACATCGGTAAAGCATCCTTGTGCGTCGTCATACTTGTTCAGGTATTTGTTGATATCGGGGTTCTGGACAAAGTCGGCCCTTATCTTTTCCATTAAGGTTTCAAATTCACCATTCTGTAGAATCGAGGTATGGGAAAGATTGGTTTCGGCGACACTTGCCGTATTGAATGAAAAAGCCCATACGATAAAAAGTAAAAAGCGAAGGATGTAACAAGTAAATTTCATATTAGTGTTATTTAAAGTTGCAGTGGCAAAGATAGGCTATTCTTAAAATTATGAGTGTCACTATCGTCTTTTCTTTATAAATATTACTACTAATTTTATCTCCCGTACTATTTTATCATGAGATTTGGACAAAAATAGTAGGAAAACAGAAAGCAATTGAAAGCTACCGAACATATTTTATTATCTTTGCCATTAACTGATTATTATTATCTGGAGGCATTGACAAGATATAAAAACCAATAATAAACTAATGAATTGAATGATTATGAGAAAAGGACTATTACTGCTTTTGTTTGTATGTGTCAGTCTGAGTACATTGTGGGCTGATTCTGTTCGTACTAAATACACTTTTGAAAAAGGCTGGAAGTTTACGAGGACGGATGAACAGTCTTTCAGTACTATTGATTGCAATGATAAAGATTGGCAAACAGTGACAGTCCCTCATGATTGGGCAATATACGGTCCGTTTAGTATGAACAACGACCGGCAGAATGTGGCTATCACGCAGGACGGACAAGACAAAGCGATGGAACACGCCGGTCGTACAGGCGGACTTCCTTTTGTGGGAGTAGGCTGGTACAGACTACAATTTCAGGCTCCTGACTTTCAACAAGGAAAAAGAGCCGTGCTGCTTTTCGACGGAGCTATGAGCCATGCCCGCGTATATCTCAATGGAAAAGAAGTTGGCTTCTGGCCTTATGGCTACAATTCATTCCACTTTGACGTGACTCCATATTTAAATGTAGGTGGTGATAATACGCTGGCTGTTCGCTTGGAGAATGAAACAGAATCCTCACGTTGGTATCCGGGAGCGGGATTATATAGAAATGTGCATTTGTTGGTGACGGAAGATTCTTATATCCCGGTATGGGGACAGCAATTGACTACCCCAGTCGTGAAAGAGGATTATGCCGAAATACATTTGGAAACTCCTTGGATTATGCCGGAGAACCGGAAAAAGGAAGATGTTCGTATTGTTACTGAAATCAAAGATCAAGCGGGTAAAGTAGTCTGCAAAGACGAAAACAAACTGTTTACTCATGGCGAGCCGCAATTCCGTCAGGACTTTGTTGTGGAGAAACCGGCATTGTGGACTCCTGATACTCCCAATCTGTATACAGCCGTTTCTAAGGTATACGAAGGCAATGTACTGAAAGATGAAAATACGGTGGCTTTTGGTATCCGTTCTTTGGAGATTATACCTAATAAAGGCTTCTATCTGAACGGGAAAAGAACGGTATTCAAAGGAGTGTGCAATCATCATGACTTGGGTCCGTTGGGAGGAGCAGTCAATGATGCGGCTATCAGACGGCAGGTACGTATCCTGAAAGATATGGGTTGTAATGCGATTCGTACTTCACACAATATGCCGGCTCCCGAGTTGGTGCGTGCCTGTGATGAAATGGGGATGATGCTGATGGTAGAGACCTTTGATGAATGGAAAGCTGCGAAATGTGCTAACGGCTATCATAAAGTGTTTGATGAATGGGCAGAGAAAGACCTGGTAAATGCGGTACGTCATTATCGCAATAATCCGAGTGTGGTAATGTGGTGTGTAGGCAATGAAGTGGGCGACCAATGGAATGGTGACAGAGGTCCGAAGCTATCACGTTTCTTACAGGATATTTGCCATCGCGAAGACCCTACACGTCCAGTTACTCAGGGAATGGATGCACCCGATGCAGTTGTGAATAATAATATGGCGGCAGTAATGGATGTTGCAGGGTTCAATTACAGACCACATAAGTATCAGACAAATTACAAGAAACTTCCACAACAGATTATTTTGGGTAGTGAAACTGCATCAACAGTAAGTTCACGTGGTATTTATAAGTTCCCCGTCACTCGCGGATGGATGAGAACTTATGACGATCATCAGGCTTCTTCCTACGATGTGGAACATTGCGGATGGTCCAACTTGCCGGAAGATGATTTTATTCAGCACGAAGATTTGCCTTATTGTATCGGTGAGTTTGTATGGACCGGATTTGATTATTTAGGAGAACCGACACCTTATTATACTAACTGGCCCAGCCACTCTTCCCTTTTTGGTATTATCGACCTTGCCGGATTGCCCAAAGACCGTTATTATTTATATCGTAGCCACTGGAATAAGAAGGAAGAGACATTGCACATCCTGCCTCACTGGAACTGGGAAGGACGCGAAGGAGAGATTACGCCTGTATTTGTGTATACCAACTATCCTACTGCGGAATTGTTTATTAACGGAAAAAGCCAAGGCAAACGTACGAAAGACCTCTCAGTAACAGTTCATAATAGTGCAGATTCCGTTTCTATGATGAGTTTGAAACGCCAGCAACGTTATCGCTTGATGTGGATGGATACTAAATACGAACCGGGAACGGTGAAAGTGGTAGCCTACGACAATGACGGAAAAGTAGCTGCGGAACGCGAAATTCATACGGCAGGAAAACCATATCGCATTGAACTGATTCCCGACAGAACTGATTTGAAAGCCGATGGAAAGGATATTTGTTTTGTAACAGTCAGAGTGGTAGACAAAGATGGAAACTTCTGTGCCACTGCTACCAACCAAATACGCTTTAAAGTGAAAGGAGCCGGAACCTATTGTGCGGGAGCCAACGGGAATGCTGCATCACTGGAGTCTTTCCAGAAACCTGAAATGAAGTTGTTCAGCGGTATGATGACTGCTTTGGTTCAGACGAAGGATGAAGGCGGGGAAATTATTTTGGAAGCTACCGGAAAGGGGCTGCAAAAAGCTAGTTTGCGTATACACTCACGGGCAGAAGTTGAATAATAATAAAAAAGCCGGTTGCGCCCCCCATCACAACCGGCTTAAAAATGATATGTTGACCTAAAACCTATGAAATTCTGTTGCCGATGATTCGCATAGCAGCAGTGTAATATTCACATGGCACCATAAGTTGGATACCTTTTGAACCACTATCTTTTTTAATTAATAACCGCTGCAAAGATAACCGGTGCAAATTAAGTTAAGGTATAATTTTGAGTCATTTATATATAAATTTGAGTCATTGACCGGAATTTATCTAAATTGACCAATTTATTGCATTCCAAAGAAGAATCCCCATCAAACTGCTAATCACACAGCTTAATGGGGATTTTTATCGATGAAATGGATGTTTTTTACTTATTTCTCATCATTCTGGCGAATCTCTACACGACGTATCTTACCACTGATTGTTTTCGGGAGTTCGTCGACAAATTCTATCACACGCGGATATTTATAAGGAGCAGTCACCTTCTTCACATGGTTCTGCAATTCTTTAATCAATTCTTCTCCGGCACGCGATTTATAGTCTTTGGATAGTACAATCGTAGCTTTTACCACTTGTCCGCGAATCTCGTCGGGCACTCCGGTGATGGCGCATTCTACCACAGCAGGGTGTGTCATCAGTGCACTTTCCACTTCGAACGGGCCGATGCGGTAGCCGGAACTTTTGATAACGTCGTCGGCACGGCCAACAAACCACAGATAGCCATCTTCGTCTTTCCAGGCAACATCCCCTGTATAGTAGACGCCGTCGTGCCACGCTTCGTGTGTACGTTCGGCGTCGCGATAGTATTCTTTGAAGAGTCCGAGCGGTTTGCCTTTGCTGGTATGAATTACGATTTGTCCTTGTTCACCGGCTTCCACCGAGCGGCCTTCGTGGTCAATCAAGTCAACGTCATATTGAGGGTTCGGCAATCCCATACTTCCCGGTTTCGGTTCCATCCAAGGCATGGTGGCTATGGTGAGTGTGGTTTCCGTTTGTCCGAAGCCTTCCATCAGTTTGATTCCTGTCAGTTTCTTGAAAGTCTCGAATACTGCGGGGTTCAGCGCTTCTCCGGCGATGGTGCAATATTTGAGTGACGACAAGTCGAACTTCGTCAGGTCTTCGTGAATCAGGAAGCGGAAGATAGTGGGAGGTGCGCAAAGGGAAGTGACGCGATAGTTTTGTATCATTTCCAGAATAGCAGCCGGGGTGAACTTTTCATGGTCGTAAACGAAGATGTTTGCACCCGCAATCCATTGTCCGTAGAGTTTCCCCCATACGGCTTTTCCCCAACCGGTGTCGGCAATGGTAAGGTGAAGGCTGTTTTCGTCCAGATTGTGCCAGAAGCTACCGGTTACGATATGGCCTAATGGGTAGGTGAAATCGTGTGCCACCATTTTAGGCTCTCCGGTAGTGCCGGAAGTAAAGTACATCAAGGAGATGTCGTCGTTGGTATTTGCGTGTCGGGGACGTACAAACGGAGCGGCGTTTTCAATACCTTGATGGAAGTCTTCGAAACCTTCGGGGATGTCGGGACCTACGCTGACTAGCTTTTCTACAGTAGGGCAGTCGGGCATGGCTTCCTTGATATGTTGCACGATTACACCTTCGCCGGCAGCTACAATCATTTTGATATCGGCAGCGTTGCAGCGATAGATAATATCTTTTTTAGTAAGCAAGTGAGTGGCTGGGATAACAGTTGCTCCCAACTTGTGAAGAGCAATGGTGCTGTACCAAAATTCATAGCGGCGCTTCAGAATCAGCATTACCATATCTCCACGACCAATGCCCATACTTTGAAAGTAAGAAGCCGTCATATCGGTATAGCGCTTAATATCAGCAAATGAGAATTGGCGGCTTTCGCCTTTGTCATTTGTCCAGAGCAAAGCGTTCTTGTCGGGTTGTTCGGCAGCCCACACGTCCACTACGTCGTAACCGAAGTTGAAGTTCTCCGGAACATTTATCTTTAAGTTCTTGATAAAATCCTCTTGTGAGGTAAAAGAGGTCTGTGATAAAAATCTTTCTACCATGATGTTATTACATAATCACTGCCAGAAAACGCACCATTTTGCCGTCGAGCGCTTTCATGCCATGTGGAAGTTTTGAATTGAAATAAATACTGTCTCCTTGGTTGAGGATGATGTCTTTACCATCAATATTGATAAGCATACGTCCTTCGATAATGAGGTTGAACTCCTGTCCATTGTGTTGGTTGTAATGAATAGGTTCATCGTCTGCTTTCGGTTCAACGGTGACGATAAACGGGTCGGCAGTGCGGTTCATGAATCCGGCAGCTAGCGACTGGTATTTGTAGGCTTTCGTACGTTCGATGCTTGTTCCTTTGCCGTCACGGGTCACGAAGTAACTGCTCATTTTCGGTTCTTCGCCAAACATCAAGGCATCGAGGGCGATATTGTAAGTACGGGCGATCTTTTGCAGCATACTGACGGAAATATCATACTCTCCGGTTTCTGCAAGCCGGTATTCTTCAGCAGAAATGTCTGCTTCGCGGGCAATGTCTTCGGAAGTAAGTTCCAGCACGTCACGTAATCCGCGGAGGCGTTCTGCTATTTGTTTAATCTGGTCATTCATGTTATTTAGTGATTAGTTATTTAGTGATTCGTTATTTCGATGCTTTCATAGCTTTGATAATAGCGGAAGTGAACCCGTTGTGTTCCAGTTCGTTAATACCTTTAATCGTAATTCCGCCCGGAGTAGTTACTTTATCAATTTCCACGCTGGGGTGAGTATCGTTGTTCTGAATCAATGCGGCTGCACCTTTCAATGATTGTGCTACCATTTCCATGGCATCTTTCGGGCGAATGCCCATTTCGATGCCGGCTTGCATGGCTGCCTGAACATACTTGAGCACATAAGCAATGCCGCAAGAAGTCAGTGCGGTGGCCGCAGTTATCTTATCTTCGGGGATGAGCATCACTGTTCCCATTTCTTTGAATAGTCGTAGGATAAATTGATCTTGTTCATCATTGGTGTTTCGCGCGGCAATAAGTGTCATGCTTTCCAGTTCGCTGATGGCTGTATTCGGAATCAGGCGGTACATCGCCATTTCCGGTGCAACTACATAGTGGGCCAAAGATTCAAAATTGATACCGGCGGCTACCGATACGAGTATCTGTTTGCTTTTTAGTTTCAACTCGCGCATTACCGGTTCCATAAACCAAGGCTTCACCGCAAGAATAACTATATCGGCTCCCATGGCTGCTTCTGCATTATTGTGGGTAGTCGTTATTCCCGGAAATTCTTTTTTAAGTTTCTCCAGTTTGCCCGGACTGGGATTGGATACAACGAGGTTGGAATCTTCAATCAGACTTCCTTTTGCCAGGCCACGGGCTATTGAACCTCCCATGTTTCCTGCACCGATAATAGCTATTTTCATATATATATATGCTTGTTTTAATGAGTTGTCACACACAAAGGTAACGGTAAATTACGAAAAAACAAAAAGCAGCCCGATAAGAAATAATTTTCAATTACAGGCTGCTTTCGTTGTTGGCTGTTTATTAATCAAATGAGCGATTAGAGTACTTTCTTGAAGCGGGCAAGGAACTCGTCTGCTTCCTCCATGCTGAGGCAGAGAGGGGGCAGTAAGCGAAGTACATTCGTACCGCTTGCTCCGGTAAATACGTGCTCATCGTAGATAAGGCGACTACGCAGCTCTTTGATTGGTTCGTCAAATTCGAGTCCAATCATCAAGCCCCGTCCGCGTACTTCCTTGATTTGTGGGAACTTCTTGAGTTCGTTGAGTAGATAATTTCCTACTTTGGCGGCATTGTCAATCAAGTTTTCCTGCTCCATTACGTCCATTACGGCAAGTGCAGCCGAGCAAGCCAGATGGTTTCCACCGAAAGTAGTACCCAACTGTCCGTATACAGGCTTAAACATCGGACTAATCAAAACGCCTGCCATTGGGAAACCGTTACCGATACCTTTAGCCACGGTAATGATGTCCGGTTTGATATCATCATATTGGTGAGCGAAGAATTTGCCGCTACGTCCGTATCCGCTTTGAATCTCGTCCAAAATCAGGATAGTGCCGGTTTCGCTGCAAGCTTTTCGCAGTTCTTGCATAAATTGGGTAGTCGGTATCTTGATGCCGCCCACTCCTTGTATGCCTTCGATGATAACTGCACATACATCACCTTTCGACAATTCCTGCTTCATGGCTTCGATGTCATTCAGGGGAAGATAAGTGACGTGCCCGTTATTATTGATAGGAGCAATGATAGACGGATTATTTGTCGCTTCCACTGCCAGTGACGTACGACCATGGAAAGCCTTGCTGAAAGACACCACCTTCGTGCGCCCGTTATAAAAAGATGCGAGTTTCAGCGCGTTTTCGTTCGCTTCGGCTCCACTGTTTATAAGAAACAGGGAGTAATCTTCGTAGCCGGAAATCTTTCCGAGACGTTCGGCAACCTCTTGCTGTAGCTTGTTGATTACTGAATTAGAGTAGAAACCAAGATTGGCTACTTGATTGCTAATCATCTCCACATAGTGAGGATGTGCATGACCGATAGAAATAACGGCATGACCTCCGTAAAGGTCAAGATATTCCGTTCCGTTCTCGTCCCATACCTTGCACCCTTTTCCTTTGACTATGTTGATGTTGTATAAAGGATATACATCGAATAATTTCATGTTGGTAAACGTTTAATGATTAACGATTAGTGGTTAACGTTTAGTGATTATACCGTTATTAAAACGCACTGGGCTTCAAACGTAGTCCTACGGTTTCTTCCAGATTGAACATGAGGTTCATGTTATGAACGGCCTGTCCGCTGGCGCCTTTCAGCAAGTTGTCGATACAAGAGATAATCAATAGTTTGTCGCCATGCTTCTCGAGGTGGAGCAGGCATTTATTGGTATTGACTACTTGTTTCAAATCTATGTTCTTGTCCACGATATGCACGAATGAATCTTTGGCATAATATTCTTCATACATACGGGTGATTTCTTCGAGAGATACTTTAGTCTTTACCACTATGGTTGCGAAGATTCCACGCGGGAAGTCGCCCCGATAAGGGATGAAATCAATGTCCGAATCGAAGCTTGTTTGCAACTGTTGCAGTGATTGCTTGATTTCCGGTACGTGCTGGTGCTCGAATGCTTTGTACACACTCATATTATTGTTTCTCCAGCTGAAATGGCTGGTAGCTCCGGGTTTCACTCCGGCTCCGGTACTTCCGGTAATAGCATTTACCATTACATCATCCGTCAACATCAGGTTCTTGGCAAGCGGAAGCAGCCCCAACTGAATGCAAGTGGCAAAACAACCGGGATTGGCTACGTGCTTCGCCGTGCAGGTGGCGCGACGGTTCAGTTCCGGCAAGCCATAGATGAAATCGTGGTCATCACTCTTGATACGGTAATCCATAGACAAGTCGATGATTTTCAAATCTTCGGGCACATTGTGACTTTCCATGAATTTCTTCGTGTCGCCATGAGCCGTGCAGAAGAAAAGCACGTCAATTTCGTCCAGAGGCAACTGGTCGGTAAATCTAAGTTCTGTTTCTCCGTATAGTCCTTCGTGTACGTCGGTGATCTTATTTCCGGCGTTACTGCTGCTATTGATAAATACGATTTCAGTCTCCGGATGGTTGAGTAGCAGGCGAATTAATTCGCCTGCCGTGTATCCTGCGCCACCAATGATTCCTGCTTTGATCATATCTCTTCGTCTTTATGGTTGTTATAGTACACACGCAGCGGAGTAGAAGTCACTTTGATAAAGCCTTTAGCGTCTTCGGCAGTCCAGCCTTTCTGCATTTCACCATATTCTCCGAATTTCGTTTTCACGAGGTCATCTTCAGACTCTACTCCAACGGTAGAGAAAGAAAGCGGGCGGAGTTCGAGTATAGCCGTACCGTTCACGTTGCGCTGGCTTTCTTGAAGCATTGCTTCGATGTCGCGCATCACAGGTTCCAAATATTGGCTTTCGTGAAGGAACATGCCGTACCAGTTGGCTACCTGGTCTTTCCAGTATTGTTGCCATTTACTCAAGGTGTATTTTTCGAGGAAGCGGTGAGCGCCGATAATCAACATCGGTGCAGCAGCTTCGAAGCCTACACGTCCTTTGATACCGATAATTGTATCGCCTACGTGCATATCACGACCGATGCCGTATGCAGCACCAATTTCTTCTACTTTCTGAATCGCCTTAATCGGGTCGTCAAACTTCTCGTCGTTCACAGCTTTCAGTTCTCCCTTTTCAAAAGTAAGGCGGAGTAGTTCGCTATCTTCTTTTTCAACGTGTTTCAGGTAAGCCGTTTCCGGTAGTCCCTGTGCGGAGTCGAGGATTTCGCCTCCACAGATGGAAGTACCCCATAAGCCTACGTTATACGAGTATTTCAGTTTGGTGAAGTCGGCGCTGAAACCATTCTTGTTCAGGTAGTCTATTTCTTCCTGACGGCTCAATGCCATATCGCGGGTGAGCGTGATAATTTCAACATTCGGCGCCAGTACGAGGAACGTCATGTCGAAGCGAATCTGGTCGTTGCCTGCTCCGGTAGAACCGTGGGCGATGGCGTCCGCACCGATTTCGTTGGCATAGCGTGCGATGGCTAGTGCTTGGAAGATACGTTCGGAGCTGACAGAAATAGGATAAGTACCGTTGCGCAGCACATTTCCGAAAACCATGTATTTCAGGCTCTTCTCATAATATTCTTGAGTGACGTCGATTGTCACGTACTTCGTAGCTCCTAGTTTATAGGCATTCTCTTCGTTCGTTTTCAGTTGTTCTTCGCTGAAACCGCCTGTATTGGCACAAGCTGCATATACTTCGTAACCTTTTTCTTTGGCGAGGTACATGACGGTGAACGATGTGTCCAGTCCGCCGCTGAATGCCACCACTACTTTTTTCTTCTTTTCTTCCATAGTGCTGTATATTTTTAAATGTTATTTCTTTCTTTTTCTTTTTTTATGTTCCATGGGTCTGCTGGGTCGTACAGCATAGCTGTGCAGATGCAGAACCTACGGTTTTTGGCAACTAGAATATCATGATTGGTGCACCCTTCGCATCCTTTCCAAAAAGACTCGTCGTCCGTCAACTCGTTGAAGGTGACAGGCACGTAGCCTAGTTCCGTGTTCATCTTCATCACGGCTGCTCCGGAAGTAAGACTGAATATTTTCGCTCTCGGCCATCGAAGGCGTGCGAGTTGGAAAGAAGCCTGTTTGATACGTTTTGCCAGTCCCAACCCACGAAAATCGGGATGAACGATCAGGCCGGAGGTAGCTACATATTGCTTGTTTCCCCAAGATTCGATGTAGGTGAAACCGGCAAATGTATCGCCACAGAGAGCGATAATCGCCTTTCCTTCCTTCATCTTTGTCGCTACGTATTCGTGTGTTCTTTCTGCGATTCCTGTTCCGCGTACAGCGGCAGCCTTTCTGATAGTATCCAAAATAGTGTCAACGTAAACCTCATGTGAGGCGTCGGCTACCATAACATCTATTTGCTGAGTGTCCATTTCTTTATATATATAAATAGGTATAATTATTCAATATTCGGAATAATGAGTGATAAAAGCTGGCGTATCTTGCCTGTGGTAACTCCTTCGCGCAGCACCAACATGATGGTATCGTCTCCGGCAATAGTTCCCAATATTTCACTGAACTCATTGTTGTCGATATCATAAGCCATGCTGCTGGCATAGCCGGGCCGGGTACGGATGACGGCTATGTTACCTGAAAACTGCAAGGAGATGAATCCGTTGCTGCGCAACATATCTCCTGGACTTTGGTCGGTAGAACGTTTATACATAATATTGTTTGGCAACACATATACATACTTTCCGTTCATACTTGCAGCCTTGGCTACCTTCAGTTGTTTCAAATCGCGGGAGAGGGTGGCTTGAGTCAGTTCGAAGCCCTCACGGTTCAGCTCTTGCAACAGTTCTTCCTGCGAACTAATCTCCTTGCTCGAGATAATCATTTTGATGGCGTCTAACCGATTTGCTTTCTTCTTCATTGTATAATTATTCTAAGAATGGCGCAAAAGTATGCAATATTTTGGAGATAATATGCATAAAACCCTAGTTTTTTTGCATTTTATGCAAAAAACTAGGGTAAAAACGTATAATTACCATCGTTTGAGTCTCAGCTTACCTTCTGCATTTACGCTGTATATACCTCACTCCCAGCACCACGCCACTCAACGAACAGACAGTGCCACCCAGCAGCAACACCCAAAGAATCCCTTTGCGTAGTGTTGGCGAAGAGTTCAATCCCTGTACGCGAAGGCGGTGCAGGGCGGTATACATCCAGTATTTCCACCGTGCGGTGCTGTTGACGTATCTTACGCTCGCCGTTTCCGGGTGGATGTAGTAACAACTGCGGTCGGCATCCTCTACGGTGATTTTCCATACGGGCAGTAGGCTGCGACCGGGGTACATCCGGCTCATGTCGCGGTAGTAAGTTTCAAATTTATCTATCAGCTCTGTACGGATGCGGGCACTGTCTCCATATATGGCTCTGACGGCTGCCGTCACTTGTTCTTCGGATAGCTTCAGCGGATGGGGTAGGGAATCGGTGGCGTCGATATACAAATCGCCTTCGCTGCGCTTCACTATATAATAAGGTGTAGAGCGGAAGTTGCCCCATTCCAGTTGACGGGCATCCGGATAGTTCGCCAACACCTGTCGATAGTCGAGCAGGTATCTGTCCGGTTCCGGTGCATCCTTTTTCATCTCCCGCATCGGGTTTATCTTTATCGACGGTTTACTTATCCATGCCGGTACATCTGCCAGAGACATCATTCCGCTAAAACAGAAAGTAAGGACAAAAAGTCCGAAGACGATTCCCGTCACGAAGTGCCAGTGATACCACTTTTTGCGATAAGGCGAAAATCCCTTTCCACGTTTGCGCGTGCGCCGCCAGACGTCGATGCCTACCCATAGTCCTGCAATTGTCATCAGGCAGCCAATGCCGGATAGCCAGATAACGGTGATGCTCCATAAGGCGGCATCCTGCCGTAGCCACGTGAAGTAGACCCAGTGCGGAATGGCTCCGAGCCATGCCCAGATGCGTTCGCTACGGGTAGTGAATTGCAGCACTTCTCCACTTTGTGAACCGATGTAGAGCTGGTGTTTCTCTGCATCGTCGAAATGAAATTTGTAGATAGGAAACTCTTTCTTTAGGTTTCCGAAGGGAATCCATTGGTCGAGACGAAAGAGTGTATCCGTTCTTTCCACCGGGGCGTCACACCATAGTCCGGCTATTCGGCGGATGCGGTTTCCGTCGAGTGTAGGTAGGCTCTCGGCAGAGTCAGCGGGAAGTATGTATTCTCTTTGGTCGGTGCGTATATGAAATACGGTTTGACCGAGGTAGCGGTTCACGAACATATTCTTCACGTGCTCATCTTCCTGAAGGCGGGACGTAATCTCGCGGAGCGAAGGCAGAGCGGACGGAAGCGGTTCCAGCTTTTCCAGTTTCTCAGCTTGCGATGCGCGTGGAAACCCATGATACATCATGACGAATGCAGATAGGAACCAGACTAAAAACAGGATACTGAGCAGTGTGCCCAGTATCCTGTGGATGGTATACATGAATTTGGAAATCATGATTATAGCGTGTAAGTGGCAGACAACATGAAATTGCGGGGCATACTCGGCACGAATTGGCTGCCAAGAGCTTGGTTGGTGTATTCTTTGTCGAACAGATTGTTGACATTGACACCCAGACGCACATTGTTTTTCAGCGTGTACGACAGTCCGAGGTCGGTCAGCCAGTAGGAATCGAAGAATGTGGTGTTATCTGCGTTGCGGTATACCTTGTCCTGAAAGCTGGTGTCGAAGTTCACGCCCAGTCCTTTCAGCACGCCTTTGGAAACGGTATAAGCACCGTAGGCATAGAAGGTATGCTTCGGAATGTTGGCATATTGCTTGTCTTTGTTTTTAAGAGTCTCCATATAGGGGTTGTCCGCCAAATCCCGCAGTCTCGCATCAGTGTATCCATATCCGGCGCTTACCGACAGGTTGTAGATGGGGCTCCACGTGATGTCGATATCGAAGCCTTTGGAGTCCATTTTGCCGACTTGTCCTACCACGGACTTTTCCAATACTACGCCATTCACTTGAGAACCTTTGGTGGCAAGGTTTTGCTTCATGTTGTATTTATTGATGTAGAATACGCTGGCGTTAGCTTCTAGCGTACGTGTAATTTGATATTTCATACCGGCTTCCACCTGAAAGCCTTTCTCCGGTTTGAATACTTCTTCACCGTTTGTCGGAGTAAATTCTTTGCCATTCTTGTCGATATACGTCGTGTTGGCATCATAGAATGTACGGATGGGCTTGAAGTAAGTGCCGTAAGAGGCATATACGGATAGTTTTTCTACAGGCAGGTACACCAGTCCGGCACGGAACGTAAAAGCTTGGTTGGTCACTTTGTTGTAGGCATCGCTCTCCGGTTTTTCGTAGTGGCGGCCGCCGTCGCTGGTGTTCAGGTTGGCGGTTTTATACATAAACAAGTCGTAGCGTCCGGCAAGCATCATTTTCAGTTTGTCGCTAAATTCTATCAGGTCTTGCAGGTAGAATCCGTGAGTGAACGTCTTTTGTGCGGTTACATATCTGAAGGGAGCTTCCATCCAGCCGATGCTGTGAGGGTTGTATACCGAGCCGTGTCCAGTTGCTCCGGGGCCGGTCACTCCGGTTTCTCCGCCTTTGTAGGCCATGTAAGAATCTCGCAGGAGTGTAATGAAAGAATAGCCGCCCAGGTAGTTGTGCGCGATGGAGCCTGTATAGAACTTGCCACTTGTTTCCAGCTGGTTGTTCACCGTTTTGGAGATGTGCGAGAAGCGCAGCGGGTAGCTGTAGTAGATGGAGTCCAGGCAGATGTATTGTTTCTTGTCTTTATTCATATAGTAATGCGAGTAGATGGGTTCGCTGCTGGTCAGATAGTCCAATGATTCAGTTCCCAGGTAGTCGATATCATCGTAGCTGTACGTCAGCTTTTCCATTAGCTTGAAGGCATCGCTGAATGTATGTTTATACATGGCGGACACGTTGAAAGCGCGGTTGTACATGAAGTCCGATTCGCTGTTGTAGCGCGCTTCACGGTTTAGTCCCGGCAGCATATCCCCTTTGCTCAGGTATTTGGCATCATCTTTTGTAGAGAAGATGTCGGCAGACATGGCGGGTGGTAAGCCGATTTCCGTAGCGTAGAAGTCACGGTTGGCTGCAAGGCGGATGTCCAGTTCGTCCTTCTCGGTGAGCTGTCCGCCCAAGGCTAGATAACCGGAGAACCGTTTGTTGGCATTGCTTCTCCATCCATCCTGAGCCTGCCAGTTGACGCTGGCGCGATAGTTGAGCGGCCCTACCAGTTTGCCGCCCATGCCGAACGTGGCCTGCTTATTGTGGTAACTGCCCACAGCGGCACGTGCATAGATACTCTGTTTGCTCACGGGAGCTTTGCGCACGATATTCAGCACGCCGCCCACGGCAGATTGCCCGTAGAGTACCGAAGCGGGGCCTTTGAGCAGTTCGATGCTTTCTACCGACGATAAATCCATAAAGGGATAGGAGTTGTCGATGGACGAACGCTCGTCGCGCACGCCGTCTACCATAATCACCGAGTTGTCGAAGCCACGGATGGAAAACTGGGTGAATGCTCCGTAACTGGTGCGGAAACGTACACCGGGAAGGAAGCGGGCGGCTTCCTGAATGTCGCGGATATTTCGTTTCTCGAGCATTCCCGAGGTGATGGAGTTGGTAGATACGGGCATATATTTGGCGGGAACATCCAGCTTTAGGGCTTCTGTTTTGCGTTTGTAGTTGGTCGCCACCACTACTTCGTCGATGGTGAATACCGAGTCGTTCAGGTTCGTATATTCCTTCTTGCTATGCTGCGCGTGGAGCGGGAGCAACAAGAAGCTGCTCATCGCTATTAATAATAGTTTTTTCATTGTGTTTTTGGCGGGTTGATTAATCTTTGTCTTTTGCGTATTTGGCTTTCTTTTCCATGATGCCCACCGTCCGGTGCTGGAGCACGAACTTGGCATGGTCGATAAAAAGCTGCTGTATGGCGGGGATTTCTCCCAGTCCTTGCATTCGCACGTCAACCTTCAACCCTTCTTTTTCGAGAGTTTCTTTCCAGTCTACAGCGATGTCATTGTTGGCATGATCTCCGGCAACGAACATAAAAGGAACAAGTGTCACTTGTCGGGCTTTGCTGTCTTTGAGTTGTTGGAGCATGGTGTCGAAAGTGGGATAACCTTCGATGGTTCCTACATGGAAGTTCTTCAACCCTTTGGCTTTCAGCATATAGTCCATCATGGCGTAAGAAGCTGTGCTGGGGGTATAAGTTCCGTGCCCTACTAGCACTACGCTGCCTTTCTCCGGTTTTCCGGCGGCAAGGATGTCCGCCACTGCGTCCACGTCCTCCACCGAGTAGAGCAGTGGAGTGCCTATGCGCACTTCCTTGAAGAAGGGGGCAACGGAAGCTACGTCGTGTCTGAGCGATTCCATTTCTACGCCTTCAATGATGTTGGTGCTTTGCACGATGACGTGCGTATAGCCTTCTCCGCATAGTTTCAGCAGGGCTTCGAGTGGTGTGGGTTTGTCGATGCCGCGTGCTTTGAGGCGGCGCTTGACGATGCGCGATGTGTAAGCTTCGCGAAGTTCCAGTTGTGGAAAGGCTTCCTGCGCTTTTGTGTTGATTGCGTCGATGGTTTTGGTGCGGGTGTCGTCGTAGGTTGTGCCGAAGTGCACCATCAATAGAGCAGCCTTGTCGCCCGGCTGCATAGTAGCCATCATGTCGGAGGCAACGAAGTTTCCCCCCTCGTGTGCCTGACAGAGGACGGATAACATTACTGCACATCCTGCCAGGAGGATGTTTAGCAAGCATTTTCTTTTCATTGAAATAATGTATAAAAAGTGAATAATCGGCTTCCCTGACCCCGGGGCGGCACTATTATCTGTATTTGCCTGGCAGGTTTCCTGACTATCCCTTTTCGAAAAGCTACCTTCCCGTCCGGCCTTTCGGCATCGTGGCAGTGGTATGTGTAGTAATGCTTTTCGTACCTCTTTTGCGCATCGCATCGGAGAGATGAGTATCACAGTAGCGGGCACTGTTCCGGATTCTCACCGGATTCCCTTTTATGCAGCGAGCAGTGTGTTCGTTGCATCACCTAAGCGGGTGCAAAGATAAACATAAATTGGATGATATGAAAAATTAGTTAATCTTTATCAGTGCAAAAAGGCTTTTAAATTAATTCATACTTGCATGGGATTGAACAATTTATCAATGTGCTAATGTGCCAATATGCCAATGGCTGCGCTGTGTG
>NZ_URFY01000009.1 GCF_900547205.1 uncultured Bacteroides sp.
GCTGCGCTGTGTGCCGCACGGTAATTGGCATATTGGCACATTAGCACATTGATTCATTTCCGTACAATAAGGAAGATAAGCAACAGATTGAGCAACAAAACAGAAGGCTGACCTGAAAACATCAAGCCAGCCTTTCAATTACTTTATAATCAAAAACAAAAGATGTACTATCAGAACAGCCTATCCTTCAGCACCTGCGGCAATTCCGGCATCGCCCCGCTCTGCGTACAAACATAAGCCGAGACTTCTACAGCAAACTTATGCGCTTCGGGAACCGGCACACCTTTCAGAATGGAAGCACAGAAAGCTGCCGTGAATGAATCTCCTGCTCCTACCGTATCGGCTACCGGAACTTTCGGTGTCTCTTGGAAGGAAACGACACCCGGAGTAAATACATAACTACCATTGATGCCGCAAGTAAGAATCAACATCTTCAGGTTGTACTTCGCCAACAAAATCCAGCACTTATCCTGTAAGTCGATGCCCGGATAGCCAAACATACGGCTGATAGTCACCAGTTCTTCATCGTTAATCTTCAAAATGTTGCAGCGCTGGAAAGATTCGCGTAATACCTCTTTAGTGTAGAACTCCTGACGGAGATTGATATCGAATATCTTCAGTTGACCGTCAATATCGGGCATTGTATCCAGAAAGCGATTGATAGTTGCACGACTTTCAGGACTACGCTGTGCCAATGAGCCAAAGCAAACGGCACGTGTACTCAGAGCCAAACGTTTGAGATCGTCCGTGAAAGGAATATTATCCCATGCCACACCCTCTTTTATTTCATAGCAAGGCACACCTTCATCATCCAACGTCACCTGCACGGTTCCGGTGGGATAGTCTACCTGCTCAATTTGCGTATTCAGTTTCTTTTCTTTGAATATTTCCAATATTTCATCTCCAAGCGCATCTTTACCCACAGCACTCACCACACGGCTGTCGAAGCCGAATTGTGAAACGTGATAAGCGAAGTTTGCCGGAGCACCACCTATTTTCTTTCCTTCGGGCAACACATCCCAGAGTGCTTCACCCATTCCTACGATTATATTATTCATGATTTACAGATTTAATTGTTTTCCAAATATAAAGTTATTTTTTGATACGCAGCGTATAAAACAAAAGATAAAGCACACCTACCGTCATCACAGCTATTGCCCCGTTTTGTCCCATCGACGTGTCCGAAGCCACTCCCATTGCCAACGGGAACACCGTTCCTCCGAATAGTCCCATAATCATCAGACCGGAAACTTCGTTCTTCTTGCCTGGCAGATACAGCAATGCCTGAGAGAAAACGACGGAGAACACATTGGAATTGCCAAAACCAATCAAAGCGATGCAAGCGTAGATGATTGCTTTCTCATGGAAGATGAACAGTCCCACCATGGCAACAAGCATCATAATGACGCTGATGCCGAAGAAAGATTTCGGAGACATCTTGCGCAAGATGAAAGAACCCAGAAAACAACCCAGCGTACGGAAGATGAAATAGAGACTCGTTGCAAAAGCCGCATCGTCCAGTGTCATGCCGAGTCGTTCTATCAGAATCTTCGGAGCGGTAGTGTTCGTACCGACATCGATACCTACATGGCACATGATTCCGATGAAAGAGAGCAAGATGAACGGTTTGCCAAGTAGCGCCAGGCATTGTCCAAATGTAGATGGTTTGCCTTCTTCCTTTTCTTCCTCTATTTTAGTGCCATTGAGTAAAAGAATGGCGATGATAGCTACAATCATGTAAATCGGGAACAAAATGCGCCAGCCCATATCAAAAGACGGAATAGCTTGTGTAGCTCCCCACATGGCGATGTAAGGTGCGAGAAAAGATGCAATGGCTTTCACAAACTGTCCGAAAGTAAGGCTACTTGCCAGACGGTCGCCACGAACGATATTAGAAAGTAGCGGATTCAATGAAGTCTGCATCAACGCATTGCCTATTCCCAGCAGGGAGAAAGAAATCAGCATCAGTGCGTAGCTGTCTCCGAAGACCGGCAGCAGCAGCGAAGCGAATGTCACTATCAAACTGAGCAACACGGTTTTCTTCTGACCGATGCGGCTCATCAGCATACCTGTAGGCACGGAGAAAATCAGAAACCAGAAGAATACAAGCGAAGGAAATATATTTGCCTGCGAGTCGGTCAGATTAAGATCTGCTTTTACATAATTGGAGGCAATGCCTACCAAATCAACAAATCCCATGGCGAAGAAGCATAGCATCACCGGAATTAGTTTGGAAAGAGAAGAGTTTTTACTATTTTCCATTGTTATATCTTTTACTTAAATTTCGCATACCTGTTTATCCGTATGCCACAAAGTTTATCTGTTATTATATAAAGAGAGGTCTATAGCTTCAGCCGATATACGACAAACGAATCTACCTTGTAAGCTCCGCCTTTGCTGTAAAACTCTATGTGACTATAAGGTTCTGAAGGGAATACCTGATTCGTCATTACAAATCGCCCGCCGTCACCGAAAGCCTCAACGCTCGACTTATCAACATACAACCGAAGCGTCATTTCCTCTTTTCCATCTTCCACAGCTGTCCACGTCACTGCCGGAAAATGCTCATTGAATGCAACTTCACCACTTTTGCGACGGTCCATCGAGAATTTCTTTTCTTTCATATCATACTGCATATCCACTTCCTCGCCTTTGTCATTATAAAGACGGAAACCTATCAGATCCGCATTCTGCTTTTTGAAAGTGAGTTCTATCTCATACATTCCTTCATTGCCGGCAATCATATCTTTGACAGTACGCTTACCATTCACTCTAAACGAACGTTTCTTCGACACGTCCCGCAATTTCAACAGTTCGGGAGACGGAGCCGATTGTAGATAAACTTCATCATCTACGGCGAACAGGCTCAAATCACGTGGCACAGAGTTCGGGCTGCGATATTGAGAAGTCGGAACATCGTTTGCATATAGCCAATTGCTCATCCAAGCGATGGCGATACGACGATTGTCGGGAGCATTGCTCCATGTCACAGTTGCGTAATGGTCTTTTCCCCAATCCATCCATTTGGTCTTGGAAGGAGATTCGTTGACGAATTTCTTTCCGTCGAAAGTTCCTGTGAAGTATTGCGTGGCACTTCCACCGAAAGGTCCACCGGGATTGAGATTGCAAAGCAACACCCATTTCGTTTCGTTCGTGCCTTCTACCGGAAGTTCAAACAAATCGGGACATTCCCATACACCGCCATGCGCACCTTGTCCTTCGCCAAAGCTGCTCTGATACTCCCAGTCTTTGAGATTGGAAGAAGTGAAGAATTGCATCTCCTGTCCTACTGCCAGCACCATCACCCAGCGTTGAGTCTCATTGTGCCAAAATACTTTCGGGTCGCGGAAGTCGGGTGCTTCGGAGACAAGTACAGGGTTGTTTCCATACTTGGTAAAAGTACGTCCGTTGTCATTGCTATAGGCGATGCTTTGCACTTGACGGTCGCTGCTCTGCGTATAAATGGCGACAATAGCATCTGCACCGAAACCCGCCGTATTATTATGATCTACAACTGCCGAACCGCTAAAGATAGTGCCAAATGCATCCGGAGCTATAGCCACCGGACGATGTTCCCAATTTGCAAGGTCTTTGCTGATGGCATGTCCCCAACTCATATTACCCCATTTAGAACCATATGGATTATATTGATAGAACAAATGATATTCTCCGTCTTTATATACCATTCCGTTCGGGTCGTTCATCCATCCATAAAGTGGAGAGAAGTGATAGGTGGGACGATACTTTTCACGGTTGCTGGTATCAAAGGCATTGGATAGCTTCATTTCCTTGCAGCAAACGGTATTTTCAGGAGAAAGATTCGTATGAAGAGGGTCATTCGTATTCAATTTGAATTTGAAAGAGATTGTCTGACCGGAATAACCGGCAAGGTCTACAGGAACAAAGTAATCAACTTTATGTATCGCCAGTCGTGCGTCCAGGTTCTTCACTTCTTTATTATCAACAATCATGCTGATACGCACATCGGGAGCAGCTTCTTCTATAGGTAAAAGAAGATACTTCTGTTCCGAATTGACGCGTACCATATAATGCCCTTCTCCCAGACTTCTAATTACTAAGGAAGGATCTGCTGCATGGGTAAAAACAGAGACAGTCATGAAAACAGAACAAATCAGAACAGTCTGAAGTTGTTTGAAAGATAAAAAAACATTCATATCAGTTGGTATTAGAATTATTAGTTTAATAATCAGCATTCGCTGTTTCCTATTTATCACGGTGCAAAGATAGGCGCAGCTTTCTGTTGCGCCTATCATTTTTGTTACAGAAGATAAGAAATATGTTACTTATCCTCTCATCGAGTGCTCAGATAATGCAATATATTCTTTGTCAGGAGCACAAGATTATCCTGATAAACGTTCAGATTACTATTCTGGTTCCATTCATAAGCGGCAAGTCCAATAGCTATACATCTACCTTGATATTCCATTGTTGGGGCAAATTCCACCATTCCTGCACAACAATAATCCGTCACATGCCCCCATGTTGCCAAAACGGTAGCGTTGTTTTCCTCTTCAAACGCTTTCACTACATTTCCGGCATTGGGATAAAGACCGGGGAAACCATAGGAGTTCAAATCCCACATACAATTATGGTCTTCGCGCCGTCCGGGACCAATTAACGGGAACGTTTCATGCGGGAATTGGTTAGAAGTAACCATACCGGCATAAATGGGATGAGTCCGATGGTCATACTCCAGTCCGATATTAGCATTAATCGTCCAAATATCTCCACCGTCTCCGCCTTCACCATCTGCAAATATTCCGGGAGCACGTTCGGTACGCCCCAAAGGCACAACCAACTGGGTGGCATGATTGCTCAAGAACAGATTTCCACCATTTTTATAATAAGCAGTCAGCGCAGCAATAGCATCAGCAGACAAGGATAACTTCTCCCATCCGGCTCCAATACCTACACGGTCTATATGTACCCAAATTACATCATAAGCAGAAAGATCTTCACTAGCCAATGCAGTGGAAGCAATGACTTTGCCATTTACAAATTGCTTCTTAAACCACGTGTAGGAAGCTTTTTCATCATCATCTTCTATCTCTTCGGGTGTATCATATGTTATCACATAAGCCGCATTCGTCAAATCCAATCCGGACGGTTTCACCTTTATATTTTCCTCAGTCACTCCGCAATCAATCACTTCAGACGACTCGCTGATATAAAATACTTGATCACTGTTTGTGTTTTCTATCATGCAGTCCGAGAAACGATTATTTTCTCCTTCCGCAGCATTCACAGTAGTGGGATTTTCGATACCTTCACTCCAAGACACACTGATTGCGTTTGACGTAAAATGATTGTATTCACCTTTCACATGAATCACTCCATAGTCAGCTTCTTTACCATTAAGCTGATTGTCGCTCTTGTCTACTGTAAACGAGTTGTCACTTATCAAATTGTTTTGCCCACTTAAATCAAAGAAGGTCATTTTGTTTCCGGTAAATTCATTATCCGAAATATTCACCCGGCTACAGCCTGCAAAGTTGGCACACCGATCATCTTTTGCCGTCAGTTTATTGTGAGAGAATATCAGATTGCTTTCGCCGGAAAAATTTGCAGCCACGCCACCTTGGGCTGAGCCGAAGACAGAGTTGGTCACCATATTTTGTATACCACCGTTCATCTCAATGCCATTCACAACATCGGTTGCATCTATCCGCGCTAACGTAATAGCATCACAACCTTGAGCTTTAATGCCCTGATACATATTCTCCATTTTAATATTGAAGAAATGCAGGCGGTCGTTATCGTGTTCGATAAAGATTCCGGTTCCCTGATGGTCGGCCTTTCCCACAAGCGTGAGTCCGCTTACTTCTACACCGCTAATGCGGTTTTTACGTCCGTTTATATCAGCAACAGGAGACACGTGCAATGCATATTCGGCATTTCCAAGCACCAAGCGACTCTCTCGGGCATCGGCAGCAGTCGCAACTGCGTCATCATTCACGCCTTTCAACGTTACGAAATTGCGAGTGAGCCGGATGGGACTATCCAACCGGAAAGTTCCTTCGGGAATAAGTATCGTACCTCCCTCGGGCGGAAGATCGGCTATAATGGCATTGATGAGATCGGAGCAATCGGTAGAACCATCGGTCGGAAGTCCGAATTGGGTTATATCTATTACCTTCTGACCCTTACATTCATCACAAAGCGCATAGTTATCGTCATTACTGCAAGATATGCCCAATATGAAGAGCAGTCCGCTTATTAAGAATTTATTTATTTTCATGGTGTTACTATATTAATAATGGTGTATGATGAGGAGATTATTCTATTATGTTCACCTTGTCGGATGATACACAATTGATGACTTCGGTTTGCGCGTTCACGCTGAATACCCGATAGCTCTCCAAGTTGTCTACAAAGCAGTTCTTGAACACATTCCCTGTTCCCTGAACGGCACTTACGGTCACAGCGTCGGCATAAGCCCATTCGCACGACATACTATTGGATACAAACATATTATTGTTGCCCTTAACGTTGATTATGCCAAAGTCGTCACCGTGGTCGAGCATCTGATTCTGAACCGCTCCCGTAAGCCAAAAAATGTTCTTACTAACCTTATTGTCATTACCGTTCAACACCAGAATGCCATTATAATAGCTCTGGAAATTATTGCCCTCAATTACACAAGTGTTGCAACCTTCAAGAACCAGATTTTCACGTCCGTCAGGATAGACATGATTATTGACGAACAATAGTTTGTTCACTCCCTGCACCTTGCAAGTCACACCGGTGGGCTGAGCACCCAATTGGCAATTCCTTATATTAATATTTTCACCGCCAATCAACTCGATACTATTCGGAAGTTCGCATACCCAGCAATTGGCTATCTGCATATTTTTTGCTTGTTCAATCTTGATACCGGTTTGTAGATTTATACCAATAATATTGGAAAGCATTCCATCATCGTTTGTACCCGTAAAGTGTATGCCGATGTTCTTGGATTTCGTGCCACCGGACACCATCAGGTTCATAATCTTCACGCCCTTCATGCCTGTTTCCACTTTTATGGCAGCTTCGGCATTACGCGCCACTAATTTACTTCCACCACCGGGTCCCAACAAATCGTTGATTCCATTCACATCAATATTGCTGCGCATACCGGGATTCAGTCCCTTAATCGTTACATTATGCTTATTAATCACAATAGGAGCATCGAGAACAAAATCACCTTCGGGAATAACCAGTACTCCCCCTTCGGAAGGTAATGAAGCTATTGCACTATTAATGGCTTTCGAACAGTCGGTCTTTCCATCGCCAACAGCCCCAAATACGGTAACATCGCCTTCGATTTTAGTATGAGTACCATAACATAACAGGTTGTCATCGCTATCGCACGCCGTGAATAAACACAGAAAGAAGGTGCTAATCAAATATCTTTTTATTTTCATCATATCTATATTTAAGGAATTTATATTAGTTAAACTTACCATATCCGGGGTTCTGTACATAAGTACCTTCAGAGAAGTTATATTGCGGATTGGGGATAGGCAAATATTCATCCCTGCCACTGATGAAGCGGGCTCCGCGATAGTAAACACGCTTGTTTTGCTCCACCGTGATGTAACTGTTCATAGTCTCCGCAGCAATGCCCCAACGCACCAAGTCGAAGAAACGGTCTCCCTCCATAGCAAACTCCATACGACGTTCCCAACGCAATGCTTTGCGGGCAAAGTCTTGACTCCAACCTCCAGAAGGATATTCGCCTATCAGGTAATTTGCCGCATTTTGTTCGGGATTTTCAAAATCCTTTACGTATGGACTATTCTTGGCACGCAGACGAATACGGTTGATGATTTTACGGGCTTCTTCCAGTCCGGCGGCTTCACCAATCTCTATCAATGCTTCAGCCTTCCACAACAATACATCGGAATAGCGGATTATCTGCCAGTTGAGATGAGAAGCTCCCCAAGGCCATCCTTCGAACATCTGGTCACTTTCAGGAGATATGTAGAAACGCTTGGTACAGTTAAATCCATATTCACCACTGTTGCGTATCCAGTTTGCTTTACAGGGTTCAACTTTATATGTTTTCCAAGTGATACCCGGACGTCCAGTCACAAAATCCAAGCGAGGGTCCACAGTTGCATCAACGTTGGTTAGTTCATTTCCTTCATACTTTCCATAATCATTGGTATTGAAGGTATCAAACAAAGGCAATCCGGATGCATCTGTCTTATAAGCATTAATCAAGTTCTGACTAGGAAGGAAGAATCCGTCACCACCATAAGGACCCTTAGGGGCATTGATCAGATTGCTCCAATTTATGTTCCCTGCACCATCGGTTTCATCATTCATCGAATATTGCACGGCAAACACGGACTCTACACCATTTTCAAAGTCCAATTGGTCTAGCTTCTGAAAGTCATTCAAAAGATCATACGACTTTCCCTGCGCACCCACTTTATCACAAAGCGTCACCACTTCTGCAAGCAATTGCTTATCGATGGCAATCACTTGGTTGTTGTCATCTTGTTGGTAAGCCTGATAAAGTTTAGCTTTGGCAGCATAGGCATATGCAATGTTCTTGGTGATACGACCTATCTGCGGTTGAGTGTCGGGCAGGTCGTCAACAGCGTCAAGAAACTCCTGTGCAATCTTGCCCAAAAGTTCTTCACGGGTAAACTGATTGTTGGGAATGTACTTATAGTCATCATTCTCCACGTTCTCATCAAAGTAGGGCACTTGCTTGAAAAGGCGAACCAATTCGAAGAAGAAGTGTGCACGAATCACTTTCATTTCGGCTTTACGACTTATAATTACCGGTGAGGCGTTCTCATCAAGCGTATTCATTACTCTCAAAGCACTGTTACAACGTTGCAGACAACAATAAAGTTGAAACCATTTCTGGTCGGCATTGGCCCATGTAGCGTCTATTTTAAAAGTTTCGAGCAAGGTGCAAAAGTCACCGTCGTTCACACCACCGCCACCTTTGTAGGCATTGTCCGAACGCACTTCGCCATACGTCCAATTGGTCATCGGCACCCAGTGCAAATTGTCGCGGGTAGAACCTTTCAGTCCCGCATAAGCCGATGTTACCAGAAGTTCCACACCTTCGGCCGACGACAACACATCATCATTGAGTGTACCCTGAGGTTTAATATCTAGAAAACGGCTCTCATTGCAACCAGCCAACAAAACTATAACACCTGCTGCAAGAATATATTTCAATTTCATAATGTTCTGTATTTAAGATAAAAGATTAAAAACCAAGTGATAAACCGAATGTATAGGTACGAGGCTGAGGATATGGATAACCTAATCCTTCAGGGTCGGCACCGGTATAATTAGTCAGCGTGAATACATTCTGCGCTTGCAAATACACACGCAAATTAGAAAGGCGTGCTTTCTTAGTCCATTTATCGGGAAGAGTGTATCCCAATGTCAAAGTCTTCAACTTCACGTAAGAAGCGTCTTCGATAAAGAAAGTAGAACTGCGTGTTTCTACATTATTATCGACTACAGTCAGTGCAGGGATATCACAATTATAGACTCCGGTTTGCTCATAAGCATTCCAAGCATTCATTGCATCGATCAGACGTGTAGAGTGATTGCCTGTCCATCCCTGAAAAAGGTCTGTATAAAACTTCGAGTTATTCCATGCATCGCGAATCATACCGTTAAAGAACATGGAGAGGTCAAATCCTTTGTAAGAAGCGCCTATATTCAAACCACCAATAAACTTAGGCTGGTCGCTACCTTGCCAATCCATATCGGCAGTATTGATGATGTTGTCACCATTAAGGTCTTTGTAGCGAATACGTCCCACACCGGGAGCACCAATCTGTACATCATACTTGCTCAGGTACTCATACACCTCTTGTTTTGTTTTGAATATGCCATCGGCTTTATAAGACATCCATGAGCCGTAAGGCTGTCCGACAATGGTTTTATCTACACCATTGCCACCTGCCCAAGTATATTTAATTACATCCGGCAGCTCGGTTATTTTATTTTTATAATAAGAGAGGTTGAACGAAATGTCGTATTTGAAATCCTTTATTTCATCCCGCCAAGAAAGAGTCATTTCCACACCGCTATTATCCATGCTGGCAGCATTATACCATTGATATCCACCTTCGCCAATCACACCTATATAAGGTTTCTCAATCAACATACCGGTAGTCTTTTTCTGGAAATAGTCGAAAGTCAGTCCCAAACGGTTGTCAAGGAAAGCAGCATCAATACCGAAGTTCAGCTGTTTAGTCTCTTCCCACTCCAAGTCGTTGTTGCCCGAATGGTCTTTCAGTACACCGGGAACCACCGTTGCGCCGTCACCGTTGATGTTGTACGAACCATTGGCCATGTTGGTGTAATATAGGTTGTAAGTGGCATTATTCTTAATCTGGTCATTACCATTAATACCCCACGATGCACGCAATTTGAGATCTGAAAGCCAACCTTGCGTACGTTCCATAAATTTTTCGCGCGACACTCTCCAACCGGCCGATACAGAAGGGAAGATGGCTGAATTATTACCACTACCGAAACGTGAGGAAGCATCACGACGCACCGTTCCCGATATAAGATACTTATCATCAAACGCATAGTTCACCTTACCGAAGTATGAAACCATAGCATAGGTAGAAGCATTGTTGCCCACACTTTTACCCTCAGTCACAGTGTCCAGATAACGATAATCGAGGTCTTCTATCACCAATCCGCGACCATATCCCTGCAAATGTTCACCATTTTCTTTCTTGGCTTCAGTTCCTATCACAGCACTGATATTGTTTTTTCCAAAATCGATACTGTAATTGGCTGTGTTCGACCATACCCATTGCACACTATTTTCCTGCTTTACAGTTAGTTCATTTATATCTACCTTGCGATCGGCTTCGCTCCACTTCGGAACAAAGGTTGAGTGGAAACCGGTAGTGTAGTTCAAACCAAATTGGCTTTTCAACACCAGATTCTTAATAGGTTCTATTTCCAAATAGGCACTACCAAAGATACGCCAACTTTTGTGACGATTATTGGCTTCGTTATCTGTCAGACGAATTACATTGGGCTTATCTCCCAATATGTCTACGTAGCCACCTGCATATCCTCCGTTTTCATCGTACACAGGGATAGCGGGATGCTGGGCAATAACAAGTTCTTCTATACCATCAGGATTGAGATGCTCCAGCCAATGGTTCACCGAAATACTTTCGCCCACTCGCACTTTACCATCTAGAAAGCGAAAATTGGAAGCCAGACGAGAATTAAAACGTTCATAGTCAGTGTTGCGACAAAGACCGTCCTGATTCATATAGTTTAAAGTAAGAGCTACATTACCATCCTTGAAGCCCTTAGAGAGCGAAAGGTTATAGTTCTGCATCAAAGCCGTACCAAATATCTCTTTTGCCCAATCAGTATTGCCCGGTTTTATTTTAACTCCGTCCCGGTCGAAATAATATTCTTGCAGTTGGGCTTTTTCTCCATTTCCATACACTACACTGTTCGGATGGGTTCCATAAGTATTCTTATAGGCCTGCCAATAGACATCTCCCCATTGATAAGCATCGAGCATATCAACGCCACCGGCAAAAGTCTGGGCAGTGAGCGACATATCAAAACTTACTCTCACATCGCCTTCCTTAGCCCGCTTTGTGGTGATGATAATGACACCGTTGGCAGCTTGTGCACCATAAATAGCAGCCGAAGCCGCATCTTTCAATACCTGAATAGATTCGACATCATTGGAAGAAATGATAGAGGCTACATTGTCATGTGTCTGAATGCCATCTATCACATAAAGGGGAGAAGAATTGTTGATGGTGGTAATACCACGCAACTTAGCATCCGTGTTTCCACCACCCGGCTTACCATCCGTTGTTACGTTCATACCAGCCACACGTCCCTGCAAACCAGACATTACATTACCTGTAGGTATGTCAGCTACCTCTTTCATCTTCACCACGGCTACAGAACCTGTCAGACTGGCTTTCTTCTCAGCCATATAACCTGTCACCACCACTTCATCAATCATCTTGGAATCCTCTTCCATCACTATATTGAGCGAAGGTTTCGCTGCAACAATCACTTCTTTATATCCTATATAAGATATAGCCAATGATGCATTCGCCGGTACACTCAGGGTAAAGTTACCGTCGAAATCTGTAATAGTCCCGGTTGTTTTAGAATCGTTTTGCACTACGGAAGCACCGATAATCGGTTGCCCATCCGCCTTAGAAGTTACATTTCCTTTTACGGTTATGTTCTGCCCACAGAGAGCTGACATGAAAGCAAAAAGGAAATAAACACTACAAAGAAGTTTTTTGTTCTTCATAATACTGAGCATTAGTTTTATGTTATTAATTTAAAAGTACGAATTTTCTCCTAATCGATGTTGCAAAGTACGGTTGATTTATGTCAATTGGATGAAAGAAATGTTGCAAACGCTATCATATTTGTTGCATAGAGCGTTTGAATTATAAACCTAATCTGTACACACTAAAAGAATCAACCCTGAACGAACCTCCTTTGTTATAAAAGCATATACGATTATATGGTTGTGTAGGGAATACAAGGTTAGTCATTGCTATCTTTCCTCCATTTAAGAAGATTTCTACCGAACACCTATCTACAAATACATTCAATTTGTATCTATCCGCCTTCTGAATAGGAGCCCATGTAGCTAATGCGAAATCATTGATATAATTAATAGAAGTTGCTTCCCTCTGATTTTTCGTCCTAATCTCACGCATTGAACTGTTTTTATCGAAGTCTACTATGCCACTTTTCGTTCTATCCATCACCAACTTCCTTTCAGGCAGGTTGAAGTATATATCCACTTTCTCGCCTTTTTCATTGAAGAGACTTAATCCCATTATTTCCGCCTTTCCGGCAAGGACATCTAATGACAGTTCGTAAGCTCCGTCATTATCGGACAATAAAGATTCGATGTGATAATCCTTATCTACTGTAAAGGAAGGAATTGACTTATTCTCTTTCCGCAGATTCTTAATTTCTTCTATCGGAGCAGCAGAAAGATAAATATCTCCATCTTGCGTATAAAGTCCTAACTTACGCGGCAGCGCATTGATGTTACAAGATTGTCTTGTTGGTAAGAGGTCGCAATACTGACTGTTATTCATCCAAGGTATTACAATCGCATGGTTATTCATATTAGAATAGTATGCGGTGACATAGTGATCCTTCCCCCAATCCAACCATTTCGTGACATTTGGCAAATTGTCACAATTAAATTCTGTTCCGTCAAAGTCGCCAATGAAATATTGGGTGCCACTACCACCGAAGTAACATCCCGGATTAACATTGACAATCAATGCCCACTTCTTATGATTCGCATCTCCATCTACAGGGAGTTCAACTAAATTCGAATGCACAAACCGACAAGGCTGTACGCCGTATCCATCACCGAAGCTGCTTAGATAACTCCAATCTTCCTTAGTTTTAGAATCATAGAAGCGAATTCCCTTATCGGAAGTGATAATTTTCACCCATTTATCCTGCGGTGCATACCAAATAATTGGGGGTTCACTACTGCCGGAAAAGGTATATCCCAATGTATCACAAGCAACAACAGGCACCAGAAGTTCCTTATTAGCGGAGTCTCTGCTGACAGAAGTATGATGATAAACAGGGCGAAACTTATCCGCACCGTCTGTACTCTTCAATTTATGGCAAAAAGTCAAGCCATAAGAAAGAGTTAACGCGAACACCGCACCTTTACATAATTTTATCCAAGGAGTTATTTTCATGGCATAAAAGGTATTCTTATTAAAAAACTAAAAGACGATGGCAAAGATAGGGGGCATCTTTGCCATAGTCTATAAAGTTTGTTTCAAAGGGTATCACATTTGATACAAGCAAACGGTCTTCCTGACAATCTGACATTTTGTATTTTCCAATTGCTCACAATCGTTTTTTTACGAGCAGAAGTAAGAAGTAGTGAGAATAATGGATTATGAGAAGATTTACAATTGTCATTATATCCATTATTCAGCTATCAAGCTATCAAAAGGATTCAAATAGAAGTCGTATTCTTTACGACTCATTTGCATTTCAATAATTATGCAATCATCCTTCCATTCGAAATCAGTATCAACAGGAAATGCATCTGGAGGAAATAAGGAGGAAAAAAAAGGAATTATGCATCCAAAATAAAGCTTTGCATGATTGGTTTTAAACCAACGGTTAGTTTCTTTTAAACCAACGCTATGTTTGGTTTAAACCAACGCTTTATTTATTTCAAACATAAGGTTGATTTTCCAAAAATACAGGGTCTATTTCTGCATAATATTGCATTATTATTAAAAATATTCAATCATTAATGCATATTATTGCAATCTTTTATGCAGAGTATATTTAGAATGAGGCAAATCACTAAAACGTTTGTTTTCATAAACAAGCCTTTTGTTTCATTTTAATACGTTATAAAACAATTGATAACTATCTGCGCAATCCGTATCGTCGCTGGACGCTTGAAGATTTGATGGATGCCTGTTCGGATGCTCTCTACGAATATGAAGGCATTGACAAGGGTATCAGCAAGCGTACGATACAAATGGATATACAGATGATGCGCAGTGAAAAGCTGGGTTACAACGCACCAATTGTAGTCTTATCTTCTAAAAGAATATCGCAACCGATGGTTTGTCTTTGGAATAAGAAGAAAAGGACGGCTGCTGCAGAACCTGGCATTAGACAGAATACATTCAATAGAGGTATTGACACAGGAAGAATATATAAAGAATACATTCTTCGACCCCAGTACCTACTTTGACGATTTGGTAGGAGTGACCAAGAACTCCGGAAACCGGGCAGAGAAAGTAGGCTTCAAAGTAGCTGCCGACGAAGCACCTTACAACCTAACCAAGCCCATACACCATAGCCAGCAACTGTTAGAAACGTGTGCTGACGGAAGTGTCATACTGGAAATAACAGTGGTAATCAACCACGAGTTGGAACGGGTATTCTTCGGATATGCTAACGGACTGCAAGTACTCTATCCACAGAAGTTAGTAGAAATAATGCGAAAGAAATTAAAGAGAGCTGCCGAACAATATAACGATAATACCTAATAATATATAAGGTGGGGTTACAATGGAAACGCCATACGGGCACACTCGTAGCCTTCGTTATAAAACCCCGTGAGTTTCTGCACATCCTTCTCAATACGGTCTACCACTACCGGCTTCTGCGGACGGATAACGATTATCTTTCCTTCATCCTCCATACGCTCCACCATCTCCAACTGCTCGTTATAAACAGCACATCGGCGGCTGAGCGCTTCGCGCAACTTAGGATACTTGCGATATACGAACGACGGAATACGAATATCCTTTGAATCTTTCCGATATCCACGGTTGCGGGTGAGCACAACGACATTGCGAGTGTATCCATCGTCAATGGCCCGTTGCAAAGGAATAGAATCAACAATACCACCATCAAGCATTGGGACATCGTCCACATAGGCAATAGGACATACAAAAGGTAAACTACTGGATGCCCGGACAATATCAATCACCCGGTTCTTATCTTTCTTCTCTTCAAAGTAATTGGCTTCACCAGTAATGCAATTGGTAGTCACCATCACGAATCGTTCGGGCGAAGCAAAGTAAGTTTCATAATCATAAGGAAGGATATGTTCGGGAAACTCATTAAACAACAGGTCGAAATCAAGGATATTGCGCTTCTTAAGTAGATATTTCAGACCGATATAGTTATACTTCTCCAGCAAGTCGATGTTGCTATACTTGGCTCGCCCCCGTTGGCGCGATGCATAAGAAAGCCCGTTGCACGCACCGGCAGAGACTCCTATCGTATATGGGAAACGAATATTATTATCCATCAAATAATCGAGCACGCCGCAAGTAAACACCCCGCGCATTCCTCCGCCTTCCAGCACTAATCCTGTAGTTTCATCTATCTGTAAGTTCTTCATTATTCTCCGTTACTTTTATTCCGGCGGATAACCAACAAAGAAGGTAACTTAGCAAGTACTTCTTCATCCTCCGCCAATTTTGTATATGATTGATGGCTCATTATCAATAAACCATCCTTGTCTTCTATTATCAAATTATTTGCCTCAGCAAACCATACCGAAGATGCCAAATCCGGATAGGCATCCATCAGGTCTCCCACTCGTTGCCGAAACTCCTCATCGTCCGAATCAAAAAGAAACAGACGGACTGCACGTCCGCTCCCCAGCATCCTTTCCAAATAAGTAAGCAGGAAGATGTCAATCATCCCTCCTAATACGAAACTTGCCATTGCTCCTTCCTTATACTTACGATTGACGAATACTGCCACCGGACACTTCACCTGATCCAACACATCATCAATCTTATCACGAAACAGTGTCAACCACAAAATAGTGCCTGGCCTCACCAGCATATCCGGACGATAACTATTACCCGCACCCAGCAGCAACATATCCGGCTTTTCTTTACTGACAAAATGAATCATTTCCTGCACCAACTTATCCGTCACCCGATAATGATTATCCACCTGTACGTTCAGTTCCCTTGCCTCCTGATTGACTAAAGCAAAACTTTCTCTGGCATAATGCTCGGCATTCAGCGGGTTCAAGTCCGTACCTATCGTATAGTGCGCCGCTATCAGGTGGTTCTTCTTCAATTGTTTTCCGAACAACAAATGATAAATGGAAAGCAAACTACGACCGGACTCCGGACGACCGAAGCAGAATATCAATTTATGCATCAAAGATAACTTTTCTTCGCGACGTATGAAAATATGTTCAACCAAATGAAGTAAAGGAGTGGTCATAAAGGTGGTAACTAGCGCCATAATGACCAAAATCACGAAAATAGAAGGGGGAAGCACTCCCATTTCGTAGCCGATATTCAAAGCGACAAGCTCCATCAGCCCGCGGGTATTCATCAACGTCCCCACTGTCAAGCTATCTTTCCATGACTCGCCTACCAGACGTGCAGCAATCGCACATCCACCCAGCTTGCCGGCTACGGCAACCGTCACCAACAACAAGCAGACAATCCACAATTCCGGACTATTAATCAAACCTATCTCCGTGCGAAGCCCCGTAAAAGCAAAGAACAAAGGGAGGAAAAACACGAGCGAAATATCTTCCACCTTCTCCATCATTACTTTACGGAAACCGATATTGGACGGCATTACAACTCCAGCCATAAAAGCGCCAAACAAGGCATGAATGCCGATAATCTCCGTCGTGCAGGATGAAATAATGAGAATCAACAGAATAAACGCAACGAATGTTTTATTGATGGCCTCCTGATTGGCATACACCTCTCCCACTTTCTTCAAGAACGGACGCACCACCATGAACATAATTGCAATATACACAGCCGCCAGCCCCACGGAATAGAGTGCACTCGCAAAACTTCCCGCCTTTGATATCGCAATAACCACCGCCAGCAGACACCAAGCCGTCACATCATCATTAGCAGCCGAAGCAATGGCAAGAGTTCCTAAAGGCGTCTTTGTCATATTCCGCTCCTGAATGATGCGAGCCAACACCGGAAAGGCGGTGATGCTCATTGAGATACCAATAAACAAAGCAAAAGGCAAGAAAGGAGTTTGTGCGGAAGCATACGTCTCGTAAATCCAAAAGGACGCCAGAATCCCCAACAAGAAAGGTACTAATATTCCGGCATGACTAATCACCAGCGTCTCATTTATCTTATTTTTAAGCACACTGAAGTCAAGCTCCATTCCGATGACAAACATAAAAAGTATTAATCCCACCTGACTCAGCAATTCGAGATTGGTAAGAGATTGCACAGGAAAGAGGAACTGAAAAACATCCGGGAAAAAGAAACCTAATACAGAGGGACCAAGAACAATACCTGCTACTATTTCTCCAATCACAGACGGTTGTCGAATCAAACTGAACAAATAGCCAAAAAGCCGCACCATCAACAAAACAGCAATAATCTGAATCAATAAAGTAGTGAGTGGATGATGTAGATTGTCCTGCATGAACTGAAGAAACATTGTGAATGGTTCACCCTGTACTATATTCGTCGAATCTGCCTCGTAATGCGAAAAACGGTCGCATTCCTTCAAAGCTAAGTAAATAAGTCCTCCTAACACTATTAACATCAATACATAGATCATATAATTCCTGCGCGCCTTCTTTTGCATAACTTATATTATTACTGTTTGTTGCATAATTATAATAAAAACAAACGAAAAAGGAAGATAGTTTAGCAAAAATAGTAAATATTTAAACAGAATCTTGTTTTTTTGCTTCATTCTACGTAACTTTAGCCTAGCTTAATTGTTTAAGGAGGAAAATATCTAAAAAAGTCCTGCCCGCAGGCAAGCACCATGAGAATACAGTTTGAGATTAAAGAAAGATTGCCGGAAATTATCGAAGAAATTATGCACTCCGATAAATGGCAAACTTCCGTGAAGGAAGAAATTAGCGGTCGGACGACCGTAGTGATTCGTGACCAAGAGTATGGTTCGGAAGCCACAATCGAAATCTATGCATCATCGATTGACATCAAAACCGCTTGGTCAAAGTACGCCTATCGTATATTTGTCACCAACGACATTGTGTGGTGCGAATACAACGGTGCCTATCGTGGATTATTGGAACAGGTGCTTCTTCCCACCATTACTCCCAAAGAAAGCCTGCTCAATTCTGACGTAACAGAAAGTTCTCTTTACGGAAACGAGCACAAGAAACTGAGGGAATATGCCGAAGACAACCTAAAACTGAAACAATTCCGTCGGGAAAACTTCAACGAGCAAACCAATGGGACTGCTCCGTTTGACCATCCCAAACGGGTGTATGATGAATTTATCAAAGAAGATTATGTAGTATCGCCTAAAGAATAATTAAAGCTTAGGTAAGAAAACGCTTACGCGGAACTCACGGGTTTATTCTCACCGTGAGTTCCGCGTATTTTTTTGTATTCATTCTTTTATTATGCATTTTAATTACAAAGGAGGTTGTTTGTCAGAAGAGGATTCCTTATATTTGCAGCCAAACTATTTAATATTAATTTCATAAGAATGAAAAAGACAATCCTTATTGCTGCTTTAGGCCTATTCAGCCTAAGCGTAATGGCACAAGACGCAAAACCCGAAGAAGGGTTCGTTTTCACGACAGTGAAAGAAAATCCGATTACTTCAATCAAGAATCAGAACCGTTCCAGCACTTGTTGGAGTTTCTCTTCTTTGGGCTTCCTCGAATCCGAATTACTCCGCACGGGTAAAGGCGAGTATGATTTATCAGAAATGTTCGTAGTACACAAAACCATGCAGGACCGCGGCATCAACTATGTGCGCTATCATGGTGACAGTTCTTTCTCTCCGGGCGGAAGTTTCTACGACATCATGTATTGCATGAAACACTACGGACTCGTTCCGCAGGAAGTGATGCCAGGCATCATGTATGGCGATTCACTGCCCGTGCACAATGAACTGGATGCAGTTGCAAAAGGATACATCACTGCTATAGCCAAAGGCAACTGGAGCAAACTGACTCCGGTATGGAAAAAAGGTCTTTGCTCTATTTACGACACTTATCTGGGTGAATGCCCCGAAAACTTCACATACAATGGAAAAGAGTATACTCCGAAGAGTTTTGCCGAATCTTTGGGATTGAATGCAGACGATTATGTATCGCTGACTTCTTATACACATCATCCGTTCTATTCTCAATTCGCTATCGAAATTCAGGATAACTGGCGCAACGGTATGTCCTACAACCTGCCTATCGACGAACTGATGGCTGTGATGGACAATGCTGTGAAGAAAGGATATACATTTGCTTGGGGTAGCGACGTGAGCGAACAAGGCTTTACTCGTGACGGTGTTGCCGTGATGCCGGATGCAGCCAAAGGTGCAGAACTGACAGGTTCGGATATGGCTCGCTGGACAGGGCTCAATGCTGCCGACAAACGTAAAGAACTGACATCCAAACCACTTCCTGAAATGGAAATCACTCAGGATATGCGTCAGGTTGCTTTCGACAACTGGGAAACTACCGACGACCACGGAATGATTATCTACGGTATCGCTAAAGACCAGAACGGAAAAGAATATTTTATGGTGAAGAACTCTTGGGGAATGAGCGGCAAATACAAAGGTATCTGGTATGCTTCGAAAGCATTCGTTGCTTACAAGACTATGAATATCCTGGTGCACAAAGATGCTCTTCCCAAAGATATTGCCAAGAAATTGGGTATCAAATAAATCTTAGGAAAGACTAAGCTTACCGGCACAGATTAACAATACAAGAACGGCGGACTCGCATGAAATGCGTAGGAAGCCGTTCTTTCATTTTATGGAGACTGGCAAGTGCATAACCCACCCGCTCTATCCTCTCCTTCTGACAGTAAACAGCTGTATATATACCCTCTGCAAAAGAATATAAAACGTCTATTTCTCTCTATACTCCTGCGGCGTCATCCCCACGTGTTTACGGAAATACTTATTAAAGAAAGAAAGATTGTCGAAACCAAGCGAAAATGCAATCTCCTTCACTGGCAAACGGCTGGACTTCAATTGCGTCTTTGCATTCATTACGAGCACTTCCGTTATCATTGCCAATGGGCTATGTCCGCTTGCTTTCCGAATCGCATTGGAGAAATGCGATGGAGTCACCCCGCACCTCTTAGCATAAAACGAGACTTCGTGCTCTTGATTATAGTAAGTCATCAGCAATTGCACAAACTGCCGATGCAATTCATTCTCACGCTTGCCGGGTTCATCTATCACACCTCGATGCCGCTTATACAAGTCTTTCGCCCCCTGCAAAAAAATGGCAAGCACGGAACGCAGAATTTCCTTATTCTCCAGTGTATACGGAAAAGTATAAGCACGAATCAGCAGCGGATACAAACTCCGATAGAACCCTGCTATTTCATCATCCAACGAGACTACCGGATTGTTCAGAATCGTCGGCATAGACTCCAACAGCGTCTGCACATAATTGCCCGACGCCATAAACTCCGAAGAGAAGACGGCAACGCAAAGACTAGTATCCGACGATACCTCATGTATCTGGATAAAGGAATTGGGTAAAAGAACAATAAAATCGTTCTTTTTAATCACTACTTCAAGCAAATTAACGGTTGCTTTCAACGTCCCTTCCGTACAAAGAATGAATATTCCGGCTTTTATCTTACATGGGAATCGGCTATACTGGTGTAGAATATCACCTGTTATATTATCGTCTGCAACAAAATCGACGGGAAGGTCGAACTTCGGTAGAGCTTCTTTCTTAATCATAACTACGTATTTGGTTAAGCAAAAATATCTATTGCGCCCGAATTTCAGCCCTATTGTTCATATACAGTATGGATAATCTTACAAACAGAACATCCATTTCCGGTTTATTACCAATCCCACAATTTTAAATTAGCAAATATGGAACACCGAATCCCAAGAATAGAGCTTGATTGCAAGCCCATATTACCCGACCTTTGCAAAGTTTTTAATAGATATGTTAGAATTAAAATCGAAAAGAGAATGAGAACATTGCGAAAACTGTTTTATGTCGCTTGTGCGGCGTTCTTCCTTACATCTTGCGAAGAAACCTATAACGACAAGTTATTCTGGCCGGGAGAACTCAGCCAAGAATATGGCTCGTACATCAAGCCGGCGACTTTAGACCTGAACTACAGTGGAGAGAAACTTATCGGGAAAACCGTCAACTTCGTGACGAAGGATAGTGAAAAAGGAACATTAACGTTGAATGGCATTATTCCGGGAGAAACGGCAACGCCCATACAGGTTTGCTTGATTGAGAAAGAGAATGGGAAAACGAAAGAGGTATTTTATGCATTCGACGGAACGACTACTTCTTCTTCGGGGGCAATCGTCAAGTATGCAGGAACGGTTACTCCGAAGGCCATGACACTGGACTTGAACGTGGCGATGCCACAAAGCCAATGGACGAAAACTTATGAACTCGCCGACTTCTTCAGAGGTCCGAAGCCGACAGTGGTAAACGACAGGACGCTGGGATATGTGTTGCAAGAAACGACCAATCAGGTGTTGACCGGTTCTTTATACACCCATATTGAAGATGCGGAATTGTCCGCTTCGGGAGCTTCACTATACATGAGAGTTAAACAACTCGAAAGTATATTGGGATATTTTCTGCCTCAAGTGATAAACACTATTACCTTGCAACCGGATGGCAATATTGTAGCCGAATATACAAACGACCCCATCTATATAGGTAACATCAAAGTTGAGGAATTAGCCGAGAACATCGGTTCGTTATTCATGATTTTCATCAGATTCATTGGCGGCACGGTTACCGAAACCGATGTCTTTACTGTCATTGCAAAACATACTTCATGGAGCAGTTCGCCCATCAACTTAGCCACATGGAGTGAGAATGGCGGGCAACTGACGCTGAACTTAAACCTGCCTGCCATCATCACCCAGGTAATGTCAAATAATGGAAGCGAGATTGATCCGGGACTCATCACAGGTCTTACGGAAGCTATCGCCAAAGCAGACCCTGTGCAACTGAAGAAACTGCTCGAAACGGTCAATGCCATCCTTGATAATTCGTTGATAAGCATATTGACCGAAATGGATGATGCCACTATTACACAACTATTCGGTTGGCTGACGCAAGGAATCATCTTCAACATTGCCGAAGCAGAAAGACACACCCATCTCTATTTAGCGAAAGAATCGACAACGCCTATTATTCAGTTGTTGCCACATTTGTCTCCCGTCATCTTAGATTTGCTGCCACCAGCGATAGCCGGCAATAGCTCTATCAAACAGATACTCGGATTCTTTATGGGAACAAACCCCGACAGTCTTCCAATCGTTTGGAACGCCGCCCCTACCATTGATTTGGGCTTAGACCTTATTCCGCAAGAATAAATATCCATCAAGAATAACAAAGAAAAAAAGAACAATGAAGAAACTATCGATACTATTTATAAGCACCCTCATCGGAACAGCAGGCGTGATGACTTCGTGCAGTGAAGATTATCCGGGACCCGACCCCGTAGACGTAACTGCCAACTACTCGAACAAGTACTTGGGTAAATCGAACCTCGCGCTGACCTATGAAGGCAGTGAACTGACGGGTAAGTCTGTGGACTTCAGCACGGTGAAAGGCAAAACTGCCAATGTCACACTTTATGACGTAGTGCCGGGCGAAGAAGCATTGAGACTCATCAACATCCCCATCTCCGGAGATGAAACCGGATACTCCTTCTCGGGCAGCGGCATGGGAAACTCCACCAACAGCACCTTTAATTATGAAGGGCGCGTAGAGAATGGTCGACTGTCCGTCAGCCTGACTAACGTAAAGATGGGAAACAGTTCGCAACTGACAAATACCTACAGATTAAGTGAAATAATCTATGGCCGGGGAAAGGATATGGTCGTTGATTGGGACGATGTATATCATTGGGGCGAAGCGGATAATATTATGATTGACGCACCTCTTTATATAGATATGGATGTAGAACTGAGCTATGAAGGCAGTTACCTTTATGCTTTTATGTCGAATCTGGTAAAAGGAATAGGGAGTTATTTTCTGGCACAGGTGCTCGAAGATGTCACTTTAGCACCGAACGGATACATCACTGCCAACTATACGACAGACGAGATGATGCTCGGTAGTCAGAAGTTCAGCGAGATAAACACCGACGATCCGGCATCCATGCAAGAAGTTGCAACATTCATCATGACCAAAGTATTTGCTCCTTATCCGACGGGCGGCTTCCGACAACAGGATATCACGGACGTTACAACAGCCATCAACCGCAATTACATCCTCTCTCCCCAAGGATTGGCTTACTGGTATATGAAAGACGATATGTTCTATCTTAAGCTCGACCTTCCCGCCATCATCATACAAGTGATGAAATCGCAGGGAAAAAACATCGACCAAAACCTGATTGTCACTTTAACGGATGCCATATTAAAGGTAGACCCAATTCAGCTAAAGAGCGTATTGAATTTAATCAACGGCCAACTGGACAATTCCATCCTGTCGATGATTGCAGGATTGGACGACGATACCTTCCGCATGATAATCTCGTGGTTCAAAGACGGAATACCGATGCTTCTTGAACAGAAAGACGGAAACACGTACCTATGTATTACCAAAGATACATTGGCACCGTTCATCGGTTATCTGCCCAGTCTGGAACCCCTGCTGGCAGAAATACCACTCGGCGCAATGCTGTTCAACAGCTATGTGATGCCGCTTTATGTAGGCTGGCCCCTGATTACCAAACTGAATATTGGACTGGAACTGACGGTCGGCAACAACTAAAAAGTATCCTTCTATAAACAAGAAAATACAAGAACAATGAAGAAAATACATATCCTAACATTACTTATCTGTCTCTCCGGTTTTGGCAACGCTTTTGCCCAAACACTGAAAGGACATATATACGACGCCAATACCAACGAACCGTTGATTGGTGCAGCCATCACGTACAAACTTCAGGGTAATCACGGAGTAGTGTCCGACATCAACGGAGCCTACGAAATCAAACTCCCCGAAGGAGGGGTTGACCTCGTGTTCAGCTACGTGGGCTACGAGGACGTGCTGATGCCTATCGTTATCGGTCGGCGCGAAGTAATCACCCGCGACGTCTACATGAAAGAAAGCACCAAGCTGCTCGAAGAAGTAGTGGTCAGCGCCGGACGCTTCGAACAGAAGCTGAGTGACGTCACCGTCTCTATGGACGTGGTGAAAGCCGGCGACATCGCCCGCCAGGCACCTACCGATATTTCGTCTACCCTACGCACCCTGCCCGGTGTAGACATTGTAGACAAGCAGCCTTCCATGCGCGGTGGTAGCGGATGGACCTATGGCGTAGGTGCACGCAGCCAGATTCTGGTAGACGGAATGAGCACACTGAACCCGAAAACGGGAGAAATAAACTGGAACACCGTTCCGTTGGAAAACATCGAGCAGATAGAGGTTATCAAAGGGGCGTCTTCCGTGCTTTATGGTTCGTCAGCTTTGAATGGCATCATCAACATCCGTACCGCCCGCCCGGGACTGACACCGAAAACACGTCTCAGTGCCTATGTCGGCATCTACGGCGATGCCGAAAACGACGATTACCAATGGAGCGACAAGAATTTCTGGAAAGAAGACAAGTATTCGGTGAAACCGCTCTTGCGCAACAGCCTTTTCAGCGGTGTGCGAAACCCTATTTACGAAGGATTCGACCTCTCCCACTCCCGCCGCATCGGTAATTTCGACGTGAGCGGAAGTATCAATCTTTTCACAGACGAAGGATATCGCCAGCAAGGATACAACAAACGTTTCCGCATGGGCGGCAACCTGACTTACCATCAACCGGACATGGGAATGAAACTGCTGAACTACGGTTTCAACGTTGACTTCCTTACCAACCAGTATGGCGACTTCTTCATCTGGCGTTCGCCGACAGAAGCATACCGTCCGTCTCCTTTCACCAACATGGGACGCGAAGAAAACAACTTCCACATCGACCCGTTCATCAACTACATCAATCCGGAGAAAGGAACTTCACACAAAATCAAAGGACGTTTCTATTATAGTGCCGACAACATCGTTCGCCCCAGTCAGGGAGCTTCTATTGCAGACATTCTGGGGAATATGGGCACCGATGCCCAAACGATTCAGAATATCGTAGGCGGTGATTACAGTTCACTCTATCCGGCTTTGGTCGGCATCGGCTCCGGTCTCGTCAACGGTAATCTGGAAGATGCCATGAATGGAGTGTTCACTTCTCTGGGCAAGATATTCCCCAATGCGACGACTGCCGATTACACCGACCTCATCTCGTGGGTGATGAACACCGGGCTGCCCGGCGACCTGGGAGGTATCATGGAAGGACAATTGCCAAGCGACCTTATTCCTTGGGTGTCCGACGTGTTGAATCCGTCGCGCAATTTGCCTAAGACAAAGACGGATAAAAGTACTAATTACTACCTCGACTATCAGTTCAACAAGCAATGGGACAACGGTGCGCAAATCACCACCGGAGCCACCTTTGAGCACGTCCGTTATGACTCTTCCGTCATGGACGCAGTGTATAAGAGTGACAATGTAGCCGCTTTCTTCCAATACGACCAGCGTTTCTGGGACCGTCTGAGCGTTTCTGCCGGTCTGCGTGCCGAATACTATCGCGTCAACAATCATCATCGCGAAGCTGAGACAACGATATTAGGAACAAAAGTTCCGTTCCGTCCCGTGTTGCGTGCCGGACTGAATTATCAGTTGGCAGATTACAGTTTCATCCGCGCCAGCTTCGGACAAGGTTATCGCAATCCGTCCATCAACGAGAAATATCTTCGCAAGGACATTGGCGGAGTGGGCATCTACCCCAATCTGAATATCAATCCGGAGAAGGGATTCAATGCGGAAATTGGTTTCAAGCAAGGATATAAGATTGGTAACTTCCAAGGATTTATGGATGTTGCCGGATTCTATACGCAATATAAGGATATGGTTGAATTCCAGTTCGGACTGTTCAACAATGCAGATTACACGATGATAAACAGTATCGGCGATGCAGTGCGGATGTTGACGGACGGCGACGGTTTTGGTATCGGAGCACAGTTCCACAACGTTTCCAAAGCGCAAATCTATGGTGTGGAAATCTCTACGAACGGCGTTTATAATTTCAATAAGAACACAAAACTGTTCTACAACTTGGGATATGTATACACCGAACCTCGGGACGCCGACTATCAGGAACGTAATGCAGAAGAAGGGCTTTATACCGATCCGCTCCAGATGAAAGAGAAATCGAACACGAGCAAGTATCTGAAATATCGTCCGAAACACAGTTTCAAAGCTACCGTTGACTTCCAGTGGAAACGTATCAACTTGGGTGCCAACGTGGCATGGAAGAGTAAAATCCTTGCAGTAGACTATCTGATGATGGATGAACGCCCGAAGGAACAACTGGACCTAATGGATTATGTTCGCGGTGTTGCTTTTGGTTATTCTAAGGGTGAGTCGCTAGCGAGCTATTGGAAAAAGCACAATACAGATTATGCTACTGTGGATATGCGCCTAGGAGTAAAAGCAACTAAAGAAGTAGCTTTCCAATTTATGGTGAACAATCTGCTGAACAAAGAATATAGCTACCGCCCGATGTCTGTTGCCGCTTCTCGGACTTTTGTAGTTAAAATGGATGTAACTTTCTAATATATGTTTTGCAGTGGGGAGCATGATGTTTACGTCATGCTCCTTTCGATAATCATTCAGTTCACCAATAATACCGGAGAAGTTGAGATAGAGCACCAGATTACTGTTGCGGTCGGGGTGTGGGATGTTTTCCTGTATATAAGTCGCCAAAGAGAACATCAAATTTGTCTTTGGTACGCACATCGTAATAGTGTTGCAACACATTCAGCGTAAGGCTCTTGCCGAAGCGGCGAAGACGGATAAAGAAGAAGAAACGGTCTGGCTGTTCTATCATTGGGATAAAACAGGGGTTGTCTACATAATAATAGTCATCGCGACGAATAACTGCGAAGTTCATCATGCCTTAAGGCAAACGCTTTCTGTCCGGTACTATATATTTCATTGGATCCATCTTCCTGTCCTCCTTGCTTTTTCCTTCTTTAATCAGTTGCTGTAAAACGTTAACGACATAAACATACTAAAAGTTCTTGCTAACTACTAGACAACTTCAAAAATAGTATGAGTAAACCTCATTTGCACTAACGCTCCATGAGAGATCATGAAAACAGGATTTAGAAATGAAAGGATATAAACACTTGCACTCTGTTCAATAAAAAAACGTGAGAACAATATTTTGTTTGCACGCGATAAAGTAGAGATACTCCTCGAACATATACAAGATATTCTTGGCTATTATTGTTTCAGTGTTTCTCACGCCTATGAGTATTTTTTCTCATGCCTATGAGTATTTTTTCTCACTGCAATGAGTATTTTTTCTCAAAGCAAAAAATATGTTTGAGAAAAACAAGCAGGTAATTCTCTAATTATAAGCAGATAACATCAGGCCACTACTCCCATTTTCTCTAATTTTAAATATCGAAAATCTGTTTTTGTCCCCAAAATGCCGTTTTTCATCCTTTTTTGGTTCTAACGAACGAAGTAGACTACAAGTTTTTACTATGATGCGCGGCAAACCGCATAAATACCTGGGACAGTCCGACTTCCTGCCCTTGCAGTTGCACAAAGTTAAATTCACGCTGCATCGACATTCCTTTTATTTCTATCACACGCAGATTGCCGGCAACAAGTTCTTTCTGAACCGAACGGATGGAGACGATGCCCATGCAGTCCGTATGCTCAAGGAAAAGTTTTATGCTCTCCGTACTGCCGAGATACAGCAGGACATTCAGGGAAGATAGTTTCAGATTATGCTGAAGCAAAGCACGCTCGAACACATCCAAAGTGCCCGACCCCCTCTCTCGCAATACTAGCGGGATATGGGGTAAATCTTCCGGGGTGATTTCGTCTAGAAGATTGAGTTTGCAATGTGAATGCACCACTGCAACCAATTCGTCTTTCAGGAAGGAAGTATATCTTAAGTTAGGCAAGCGGAAGATTCCTTCCACCAATCCCAAGTCAATGCGATGTTCCTGCAAGGCAACCTCCACCCCGCGCGAGTTTCCATTAAAAAGAGAAAGGTTGACCTGTGGAAATTTAGCGATGAAATTTGCCAATAACGGAGGAAGGACATACTGCGCAATCGTAGTGCTGGCCCCGAGTTTCAATTCGCCTATATATTCATTGTGCAGCAAATGCATCTCATATTCCAGTTGTTTATAGTCGTCGAGCAGCTTTTCACTATGCTTCAGCAATAATTCTCCGGCATCGGTCAGGGAGATTTTCCCGCCCTGACGGTCGAACAAACGAGCTTGATAATAAGTTTCAAGCTCCTGAATGTGCTTGGTGATAGCAGGCTGACTGACAAACAGTTCTTGCGATGCTTTTGTAAAGCTCAGATTCTTTGCTACACTCTGAAATACTTTTAAACGAAAATCGGACACGGGCTAATTTTTTAATTAATAGTTATTCCAATTCTTCAGCCTTGATACCCAGCGCCTGCATCACCGGAAAGGCTAGCATATCCCATTTATAAGTTACCGGGCTTTCAGGTTCGTTCATCCTGAACTGGATGATTTCTTTTCCTTTCACTACGTGCAAAGCATCCGTCACCTTCTTCCCGTATTCCTCATTGAAAGAAACAACAATCATCTTTTTTACATCCGCCGAATCGGAGACGATGGAGAGTAAATCGAGAAACAAATCTTCGCGCGAAACCATTCCTTCTGACGGTACGCTAGCAAATGAATATTCTCCATAGGGACTCTGAAAAGCTACGCCATTCAGTTCTTTCACCAAATCCGCAGGCTGGCAATAGGCAAGCCTACTTGACCCTTTATCGTAAACAAAGAGAAATTGCACCTCATTTTTTCCTTCAGTGATTCCTGCATCCAGCATGAGATAAGTAGTCAACATGGAAAGATCGATCTCCTGTAAAGAACGTTGCAACGTCTTTTCAAAGTATCCTTTCATATCGGTAATCACAAAATTAAGGAAAGCGGCATCAATCAATGCTACCGTCTCGGAAAGTTTTATTTGGGGTTTATCGTTCATACACCTTATATATTATTACAGCGGATAAAGATACTACATTACTTTTATTTTTCCTCATTTCGCAGCAAATTCGTCAGTATCTATAGGGCAAAAAAGGTCATTTTGTCCTTCAATTGGCTAGGATTCATGCTATTTTGTCATATTTTTCTACTTGGCAAATCTTTTGCGCCCTATTATGTGTTATTAGAAACATGAAAAAGAAAGGAGAACAACTATATGAACTTTAACAATTTTACCATCAAATCTCAAGAAGCGGTGCAGGAGGCTGTCAATCTGGTACAAAGCCGGGGGCAACAAGCCATCGAGCCTGTTCACATCATGCAAGGAGTGATGAAGGTAGGCGAAAACGTCACTAACTTCATTTTCCAGAAGCTGGGCATGAACGGACAGCAAGTAGCCGTTGTAGTTGACAAACAAGTAGATTCGTTGCCAAAAGTATCGGGCGGAGAACCGTATCTGAGCCGCGAATCGAATGAAGTGTTGCAAAAGGCAACACAGTACTCAAAAGAAATGGGCGATGAGTTCGTTTCACTGGAACATATCCTGTTGGCATTGCTCACAGTAAAAAGCACCGTCTCCACCATCCTGAAGGATGCCGGCATGACGGAAAAGGAATTGCGCAATGCCATCAGCGAACTAAGAAAAGGAGAAAAAGTAACTTCACAATCAAGCGAAGACACGTATCAGTCTTTGGAGAAATATGCCATCAACCTGAACGAAGCTGCCCGAAGCGGAAAGCTCGACCCAGTGATAGGACGCGATGAGGAAATCCGCCGGGTGCTTCAGATATTGAGCCGACGCACTAAGAACAATCCAATTCTGATTGGTGAACCGGGTACGGGTAAGACGGCTATCGTGGAAGGGCTGGCACACCGTATCCTCCGTGGAGACGTGCCCGAAAACCTGAAAAACAAACAGGTGTATTCATTGGATATGGGTGCGCTGGTGGCAGGTGCCAAATATAAAGGTGAATTTGAGGAACGTCTGAAATCGGTAGTCAATGAGGTTAAGAAGTCCGAAGGGGACATTATTCTTTTTATTGATGAGATTCACACGCTGGTGGGTGCCGGAAAAGGAGAAGGTGCCATGGATGCAGCGAATATTCTGAAACCTGCCTTGGCACGTGGCGAACTGCGTTCGATTGGTGCTACCACGCTCGATGAATATCAGAAGTATTTCGAGAAAGACAAGGCTTTGGAACGTCGTTTCCAGATTGTACAGGTGGACGAACCGGATAACCTAAGCACAATTTCCATCCTACGCGGATTGAAGGAGCGCTACGAAAATCACCATCATGTACGTATCAAAGACGATGCGATTATTGCTGCCGTCGAACTGAGTAGCCGTTACATTACCGATCGCTTCTTGCCCGACAAAGCCATCGACCTGATGGATGAAGCTGCTGCCAAACTGCGTATGGAAGTGGATTCTGTTCCTGAAGAATTGGATGAGATTTCCCGCAAAATCAAGCAGTTGGAGATTGAGCGCGAAGCCATCAAACGTGAGAATGATAAACCGAAACTGGAAATTATAGGCAAGGAACTTGCCGAACTGAAAGAACAGGAAAAGTCGTTCAATGCGAAATGGCAGAGCGAGAAAACACTGATGGATAAGATTCAGCAAAATAAGGTTGAAATAGAGAACCTGAAATTTGAAGCTGAAAAAGCGGAACGCGAAGGCGACTACGGAAAGGTGGCCGAAATACGTTACGGTAAACTTCAGGCTCTGGATCAGGAAATAGAAGATACGCAGAAGAAACTGCGCGATATGCAAGGTGACAAGGCGATGATTAAAGAAGAAGTGGATGCCGAAGATATTGCAGATGTGGTTTCTCGCTGGACGGGTATTCCGGTGAGCAAAATGATGCAGAGCGAGAAGGACAAGTTACTGCATCTGGAAGATGAACTTCATCAACGAGTGATTGGTCAAGACGAAGCCATTGAAGCAGTTGCCGATGCAGTGCGCCGCAGCCGTGCCGGATTGCAAGATCCTAAACGTCCGATTGGTTCTTTTATCTTCCTCGGAACTACCGGAGTAGGTAAAACAGAACTGGCTAAGGCATTGGCAGAGTTCTTGTTCGACGACGAAACGATGATGACGCGCATTGACATGAGCGAGTATCAGGAGAAGCATAGCGTTTCACGCCTGGTCGGAGCGCCTCCGGGATACGTGGGATATGACGAAGGTGGTCAGTTGACAGAAGCTATTCGACGGAAACCTTATTCTGTTGTCTTGTTCGATGAAATAGAAAAAGCGCATCCGGATGTGTTCAATATCTTGCTGCAAGTGCTCGACGACGGACGACTGACGGATAACAAAGGAAGAGTGGTGAACTTCAAGAATACCATCATCATCATGACTTCAAATATGGGAAGTTCCTATATACAAAGCCAAATGGAGAAACTGAATGGTTCAAACAAGGATGAAGTGATTGAAGAGACGAAGAAGGAAGTGATGAATATGCTGAAAAAGACCATTCGTCCGGAGTTCCTGAATCGTATTGACGAAACGATAATGTTCCTGCCGCTGACAGAAAAGGAAATCAGGCAGATTGTTCTCCTGCAAATCAAGGGAGTACAGAAAATGCTTGCTGAAAATGGTGTGCAACTGGAACTGACAGAGGATGCTTTAAATTTCTTATCTCAAGTGGGATACGATCCGGAGTTCGGAGCACGTCCGGTGAAGAGAGCTATTCAGAGATACTTGCTGAACGACTTATCAAAGAAGTTATTGTCTCAGGAGGTAGACCGAAGTAAAGCGATTATTGTAGATGCTGCCGGAGACGGATTAGCATTCAGAAATTAAAATTGTTTTTTCTTAGGAGGGTGTGCCAAAGGGATGACACACCCTCTTATATTTCTGAATATACAATCTTTCTCACCTCAGGCTGGCAATTGGGATGACTCATTACTAGAACGTAAGTATCATATTTTGAAATCATCAAGGTGAGTGACGGCAATGCGAATTGAGTCTTTTCCTTCAATTCTCCCTGCGAATCATACAAGAACACCATAGTACCTGCCAACAAACCGATCAGGCATATTGTCCCTTTTTCATTGTCCAAATGGACTTTTACCTCTTTATTTGTAATTGTTTCCATACCCTGCTACTTCAAACCTCCCGCTCCCTCAGAAGGATTTTATTATAAAAAAAGCGTGGGAACTGCTGTAAATTATCATACTTGAGGCTCTGGACTGCCGCTATTCAAATAATGTACAACAACCCACGCTCAACACTATATATTTGCATATACAGCAGAGCATGAGCGTTTGATCATTATTCTTGAATAGCGTGAAATTGTCCAGATTTCAAGTATCGAATAATATTTTAACGCTTTTGTTCTCTATTTCTTTATTTATCCACCTCCGACACCTCGAAGAACAGTGAACAGCAGCAAAGATACGTAAAAAATTATAGTTTCTTTAAACCGGATGCCTTAAAAATTCATGCAAATATAAGATAGTTTAAAGAACACTAAAAGCTACTATTTGTTTAGAACACCTGACAAAAAGAAAGCGTGGCAATCATCTTGCTGATGATTACCACGCTTTCTTTATAAATCTTTAAAACGGATTATTCCGCTTCCTTTTCTTCTTCTTTTGCTCCTTCTTCAGATTTAAACTCGGTGATTCCATTAGAAATCAGAATGTTATACCAAGTAATCAGTTTCTTGATATCTGCCACATACACCCTCTCACGATCAAAATCGGGCAGTACTTCTGCCAGATATTCACGGAGTTGCTCAGGAGTAGCTTTCTTCGGATCAATTGAGGCTGATGCCGAATTTTCCTTTTCTTTCATTGACTCAAGCACATCACACAAAGGAACTTCAGCGTCGTCCGTATACATTGCTATATCTGCCAAAGAAATGATTTTTTCATTGCCATAGGCTGGGGAACGTTTCTTTTCAGCATTGATTGATTCTACAATCAACATATTTTTTCCTTGAGAAACAAGTTTGTATAATCCCGGTTTACCGGAGATAGACAAGATAGTCTTCAACATAGTATATATCCTTTAGTTTATTAATTATTTTTTTGCGGAGCAAAGGTAATGATTATTTTTAGATACCAAAGAAATTAGTTTCAAAACCTGTGGAATTATAGGTGTTTCGTCATCATTGACAATCACAAAATCGGCATGGTTTCGTTTAGTCTCATCACTCATCTGTGCCTCAATACGTTTCATTACCAGCTCTTTCGTTGAGCAGTCACGTCTCACTGCCCGCGCCACTCTTACTTCCAAAGGAGCATATACCATCACAAGGAAATCGACTTCGTCTCTAAAACCTGATTCAATCAGTATGGCAGATTCCATACCTACCAACTGTCCGCTTTCAAAGCAGGAGGCCCATCGGCGAAAATCTTCTTTCACACGGGGATGAATAATTCCGTTCACATCTTTTATATGGTCGGGATACCCAAACATGTAGGAAGCTAATAAAGAACGATTCAACTCTCCACTCTTAAAAACTTCCTGACCGACCAAAGCACACAGTTCCTTGCGAATCACTTCATCCGTATGGGTGATTCGCTTCGCCTCTATATCCGAAACGTAAACGGGAATTCCCATCATCTCCAACAATCTGGAGACAACGCTTTTTCCACTACCGATACCGCCAGTAATACCTATCTTAATCGACATTTGGAGTCACTTGCTCTATTAAAAAATCAACTTGTTCGGGCACTATACGAATTTGGCTAATCCCGCTAGGATATGACTTCAATTTCACCGTATACTTGTCTGAACCTAACTTCAACAGTTCCTCATAGGAGACATTTATCAAGAAATCACTAGCCTTTATACTACGGAAACGCTTCAAACCAACCTGAAAGGTGATCTGAACTTTTGAAGGAAATGCGCGCAACACTTTATCTGCCGGAAAATTGATTCCATACAACGGCACTTCCACCGTTTTCTCCGTATATATATCTACAGGAAATGTCATCTCAACCGAGCCCGGCACAAACTTGGCCCCTCTCACTGAAGCAAGTGGTATGCGCCGGCGTGTGGTATCCGAAATATTCTCCAGCTCGATCTTCTGTGTATAAGCAGTCTTTATCGTATCCAATATTCCTGCCGGAGCATACACTAACACAGAATCCGGCTTATAAATAGTGTCCGAAACATAATACTGAATCGCTGCCGACACTTTACCCTGAAAATGAACAGGCACTAATTTGGATTTCCCCTCGGAATAAATATAATCCAATGTATCCGGCTTTATAGAAAGTATCCTGGATGAAGCATTCAACTGGCTGAATATCTTTTTCTCAAACTCAGATGCATAGATTTTCACATGATTATCTTTCCCCTGATAATCTTCAAAACTGAGATTCACCGGAAAGAAACTTTTCCCCAACATATAATTGAGAAGCACTGTCCCTTTATCCTTTACCCGTACACGAAGTTCGGAAGGAGGCTCCGAGGTGAGCACCACATTATTGGGAACGTCTTTGATTCGCACCGGGATAGTAAATTCTGCTTCATAGTCATTATTGAGTGTCTGAAGCAACCAGAATCCGCCAGCTATCAGGAAGAAAAACAAAAAAATTAAGAACTCCCTACTCTTAGCACTGAGCAGGAAATCCTTAATTCTCTTGGATAATTTCAAATATGTATGCCTTATTTTCCTACGATCGAACATAGGCATATCGATTTACTTAGACTGCGTGTTAGCAGCAGCCGAAGCATCAGCGAAAACTGAATTTTTATCTATCTTAATCCTTACGTTAGAAGCAATCTCAAGTACAAGATAATCGTCATTAATCTCTTTGATTGTACCATGGATACCACCGGCAGTAATCACCTGCTGGTTTACCTGAAGAGATTTACGGAAATTAGCAATTTCTTTCTGCTTCTTATTTTGAGGGCGGATCATAAAGAAATACATGATAACAAACATAGCTATCAGCATGATCCACATCATACTTCCACCTCCGGCCGCACCAGCGGGAGCTTGCAATAATACTGTCAATAAGTTCATAAATAATAAGTTTTAGTTTCTATTATATGGACAAAGGTATTAGTTTTTAGTCAACTTACCTTCTTTTTTTAATTGATTAACTATTCCATCCAATGTTCCGTTGATAAAACCACCACTCTTAGTAGTGCTATACAACTTCGCAATCTCGACGTATTCGTTTAACGAAACACTGACCGGAATGTTCGGGAAACTTAAAATTTCCGCCAAAGCTGTCTGCATAATGATAACATCCATATATGCAATGCGGTCCAATTCCCAGTTCTTCGTATTCTCGCTCACGAGGTGACGATAATAGTCTGAATTTAAAATGGTACGGCGGAACAAACGGCGTGCAAACTCCTGATCTTCGTCATCTTTAAATTCCGGAAGCAATTCCTGATTGGCCCCCTTCTTTTCTTCAAAGCGTTTGATGGTTTTCAATACGAATGTATCAACGATTTCTTTATCGTCGTTCCAATACAAGCTCTGGTCTTCCAACACTTGGTCGAGAGAGTCGTTATTAAAGATATAGGTTTTATAGAGTTTTCTCCATAATTCGCGGTCAGCTTCATAAGAGTTATCGTCGGCTGCCATATAGTCTTTATAAATATCCGACCCTACTATTTTCTCGTAGAGTTCCTTCACAAAGTCCTGATCGTTACTCCAGGTTCTTTTCTGGTTGGCTATAAACTCGGATAATTGTTTGTTGACTTCCAACTGTGCAATGAATTTGTTCTCCACAAACCGCTTGTTGGGGAACAACTCTTCTTTTGTAGGTGCTAGTTTTGCTTTTGACGCGTCAATGCGTTTTTGTGCATACTCTGTCAATGCTATCATCAGCATCAGCAAATAATTGTAAAGGTCATACGCCTTCGAAAGACTAAAGAATAACTCTTTCTCCGCTGAGTCTAGATTTTTGCTGCCATTCTGATAATAGGCATATACTATCTGTATAATCTTAAGACGAATAAGAACTCTGTTGATCATAATTCAATTTAATACTGTTGTTATCGAACTGCAAAAGTAGATATTTTTAATGAGTTTCCACAAATAAATCACATTTTTTAATGCAGTATTTCATTCTCTGCGCTTTTTCTTTTGACAGTTTAAAAAAAATATCCAATTTTGGGGCCGATTATAAACGGACCGTAAGATATGGAAGATTTAAAAAAGAAAATGAGCGCAGACATGAATGACAAGGAGATTGTTTTCTCCAAGTCCATCAAAGCAGGTAAACGCATCTATTACCTTGATGTTAAGAAGAACCGTAAAGATGAAATGTTCCTTGCTATCACAGAGAGTAAGAAAGTGGTAATGGGAGAAGGCGAAGACTCTCAGGTAAGTTTCGAGAAGCACAAAATCTTCTTATATAGGGAAGACTTTCAGAAATTCATGGCGGGACTCGAAGAAGCTATCAACTTTATCGACCGCAACGACATGAACGACTATATCGGCCGTTTGAATGAAACAGCCGATAAAGAGAAAGAGTTGGAAAGCATCGAAGAAGAAAAAGAAATCAAGCTGGAGAACGAAATCAAGATTGATATTGACTTTTAAAGGGGTAACTCTTTGATATGTCAAAAAGAAACTGTACTTTTGCACCGCTTTTTTGCAACATCGTGTGATAAAACCACATCGTGTGATGGTGAATTAAGCAAAATAACTTAATTTAGAGTAACACAATTATTTAAAGAAAATGAGATCAATTGAAGTAAAAGGAACTGCAAGAACGATTGCAGAACGCTCTTCTGAACAAGCAAGAGCTTTGAAAGAGATTCGTAAGAACAACAGTGTACCTTGTGTACTTTACGGAGGTAATGAAGTAGTTCACTTCACAGTGACTAACGAAGGTCTTCGTAACTTGGTTTACACTCCGCACATCTACGTTGTAGACTTGGATATCGATGGCAAGAAAGTAAACGCTATCCTGAAAGACATTCAGTTCCACCCTGTAAAAGATAACATCCTGCACGTTGACTTCTATCAGATTGATGAAGCTAAACCTATCGTAATGGAAGTTCCTGTACAGTTGGAAGGTCTTGCAGAAGGTGTGAAAGCCGGTGGTAAGTTGGCTTTGCAGATGCGTAAGATCAAAGTGAAAGCTTTGTACAACGTAATCCCTGAAAAACTGACTGTTAACGTTTCTCACCTAGGATTGGGTAAGACTGTTAAGGTTGGCGAATTGAGCTTCGACGGTCTTGAACTGATCAGTGCTAAAGAAGCCGTTGTATGTGCTGTTAAGTTGACTCGTGCAGCAAGAGGTGCAGCAGCAGCCGCTGGCAAGTAATTTGAGATTATCCCTGTAAAGAGATATACTTCAACGCAGATTAATGCAGAGTAAAGCAGATGTTAAGTCTGCATTAGTTTGCATTAATCTGCGTTTCTCATTCTATATGCAAAGAGCATCAATCAATGAACTGTTCTTATTAATAAACTGTTTAACGGAAAAACGATGATAAAATATCTAATTGTCGGACTGGGAAACATTGGTCCCGAATATCATGAAACCCGGCACAATATCGGATTTATGACCGTAGAATCACTGGCAAGAATCAACAATGCCCCTCCCTTTATTGACGGACGTTATGGGTTCACTACCAGCTTTTCAATCAAAGGGCGTCAGTTAATCCTGCTGAAACCCTCTACTTTTATGAATCTGAGCGGATTGGCCCTGCGCTACTGGATGCAAAAGGAAAACATCCCGTTAGAGAACGTGTTGGTAGTGGTGGATGACTTGGCTCTTCCATTCGGAACTTTGCGACTGAAAGGAAAAGGTAGCGATGCCGGACATAACGGTTTGAAACATATTGCAGCTACACTGGGCACTCAGAATTATGCCCGTTTGCGTTTTGGCATAGGAAACGATTTCCCACGTGGCGGACAGATTGATTATGTGCTCGGACATTTCACGGATGATGACTGGAAGACAATGGACGAACGATTGGAAACGGCAGGAGAAATTATTAAGAGTTTCTGTCTCGCCGGAATAGATATCACCATGAACCAGTTCAACAAAAAATAATCAAAAATATATGGCAGAAGCAAGAATAGATAAATGGATGTGGGCTGTCCGCATTTTCAAGACACGCACAATTGCTGCGGAAGCCTGTAAAATGAATCGTGTGACCATCAATGGAGCATACGTAAAAGCATCCCGTACGGTAAAGCCCGAGGATGTGATTCAAGTAAAGAAGCCGCCCATTACTTATTCGTTCAAGGTACTACAAGCTATCGAAAAGCGTGTAGGCGCTAAACTAGTGCCCGAAGTGATGGAGAATGTAACTACTCCCGACCAATATGAATTGTTGGAAATGAGTAAAATCAGTGGATTCATTGACCGTGCACGGGGAACCGGACGACCCACTAAGAAAGACCGCCGAAGCTTGGAGGAATTTACAACTCCGGAGTTTATGGATGGATTTGATTTTGAGTTCGATTTCGATGGTGAAGAATAGTTCACCACAGATTACACGGATTAACACAGATTTTAAAACAATTATTCCTTATTATATAGGCTATATTATCTCCTTAGGTTTATGAAATCTGTGTTAATCCGTGTAATCTGTGGTGAAACTGAAACCTACAAATTCCCCTTCACCGCATCAACCAACTCCTGATACTCCGCATCCGTCAAGTATACCTTCCCCGGATTCATCTGGAATGTACCTCCATAATCGGGACCATCCACATACTTCGGTGCTAAGTGGAAGTGCAAATGGGACAGTTTATCGGAGTAGGCACCATAATTTATCTTTTCAGGTTGGAAAGCCTTTTGCATGGCGCGGGTAACACGTGCCACGTCTGCCATAAAAGCATTGCGGTCTTCATCACTCAATTCGTTCAAATCGTTCACGTGGTCTTTGTAGGCAACGAGACAACGTCCCCGATAAGTTTGCTCTTTAAACAGGAATACACGTGATACACTCAACTGCGCAATCTCAATCATCAGATTGTGCAGCGTTTCATTGTTCTGACAGTACAGACAGTCTTTTGGATCGCTCTTCATGATATAAATATTTTATGTTTTAACGTAGCAAAAATAGGTATTCCATCCTTATCCGACCTGTACTTTTTCGTTTTTTTGATCGATTAATTGGTACACATTCTCTTTTTCACCTACCACCCATACTACATCGCCCTCTACAAACGGGGCATTGACATCCGGTACCATCAATGTTCCATCTTTATTCTCCACACCTGCTATCATGCAATGATATTTATCCCGAATGCCCGAATCACGAATCGTCTTGCCCAGAAAGACGGACTCTGAATCAATAATCAGTTGCTTCAAAGTCATCTCACTCTTTTCGTACACATCCCAATCTATCTTCGCCCCGTTCTGCATAGCTTCATTAAACACGCTCAACTGTTCATCCGTCCCTATCACCTGTATTTTATCTTGCGGAAACAGACGAACAGAACCACCGGGAATGTTTATTCTTCTCTTTCCTCGAAGGATAGAAGCGATGTGTATTCCGAACTTCTTACCTAGATTCAGTTCCAGCAACGTCTTACCTGCCCAAGTAGATTCTCCCGGAATTTCCATATCGGCAAGGTGAAGATCGTGCGACAGTAAACGCCCTGCATACTCCGGCTTCTTCTCTCCCAGATACTCTGCTCGCACTTCCCTAGAACGAAGATTCTGAAAGAAACGACGTTCAATCATGATGGATTGCTTCTTCAAGCGGCGGGACCATACCATCAGCAGAACGACGAGTACGGCAACCCCTATCACCAGTCCGATGGATGCCTTAAACAAACCCGATATAACAAATATGACAAACAACGCCGCTATCATAATGCGAATTACTATGGTAGAAACTAGCGGCGCACGGTTCGTACGGCTATCATGCCACAGAGTCATAAATTCCACCGAATGATTTTTCTTCACCATGATAGCCCGCAAGAAAGGAGCAATACATAGAATAATGAATACTGCACCCAACATCGACGCCCAGAAAGACGGTAAGCTTTCCCTGAAGAATGGCACCACAAAGCGAAAAGATAGTGCAATAATAGAGATACTGACAATAGAATAAACCACAGTGATACGCACCATTGTCAAAATTAACTTCTTCCATAAATTTTCATGATTGAGTGCTGTCTGCGAACCGGAGGAATAGCGCATCAGAAACTTACGCCATGATTCGGGAAGGTGGGCATCTACAAAAGTGAAAGCAGGCTCGGCTAGACGAATCATATACGGCGTTAGGAACGTGGTGATAACGGAAACGGCTACCACAATGGGATAAAGGAAATCGCTCGTCACATGAAGAGATACCCCCAATGAGGCTATGATAAATGCAAACTCTCCGATTTGCGTCAAGCTAAACCCGCATTGCATAGCAGTCTTTAAAGATTTCCCGGAGAGGATTACGCCAAATGTGCCGAATATAGACTGACCGAAAATAACGGCAAGCGTAATTACTATAATAGGTATGGCATATTCTACAATCATGGCGGGATCTACCATCATCCCCACCGATACGAAAAAGATAGCTCCAAAAAGGTCTTTCACCGGTTTCACTAATCGGTCTATGGATTCTGCTTCAATCGTTTCGGCAAGAATAGAACCCATGATAAATGCACCAAATGCAGCAGAGAAACCTGTTTTGGCAGCCATCACCACCATGCCGAAGCATAGTGCCAACGATACGATAAGCAAAGTCTCCTCCCCCATCAGCTTACGGCAACGTTTCAGAAATTCAGGAATCAGGTAGATGCCGACTACAAACCATAAGATAAGGAAAAACAAGAGTTTACCAATACTTTGCAACATCTCCGTGCCTTCAAAATTATGACTTACCGCCATAGTAGAAAGCATTACCATCAACACAATAGCCAGAATATCTTCGAGAATGAGGATACTCAGCACCAATCCGGTGAACTGCTTTTTCCTCAATCCCAAATCGTCGAAAGCCTTATATATAATGGTAGTGGACGACATTGCAATCATACCGCCTAGAAACAGGCTATCCATCCGATGCCAGCCGAAGCCCATGCCTACTCCTATTCCTAACAGAATCATACAAAAGATAATGGTGCAAGCGGCTATGACAGCCGAGCCGCCAACCTTTACAATCTTTTTAAAGCTAAATTCCAGTCCGAGAGCAAACAGCAAGAAGATGACTCCGATATCCGCCCAAGTCTTAATATTGGCAGTATCCATCACCGAAGGGGTAAATGGCATATGAGGGCTTGCCAGAAATCCGGCAACTACATATCCTAAAACTAGAGGTTGTTTCAACTTCTTAAACAGCAAAGTCATGATGCCGGCGCAAATCAGTATCAGTGCGAGGTCGGCTATAAGTGTAGGCAATTGAGACATTATTTCATCGTATGTGATGACAAAATTAAGATAAATCTATATTATAAACAACAAATGCAGGGATATGTTTTATTTCAAAAGCCACAAAAAAGCAGTTCGCCCCGGATAAAGACATTCCTTATCCGGGGCGAATCAACAAGAAGGGTTTAAATCTTATTTTCTGAAAGGTGGTTTTGCTACTACTGCTTTCAATTTACGTCCGCGCATATCGATACAGATTTCCGTACCCACTTTGCTATATTCCGGTTTCACGTATCCCATGCCGATACCAACCTTACGGGTAGGCGACATAGTGCCGGATGTTACTACTCCGATTTTCTCTCCTTCTGCATCCACCAGTTCGTAGCCATGGCGAGGAATCCCCCGGTCTATCATTTCAAAACCGACTAACTTGCGGGTAACGCCTTCCGCTTTCTGCTTCTCCAGCATCGGACGGTTTACGAAGTCCTTACCATCCACAAATTTGGTAATCCAGCCAAGTCCGGCTTCTATCGGAGAAGTTGTATCGTCGAGGTCATTGCCGTAAAGGCAGAATCCCATTTCGAGCCTCAACGTATCGCGTGCTCCCAGTCCGATAGGTTTCATGCCAAATTCTTCACCCGCTTCGAAAACTGCTTTCCACACTGCATCGGCAGCACTGGGATAGAAGTAAAGTTCGAAACCGCCTGCTCCTGTATAACCCGTGTTGGAGATTATCACATTCTCTTCGCCTGCAAACTTACCTACTTTAAAGGTATAGTATGGAATGGAAGATAAATCGATATCCGTCAGTTTTTGCAGGGCAAGGATAGCCTTCGGGCCCTGAACAGCCAGTTGGGCCATATTGTCCGAAGAGTTTTCCAGTTCTGCACCTTCAGTGTTGTGAGACACGCACCAGTTCCAGTCTTTCTCTATATTGGAAGCATTTACTACCAACAGATACTTCTCCGGTTCGTAATGGTATACCAGCAAATCGTCTACGATGCCTCCATCCTCATTGGGGAAGCAGGTATACTGTATTTTGCCGGGCGTCAATGCCGCCACATTATTGGAAGTCACCTTCTGAAGAAAAGCCAGCGCTTGCGGACCTTTCACCCAAAATTCTCCCATGTGGGATACGTCAAATACGCCGACTGCATTGCAGACAGTCATATGTTCGTCAATGATGCCGGTGTATTCAATCGGCATATTATAACCTGCAAACTCGTGCATCTTAGCACCTAGTGCTATATGTTTCTCTGTAAACGGAGTGGTTTTCATGAATCTATGTATTAATTTTAAGTATTAGTTATTCTGTTGGCATTTATACGATTATCATTTGGAAGCTACCAGTTCGGCAATCTTCACGATTACGTTCATTGCCTTTTCCATGTTCTGAATAGGGACAAACTCGTAGCGTCCGTGGAAGTTCAATCCTCCGGCAAAGATATTGGGACACGGCAAACCTTTGAAAGATAGCTGCGCACCATCCGTACCACCACGAATCGGCTTCACATTCGGCTTCACGCCAACGGCTTCCATAGCGGCAAATGCCGTATCGATGATATGCATCACCGGTTCTATCTTCTCACGCATATTATAATATTGGTCGCGCAATTCGAGAGTAGCCGTACCTGCACCGTATTCTGCATTGATTTGCTCAACAAGGCGTTCTATCTCCTTCTTACGATTTTCAAATTTAGCACGGTCATGGTCGCGGATGATATAAGAAACAGTACTTTGCTCCACATCTCCCTGAATGCCAACAAGGTGGTAGAATCCTTCGTATCCTTCCGTATGTTCCGGCCGTTCCTGAGCAGGCAGCGTAGAGATGAACTGATTGGCAAGATAGATAGAGTTAATCATCTTGTTCTTGGCGTATCCCGGATGCACATTCCGTCCTTTAAACGTAACTTTGGCAGCAGCAGCATTGAAGTTTTCAAACTCCAACTCTCCTATATCGCCACCATCCATGGTATATCCCCATTCACAACCGAATTTCTCTACATCGAACTTATGAGCACCTTCACCGATTTCTTCATCGGGATTGAAACCGATACGAATCTTTCCGTGCTTGATTTCGGGATGTTCTTTCAGATAAACAACGGCTGATATGATTTCGGCAATGCCCGCTTTATCATCTGCGCCGAGCAATGTCTTGCCATCGGTGACAATCAGGTCTTCTCCCTTATGGTCGAGCAATTCGGGGAATTGAGCAGGTGAAAGGATGATGTTTTCTTCGGCACAAAGCACGATATCCGAACCGTCGTACTTTTCTACAATGCGTGGAGAGACATCCTTGCCGCTCATATCGGGACTAGTATCCATGTGAGCGATAAATCCGATGGTGGGAACTTCTTTATCTATATTAGCGGGAAGCGTAGCAAAAAGATAGCCATGCTCATCGAGCGTAATATCTTCCAGCCCTAAAGATTCCAACTCGCTTTTGAGGTATTCAGCAAATATCATTTGCTTGGGAGTACTGGGTGTAAGCCCTGTCGAGTCATCCGACTGCGTATCGAAGCTTACGTACTTTAAAAATCGGTCTACTAATGTCATATCATTACTTTATTATAAGTTACTTAGCTAAATTATAAATTACAGAGCCGTAAAGGTAAAAAAAGAGCTGTGAATAACAAAGCAATTCACAGCTCTTTTTTCTGCTCCCCCTTTCATCTTTTCTCTATGTCCGCGATGAATAAGCATTTCAAGGGTGAAGGGTAGCACCTTCACCGCATCTTCACCGCCACTATGCAGCCATATTTTTGTTTCACCCCGAGAAACTGTAGTTTCAACGCAATGAAACTGGAGTTCCAACGCAATGAAACTAGAGTTCCAACGCCTTTGAAACTACAGTTCCACACCGATGGAACTCTAGTTTCAAAGGCGTGAAACTTTTAGATTCAAGGCATATTGGAACTAATCACGAAGTAGCCTTACTATCATACACCATTGTACAACTAAGAAGCATCACAATAACTGATTTTACAAACTAGGTGTGGTGAAGGGACAGATGAAGGGAGGTTCTTCACCCGTAAACACCTTATTCATCGGCAATACAGAAGAAAAGTGAAGGAGGAAGAAGAATAACAGATTTATTATTTAATATCAGATAAAAACGACGCTGTACTACTTTGTGTCACTCTGCGGTGAAATATGCTTATAATTCAAGCAAAAAGAAATCACAATCATGATAAGGATGACTGAATCGGATAGGCATATCTTCCTCCTTTATCATTTTGAATCCGGCTTTCTCGTAGAATTTATGCGCTCTCGTTGTATTGTGCGGAGTATCCAAAAGTATTGTCTTATATGCTCTTTCCTTAGCAAAAGCCAACAATCCATCATAAAGAGCTCTGCCAATATGGTAGGGGGCACCTTGATAATCTTCGTATACAAAGAACTTTTTCAATACAGCAATTTCAGTATTATATGGCATAATGCCAATGGTGCCTATTAACCGTTCTTCATCTTTGGCAATCCAAAAATTGCCACCCTTATCTATGTATTCGCCAACTATATTCAATAAGTCCGGTTGGTCATCAACGGAAACGATTGGTCTGGTCCCGTCATTTTGAAAATGCAGAACCAGATTTATTACATCTTGCGTATACTTCTCTTCAAATTGGTTGATTGTTATCATTGCCCCTTTCATGAAATTCTTTAAAAATGACTGCTGCCATCAAAGCAGTGCGTACACACTTTACATTTTGGCAAACCGATAGCTTCAATCAGCGTTTCCAACGTATTAAACTTTAAAGAAGTCAATCCAAAACGCTCGCCGATAATGCTTACCATCTTCTCATATTCGGGAGAACCGGTAGTAGCATATTTCGCAAGGTTCTTGTCCTCGTCTCCCTCCAACTCTTTGATGATACGGCGGGTTATCAGCTCTAACGCATTCTTGGACGCAGAGAAGCCGACGAACGGACAAGCATAAATCAATGGCGGACAGGCGATACGCATATGCACCTCTTTCGCTCCGTAGTCGAATAGAATCTTTACATTATCACGCAATTGGGTTCCACGAACGATAGAATCGTCACAGAACAGCAGACGTTTTCCTTCAAGCATCGCACGGTTCGGAATCAGCTTCATCTTGGCTACCAACGAACGCATCTCTTGATTGCTCGGAGTAAAACTTCTCGGCCAAGTTGGAGTATATTTAGAGATTGCGCGATGATAAGGAACTCCTTTTCCTTCGGCATATCCCAGCGCCATGCCAACCCCCGAATCGGGGATACCGCAAGCACAATCTACTTCCGATTCGTCCATCTGCCCCATCTTCATTCCACTGGTGAAACGTACTTCTTCTACGTTCTTTCCTTCATAGCAGGAAGTAGGGAAACCATAGTATACCCACAGGAATGAGCAAATCTGCATACCTTCGTTCGGTTCGCGAAGCTGTTCTATGTGGTCGTCGTACATACGGACTATCTCACCCGGTCCCAGATAGCGGTCAATCTCATAATCCAAGTTCGGGAAACTGGATGATTCGCTTGTTGCAGCATAAGCACCGTCTTTCTTTCCAATCACGACTGGAGTACGCCCCCATTGGTCGCGTGCAGCAATGATGCTTCCGTCTTCCGTTAGCAGAAGCATGGAGCAAGAACCTTTGATGTGCTTAAAAACGTTTTCGATTCCTTCTGTAAAAGTACGACCTTGAATGATAAGGAGTGCAATCAGCTCCGTTTGATTGGTATTACTGGAGCTAAGTTCGGCGAAGTGCATATTTTGAGAAAGAAGTTCTTCCTCCAGTTGTTTGATATTGGCTATTTTGGCGACAGTGACGATGGCGAAACGGCCTAGATGGGAATTAATGATAATTGGCTGCGCATCTGTATCGCTGATAATGCCGATTCCGGCTTTTCCTTTGAACTTGTCGAGTTCATCTTCAAACTTAGTACGGAAATAAGTACTCTCCAGATTGTGGATTGACCGGATGAAACCTCGCTCTTCGCTATAGGTAGCAAGTCCACCGCGTTTCGTTCCCAAGTGTGAATTATAGTCTGTACCGTAGAATAAATCAGTTACGCAACTCACTCGCGAGACTGTTCCGAAAAAACCTCCCATGTTGTTCTCTTTTAATTAAATTATTTTTAAAAAGATGGTGCAAAAGTACAAAAAAGAATTCGTCCTATAAAACAAGCGCTCCGCAAAATTTTAGATTTCTTTGCGGAGCAACAACTAATATTTATTAAAAAACTGTGATTCTGAGAACAATCTTTTTACCTCTATTTTATTTCCATTTCTTTATTACTTTCTTATCAGCCGGGGTAGCTTCCATCAGGCTCAGGGCAAATCCCCCGCTACGTGCCAGTTTCACCGACATTTTGGTTTTGTTAGTCACAATACCTTTCTTTATCTGGTAAGCAGCGGGATTCTTCTCAAAGTCCGCATCTTCTCCGTCAGCGTAGAGCGTGGCTACATACAGTTTTCCCGGTTCAAGGAAGTCTAATTTGAAGGTAGATGTACGTGGATTTTCATCGGTGATACCGCCTATAAACCAGTTATTACTTCCTTTGGCTTTGCGCGCCACGGTGATGTAGTCGCCTGGTTCCGCTTCCAGATAGTTGCTTTCGTCCCAATCGAGGGCAACGTCTTTAATAAATTGGAAAGCATCCAAGTGGCGTTCATAGCTTTCTGGCAAATCGGCAGCCATTTGCAGAGGGCTATACATCGTTACATAAAGAGCCAGTTGCTTAGCCAAAGTGGTTTGTACAAAGCTATGCCCGCCTTGCAGGAAAGAAAGTTTCGTATCAAAGATGCCCGGAGTATAATCCATCGGACCACCCAGCAAACGGGTAAAAGGCAACAAAGTGGTGTGGAACGGTTTATTGCCCGCAAAGGCTTCGTATTCAGTTCCGCGTGCCGATTCATTACCAATCAGGTTCGGATACGTACGGCACAGACCTGTCGGACGTACTGCTTCGTGAGCATTTACACAAATCTTATAGTCGGCTGCTTTCTTCACTGCATACAGATAATGATTATTCATCCATTGTCCATAGTGATGTTCGCCGCGAGGAATGATATTGCCAACATAACCGCTTTTCACGGCATTGTATCCATTGTCTATCATAAATTGATAGGCCTTATCCAGATGACGTTCGTAGTTGCGTACGGAAGCAGATGTTTCATGATGCATCATTAGTTTCACACCTTTTTCTTTAGCATAAGCATTCAGCATCTTCACATTGAAATCCGGATAGGGAGTTATGAAATCGAATACATAATCTTTGGATTTGCCAAACCAATCTTCCCATCCTTCGTTCCAGCCTTCTATCAATACCTGATCTAAACCATGCTGAGCAGCAAAATCAATATAACGTTTCACTTTATCGTTATTCGCAGAATGGCGTCCGTTCGGTCGGGTCTTTGAGTAATCAGTTGCGCCCAGTTTAACTGAATAAACATCATCTGTATATGACCATGAGCCTTTGCCGGTAATCATCTCCCACCACACACCGATGTATTTTAAAGGTTTAATCCATGAAACGTCTTCGTAGGCACAGGGTTCGTTCAGATTCAGCGTTAATTTGGAAGATAGAATGTCGCGTGCATCATCGCTGACAATTATAGTACGCCAAGGTGATTGGCAGGGTGTCTGCATATATCCCTTATCTCCTTGCGCATCGGGAGTAAGCCATGATTCAAAAATCAGATTCTTGTCGTCGAGGTTGAGATGCATACAAGAATAATCTACCAAAGCAGCTTCGTGCAGATTGATATATAGTCCGTCTGCCGTCTTCATTTGAAGAGAGGTTTGCACACCGGTAGGCGAGTATGACGTTTGAGAAGCGTTTCCGGTGATTGCTCCTTTCATCAATCCGCGGATTTCAGTAAGTTTGGATTCGGTATAATCATATTCCTGAGTGTCATAGTCGCCGGGAATCCAGAAAGCAGTATGGTCGCCTGTCATGGCAAACTGCGAATGCTCTTCTTTGATAATGAAATAGTTCAGGTTCTTTTGCTGTGGAAACTCATAGCGGAATCCTAAGCCATCGTCATAGAGACGGAAGCAGATACGGATGATACGGTCCTGTTCCTTCTGGTTCAGGGTGACGGTCATTTCATTATAATGATTGCGGATTGATTTCACTTCTCCCCATACAGGTTCCCAAGTTTCATCGAAAGCGGAAGTCTTTGTGTCGGTCAACGCAAAGCCATTCATCAGTCCTGCATCATCTTTCAGTTCCAATCCCAGTTTGGATGGTTTAATCACTTCTTTTTCTTTATAAAAGAGTTCGTACACTGGTTCTCCTTGTGCGTTGACGGAGAAATTTAGTTTTAATTGTCCGTTAGGAGAAGTGATGCCTTCGGCCATTGCCGCTGTACTTACTAAAAAAGAAAGTAGCAGACTAGCCATTGTTGCGGTCCATAGTTTCATGTTCTTCATGATATAAATAAGTTAATTAGTAATCGTATGGCAAAGGTAGTGACGAATAGCAAGCAAAGAACTTCTTTGTAATCAAAATATAGAATAAAGGAAGGATAAGAAAAACATAAATATCTGTTTATTAAGATGATGCGACAATATAACTGAAGAAAAAATATAGTACCCTTCACAAAATATAAATAGCGATTGAAGGAATATCTGCCACAATATTTCTATATTTGGTCAATTTTTTGCAGACTTCTGTAAAATATAGAACTATATACAAACAAATGAGTAAAGAAATCATCTATATCTTTCTGGGTGGCGGCACGGGTAGCGTGCTGCGCTATTGCATACAGTTGCTCATGCACGAGCGAATCATGCCTTATAGTTTTCCATGGGCTACGTTTACGGTCAACCTTCTCGGCAGCTTCTTCATCGGACTGTTCTATGCTCTTTCAGAGCGGTTCAACCTCTCCTTCGAAGTACGCCTGCTATTGACCACCGGATTGTGCGGTGGCTTCACCACCTTCTCTACTTTTTCCAACGACGGAATGAATCTGCTGAAAGGAGAATTTTATGGCACATTCATTCTCTATACCTTATTAAGTATAGTAATAGGATTGGTTGCCGTTATGGCTGGCGGATATATTGGAAAACAGTATTAGTTTCTCATTTCAAAGTAAATCCATATCTTTGCCCCATGATAAAGAAAAGCAGTTCAAAACCCGTCCGCGTAGTTCCTCCCATGATGGAAGAACAGGAAGTAAGCACAAGTTCATTGCAAGAATTACTTGATAAAGAAGAGACTATTTCCAATCTTTCTTTCAGTAAAGGAAGAGAAGAAGGCATCGCCAAGCCTTATAAAAGTTTCAAGAACTGCACGTTCCGGCATCAAACGTTCAGTGAATGCAAGTTCCGTTCGTCTCAACTGACCGACGTCCGGTTTGAGAACTGCGACTTATCCAACATTTCTTTTGCGGAAAGCTCTCTCTATCGGGTAGAATTTATCTCTTGCAAACTGCTGGGAACCAATTTATCAGAAACAACGCTGAACCATGTTCTTCTGCACGACTGCAACGCCGGATACATCAATCTGGCAATGAGTAAGATGAATCAGGTACGCTTTTCCAATTGTCTTTTCCGGAATGCGAGTCTAAATGATTGCCGCTTCACTTCCGTAGCTTTCGATAGCTGCGATTTGGTGGAAGCCGATTTCTCCCATGCACCGCTTCGGGGAATAGACTTACGAACTTCCCGAATCAGTGGAATTACACTCAATGTCAGTGATCTGAAAGGAGTCATCATCACTTCTATGCAAGCTATGGATTTACTCCCACTGCTAGGCGTCATTATCGAAGACTGATTTACTATTGATTGGCATTTAAACAAAAGACATCGTCTCATTGTTATATATTAAATAAGGTCGGACTAATGACTAATGGGGAATAGCGGTTGAAAGAATACCTATATTTAGTGATTTCTCGCTCCCATTCAAGTCCGTACTTTTGCATAATCTTATTCAATAACAATAGAAACGATGAAAATTGAAAAAATTGTAGCTCGAGAAATTCTCGATTCAAGAGGTAACCCCACAGTAGAAGTTGACGTAGTATTGGAATCAGGCATCATGGGACGCGCATCCGTTCCGTCGGGTGCATCTACAGGTGAACACGAAGCATTGGAACTTCGCGATGGTGATAAAAAGCGTTACGGTGGAAAAGGTGTACAGAAAGCGGTTGAGAATGTAAATAATATCATTGCTCCGAAACTGATTGGTATGTCTTCTCTCAATCAGAGAGGGATAGACTGCGCTATGCTTGCATTGGACGGTACTAAGACGAAAGCTAACTTGGGTGCTAACGCTATTCTGGGTGTATCCCTTGCCGTAGCCAAAGCTGCTGCCAATTATCTGGACTTGCCTCTTTACCGTTATATCGGTGGAACAAATACGTATGTAATGCCGGTTCCGATGATGAATATCATCAATGGTGGTTCGCATAGCGACGCTCCTATTGCATTTCAGGAATTTATGATTCGTCCTGTTGGTGCTCCTTCTTTCAAAGAAGGCTTGAGAATGGGTGCCGAAGTGTTCCATGCTTTGAAGAAAGTATTGAAGGACCGTGGACTGAGCACTGCCGTAGGCGACGAAGGTGGTTTCGCTCCTAATCTCGAAGGTACGGAAGATGCGCTGAACTCTATCATCGCCGCTATCGAAGCAGCAGGATACGAACCGGGTAAAGACGTTATGATTGGTATGGACTGCGCTTCTTCCGAATTTTACCATGACGGCATTTATGATTACACCAAATTTGAAGGTGAAAAGGGTAAGAAACGCACTGCCGAAGAACAAATCAATTACCTGGAAGAACTGATTAACAAGTTCCCTATCGACTCTATCGAAGACGGTATGAGTGAAAACGACTGGGAGGGTTGGAAGAAATTGACCGAACGCATCGGCGACCGTTGTCAATTGGTAGGCGACGACTTGTTCGTAACCAATGTGGACTTCCTTGCAATGGGTATTGAGAAAGGCTGTGCCAACTCTATCCTGATTAAAGTAAACCAGATTGGCTCGCTGACTGAAACACTGAACGCTATCGAAATGGCTCATCGTCACGGATATACCACTGTTACCTCTCACCGTTCGGGTGAAACGGAAGACGCTACTATTGCCGACATCGCAGTAGCTACCAACAGCGGACAAATTAAGACCGGTTCTTTAAGCCGCTCCGACCGTATGGCTAAATACAATCAGTTGCTTCGCATCGAAGAAGAATTGGGTGATTTGGCGGTTTATGGGTATAAGAGAATTAAGTAAACTTTATTCTTATTCCTTATAAAAAAGAGGGTGACAAAATGATGTATCAATCAGATTTTGTCACCCTCTTCTATATTAAAACTACTATATCTTGTCTGATATCATCATTCATTGCAGAAGAACTCCATCTTTTAAAACATTATAATAAAATAAGGTTTGTCTTTTAGCTTCTTCCCAACGCTTACGAGTCATCACAATCGGGCTTATGATAATTCCCTGCTCAAACTCCATATCATATAATGGCGCAGTTATTTTTTCTTCTTCTTCCAGAGTGATTTCATTTTTATCGAGTAATATCAACAGGTCTACATCACTATCCTGTCGTGCTTCTCCCCTAGCCTCCGAGCCATAAAGAATGGCTTGTGCATTTGGGACTACACGTTTTAATATATCTTTTAATGTCTCAATCAATTCTACTCTTCTCATATTCTTTTTATTCGAATGAATATATACCAACTTTTTCTCATAAACAAAGTAACAAATAAAAATTGGAATTTCCTAATATGAAAATCACTATAAAAGGACACAAAGACAAATATCGAATTTAGTTGAATTTATTGTATGTTTAACCTATGATATTCAACGGGGTTATAAGCAGTATACAAATAATTGTCTTCATTCTTTTTGCGAATTACATAAATAAGGCTACATTTGCAGCGTCTAATATATTTCCGGCGGCGGAGAAACCCGCCCCATTGTTGCATCGAGCATTTCATGTTCGTTTGCGCACTCCTATATGGCGGTTTCGCACCCCCATAGGGAGTGTCAATGCACCCCTAAACCTGCCGCCGAGTATGTTAGACAATGGGACAGGCGAAACCGCTTTCTTTTTTTAGCTCTTCCACCCCTCCCATCAAATCAATTATTCATCTTTCAAATTTTAATGATTATGGAAAACATTCAAACTAAAGGCGTTCAGGAAGAGGTAGAAAAAGCTATGCAACAGCACATTCTTACAAGATTCGGTTCCGAAGAAGGAATGAAAACGTTTTATCTGCAACTAGCGAACATACTTCGCGTTACACTTGGTAATCCTCCAATTGGCTCAGAATGCATACGTCTAAAAAAGCTTAGCAAGAAAATTGGGCAATATAGCACTTTACTCCAAGCACTTGGCGACCATAAGTAGGAAAAAGGAGCAGCCGAAATCCAACAAACATTAGGTATCTATATGATGCAAAATGATATAGATAGCAAAGTACGCAGACAAATTAATATGGAAATAGCTTCTCAATTGCAGTTTATTGTTTATCTAGCCGGCAATACTACCTTAATTAAGCAACTTCAAGGATTATGCGACATCCATCTATCCAATTTGAAGTATTTATTGGAATCAATATCAGCACAATCTCAAAATATAGAGTGATATTTTTGAGATTCACAAACGACCGGAAGCATTCTATTACGTATCATATTATAAACAAGGATATATAATGATGAATCAGGAAGAAATACAGAAGTTGGTAGACCGGAGTCGGCAAGATGACAAAAAAGCATTTGGCAACTTGGTTTCCGAATTCCAATCATTGGTCTTCCGACTTTCTTTCCGGTTGCTTTGCGATGAAGACGAAGCAAGAGACATTACGCAGGAGACATTCGTGAAAGTCTGGCTATCACTGAAAACGTATGATAGAGAAAAGCGCTTTTCAACCTGGCTTTATAGAATAACGTGCAATGCTTGCTACGACCGACTACGCATGATGAACCATTCACCTTTAGACAAAGAATCTTCTTTTTCCGATTCAGCAGATATACCTTCGAGCGATAATATTGAAATATCACTCTCCAACAAACAGTTGAAAGAATTGATATTGCGCTATACTCAAGATTTGCCACCCCAACAAAGAGTAGTCTTTACGCTTCGTGATATCGAAGAACTGGAAGTGGCGGAAGTTCAGAGTATCACAGGACTATCTCCGGAAAAGATAAAAAGCACTTTATATCTGGCACGGAAGAATATACGTAATAAAATGAATCAAATAGACCCCGACTTATGAAACAAGAAGATAAACAATACGAAAAGTGGCTGACTGAAATCAAAAACAGACAGCCTATACTTGAGAACCCTGAGGAACTGACAACAGCCATCCTCAACAGTATCTCCGGTCCCTCTTCGAGGCATAAAAGAAAGAAGTATCTACTAGGCGCATGGCTATCGGGAATAGCAGCCGCCATACTACTCTTCCTTTTTATCAACGATACTTATTTCTCTCCTATACCTCGGCAGATAGAAAAGCAAAATGGCAACTTGCCAAACAGCAGTATCATTACCTTGCCTGACAACTGGAAGGATATGAAGCTTTCGGAAAAGAATTCCTATCTATCCGCCCGATACGCGCAACACCGGAAACTCAGGCAAGCATCCATCTATAAATTCATAAAAGACAACCGATTAAAATAAACTGCTTATGAAACCAAATCATTTACTTACAGCAACGGTACTATTATTGAGTGTCACTTCGTGCGACACTTACTACCGGATGACTTCCCGAATAGAAAAGGACGGAAGTATGTATAGAGAAGTCTATGCACAGGGAGACTCAGCTTTCAGAGCAGGAGACATGACGCACAATCCTTTCCTGTTTGAGCTAGATGCTGATTGGCAGGTGGATAATCCGGATTCTGCTATACAATTTAACTTCTGGGGGAAGAATGAGAAGCTGAATGCTAGAGTTTCCCGAAAGATTCCTGTAATAGACGGAGAGTATTTCTCGGTATCCAAAGAGAAGGAATACGCACGTCCTCTGGCAGTTCCCCACGAACAGCTAAAAAAGAATTTCAGGTGGTTCTATACCTATTATATATATACCGCCACTTATCAGGAACTTCCCGATAAAGGACCGGTACCTCTCAGCAACTATCTAAATGAGGAAGAGCAGGCAATCTGGCTTCACGGAGATAATGCTGCTTATGACGGCCTGAACGGAATAGAGCTAAACGATAAACTGGATAATCTCGAAGCTAAATTCGGCGAATGGTATCAGCGCAGTATGTACGAAATCAGTTGGGAAATCGTCCGTCATTTCACCTCGCAACAAGGCGACACTGCTTATATTCACCGTTTGGATGAATTGAAAGACGTAGTATACAATAAGTTTCTGGCGAAACATAACGATTGGGAAAATGCCGAAGCAAAACAGGTCTGCAACTTCTTCGACAAAGAGTGCCGAACGGAATATTTCTCTAAGCTTTATAAAAAGAATAAAGGAGCGATAGATGCAATGGGCGAAGAGAAAATATGTGTTGCCAACCTTTTCTACCACGCCATACAATTTGAAGTAACAATGCCGGGAAGGATTCTATCTACTAATGCAAGAACGCTGAGCGATGGCAATACAGCCATCTGGAAGATAGACGGTTTCCGACTTCTAGCAGGTGACTATGTACTCAGAGCGGAATCACAGATAATCAATTACTGGGCATTCGCAATCACTCTGCTGGCTATTCTCGCGGTTTTTGTAGCATTTATTAAACTATATAGGCGTAGGGCATAAAAAAAAGAAAAGCACCCGGGCAAATGCCTAAATGCTTTTTCTCCATTGGAATGAAAGGAATTCCGTTTTTCTGAGCCTCTTGTCGGATTCGAACCAACGACCCCGAGATTACAAATCACGTGCTCTGGCCAACTGAGCTAAAGAGGCGGGTGGGTAAGCTTACTATATCGCGCCGCTACAACCAACTACCTTTGCTGCGATCAAGCCCTGGAGGATTCGAAGGGAGCTGGCCGTATAGGACTTACCCGTTTTGCGGTTGCAAAGGTAGACATTTTTATGTAACCTGCAATAGCTAACAGTAACTTTTTTCGCTCACTATATACTAACAGGCTACATCTCAAGCAATTAAAACTAAAAAAAAATATCCAACCGACTACTTTTATTGCTTTATTAACTTTAACAACCATATTCCCTCTACCAACCGATATTATTCGTACCTTTGTGCGCTATTTAAAAATTAAGATGACAGAAAACAGAAGCTATTTGCAGAAATATGCCATGCACTTTGGCACGTATATGGGAGTCTACTGGATATTGAAATTCATACTGTTCCCGTTAGGATTTCACATCCCATTCCTTTCTCTCCTATTCATCATCCTGACACTGGCCGTACCATTCATAGGCTACCACTACGTGAAGATGTATCGCGACAAAATATGCGGAGGAAGCATCCAGTTCTCACACGCCGTACTTTTCACAATATTTATGTATATGTTCGCATCCCTGCTAGTAGCAGTTGCCCACTATGTATATTTCCAGTTTATCGACCACGGCTTTATCGTCAATTCGTACGTCAAGCTATGGGACGAACTGATGACCAACACCCCTGCCCTGGCAGAAAACAAAGAGATTATTAAAGAAACGATAGATACCGCCCGTTCGCTCACCTCCATCAATATCACCATGCAACTGCTGTCGTGGGACGTATTCTGGGGAAGCATTCTTGCCATCCCCACCGGACTGATGGTGATGAAAAAAGCCAGACCGGAGGAGACAAACAACGAGCCGACTCAATCGTAATACATAATTCGTAATTCATACTTATAAAATGGATATATCAGTTGTAGTCCCATTATTCAACGAAGAAGAGTCTCTGCCCGAACTCTACGCTTGGATAGAAAGAGTGATGCAAGCCAACGGATTTTCATTCGAAGTGATTTTCGTGAACGATGGAAGCACAGACCGCTCATGGGAAGTGATAGAAAAGCTGAAAGCCCAATCGGACTGTGTAAAAGGCATCAAATTCCGCCGCAACTACGGTAAGTCACCTGCACTCTACTGCGGATTTAAGGAAGCCGAGGGAGATGTAATCATCACCATGGATGCCGACTTGCAAGATAGCCCGGACGAAATACCCGAACTCTACCGGATGATTACGGAAGATCATTACGACCTCGTATCCGGTTGGAAACAAAAAAGATACGACCCGCTGTCGAAAACATTGCCCACAAAGCTGTTCAATGCCACTGCACGCAAAGTATCGGGCATCAAGAATCTGCACGATTTCAACTGCGGACTGAAAGCCTATCGCCGGGATGTGGTGAAGAACATTGAAGTGTATGGTGAAATGCACCGCTATATCCCTTATCTGGCAAAAAATGCCGGATTTAAGAAGATAGGCGAAAAGGCGGTACACCACCAGGCACGCAAATATGGCACTACCAAATTCGGACTGAACCGTTTCTTCAACGGCTATCTCGACTTGATTTCCCTTTGGTTCCTTTCCAAATTCGGAATTAAGCCGATGCACTTCTTCGGTCTGCTGGGGTCACTTATGTTTTTTATCGGCTTTATTTCTGTTGCCGTTGTTGGTGCCAGCAAACTATATGCCATGTCCAACGGACTGCCTTATCGCCTGGTGACCGATTCTCCCTATTTTTATCTGTCGCTCACAGCAATGATTATAGGTACTCAATTGTTCCTTGCCGGATTCCTTGGCGAATTAATCTCGCGCAATGCACCCGAACGGAACAACTACCAAATAGAAAAGAAAATTTGATTCACACTCAATAATTGACTATGAAGAATTTAATTCGCATCTTTCTCATATTAATAATCGCCGGTAGTGCTATCAGCAGCATCAGTTCGTGCTCCGACGAGAATGATTGCTCTTTGGCAGGGCGTCCGATGATGTATTGCACGTTGATGACTTACGATCCGGACAATCAATATGCAATAGTGAATGACACACTCGATTCATTGACTATCAAAGCATTGGGGACCGATTCTATCATCCTCAACAATGAGAAGAGAGTACATACATTAATGCTGCCATTGCGATACACAAGCGATACTACAGTATTCATATTTCAATATGATCCGGTTCGTAAACCATTGGATGTAGACACGATGTATATTGTGCAACAGAACACTCCTTATTTTCAATCAATGGAATGTGGATATATGATGAAACAAAACATCATCAGTGCCAGATTCGAGAATAGAGTGGGGAGTACAGAAAAAATAGATTCCATCTATATACGAAATAAAGAAGCCAATACAAATGAGATTCAGAATTTGCAGATATTCTATGTCTACCGTGACCGTACGCCCATCGAAACGACTGATTAGTCTGCTTCTGCTCTTTTGCATCGGACTTCCATTGCTAGCACAGACGCCGCAGAAACGTCCGACCCAAGTGCAAAAAAGAGATCAGAAAAAGAAAGAAGTGGCAGAGATTGATACCATTCCGTTCTATAACGGGACGTTCATCGGTGTAGACTTATACGGCCCCGGAAGCAAACTCCTGGGAAGTGACTTCATGAGTGCTGAAATCAACATTGGGGTTAACCTAAAAAACAGATTCATCCCCACTATCGAATTTGGTATGGGAGGAACGGATACGTGGAGCGAGACGGGTATACACTATAAGAGTAAAGCTTCTCCCTATTTCCGAATCGGTGTAGATTACAACACGATGGCGAAAAAGAAAGAGAAAAACAGTTTTCTGTATGCAGGTCTTCGCTATGGATTCAGTTCATTCAAATATGATGTGTCCACCCTGCCCGCCGAAGATCCGATTTGGGGAGATGTGATTGGCAACCCCAGTTTGGAAGACAATTATTGGGGCGGAAGCGTGCCATTCAACCATCCGGGGATGAAAAGCACCGTTCAATGGTTGGAGTTGGTAGTAGGTGTGCAGGTACGCATTTATAAGAATTTCAACATGGGATGGTCGGTACGCATGAAGTACAAGACAAGCGCATCTATCGGCGAATACGGAGATCCTTGGTACGTGCCTGGCTACGGAAAGTTTAAATCAAACAATATGGGAATCACTTACTCCCTCATTTATAAACTACCTCTTTAAGATACAATGACAGGACTAGAGATTTGGCTGCTTGCAATAGGTTTGGCGATGGATTGTTTCGCTGTTTCGATTGCAAGCGGTATCATTTTGAAACGTACCCGATGGAAACCTATGCTGGTGATGGCTTTTGCCTTCGGACTTTTTCAAGCCATCATGCCTTTCATCGGATGGATGTGCGCAAAAACATTCAGCCACCTCATAGAAAGTGTAGACCATTGGATTGCTTTTGCCATTCTTGCCTTTCTGGGCGTACGGATGATTCTGGAATCCGTTAAAGAGGAAGAATCCTGCCAGTTGTTCAACCCGACAAAGCTGAAAGTAGTATTAACAATGGCCGTAGCAACAAGCATCGACGCCTTGGCCGTCGGCATCTCTTTCGCCTTTCTCGGAGTTCAGGGATACACCGCCATCCTCCCTCCTATCCTTATTATAGGATTCGTGTCATTTGTCATGTCACTTATCGGACTTATCTTCGGTATCCAATGCGGCTGCGGAATAGCCCGACGGCTGAAAGCGGAACTGTGGGGAGGCATCATATTAATCCTTATAGGAACTAAGATATTAATAGAACACTTGTTCTTTCAATGACTAGTATTTTCTCATTTTTTTAATAGAAAAGCGTATGAAAACAAAGAAAAGCTTCCTTTGGCTTGCCTTACTGATTCTGGGAACCATCTGGATATTAGCCAGACACAATCAACAACCGGCTTACAATAGCATCACCGGACTGGTATTCGGCACCGTTTACAACATTACCTATCAGCACGACGGCGAACTGAAAACCGAGATAGAAGCCGAACTGAAACGCTTCGACTACTCACTATCTCCTTTCAACGACAGTTCCGTTATCAGCCGCGTTAATCGCAACGAAGAACTGGTGACAGACAGCTTCTTCCAGACATGTTTCAATCGTTCGATGGAAGTTTCGCGCCAAACGAAAGGTGCTTTTGATATCACGATTGCTCCTCTTGCCAACGCCTGGGGATTCGGATTCAAAAAAGGGGCCTTCCCCGATTCAGCGATGATAGACAGTCTGCGCGAAATCACAGGTTACGAAAAGGTGAAGCTGGAAAACGGGAAAGTGGTGAAAGAAGACCCGCGCATCATGCTGAGTTGCAGTGCCGTTGCCAAAGGTTACTCAGTGGACGTAGTGGCACAACTACTTGAACGGAAAGGAATAAAGAATTACATGGTTGACATAGGCGGCGAAGTAGTGGTGAAAGGGAAGAATCCCAAAGACGGACTGTGGCGCATCGGAATCAACAAGCCGATTGATGATTCACTATCTGTGAGACAGGATTTGCAGACGGTGCTCGAACTCACCGACCTCGGCATGGCTACTTCCGGCAACTATCGCAACTTTTACTACAAAGACGGAAAGAAGTACGCCCATACCATCGACCCGCGAACGGGCTACCCGGTGCAGCACAGCATCTTATCTTCCACAGTAATTGCCGAAGATTGCATGACCGCTGACGCTCTTGCCACCGCATTTATGGTGATGGGACTGGAAGAAGCAGAAGCTTTCTGCAAAGCCAACCCCAAAATTGACGCTTACTTTATCTACAGCGGAGAAAACGGAGAGTTTCAAACTTTCTATACGGAAGGGATGGAGAAATACATTGCTAAATAATTAATGATTAGTGATTAACGTTTAGTGATTAGTGACCCTGTGGCATACCTACTAGATTGCTATGTCATGCGCAGCCCGTTAATCACTAATCACTAAACGTTAATCACTAAATTAAGTCTAATCACCTTCCATCACTTTCGTCACAGAAGGTTAAGTATCAGCCCGTCAGAAGGTTACTGTGAACTGATAGTAGATTTCTTCTCATTCACAGTCTTCACGTCCTCTTAGCGCGATGGCATTTCCGCATCTCTCGACACTCCATAATAGCCGGGAGCAGGCACATACATAGGCTGATTGGGCAAACCGATATTCACCAGTTTCCCTTCCTTACGCAAACGGGCCAGATGTATCTTTGCAGTAGTTTGCGCCAAGTGGCAGACTTCCTGAAAATCGCGTCGGGTCATCATCCGATGTTCTGCAAAATACTCTTTCAGACGGATGTTAATCTCCACTTCGGAAATTTTCTCCGAGTGACGTCCATAAGTCGACTGATTGGCATAGGTGCCCAGCAGGTTGTTCTTCAGCGTAATATCCGGACGGAAACGAACAGTCTTAAAAACAACTTTATTCGTTTTGTGGGGCGTGCTGCGTGTCACCTTTTCTTTGGCACCCAGCGTGGGATAGAAATATCCAATCCCTTCCAGATGCACTTCCCTACCCTCGCGCAACTCTTCACTGAATAGTTGTGCCAACGTGTCGAACGCACTTTTCACATCTCCTTCCGTTAACGAACTCCGCTGATGAATCCTGCGACACAAAGTCGGCGTGTCCATCTTACCATTCAGAAAAATACGCGGGTGCAGCGTAGCTTCCTCCTCCTCTGAGGCATTAGGATTCTCATACCAATCGAACAAAATAGCCATAACTTCCTATCAAATTAAAACGGTTTATAAATACAACGACAACTCCAGTCGACGGACCGAACAACTAGAGTCGTCTGATTCGTCAACCTTAGTCGGCTTATCAGTCAGCTCCAGTCGTCTACCTATCAAACAGCATCAAAAGTACGACAAAATAATGACTTATCAGCATAAGAAAGCACATATTTAATTTCAAGCAGTTAAGAACTTTTTATTTGTTAAACGCTTGCAAAACTCCTCTTACGTGTTATACCTTAGCAGCATCAACCGGTTAGAAAAGCAGTATTTACACCTTTAAAAAAGAAGAAAATGAAAACATTAGAATATAGTTCGAGACGTTTGGCAAGAAGAATTAGTCAATTAATGAAAGAGTCCACCAATCTTGCAGAAAGTACCCCCGCAAAAGATGTACGGATAAAGGAAGGGAACAGACAGCCTGTACTCCTGGCACAACAAGTGATTACTGTTTTAAACACACGATACGACTTTCGCTACAATCTGTTGACGGAAGAACTGAGTTTCGCCCCTACGGTCGCCGCGACATCTCTTTTCGACATATAGATAAGCGGAAATTGAACACCTTCTGCTTGAAAGCTCATGAAGAAGGGATTAACTGTTGGGACAAAAATCTTCAGCGATATATCTACTCCACCCAAGTAGAAAGTTACCACCCCTTCCGGCTTTTTATGGAAAAACTTCCGTGCATTCCCCCGCATAGTTTCTTTCATCGGCACGAGCAACCGCGCCAACCTGCTTTACGACCCGACGAGTAGCTGCAGATTTATCTGCATCGAAGTGGAGCATGACATCTACTGCTCTGGTATGGACCATTCGCACATCTATGTGCAACTGAAAGCGGGACTGCTTTCCGGTGTCCGACACTGGTTCAGCAAAGAGGAGGAACAGGCCTTGCAATGTCACAATCTGGCACATTATCGAGTAAATCCAATGGAACATATTGTGCGCAGCACGTACGCACCCGCCATGTTTGGCAAACCGGATTGCCTGCCGCTCACTTCTGCCATCATCCATCAAGAGCTGAAAAAGAAGTTTTCTGCTACGATGCGCAGCTGTAGTCCTATACAGTTGGCACAAGTACTGACGACAGCAGGCATCAGCAGACGGCATACAAGGTTGGGAAATGTGTATGCGGTGAAGAGAATGAAGGATTGAGAATGATGAAAATATACCCACTCATTCACAGGATGCAGTTGTGAATGAGTGGATTAAGAGGGTTAAAGGAAGGGAAGAAGGGATATCAGTGAGATTTCACTAAAGATTATGTTCCTTCGCCTCATTAAATGCAGCCCATCCTTTTACCGTCAACAAATATTTATGTCGCGGTTGATTGGGCTTTTCAGGATAAAGCAATTTCAGAAATCCATCCAAGGAAAATCTCACTTCATAAACACGAAATACACCGCCCCAATCAAACAAACGAATGCTGCCATATGATTCCAGTGAAGTGTTTCCCCTTTAAAAAACACAGTTGTAAATACAGTAAAGACAACGAGCGTTATCACTTCCTGAATAATCTTCAACTGCATTAATGAAAAAGGTCCCCCATTGCCGATGAATCCGATACGGTTTGCCGGAATCTGACATGAATATTCAAAAAAAGCTATTGCCCAACTAAAGGCAATCACGCCTATCAACGGAAGAGAAGCAAACCAAGTATATTCTTGTTTCATCTTCAAATGACCGTACCAAGCAAAAGTCATAAAAACATTGGATACGATAAGTAACAAAATGGTATATATTCCTTTCATAACGTTCTATTCTAATTAGTCTATTTTATCCGGTAATAATTCTTCTTGTACATTAGTCATGCTTCCCCAAAGACTGTAACGCACTTCGGGATTCATCACTTCGAGTTGTCGGAGAATCCCCTTCATGTCGCTTCGGCTGGATTGCGACTCATAGGGACAATTCTTTATTTGCTTTCTGTATCCGTGCAAAGCTGCCAACTCTATTAAGTCGGATTCGTGAACGAGACACATCGGACGAATGATAGTCATATCAAACTTCTTCATCACCAAACGGGGAGGCATGGTACCGAATGCCCCTTGATATGTAATATTCATTAGCAAAGTTTCAAGAATATCATCCATGTGATGCCCCAGTGCAATTTTATTGCATCCCTGTTCTTTGGCAACCGTGAACAATGCCTTACGCCGATTCCACGAACAAAGGAAGCAGGGAGATTTACGTGTATCCGTCGTCGGGTCGAATGACGTTTCATAGTACATAAAAGGTACACCAAACGCTTCACAATGAGCTTTCAAATAGGCAATATCACTCTGATAAGGGATATTTTTCATCACCACATGAACTGCCACGACAGAGAAACGCGGTTTAAAGATACGCGCGCGTCTGCCGAGCAATTCAACAAGCGCCAACGAATCTTTCCCACCCGACAATCCGATGAGGATTTTATCGCCTTCTTCTATCAATCCATATTGCACCATTCCTTTATTAAACCGCTTTTCAATGCGGCGAATGGTTTTCTCTTCTTCCGTAAATTGTGCCATATATTCAAAAATCGGCTGCAAAAGTAAGCGAAAAGAATGATTTAAAGAAGAATTAACATAATAGAAATCTCCGAAAAAGGGTTTATTTCTAATAAATTTGTACTTTTGAACAATTGATCTTTTGACCGATGACCGGAAACATTGCAGTTTTCAACCAATCCGTCACTCATAAACGCTAAAAACGATGAAAGGAAAATATATCTTATTCTTGATTTGCAGTCTCTTCTTCGGAGAAGTCTCTGCCCAAACACTGGAACAGGCACGCACCATGTTTACCAAAGGTGACTATGAGAATGCCAAACCTGTGTTCAAAAAGTACGTAACATCTCAACCATCCAACGGGAACTATAACTTTTGGTACGGTGTATGCTGCTTGAAGACCGGAGAAGCGGAAGAAGCCGTGAAACCGCTGGAAATGGCAGTGAAAAAACGCGTATCTGGCGGGCAACTCTATCTGGGACAAGCCTACAATGACACTTATCGCTTTGAAGATGCAGTGAACTGCTTTGAAGAATACATTGCTGACCTGAAGAAACGGAAACGCGCAACTGAAGAAGCAGAGCTATTGCTGGAAAAGAGCAAAGCCGACCTGCGTATGCTAAAGGGTGTAGAAGAAGTCTGCATCATCGATAGCTTCGTGGTAAATAAGGCTACTTTCTTGGATGCTTATAAAATTAGTGAAGAATCAGGTAAGCTATTTACCTTCAACGATTTCTTCCAGACGGAAGGGGACAATTCGGGAACCGTATACGAAACCGAAATAGGAAATAAAATCTATTACAGCGAAAAGAGTGAAAAAGGCAGTCTGGATATATTCTCTAAAAACAAACTGTTGAATGAATGGAGCAGCGGACGTCCGTTGCCGGGTAGCATTAATGACTCCGGAAACGCTAATTATCCGTTTGTGATGGCAGACGGTGTTACCATTTATTACGCCAGTGACGGTGAAGGACTGGGTGGATATGACATCTTCGTCACCCGCTACAACACCAATACCGACACTTATCTCGTTCCGGAAAATGTAGGGATGCCGTTCAACTCGCCATACAATGACTATATGTATGTAGTCGATGAATATAACAATCTGGGATGGTTTGCCTCCGATCGCTTTCAGCCGGAAGATACGGTTTGCATCTATGTGTTCATCCCCAATAGTTCGAAGCAGACTTACAATTATGAGTCGATGGAAAAAGAACAAATCATCCGCTTGGCGCAAATTCATTCATTGAAGGAGAGTTGGAAAGACCAGCAAATGGTAAACGAAGCACTGCAACGCCTGAAAGCTGCCATCACCCACAAGCCACAGGAACGCCGTGCCATGGACTTCGAATTTATCATTGATGATAATACGACGTACTATTTCTTAAGCGACTTTAAATCGGCAAAGGCCAAACAGCTTTTCCAACAGTATCAGCAGATGGAAAAAGACTTCGTGCAACAGGAAGAAAAACTAAATAATCTGCGTCAGCAGTATGCCAATGCTAATAATCAAGGAAAAGAGAAAATGGCTCCGGCTATCCTTGATTTGGAGAAACGAATCTTGCAGATGTCGGGAGAATTGGATGTTCTCGGAATCAATGTGCGTAACGCCGAAAAAACAAAATAACAATTAATACTTATGGATATACTAATTATCACCATTCTCGTTATTGCCGCAGTCGTACTATTTTTGGTTGAACTATTCGTCATACCCGGCATTAGTCTGGCAGGAATCTCCGCACTGGTCTGCATTATTTATGCCAACTACTATGCGTTTGCCAATATAGGTATGGGAGGTGGATTCATCACACTCGGAGTATCGGCTGTCACTTGCATCGGCTCGCTTGTCTGGTTTATGCGATCGAAGATGCTCGACAAACTGGCATTGAAAAAAGATATCGACTCTAAAGTGGACCGTAGTGCGGAAGACAGTCTTAAAATCGGCGATACAGGTGTCAGCACCACTCGTCTGGCTCAAATCGGCTATGCCGAAATAAACGGAAAAATCGTAGAGGTTAAGTCTATGGATGGCTTCCTTAATGAACGAACTCCGATTATCGTAAGCCGCATATCAAACGGCACCATTCTGGTAGAGAAACTTAAAAACTAATATTCATTTAATACAAACGTTCAATGGACCAATCTCTTTATTTACCTATCTTCATGATAGCGGGAGGCATTATCTTCCTAATATTGTTTTTCCATTATGTGCCGTTCTTCCTCTGGTTGTCGGCCAAGGTTTCAGGTGTCAACATTTCGTTGATACAACTATTCTTGATGCGTATCCGTAATGTTCCGCCATACATCATCGTGCCGGCAATGATTGAAGCTCACAAAGCAGGGTTGAAAAACATTACGCGTGATGAACTGGAAGCCCATTACTTGGCAGGTGGACACGTGGAAAAAGTAGTTCACGCATTGGTTTCGGCATCGAAAGCCAATATCGAATTATCATTCCAAATGGCTACTGCCATCGACCTCGCTGGACGTGATGTGTTTGAAGCTGTGCAGATGTCGGTTAACCCGAAGGTGATTGACACACCTCCTGTGACGGCTGTTGCCAAAGATGGTATCCAGTTGATAGCCAAAGCGCGTGTGACGGTTCGTGCCAGTATCAAGCAATTGGTGGGTGGTGCAGGAGAAGATACAATTCTCGCCCGTGTAGGTGAAGGTATCGTGTCGTCTATCGGTTCGTCCGAAAACCACAAGTCGGTGCTAGAGAATCCGGATTCCATCTCCAAACTTGTACTCCGCAAAGGACTGGATGCAGGAACTGCATTCGAAATACTTTCTATTGACATCGCGGACATAGACATAGGTAAGAACATCGGTGCTGCTTTGCAGATTGATCAGGCTAACGCTGATAAGAATATCGCTCAAGCTAAGGCTGAGGAGCGACGTGCAATGGCCGTCGCTTCTGAACAGGAAATGAAAGCGAAAGCTCAGGAAGCACGTGCGAAGGTGATTGAAGCGGAAGCTGAAGTACCTAAAGCAATGGCAGAAGCATTCCGTAGCGGTAATCTGGGTATCATGGATTATTACCGAATGAAGAACATTGAAGCGGATACTTCGATGCGCGAGAATATTGCCAAGCCGACTACCAGTAATACAGGTAATCAGCCGTTGAGTAAATAATCTACTAAAACCTTTCAACAACATGAAAAAGTACTTTCCATCCTCAGAATTGATTATCAACGAAGACGGTTCGGTGTTCCATCTTCATGTGAAACCCGAATGGCTAGCTGATAAAGTTATCTTGGTAGGCGACCCTGGGCGCGTGGCACTCGTAGCCTCTCATTTCGAAAACAAAGAATGTGAAGTTGAAAGCCGCGAGTTCAAGACAATCACCGGTACATATAAAGGTAAGCGAATTACGGTGGTTTCTACCGGAATAGGTTGTGACAATATCGATATTGTCATGAATGAACTGGATGCACTGGCTAATATCGACTTTGAGACACGCGAGGAAAAAGAGCAATTCCGTCAATTGGAATTGGTACGAATCGGTACGTGCGGCGGTCTTCAGCCCAATACTCCGGTAGGGACATTTGTTTGTTCGCAGAAGTCTATAGGTTTCGACGGATTATTGAATTTCTATGCAGGACGCAATGCCGTATGTGATTTGGCTTTCGAACGCGCCTTCCTTAATCACATGGGATGGTCGGGCAATATGTGTGCTCCCGCTCCTTATGTTATCGACGCCAGCGAAGAACTAATTGAACGGGTTGCCAAAGAGGATATGGTGCGTGGTGTAACGATTGCTGCCGGAGGGTTCTTCGGTCCGCAAGGTCGTGAGCTTCGTGTCCCATTGGCAGACCCCAAACAGAATGATAAAATTGAAGCTTTTGAATACAAAGGTTTCAAGATTACTAACTTCGAGATGGAAAGTTCCGCTTTGGCAGGACTTAGCCGATTGATGGGACACAAGGCGATGACTGTTTGTATGGTGATAGCCAACCGGCTTATCAAAGAGGCAAATACGGGATATAAGAATACAATTGATACACTGATTAAAACCGTACTGGATAGGATATAATAATCCCATTCATTATAAAATAGAAATGGCTTGGATGAAGCATAGTGATTGCTTATTCAAGCCATTTCTTCCCATTAAATTAATTCAACTTTCATTTATTCCCCTATACTTATACTAACTCTAAACTCATTGACGTACGTCTTTTTCAATAACCAATAGTAAATATTTCCCGATGATGCTTCGGTTCTTCCAGTTCATCAATCATCGCAGCTGCATAATCCTCTACAGAAATATGACTATTACCCACAGCATCGACTATCAAATCTTCTTTCCCCAAACGATAACGCCCCGAACGTACTCCCGGACGCATATCCGCTGCCGGCGCAAAGAATACCCAATCTACTTCTTTTTCTTTCTTCAGGAATTTCAGATAAAAGTCTCCTAATGCCTTTACTCCCGGCAAAAGATGCTCAGGCACTTCTCCCGAATCCATCAACCGCATTCCAGGAGCAATAAACAAGGAGCCTGCACCGCCTACCATCAGGAAGCGATGGACATCCGCTTTCTTCACTCCATCGATGATAGTCAGATAAACTTCAATCGTTTCTTCATATATCTTAGGATTATTCCACCCCGGATTGAACGCACTAATAACTGCATCTGCCCCTTTGCAAACTTCTGTCACTTCTTCGAGAGAAGAGACATCCGCTTTCACTATTTTCAAATTTTCATTCTCAAACTTTATCTTTTCGGGATGACGAACCACAGCAGTCACCTCAAAGCCGCGATTCAGAGCCTCATTCAGTAAAGCAGAACCAACAAAACCACTAGCCCCTATAATTACCACCTTCTTCACATTCTCCATATGCTTACAAATTTAGATTGTTATTATTATGTAGATAACACTCCAAACTTATAAAAAGTTGGCTACCGCAGGAAACAACTTTTTCGCATCATTCCTTTTTTCGACAAGAAAAGGTTATCTTTGCCGAGCTAAAAGAGAAAATAATGAATCAAGATACCATTTGTGCCATTGCCACTGCTCAGGGAGGAGCTATCGGAACTATCCGCGTTTCCGGACAAGATGCTATTACTATTACCAGCCGTATATTTATACCTGCTCAAAAGGACAAGTTGCTCAGTGAACAAAAGCCGTATACCCTGACTTTCGGCCGTATCTATGACGGAGAAGAAATTATAGACGAGGTACTTGTGAGTATTTTCCGTGCTCCACATTCATATACAGGAGAAGATAGTACAGAAATTGCGTGCCACGGTTCGTCCTATATTCTTCAGCAAGTGATGCAGTTGCTTATCAAAAATGGTTGCCGCATGGCTCAACCGGGAGAATATACGCAACGCGCTTTCCTCAATGGAAAAATGGATTTAAGCCAGGCGGAAGCTGTTGCCGACTTGATTGCTTCTTCATCTGCTGCCACTCACCGATTGGCTATAAGCCAGATGCGTGGTGGATTCAGTAAAGAATTAACTGATTTGCGTAGTAAACTACTAAACTTCACTTCCATGATTGAACTGGAACTTGATTTCAGTGAGGAAGATGTAGAATTTGCCGACCGTTCGGCACTGCGGAAGTTAGCAGATGAAATAGAGTTGGTTATTTCTCGGTTAGTTCATTCGTTTAGTGTGGGTAATGCTATCAAGAATGGTGTACCTGTTGCCATTATTGGTGAAACGAATGCTGGAAAGTCGACTTTATTGAATGTGTTATTGAATGAAGAAAAAGCAATCGTGAGCGATATTCATGGAACAACACGCGATGTTATTGAAGATACTATTAATATAGGTGGCATCACTTTCCGATTTATTGATACTGCCGGAATCCGAGAGACTAGTGATACGATTGAAAGTCTAGGCATTGAACGTACCTTCCAAAAACTGGATCAAGCGGAGATTGTTCTCTGGATGGTAGATGCATCGGACGCCTCTGCGCAAATTAAACAATTATCAGAGAAGATAATTCCCAGATGCGCAGGAAAGCAACTGATAGTTGTATTCAATAAAGCTGACCTAATAGAAGATAAGCAAAAGGAGCATTTCATGTCTTTATTAAATGACTTCCCTAAAGAATATACTAAGTCTATTTTCATTTCAGCCAAACAAAGGAACAATACAGATGAACTTCAGAAGATGCTTATCAATGCTGCACATTTACCCACAGTGACACAGAATGATATCATCGTGACTAATATAAGGCACTACGAGGCATTAAGCAAAGCTCTGGAGGCTATTCATAGAGTGCAGAGTGGACTTGACTCACAAATTTCTGGGGATTTCCTTTCACAGGATATACGAGAGTGCATTTTCTTTATTTCTGATATTGCGGGAGAGGTCACGAACGATATGGTGCTAAAGAATATATTTGAACATTTTTGCATAGGAAAATAATTGGTGATTACCAACGATTAGCATAAATTACTATTGATTAATAAGGCGTTCATTATGAGCGCCTTTCTTTTTGCTCGTATTAGCGATGGTTATCGTTGATACTCGTTTTTCAGCTCATTTTTGTACCGTATTTGGGTCTCGGTGGTTTGCAACCGAAAACTGGTTGGAAAGGTCGTGGAGAAAGTTGACAATGGTTGACAATGATTTACGATGGTTGACAGAAATCGGGAGAAATAAAGCGAAGTATAACATTAAAAATGAGCAAAAATGGCAAGTAGTAGCATTAGAATTAAGAAGGTATGCGAGTGGTGCGGAGAAGTTTTTTACGCACAGAAGACAACAACAAGGTATTGTTCTCATCGCTGTAACAGCAAAGCTTACAAAGAAATTACTCGCAACAAGCGAATTCAGGATACCGAAACAAAAACTGAGATTCTTATCAGTCAGCAACCCATACAGACGATAAAAGATAAAGAGTTCTTATCTTTTGCGGAAGCAGGAACTTTATTAGGTATATCAAGGCAAGCGGTTTATAAAATGGTTGCAGCAGGACATTTGAAGGCATCTAAAATCAGCAGTAGACTTTCATTTATCAAACGAAGCGATATCGAGAATATGCTTGAGAATAAACCCTACGAAAAAAGAAATAAAAAAGAGGTTGCTCCTATCACTGAGTTCTACACCACCGCCGAAGTAAAAGAGAAATATAATGTAGTTGAATCATGGATATTTGTGGTTGCCAAGAAGCATAATATTCCACGAACCTTTAATCGGGGTAAAACTTACTGGAGTAAAAAGCATATTGATAATTATTTTGGCAAGAAGGCTGCAGATCCCGGAATTACTGAGTGGTACAGCGTGCAGGAGATTCAGGATAAATTCGGTATGAGTTTGGCCGCCATCTATACACTTGCTTCAAAGAATGCAATTCCTAAAAAGAAAGAGGGGGTGATGGTGAGTTACTCTAAAAAGCACTTTGATATTGCCAAAGGAATAGCTCAGCCAGATGAACCGCAATATTATACGGTAGCTGAAGCAATGGCAAAGTTCAACCTTACACGTGATCAACTTTACCATTATGCCAAGTATCACAATATCCCACGGGTAAAAGTGGGAAAATACGTCAAGATATCACGACCCGAACTTGATAAGCTTTTTGAAGCACCCAAAATAGAATAAGTTATTTCGGGGTGATGGTGGTCACCACTATATCACTGATTTCCTTTGCGATCAAATTTATATGTATAACTTCTAAATAACAATTGTATGACACACACATGTACCAAAGTGACAGTACGCCAAAGAGCGATCCGTAACGACAAGATTTCACTTTATCTGGATTATTATCCGGCAGTTCGTAACCCCGAAACCATGCAAATGAGCCGTAGGGAATATCTCGGTATTTATATCTATGCCCACCCTAAGAATGAAATGGAGCGTGAGTTCAACAACGATATGCTGAACAAGGCAGAAGCTATTCGTTGTATCCGGGTACAGTCACTAATCAATGAAGAGTTCGGCTTCTTAGATAAACACAAGATGAAAGCGGACTTTCTTGCCTACTTTGCCAAAATGATGCGTAACAAAGATCAGAAATGGAAAGTGGTTTACGCTCATTTCTCAAACTTCGTGCAGGGTAAATGTACGTTTGGCGAAGTGAATGTTGATCTATGCAAGCGGTTCAGAACTTATCTGCTGAATGCCAAGCAGCTAAAGCATACGCAACACAAAGTATCTCTGAACTCTGCAGCAGGCTACTACTCCACGTTCCGAGGTTTGCTAAAAATCGCGTATCGTGATAAGCTACTCCGCGAGAATATCAACGACTTTCTGGATAAAATAGAATATCAGGACGTGAAGAAAGAGTATCTAACATTGGACGAGGTGAAACAGTTAGCCGCCACACCGTGCGACATTCCTGTTCTCAAAGCTGCCTCTCTCTTCTCTTGTCTGACAGGACTTCGTATCAGCGATATCATGAACCTGCAATGGTCGGACTTTGGCATTGCTCCTGACCACGGCTATTGCATTCGTATCCGTACCCAAAAGACCAAAACCGAAGCCACACTACCTATCAGCCAAGAGGCTTTCGAACTCTGTGGAGAAGTTGGAACGGGGAAAGTGTTTAAGGGACTTAGCAGAAGCATGATAAATTATCTGCTTAAAAACTGGTTAAAGCAAGCTAAGATACATAAACATATCACTTTCCATTGTTTTAGACACAGCTTTGCAACTATTCAAATTGCTGCCGGAACAGATATTTACACCGTCAGCAAGATGCTGACTCATCGGAACGTATCGACTACGCAAATATATGCGGAACTGGTGAGCGAAAAGAAACGGGAGTCGGCAAATAAGATCTCGCTAAAATAGATTCATAATGTTTGCAATCATGAACAATATTCATTATATTTGCGCATTATCAGATACATTATCATCATGAAAAGAGCTTTATTACCCAGTCAACAGCGAACGCTGACAACCTTAGGAGAAAATATCAAATATGCACGCCTCCGCCGCGACCTCTCTTCAGAACAAGTTGCAGAGCGTGCCGGAATATCACGAAACACTCTTATCAAGATAGAAAAAGGAGACGAGGGTGTTGCCATCGGGTATTATTTTCGTGTGTTAGCAGTCCTCGGATTGGACAAGGATATTTTATTAATCGCAAAAGATGATGAACTTGGTCGTAGATTGCAGGACGCTAAATTAACCGTAAAAGAACGAGCTTCAAAAAAATAGAAAATGGCACAGAGCAAAGATATATATGTATATATGGATTGGCAAGAGAGCGATTCGCCAATTCAAATAGGTGTATTGCATAGTGAAGTTTTACGCGGCAAAGAAGTGTTTTCTTTTGAGAATAACACTGACTGGCTAACCTACAAACAATTCAGAGCCTTGGATCCTGACTTGGCTCAATTTTCAGGGAAACAATACTTGCCTGCCGACAAAAGTAATTTTGGAATGTTTCTCGATTCATCCCCGGATCGTTGGGGACGTATGTTGATGCGCAGACGAGAAGCGGTCAATGCCCGCTTAGAAAATAGACCGAGTAGAACACTCACCGAAGCTGATTATCTATTAGGTGTTTACGATGGAAACCGAATGGGAGCTTTACGATTTAAACTATCGCCCGATGATGAATTTATGGACAATAATAAAGCGATGGCAACGCCACCGTGGACATCTATTCGTGACCTTGAATATGCAAGTCTTCAACTTGAAAAAGAGAATTTGAAAGACGATGCAGAATATGCAAAGTGGCTCAATATGCTCATAGCACCCGGCTCCTCATTAGGAGGAGCTCGACCCAAAGCTAATATTCTGGATAATGACGGAGCACTTTGGATTGCAAAATTCCCAAGCGGACACGACACCAAGGATATGGGAGCATGGGAAGCTGCTACCGCAGAGATGGCAAAAAAGTGTGGTATCGAGATGGCTGAATGCCGAGCACAAAAGTTCAGCAACAGACAGCATACTTTTCTCACAAAACGATTTGATAGGATAAATGGAAAACGAATTCACTTCGCTTCTGCTATGACATTGTTGGGTTATACGGATGGTGCAGACTCGGCAGAAGGCATCAGCTATTTAGAACTTGCAGAGTGGATTGCCCGAAACTGCGACAACGTGTCGCAGAATCTCGAACAATTATGGCGACGCATCGTTTTCAATATCGCTGTGTCGAACTGTGACGACCATCTTCGCAATCATGGTTTCTTACTTACGCCTAAAGGTTGGACACTCTCACCTGCGTACGACATCAACCCAGATGAGCATGGCATGGGATTAAAACTGAATATTTCAGAAGATGATAATTCTCTTGACTTCGAATTAGCATTAAGTGTTGCTGGCTATTTCGGATTAGATAATGCAACCTCGAATGAAATAATAAATCAGATAAAGAAAGTAGTATCAAATTGGCAACAACTTGCCACCCAATATGGAATTTCACGTTCTGAACAAGAAGATAATGCCGGAGCTTTTCGGTATTGAATAGTCTATAAATCCACAGTAGCAACTTTTGCTATTGTGGATTTACCTCTTGTAAGGGTAGACAAATACTACCATTTCAACGACACAAGCTGCCACTTGATCCAGAAATTTTAAATCAATAAGTTATTAGTATATATTTGCGCACAAATGATAACTATTGATTAATATGACAGCTAAAAAGTACGACTACATTATTATATATTCATTCCTTTGTGCATCAATATTGAGTATTGCTGCGCTGGCTCGCCTATTTGTTATAACAGAATTGAAAATGGATAACTTTTCAGGAATTATGGCTTTTATTGTAGTATGTCTTTTATTAACGGCTTCCTATCTCAGTTTTCAATCAATTATTAACGACTGGCTATTACCAAAGGTAGAGTGCATTTTCAGAAAGAAGTATCCACAAGTAGAACCAACGTTGGATTTGATTTCCATTACACCACCTGCCATACAAGAAAACATAAACGTACCCAACTATGAGGAATACAGATTAACCGCACAGCAAAAGATTCAGCAGGAACAAAGTCTACTTTTAGAAAACGTACTAATCTATACAAGTCAAGAGCTCTCCTTGTATATGGATGAAAGCGAGATACAAAAACTTTGTGAACATATTCGATTCTATCAATATGCCACTGAACAAGAGTGTAATAAAATTCAATCATCAGTTACTGTCAATTCAAAACTACGTCCAATCGACCTTATGCACTTCGGTTGGAACATCGGTAATCAGTTCAAAAAGTCAGGTATAGAAACAGCAACATTTATTAAACGAGTATTTGCCCAAAGCCTGCAAGATAGTGAAATTTCTACCTTGAAACGAAAACTCAGAGTAGAAGGAACCTGTATCATCAAAATCAAAGAGAAGTTATAAGCTCAATATTCTATGAATACTTCAGTAATCCTGCTCACGACCTCTATTTCACACCGTAACCAACTGATATAAAGCAACAACCATCTTTAAACAGTTACTTCGCAGTTATACTCCGGTGGCTAATTTCACCATAACATCACCAGTTTTCTTTACACACGAACAATTAAAAACAAAATGTTTATGTGCAAACAAGAAATCACTTTTGATAAGCTACCGCAAGCGATAACTTATCTGACCGAACAAGTCGCAGAGTTAAAACAATTAGTATCAGAGCTCCAACTGCCACAACCTGAAAAACATCAGTTAGTAGGAATTGATGATGCTTGCCGTATTATCCAAAAAGCAAAACCCACCATCTATGCTCTTGTGCGAAAGGGGTTACTTCCTTCTTATAAGAAAGGGAAAAAGCTCTATTTCTATGAGGATGAACTACTAACATGGATAGAAAACGGCCGGAAGAATACTTCTGAACAGAACTACGACCAAATGCTGGCTTCTATGCAAAACGGAATACGTCGCAAACCCAAATCAGGCTTTAACCTTTAATCCGTCAAAGTTATGGAAGAGAAATCAATAACTCCCGAAGGAATTATCAATCAAGCAATGGGAATGAATATGTCTTTTGCAGGCGCAGAATTCCCGGTTGAGATATTTCCATCCAAGATTCAGCGGATTATACACGAAGTGTACGAATGCCAAAGTTATCCCATCGATTACACGGCTGCTTCTATCCTGACTGCCATTGCAGCAGGAATAGGCAATACCCACCTTATCCAAATGAAACAAGGCTGGGTAGAGAGTGCCATACTGTTTGTAGCATTGGTTGGACGACCGGGTGCTAACAAAAGTCATCCTCTTAGTTTTGCCATGAAGCCATTTATCAACTTCGATTATCAGCAGAATCTGGAGTTTGGAAAACTATATGCTAAATATGAGGAAGAAATATCCATGAGTAAAAAAGAACGCCTGGATGCTGGTGCGGAGGTATTTCCACAAGAACCTATCCGCAAACGCTTCCTGGTTTCAGACATTACACCCGAGGGATTGAGTTATATCCATGCTCAGAACAAACGTGGGCTTTGTCTCTGGTCAGATGAACTTTCGGCATGGTTCAAAAACTTTAATCGTTATAACAATGGTTCAGAAGAACAATTCTGGTTATCGATATTCAGTGCCAAGACTGTAATTTCCGATCGAAAGAACGCTAAAAGCTCCGTCTTCATCACTCGTCCGTTTATTCCGGTGATTGGTACCATTCAGAAAAAGATTCTCAGTGATTTGGCTCATGGCGACCGTTCGAGTAACGGATTTATCGACCGTATCTTGTTTATCATGCCTGCCATTCAGCAAAAAGCTCGATGGAACGATAAAGATATTTCTCCCGATTTGGAATCCCAATGGCATAGACTACTAAATGGGCTTATCAACATAGAGTGCTCATTTGATGAGAACAATGAGATTCAGCCTTCAATCGTAACCTTCAGCGACGAGGCTCGCAAGCTCCTGTATAAATGGCAACACGAACATGCAGACCTGTGCGATAACCTTAGTAATGAAATACTTTTGGGAATATATTGCAAACTGGAAATCTATATCATCCGCTTTTGCTTGGTGATACAGATAACCCGTTGGCTTTGCGGAGAATGCAGTAAAGATCTGATAGATATAGAAACCGTTCAACGAGCTATTCTACTAACGGAATATTTCAAACAGACCGCTACCAGAGTGCAAAATCTAATGAACGAAACTGCTCTTACCGTTCAACAACAATCAATTCTATCTCAACTTCCGGAACTTTTCACCACCGCACAAGGCGTAGAGATAGCAGCCAGTCAAGGGATGAAAGAACGGGCTTTCAAAGAATTCCTGAGTAAACACATAGGAATTCTTTTTCAGAAAGACCGACACGGAGAATACAGAAAAGTATAACCACATTATCCACATTTTGAAAAACAAAATGCTGAAAATGTCGAAAATGCACTAAAAAAAGAATCAATGAGACATAGATTTATATTAGAACCATATAAGGGTATTACTTCCCGACACTCCTGTCCGGAGTGCAAGCACAAAAGGTGTTTTTCCCGATACGTAGATACGGAAAGTAGAATCACTTTCCCCGAATATGTCGGACGATGCGACCGTGAACAAAAATGCGGTTACCATCTCACGCCCAAAATATACTTTGCGCAGAATCCTGAACAGTGTGAACAGTCACAAGTGTACGAACGTCGGTCTCGCCCTACTCCTCTGCCTTTACCCATCAGTTATATTGATGGCTCTTTAGTAGAACGATCGATGAGTCATTACAAAGAAAACAAACTGTTCCAATTCTTATCATCTCAGTTTGGAAAGGATGAATCATTGCGACTAGTTGAACTCTATCGAGTAGGAACAGCCAACCATTGGCAAGGATCAACTGTGTTTTGGCAAACGGACATACAAGGTAAAGTTCGTACTGGTAAAATCATGCTCTATAATCCAACCACAGGCAGACGCATCAAAGAACCACACAACCATATTACGTGGGCGCATTCCATTCTTCACAAGGATGGCTTTAATCTGAAACAATGTTTCTTTGGAGAACATCTATTGCCTAAAGACACTAAAAAGTCTGTTGCGATTGTCGAAAGCGAGAAGACAGCTCTTATCGCCAGCTTTTATCTGCCACATTTTTTATGGATCGCTTCGGGTGGAAAGAATGGCTGTTTCCGTGAAGAAAATCTCAATGTACTGAAAGGCAGAAACGTCCTACTCTTTCCTGACTTGGGAGCCACAGACGATTGGGCAGCCCGAATTTCCACAATGCAGCAAATGGGAATTACCGTTAAGCTCTTCGATTATTTGGAAAAAAATGCAACCCCAGAGCAACGGAAAAACGGATTCGATATTGCTGATTTCCTATTGGAAATTAAGCAACCACAAGGCATTTTGCAAGGCATGATCGATAAGAATCCATCCCTCAATCTGCTGATAAAAGAGCTGGGATTAGTACTTATAGAAGAGGCAGCCCACCCAGTTAATACAATAAAAAGAAGAGGCATTAAATTTTAAAAGTAAATCGTAGTTTTTGGGGGTAGCAAGTTTATGTTTTGGGTGTCCCAAAACCTTGCTTTAATCCCGATGGTCTGCAAATTTAAATAAAAAAGAACGTATGAAAGCATATAATAAAGGTGGACGCCCCACCAAATCAATAGTCGAAAAACGAACCTACCGGGTGAATCTAAAGATGAATACCGAAGAGTATTACACACTCAAAGCACGAGCTTCGGAAGCCGAAGTCTCACCCTGTGATTTTATTCGGACCATCATCCTGAAGGCAGAAATCAGGCAACGCCTCTCACCCGAATGGATGGATAACATCCGTAAACTATCCGGTATGGCAAACAACCTAAATCAGATTGCGCACAAAGCAAATGCAGCAGGTTATCTGGATGCACGTATGGAATACTTATTCTTAGCTGACAAGATTGACAACCTGTTAAACCAGATACAACAATGATGGCGAAAATAGTAAAAGGCACCTCGTTTAGCGGTGTGGTAAAATACATTCTCGATCCCGAAAAGCAAACCAATCTATTAGCAACTGATGGTGTGCGGTTAAAGAATTTGGACTCTATCGCCCAAAGTTTTGAGGCTCAACGAGAACTAAACTCACGAGTGAGTAAACCTGTCGGGCACATCTCTTTGGATTTTTCAGCACAAGACCGAGCCAAACTCTCTGATGAAGTAATGTCTCGCATCGCACACGATTACATGAGTCGAATGGGAATAGTCAACACGCAGTACATCATTGGCCGTCATCATGATAAGGAACATCCACATTTGCACATCGCATTTAATCGAGTGAATAACAATGGACGTACTATCTCAGATAAGAATGACCGCATCCGCAGCGAAAAGATATGCAAAGAGTTGACTGCCCAATACGGTCTGTACTTCGCAAGTGGAAAAGAGCAAGTTAAACAGCACCGGTTGAAAGAACCGGATAAAACTAAGTATGAGATTTACAATGCTCTAAAGACTGCTCTTCAGCAATGTAGAAGTTGGCGTGAGCTACTAGACCGATTGAATCGAGATGGCATCACCGTTGAATTCAAGATGAAGAGCGGAACTAATGAACCGCAAGGTATCAAGTTCTGCAAAAACGGCTATCACTTCAACGGCTCAAAAGTAGACCAGCGGTTCAGCTTCTCAAAAATTGAATTTGCATTACAGCGAAATATCCATACAGAGCAGAAGCAAGAATCAATCATCCAGCCGCCGTCACAGAAAGTTCAACAGGAATTCATCTCTCCTGATTCTGACAGTTTATCAAGTAACATAGGTGGATTACTTAATGGATTGCTCACTCCCAGCCCAGCCTACGATCCGGAAGAAGAAGCTTTCCGCCGCCAGATGCAACGGAAGAAAAAGAAAAAAGGAATAAGAAGATAACAACTTAAAACAAAGAATTTATGGATATAAAAATTATCATCTCCATGTTCGAGGACTTGAAAAAGTTAATCTCAGAACAGTTTAGCAACCTTTCGAAATTGGTTGAATCTCTGGCTAATGCCAAATCTGATCAACATGTGCTACCAATTATACCACAACAAGTGGATCTGTCAGAGTTAGAGAACCAAACATCTCATACAAAAGAGCTTATCAAAGAGGGGTTCAAAAAGCACCAAGAGCAATTGAATGAACTTGAGCAGAAGCTCCAGAAACAGCAGGATAAACACCTACCCATTCAAAAGCATCTCCATACCATAGAACTTAAATCCTCAAAGGTGGTTATCGCTTTCTTCTCGCTCGTTGTGGCACTGCTCAGTTCAGTATGCTACAATATCTATCAATTCTCGGCAAACAGTCGTTTGAGTAATAACGATATTAAGTTTCGCTACATCAAAGCATTTGGAGAAATCACTCCTGAAAATCTGCTGAAACTTGAAACAATCTTTGAGTATGAACCTGACAAGCAAAAGCAACACTCCATAAGTCGAATGGTTGAAGAGTATGAACAGCGTGTCGAACAACGAGCTAGAGACCTCGAACAAGCCCGCCTCAAAGAGGCACAAGCCGAACAGCTCCACAAAGAAGCCGAGCGTATTAAACAGAATAAATAGAATATCAATCATTTGAAAAGATGGAGAAAACCAAGCTTCTCCATCTTTTTATATTTCCGACTTCAAATTGCTAGTAAACGCTCAAGAGGCAATTCTTTAGAAGTTACAAGTAACAAACCCTGTTATTACAACCTCTAGAATATCCAAATTCTCACTCTTTTCAACTGAAAAGCTATGTTTTTCGACACTTCTCCATTCTTTTTCTCATGTTTATTCGCCAATATAGTCAGAATATGATAATTTTGCATCTATCATAGCATATCAATTAACCGAATAAAAATATATGGAATATGAATTTATCAACAGATTAAAGGTAGTTCTTGCAGAGCAAAGAAAAACCAATAGATGGTTAGCGGAACAACTAGGAAAATCAGAGATTACCATAAGTCGATGGGCGCAGAACAAAAGGCAACCATCGGTTGAACAGTTAGTGGATATTGCCAAAGTTTTGGATGTTGATATAACAACCTTATTGAACAAAACTAAAAAATAACGTAATGGCTAGAATTTACGACAACATAGAAATAAAATTTGAGCAAGGACTCAATGATATTATTACCAATGCTGGAGTTAAACGTGTTGACTTCTGCGTTGGCTATTTTAATCTTCGCGGATGGGATAGAATCGTTAACCAGATAGATTTATTGTCTGGAGATTATGTAGATGAAAACGGCAGCAATGAATTTAGAACTTGCCGCTTACTTATCGGAATGCATCGTCCACCAGAAGAATTGGTTCATACTCTCTATTCAAAAAATGACGAACTACCAAGCGCAGAAATGGTTCAACGCTGCAAAATACAGATCGCATTAGAGTTCAAGAAACAGCTTTTATTAGGACTTCCTTCTAAAAAAGACGAATGGACATTACGTCGTCTCTCTACTCAAATGAAAGAAGGAAAAGTTTGTGTAAAACTATATCTACGTGAGCCTCTTCATGCTAAACTATATTTAGCACATAGGCCAGACGACAATTTTAACAAGATTCAAGCCATTATGGGTAGCAGTAATCTCACCTATTCCGGCTTAACCCGACAAGGAGAATTAAATGCAGAATTCGGCGATAGTGATTCAGCACAGAAATTGGCAAATTGGTTTAGTAATAGATGGGAAGATCGTTTCTGTGAAAATATTACCGAGGAACTTATTAACGTGATAGATAATAGCTGGGCATCCGAAAAAGAGATATTACCATATTATATTTATTTGAAAATAGCCTATCACTTAAGCGAAGAAGCTCGTAATGGCATCAAAGAATTTACATTAACACCCGAATTCCGTCACGAGTTATTCGAATTCCAACAGAACGCAGTAAAGATTGCCGCTCGCCATTTAAACAATGAGAAACGTGGCGGTGCCATGATAGGTGATGTTGTTGGTTTGGGCAAAACGATTACAGCTTGCGCTATTGCCAAGATTTATGAAATGACTTACGCCAGTAGTACTTTAATTATCTGTCCTGCCAACCTGCAAGACATGTGGAAAAAGTATATCACAAAATACGATCTCAAGGCCGAAATAAGATCCATGGCAAAACCTATTGATGTCGATTCCGCTCGGTATTACCGACTAATTATTGTAGATGAGAGCCACAATCTTCGCAATGGCGGAAAACGTTACCAAAACATTAAGAGTCTTATTGAGCATCAAGATAGTAAAGTACTTTTGCTGACTGCAACTCCATACAACAAAGATTTTAGCGATTTGAGTAATCAATTACGTCTTTTTGTTGATGACGACCAAGATTTAGGCATTCGTCCAGAAGAATATATACGTAGTTTGGGAGGCGAACGTCAATTCCTACAGCAGCATAGCGATGTATTTATCCGCAGCATAAAGGCTTTTGAAAAGAGTTCATTTGTTGAGGATTGGAATGAACTGATGAAACTTTTCTTAGTACGTCGCACACGATCTTTCATTAAGCAGTATTTTTCTAAAAAGGATGACTCTGACGGTCGATGTTATTTGGAATTTCCAGATAAGAGACGCTCATATTTTCCCGAAAGAGTACCCTGTGCCATCAAATTTAAGACAGAACAGACAGATCAATACAGTCGACTTTACTCTGCTGAAATGATAGCTTTAATGGAGAGTTTACAGCTACCTCGCTATGGATTGAATAAATATATTAGTGAAGCACAAACCACCAATGTTCCTCGCCATGAGCAACAAATGATAGAAAACCTGTCACGTGCGGGTCAACGTATGATGGGATTTTGTAAAAGTACTTTCTTCAAACGTATTGACAGTAGCGGTTTCTCGTTTCTATTGACTTTATATAGACACATCCTGCGCAACTGCGTTTTCATTTATGCCATTGAGAATAAATTGCCTTTACCGATTGGTGACGAGAACACTTTACCCGAAGATTATACAGAAGACACCGACACTAACGCAAGCTTGCTTGGTGGAGAAATGGCTATAGATGTAGCGGTAGATGAAACACTCAAGATTCCTACCGGAATGGAATACTACATGAAGAAAGCTGCCGATTATTACAGTATTATAAGTACTAAGAATAATGTAGGATGGTTACCTTCAACTTATTTTAAACGGACATTGAAACAACAGTTAAAAAAAGATTGTGATGTGCTTATCAATATGATTAACCTATGCGGTAACTGGAATCAGATTACAGATCAGAAGCTGAACGAACTTCAAACTTTACTGACTACGGCTCATCCCAATGAAAAAGTTATAGTTTTTACTCAATATTCAGATACAGCTCGATATATTTTTAATCAATTGAAAAAAAGGGGTATAACATCCATAGATTACGCAACAGGTGCTAGTGAAAACACAACAGCTATTGTAGAACGTTTCTCGCCGATAAGCAACGATAAGAAAGATGTGCCTGCATCAGAACAAACGCGCGTACTTATAGCCACGGATGTATTGAGTGAAGGCCAGAACCTTCAAGACGCTCATATCATAGTTAACTTTGACTTACCTTGGGCCATTATTCGATTGATTCAGCGTGCTGGGCGTGTGGACCGTATCGGCCAAACAGCCGACAAAATATGCTGCTACTCATTTTTCCCAGCCGAAGGAGTAGAACAAATCATCAACCTGCGTGGACGGTTAAACGCCCGCATTAACGAAAATGCAAACATTGTGGGTAGCGACGAAGTTTTCTTTGAAGGAAATGAACAAAACCTACGTGATATGTTCAATGAAAAGAGCGGAGTTCTTGACGACGATGACGATGCAGAAGTTGACCTATCTTCGCAGGCATTCCAAATTTGGAAATCTGCTACGGATGCACGACCTGAACTTAAACAAATCATTCCGAATTTGCAGAATATGATTTACTCCACTAAAGCTACAGATAGTAAGCTAAATAATGGTGTAATAACTTATGCTCGTACAGCCAATGACTTCGATCTACTGACATGGCTTGATGGCGAAGGTAACTTTGTGACCCAATCACAGAAGAGAATTCTCCAAGCATTGGCATGCAATAGCAATGAACATTACATACCTCCCATGGATAATCATCATGAACTGGTGGAACAAGCCGTTTCACTTATTAAAACACAAAGTACCACCGTTACAGGGGGGATTTTAGGTAATCGTTTCAGTACACGATATCGCATTATTACTTTGTTGGAGCATTATTACGAGCAACCGCCAACATTATTTTTTAATGATGAGAATCGACAACTGTTGAAACTGGCTATTGACGATATATATAATTATCCACTGCTCGAAGGCACTAAATTTATCTTAGGCCGTATGTTACGAGCTTCAAGTAAAACTGCAAGCGATGACATTGTAGAGTATATACTTGAAATGCGAAAAAGCGGTTCACTCTGTCGCATTGAAGAAGAGAATACCATTAAAAAAGAAAATACCATTATTTGCTCTATGGGCATTAAATACACTGAATAAGTTATGAAAAAAAATGTATTTATCGAATTGGTACGCGAAGCCAATTTCCGTGAAATGTTTATCACCGAGATGGGATGGAACAACTATCATGGCGTAGCCGAATTGCCCCCGATTATCATTGACGAAGTTGAATATAACTTTCGTACCATCGCCGAACGTAGTGGCTTTCAGGTTTTACAATGCGAAGTAGATGCCCTTCCGCAATCAGCTGTGTGCAAACGCATCGACAGCAAACTGCGCCGAAATGCCAATGATTATATAGCCATCTATATACTGAAAAACACTGAACATCATCAGTGGGTAGCCCCTGTTCGTCAAATAGAAAAACGCGACCTTGTCACTATTGAATATGAAACGGTCGATAAAGCCGACTTTCTTTTCTCTAAGATTGCCGATCTCTCGTTTGCCAACAGCGAGCGCACCACTATTATTGATGTAAAGGAGCGTATTCAGGGAGCCTTTGCTGTAAATTCTGAAAAAATCACCAAAGAATTTTATACTGGTTTCAAAAAGGAGCACAATGCCTTCGCTATTTTCATTAGCGGCATTGATGACAATTTAGAGCTAAAGAACAACCGCAACAAACAATGGTACACATCGGTCATGCTCAACCGATTAATGTTCTGTTACTTCATTCAAAAGAAAGGTTTTCTCGACGGCAATGTAAATTATCTGCGCGACAAGTTGGCATGGTGCCAACAAAAGCAAGGTGAAGATCAATTCTTTAAGTCATTTTATCAAGGATTCCTCGTACAACTGTTTCAAGACGGTCTCAATACACCTACCCATCAACGAGAGTTTGAAGCGGTGTATGGCAAGATTCCATATCTAAATGGTGGTATGTTCGACCGTCATCAGATTGAGCAAGATTATGCCCATATCGACATCGCAGACGAAGCTTTCGAACATTTGTTTGCTTTCTTTGACAAGTGGCGTTGGCATCTTGATACCCGTATCTCAGCCAGCGGCAAGGATATCAACCCAGATGTACTGGGTTACATCTTCGAGCAATATATCAACGACCGTGCACAAATGGGAGCTTATTATACTAAAGAAGATATCACTGAATACATTGGACGTAACTGTATCTTACCTTTCCTTATGGATAAGGTTGCACACGCTACACAGGACATGGAGAAAGAATTCCGCCCTAACGGTTATATCTGGACTACATTGCAACAGAGTAGAGATCGCTATGTGTACGACGCAGTAAAGCAAGGCTATAGCCCTGACTGGCAAGAACGTATCCCACAAGATATTGCTTTAGGTATTGACACGACTCAGCCCAGTCTTTTGGAACGTCGCAAAGAGTGGAATCGTCCAACATCCGAACCATGGGCACTCCCTACCGAGATTTGGCGAGAAACCATAGAGCGCTTACAACGGTGTGAAAACATCCTATATAAGATATCGGCAGGTGAACTGACACAAATTAACGATTTCATTACTTATAATCTCGACATCCGTCAGTTTGTACAAGATATACTGACTAATACACCTAACCATAAATTGGTGGCTCACTTCTATCACGCCTTACAGCAAGTCACCATCCTCGATCCTACCTGTGGCTCAGGCGCCTTTCTGTTCGCTGCTATGAATATACTGGAGCCACTCTACGAAGTGTGCATCGAACGTATGAGGGAGTTTCACGAATATAACGAGAAGCTATTTGTGGCAGAGTTAAAAGAGATATCTCACAAATATCGTAGTAATATCCAGTACTTCATTTTCAAAAGCATCATTTTGCGCAACCTCTATGGAGTGGATATTATGCAAGAGGCTACTGAGATTGCCAAACTGCGTCTTTTCCTTAAAATGGTGGCAGTAGTAGAGGTCAATCACCGTGCTCCTAACTTAGGACTCGACCCATTACCGGATATCGACTTCAACATTCGTTGTGGAAATACATTAGTGGGATATGCGACTGAAGAAGAAATTGTTCAAGGAGCATCGGCTGATCTTTTTACACAGCAGGAATATCGCGAAAAAGTAGAAATAGAATTGGAAAAGGTTTCAATGGCATATGATGAATTCCGCCATATACAACTTTCACAACATGAAGATATGCTTTCATTTAAATCAGCAAAAGAACAACTTCGTAAGCGTTTATATACTTTTACTGATTTACTTGACCATCAGCTATTTTCAGAATCTAAGCACAATGAATTTTTCAATTGGCACATATCCCATCATCCATTTCATTGGATTGCAGAATTCTATCAAATTATCCACGGTAATGGTGGATTTGATATTGTTATTGGGAATCCACCATATGTAGAGTATTCCGAAAAGAAAATGAATTACAATATTAATATTGGAAAATATAATACTTACAAAAGTAGAAATCTATATTCGTATGTATTCGAACGCTCAAAAAATGTCACACAAAACAAGAATGGCAGGATAGGGTTAATTGTACAAATTAGTTCAATTTCCACCCCGTCAATGGAAACTATGTGTAAAGAGATAAAAGCAAATATAGATAATTCATGGATATCCAATTATGCAACAAGGCCTTCATATCTTTTTGATGGAGTATGTATGAATCTTACCATAATCATAGGAAGTAAAAATAGTGGGGTTAGCAATATGTATTATTCAACAAACTACATTAGATGGAATCCTAATTCCAGATGGTATTTATTTAAAAATATTAGATTTATAAATTACACAAAAGATAAATTATATTTCAACTTTTCCTTACCTAAACTGACATCTCAAATTGAGATGTCACTTATAAATAAATTAATAGAAGAAAAGCATCCCATTCAAGAATATTTAAATTCATCAAAGACACAACAAGAGTTGTTTTATAGAACAGCTGGAGGAAGATATTTCAAAATATTTTCAGATAGAGATTTTGGTTCTGAAAGCAAAAGTAATAAAAGCAAGTGTTTCAGAAGCGATTATAATGTTTATGTATTCATCTCTGTACTTAGTTCTAATTATTGGTGGTGGTATTATACATTACATTTCGACATGTACAATTGTAAAGATTACATGATATATAACTTTAATTTCAATTATAATTCATGTGATTATATTCGCCAACTCAAAACACTAGGACAAAAACTGTGTGATGACATCTTTTTAAATGCCAATTCTAAATCTCAACAATATGAAACAACAGGAAGTCGTAAGCAATTGATATTTCATCCTGCAGCCTCAAAATCTATTATTGACGAAATAGACATAATCCTTGCAAAACATTACAATTTTACCGAAGAAGAAATCGATTTTATTATCAACTATGACATCAAATATCGTATGGGGGATGAATTGAATAACGAAGAAAAAGAGTAAATGCAAATCAGAATTTCCTATTAAGAAATAGTATCAGTATGAATCAAAAAATAGAAATAACAAATAATTGGAATATCCAAAAGGTATTCAACGAGCTTGAAAACGGAAATATGAAAATCCCCCGTTTTCAAAGAGGCTATGTATGGGAACGTTCCAAGATCGTAAAACTGCTCAATAGCATTTATGAAGAACATCCTATCGGATCATTCTTTATCTGGGAAGCATCTGCACAATATGCTGACTTTTGCAGAGAAATCAAAGAACTTGGTTTCCCCCCAAAGCCTGAAGCCAATAAATTCAAATTTATTATTGATGGGCAGCAACGCATTACTTCACTCTATGTGGCTCTCATGGGCAAGCAACTTAAAAACATAGACTATGGAGTTATCTGCTTTAATCTGGATAAGAAAAGATTTCAAATACCTAAACTAAAGACAGAGCTAAACAATATACCGGCATGGAAGATTTTTAACCAACAAGAAATTCTAACACTAATCACACAATATGCTTTAGCGGATGCTCAAAACGGAACAGAATATTGCAAAGTTTTGCAACAATGTAAAAGCATTTTAGACAATTATCCTATAAGTTTAATAAAAACGCTTGATGTAGAATTAGATGAGGCAGTAACAATATTCGAAAACATCAATCAGGGAGGAAAACGTTTATCGCTTTTCGATTTAGTACATGCTTCGGTATGGGCAAAAGACTTTGATCTTCGTTCCCTTATACAGGAATTTAACGATGAAACCAAAATTAAGTTGTTTGGTGGTTTACAAATGGAAACCTTTACTCAGTCATTATCCTTGAATGCTAAGGATAATTGTTTAAAAGCAACTCAGCTACATTTAACTTGCGAGGAATGCAAACAGGTATGGAACCGCACTCTGGAATGTTTACGCTTAGCAATAGACTTTGTAAAGGGATATGGAGTACAACATATTTCCATACTACCTTATGATGCCATGCTTGCTGTCCTACAATATTACTTCTTTAAATCAAAGAAAAATTCTGTTGACAATATTCACAAGCAGCTTATAAATAAATGGTTTTGGACAACGACTTTTTCCAAACGATACTCCAGCTCTACCCTTACTCATGAGAAAGAAGACGCCGACTGGATTGCTCAGTTAGTAAACGGACAATTATCGTCAAGAATCTTTGGTATATCCATTAGTTTGGAAGAACTTAAACGTATTCAAATGAAGAACGCATCTGTAGTAAAGAATGGTATCTTGTGTATTTTAGCAGCAAACAACCCTCTTGATTTTAATAATGGAGAACAAGTAAAATTGGACAATACCAATGCATCACGTGCCAACGCTAAAGAAAATCATCATTTTTTCCCATATTCTCGCCAAAAGGACTGTGAAATTACGCAGAAAGAAGTCAATTCTTTGCTCAACTTCGCATTTATTTCAAAGAACCTAAATCTTGAAATCAGTAATAAATTACCTTCCGGCTATTTACAAAGTTATACCATAACTAATCCCCAGCTTAAAGAAATGTTATTGACACATTTTATAGATGAAGCAGCCTATGAATGTGCCATAAGAAATAATTTCAAGGGATTTGTAGAGGCACGTGGTACATTAATTCTCAATAAAATTAACGAACTGTGCAAAACAGGTAGAGCTACAATAGCTATCAACACTGAAGAAGATGAGTATGACACAAGTGATGATTTAGAATCAGATTTTGTAAGCGAATAAGTCCTATGGTAGAGTTTCTCGGAAATAAAGAATTACTAAATCGTTCGAAAACTGCATTTCTCTGCTCACGCAATGTGAGCAGTGCTTCTGTTTTACGCTGTTACGATTGGGCCACCGAAATGAAAAAAAAGAATCAAGTGATCGTAAGTGGTTTCCAATCGAAAATCGAGAAAGATGTGCTTCACTTCTTACTAAAAAGCCACCAGCCCGTTATTATAGTAATTGCTCGTCAAATGTACAAGCAACTGCCCGAAGAATGGCACTCTCCAATGAATAATGACACCCTTCTCGTTGTTTCTGTAGCACCTAAAGCCATAAGAACAAGTGCAAAAGCAGCTTATTATAGAAATCGCTACATAACAAGCATAGCTGATACTATTGTATTTGGATTTATTTCAGAAGGTAGCTCTCTTCAATTACTATATGATTGCAACCGACAAAAATCCATCATACTAACAGAATAAAAATTGAGCAAGAAGCATGAAACATACTATTCATAATAATTTTAAGCAGGGAGCATTATTAATACTCTTTGTAACCTCATATATTCCTTTGTTCATGCTTATAATCATCAGACAACTAAGCATAAACAAAGATTATTTATACTTCCAAACACCTTCAAAGGAGTCATTATATTGTTTAGTATCTAAATTTGGATTCTCTATATGTCTAATGACTATATCTTTAATAGGTTTAATTGGCCTGTACATATTATTATGCAATTTAAAAAGAGATATTACTAATGGCTATTATGTACGAGTAGAAAATGTAATGAATCGCAACAGTGAATCGATAGGCTATATCGCCACTTATATTGTACCATTCATCTATACTGACACATCAAGTTTCATTGATATTATAACTTTTATTCTTATAATGCTGCTAATTTATGGAATTTATACACGTTCAAACATGCTATTAATAAATCCAATCTTAAACTTACGCTATTCCTTATTTGAGATAGAATATATTTATGGCTCTGATAAGCCACGAAATGGACTAATTATCATTCGTGGACATGAAATTAATGAAGATTCTGAAATTAAAATTTATCCTATTGGATTTAAATTATATTATGGAAAAGAAAGAGATTAACGAGTTACAAGCATTGAGAGATCGTATTGCTCTCTCCAAGCCAAGTGATGCAAAACTTTATTTTGTTACACGTATTTTACGAGAAGGTATGCAACGTCGTAAAGCAATTGCTGACAAATTCTTATACAAAGTATATCAAATAGATATAGACGACGAAATCCGTTCATATCTATATACTTCTACAATTTGTCAACTTGACAAAACTTTAAAGAAAGATATTTATCTATTTGATTATGACCCGATTTCAGATGACACAGAGTCACTATTTACTTACTCTATAAAAGGTAAAGCACTCGCTTTTTCTGATGTCGTAATAAACCAGCTTACTAAAATTCCACCGAAAGTACAAAGCATTGAAGGTATTGTTTCTGAGGATGAAGAACTTTGGGCGTATTGTATTGGTTTTGAAGAAGAAGACCACAATTGGGTTTATACATTCCGAAAGATACTAGGTAATAAAATTGCCATTGATGAAAAAAGCAATCCCAATAAGAATGTTGTCCAAAGAGCAATAAATACACTATTTAATACTGAAAGTAAAAAGCTTCAACTTTTAAAAGGAGAGGTTGTGGCTCTTGATAAACAGGTAGACTGTGTGTATTTCGATGAAACTTTCTATATTCTTAAAAAGGCCCCATTTGAACAAATTGTCGGTATTCAGGAGGAATTTAAAGAGATTGCATTAAAAGTTGTCGAAGATTTAGGTACTACCAATCTCATAGATGGAATAAATATAATCGAGGAAAAAGTAAAGAGTTCAACTGCTATTCACAAAAAATTAGCTAAAATAGCAAAAAATGGAGGAATTAAGAACCTCGATACTAAAGCCATCAATAGAATGAAAAGAGTTGCTAAAAGATACGGAGAACGAAACATAATACAAAATGGCCGTATTGTATTAAACGAAGAAAAAGATATTGATGCTTTGCTAAAAATGCTTGGTGACTATTATAAAACCGGAGATGTTTCTGGAAAATCTTATGGCACCTATTCAGGTCGTGAAATTCAAGCAAACAAAGAGAATTAACGATGAAGTAGACTATATAAACGAAAGATGAATAATGAAGATGGACATAGATTTTGAATCATACATCCGAGGCAGCGAGCCTGACAAAAAAGAAAAAGCTTCAGCTTGGAAAACTGCTATCGGCTTACAGGCAGTAGACGGCTTGCAGACATCCGATTATCTGAAAGATATGGCTGTAAAGCATATTGAAGGTAATATTAGCATTGATGAAGTAAAGAAACTTATCAATGGGTATTACCAATCAAAGACTGTACGCACACCGAAAGATGAAGAGACAGAAGAAGCGGATAAAGTCTCTGCCAATATTGCCAGAATCTTAAATGAACAATCATTTGCTTTTTCAGTGGCAGGCTTTACATCCATTCACCGCAGATTATTTGAAGGAATTTTTAAATTTGCCGGAAAGATTCGTAACTATGATATAACAAAGAAGGAATGGGTACTTCGTGGTGATACCGTGCTTTATGTCAACTCCGAAGATTTACGCAGGGCTTTAGAATACGACTTGGAACAGGAAAAGGACTTCTCATACAAGGGCTTGTCTATGGATGATGTAGCGTCGCATATTGCCAAGTTCGTATCTGGCATTTGGCTGATTCACCCATTTGGTGAGGGCAACACCCGTAGTACGGCTGTCTTTACTATAAAGTATTTACACAGCATTGGTTTTGACGTGAACAATGATTTGTTTGCCGACAATTCTTGGTACTTTCGCAATGCGCTGGTTCGTGCGAATTATAGAAATGTGCGAAAAAAGATTGAACCGGATATGAGTTTTTTGATTTTGTTTTTCAGAAATCTGATGATGGGTGGCGAAAACGGAGCATTCCCACCCACTTTACACGGTTTAATCCACCCACTTTTGGATAGTAAAGGTTATAAAACGGCTATAAAAAACGGATCATATCCGTTCATTTTTGCCAAAATCGCCGAAAACTGCCTAAAAAAAACGGAGCATTCCCGTTCACTAGTATCAAAGATGGGTGTACTCGTACAAAAAATGCGCCCCAAACGGAGCATATCCGTTCACAGTCAAGATTAGAAAGTGCTGATAGCTAATCCTCTGCACTAAAAAAACGGAGTATATCCGTTCACACTTTCATTTCAAAGACAGTGCGGCATCCAGAAAACGGAGCATGTCCGTTCACTTTTCTGTTCCTTTTGCCTATATTGTATGTAGAAAATTCTAACATACAATACTAACCATGGCAGGAAAAACAAAAGAAATGAGCCAGATTAAACAATTACTCCTTTTGAAGAAGGATGGTGTCTCCAACCGTAGCGCAGCCAAGATAATCGGCATGAACAAGGAGACCGTAAACCATTATGTGAACAAGGTTAAGGATGACAAACTCAGCATCGATGAGCTCCTTAAACTTGATGATCCCATACTTGAACATCGTCTCAAGTGCGGCAATCCGGCATATACGGACAACCGTTTTGAGACGTTCAAGGAATTGTTGCCTTACCTGCAGAAAGAGCTTAAATGCAAGCATGTCACTCTGAAGCTGCTATGGGAGGAATACAGGACAGAACACCCTGACGACCACTACAGCCTTACCCAGTTCCGCTACCATTACAAGCAGAATACGGAGGCAAAGAAAGAGTCCCCCTGCACAATCCTTGCAGACATGCGTGCCGGAGGTGAGAAACTCTTCCTTGACTTTACGGGTGATACTATGGGATATGTAGATCTGGATACAGGTGAGATCGTACAGTGCCAGGCGTTTGTGGCATCACTGCCGGCCAGCGACTATGGCTTCCTGCTCTTTGTGCCCTCGCAACGTACAGAGGACTTTGTCCATGCTATAGTACAGTGCTTGAAGCATCTGGGAGGCGTACCCAAAATGCTTGTACCGGACAACCTCAAGGCTGCGGTTGTCAAGACTGACAGATACGAACCATCCCTGAATCGTGTTATGGAAGACATGGCCAATCATTACGAAACGGTAGTGGTACCCGCTCGCCCTGTACATCCAAAGGATACGAGCAACGTCGAAGGGCTTGTGAGGCTTGTCTACATGAGGGTATTTGCAGAACTACGCAAGCAGACATTCTACTCGATAGAGGAGCTCAATGCTGCCGCCGCAGTCAAGATGAAAGCGCACAACCAGAAACGTATGCAGAAGCATCCGTACACTCGTGAGGAACGCTTTCTAGCAGTCGACAAGCCGAATCTGAAGCCTCTGCCACCGACGGACTTTGAAATCATCTCATATACAGACCTCAAGGTGTCATCCAACTGTTGCATCTATCTGGGACGGGACCAACATTATTATACGGTACCCTGCCGGCACATCTCCAAGACCACCCATGTTGCATATACCCGTACCTTGGTAAAAATCTACATAGATGGAGAACTTGTGGCCACACACAGAAGGGACTATTGCAAGGGTAAATATACTATCGTAGAAGAGCATCTGGAGAGTAGCTCAAAGTCGTACCGCCAGATAAGCGCGGGCAAATACATAGACCGTGCAGACCGCGCACTCAAGGAACTTGGCGAGGTTGTACGTCATATCTTCTACAGTTCCCAAATGCCTCCGGAGACGCATTACAGGACATGTGAAGGACTGTTGCATCTGCAGCGCAGTAGCGACCCGGTTATCTTCCGTACAGCCTGCCAGACCGCTTTGAAGTACGACCGTTGCAGCTATGGCTTCATACGCTCACTTGTCGAGAGCAAGTGTGCCGGTGTAATCCAGAGAGAACAGACGCTCTTCTCTCCTCCGGAACATGTGAACATACGGGGTAAGGAGCAGTTCAGATAACAGCTCACCCGAATAACCATACATTATTATTAACCCACCCAAAACAGATTATCATTATGGATGAAATCGCAAACGCACTCAAGAGTCTGAAAATGCCCGGAATGGCGCATTACTGGACCACGATGCAGGAGACGCGCCAGACGGACGCACTCTCCCTTAAGGATGGCCTGCAGCTGCTTATACAGGCCGAGTTGGATAACCGTACAATGAGCCGTAACTCGCGGTTGGTGAAGAAGGCCCGCTTTCGTTACCAGGCTTCCATCAGCCAAGCCAGTTATGACAGCAAGCGGGGCGTGGACAGGCAAAAGGTACTCAACCTGGCTACATGTGACTATGTCAGAAAAGGAATATCCGTACTTATAACGGGAGCAGCCGGTACCGGCAAGAGCTGGTTAGGTACCGCGTTCGGGCATCAGGCCTGCATGAACGGATTGAAGGTCGCATACTACAATGTGTACCGCCTCTTCGAGGAAATAGCACTGGCCCGCATCTCAAGCACTTTACACAAGTTCTTTGCAAAGATTGCACAAACAGATCTGCTCATACTAGATGATTTTGGCATGAAGATACTGGACGGACAGCAACTGCTCGACTTTATGGAAATTATAGAGGATAGGCATGGACAAAAAGCCACAATCATTATCTCTCAACTACCGGTCGCTGACTGGTATGAAGTAATGAAAGGCAACACTACTGCGGCAGATGCGATATTGGATAGACTGGTGCATACAAGTGTTCGCTTCGAGCTACAAGGAACCAGTATGAGGCAAAGAAATAACTCAAAATGTGTTGAAACCAAAGAAAATGACTAATTTTGCAGCGCCATTAGGATAAAAGAACAGAAAAGTGAACGGATATCCCCGTTTTGGGTGGGTGGATATCAGCCGTTTTCAGCAGATGGGAGAAAATCATGAGTTAAAGAATAGGTATATGATTATCAATGCTACACAACAGTCAACCGAACAAGCTGACCGAACAAGTACCGAACAAGTACCGAACAAGCTAAAAGAACAACTCACCGCCCCACTTTTAGCAATCGTAAAAGCTATTGGGATAGAACAATGTTCACTGAAAATGATAATGGAGAGAATAGAGTTAAAGCATCGCCCCACTTTTATTGCCAACTATTTGACACCAGCTATTCAAAATGGCTTTGTTGCTCCTCTCTACCCTAATAATCCCAAACATCCTCGACAAAAGTATCTGCTGACGATAAAGGGGTTGGCTATTTTTAATTCAACAAAATGATATGCAACAATTAATAGGTAATACCATACCACATTAAAAGTAGGATACATATTAAATATAATTTTCAATAAGTATTGATGTGATAAAGAATATTTTTTATCTTTGTCCTTGCAAGCCATTTGTAACCCCAAAGCGGTAACACCCACCAAATCAATCCTCTAAAATTGATTTGTGACTTCCGCAAATGGGCTGAAAAAATGCGGTACAACACGTATATCGAAAAGATTGAAAACCAGCACATTGAATTTCCCGGTACTTTCAATGTAATTGTAAAAATGAGGTTTGTACCGTTTAAAAGAGCAAAACGCTGACAATTAATAGTGCAAATATGCTGCATCGGAAATTGCAATACTATACAAAAACCGCTGGCAGGTGAAACTGTTTTTCAAATGGATAAAGCAACACTTAAGAGTAAAATCTTTTTGGGGTACCACGATGAATGCAGTCAAAACGCAGGTATACTGCGCCATCATAACATACTGCATGGTTACCATTGTTGCTTACAAATTGAAAGTTAACCGCTCAATCTACGAAATTCTACAAATCTTGAGCTTTTCTTTACTGGATAAAACGCCTGTAAAAGAGATACTTACCGGTTGCAATTACAAAAATGTCAAAGAACTAAATTATAAACAATTGAAAAACAGCTGGGACTAAGTGCCCAGCAATGTTCTTCGTCCATAGCTTTATTTCGATACATTTGCTTCATTCTTCCATTTTTACACATCCTTTACTTTGCCCCAAATTACATGAGAATTTGCAAGAAACTCCTATAAATTCTTAAACAAAGACGACTCCGCCTTTCTCGTTGCGCTATATCCAAGCAGAAGTGGAAAGACCATTGCAATCCTGTAACGGGGATGCGGAGTCGTCATTTTATGCAGTTAAAGTTATATCCTTCAGCCTTTCACTTCCGGCACAACTCGGCAATCTTCTCTAGAAGTAGTTTTCTGGAAACTGGTTTGGTGATATAAGCGTCGAAACCACTCGCAAGGATTCGTTTCTCGTCCTCAGGATAGGCAAAAGCAGTCACGGCTATGATTGGCACATCGGTAGATAATTCGCGGATGACAGCAGTAGCTTCATATCCATCCATCTCTGGCATCTTAATATCCATCAGAATCAAATCTGGACGTTGCTCCCGGTACAAAGCTACGGCTTCCCGTCCGTCCCACGCATGCAGTAGGGTATAATGCTTCTTAAGCAGGATTTCAATAAGTCTGTAATTGTTGGGGTCGTCCTCAGCCACGAGGATAGTCAGCGGACCGCAGTCCGTCCTACCTTCCATCTGATTGTCCGGACGGGACTTATCCGTTTCTGTAACCGATACTGTCACGCTTTCGGCCGGTAGAGTAAACCAGAATGTCGAGCCTTCACCCTCTACTGAGTCCACACCAATCTCGCCACCAAGATATTCGACGATACTTTTACTGATAGTCAGCCCAAGCCCCGTGCCTTTCGCCATGCGATTAAGTTTGATAAAACGGTCGAAAATATCATTTACGTGATTGGCAGCAATTCCACATCCGGTGTCAGTAACGTAGAAATACCATTTACCATCCCTCAGCTGTCGGTAACCAAAATGGATATATCCTTGCTGGGTAAATTTAGCGGCATTGTTTATAAAATTGTGAAACACTTGCAACAAACGGTTCCGGTCCGTATAGATTGTACACTCCGGCAAACGCTGGATCCAAGCCACTTCGATGGCCTGATTATCCACCTTCATGCGAGCCGTACGTGCCAGTTCCTCCATCAGTTTATTCAGGTTATAGTTTTCGAACGAGAATTCCAGAGTCCCAGCCTCAATCTTCGAAAGGTCGAGAATGTCACCGATCAGTTGCAGCAACAAATCATTGCTATTTTTGATAATTGCCAAGTATTCCTGTTTCTCCTCAGTACTCTCCGTCTGTGCCAGCAGGTCCGAAAAACCTACGATGGCGTTGAGTGGCGTACGGATCTCATGACTCATATTGGCAAGGAAAGCTGACTTGAGAACGTTGCTTTGCTCGGCCTGTTCCTTTGCTTCGCGCAGCGATTCTTCCATGCGTTTTTGCCCCGTGACCACCTGTGCTGAACCTACGATACGCAGTGGAGTGCCGTCCGTATGAATCTTTGTAATGCCGCTTTGCGCCTCCACCCATTCGTAATCTTCATCGTTGTACCAATGTATAGGATACGTCTCGTGGAATTCTTCCGTTTGTCCGCTGAGCATTTCGGCAAACTTTTGAATCGCACGATCGCGGTAGTCGGGATGAATACGCGAAAAATAAACTTCTATAGGCAGCATATATCGACCTTCGGCGTCGGGCGATGTCAAACCGTCAAAGTGATAGTTATCGTAATCGCAGAAGAAAATCTGTGTTGCCAGATCGCATTCCCACGGTAACACCCGGGCAATCTTCATCACCGACGACAACCACATATTTTTCCTTGCAAGGTCTTCTTTTGCCTGGCGCAGAGTCATCTCCATCTCCTTCTGAGCCGTGACACATTGAGCCGAACCGATAATCCGCTGCGGATGTCCGTTAGCATCACGGTTGTAAATGCAACTTTGCACCTGCACCCATTCATATTCCCGGTCATTAAACCAATGGATAAGGTAGGTTTCCTGAAATTCATCCTGTTTGCCATCCAGTAGATCCTGAATCATCTGTATGGCATGTCCGCGGTAATCCGGATGAATTCGGTTGATATATTCATCCACCTTTACCCTGTACTTGCCCTGCGCATCGGGAGCCGAAGCGCTTTCATGGTGGTAATCCCCGTAATCACAAAAAAAGGTTTTCTCCTGCAAATCACATTCCCAGGGAATAAGTTTGGCAACACTCATCGCCAGCGAAAGCTCCTTATTCTTGTCTGCTAATTCCTCCTGCATTTTCAGCAGTAAAGATTTGGTAGTCGTAAAATCCGAAATATCAAGTGCATTACTCAGAATCAAGTGTTCCTTCCCATAAACAAAGACTGAACGCGAAATCATAAAGATATGTTCCTTCCCGTCACTGAGTGTATATCGTTCAATGTTCTGGTGTTGCTTTTCTCCTTCGGCCAGCCGACGACTAATCTGTTGTACAGCAAAGGCTTGTTCACACGTCATAAACTGCTCCTCTGTCTTACCGATAATCTCCTCAGCCGTACAACCGAAAACCTCTGCCTGTTTATTCCAGAATATATAACGGCCTGTTTCGAGTGATTTCAACGAAATGGGGATAGCGATATGGTCGAGCACTTCCGAGAAAAAACATCGTAGGTATTCAGATTCAAAGCGTTCTGACGCCACCTCGCTAAGAGAATGCACACATGCCAGTATCCGATCCGCCCCTAAACGGGAGAGGTTCACTTCGTAATGGTATCCCCAGCCTTTATTTGCAATGGAAAAATCAAATTTAGAAGGCTTTCCATTCAGAAGGGTCTCACGGAAGCTCGCTGCATTGCTCTGCATTGCATTACGAAAAAAAAGGTTTACCAGTGTTTCTCCGCTAGAAGTTCGGGAAGCATCATCCAGAAGTTCCGGTTTAGGGTTCACAACATCCAGAAACCCTAGATCTTTGTCGTACAGAACAAACATATCAGGAATAGCAGACAGTATGCTCATGCCATAGTCACTGATTTTCGAAAAAAGAGTTGCCATATTTATCGGTCTAAAAGATTACACAACGATTGTTTTTCTGGTTACTGTAACAGGAAGAGAGAAACGGTATAGCCCGATGACCGTCTGTACTCTCCGAAAGCTCCTGCGCAGAACCTATCAAGAGAATAATACTACCCGCAGAACGACAGTGGATTTTCAAAGCCAACCTTTACCATTCCAAACGGATAGGATTACTCCGGTCGATTCTTCCACCCGTCAAAAAAGACGTGATGGATAAATAACCATAATAACAGCTGCCAAAGTTATTAAATTTTAAATGATTTCACACTTTATTTCTTCAATATAATACCCAAGAATGTAGAAATCATCTTCAGAAGCAGAAATCACCTGAATAAATCGCATATTTCCGATGGAAGATATATGCATTTCTCTGACTACTTTCCCATCACCCGTAAGGTAGAAAAGAATTAGATATTTGTTTGCAACATCATTTTCAAAAAAACGGTCCGATTTAGAAAGTCATTAGAAAGATAAATACTACCAAAATTAAGCATATATCTGACAAGCATGAGCCACGAGGAACTGTATGCCGAAGTGCGCAAGAACCTCATTGAAATATCGGCAAAAGCGAATATGTCCATGGATATCATTCCACATATTTATATTTTCTTTTGTCACATGATTGCCTGTTCCATTCATTCTGACATATCGGCTGATACCCAGACTTTCCACTTGACTTATTATAACCTTGTAGTCTAAATATAAATGGATACTATTTTCAGAATCCCGGAGCACGAAGTTGCCAAAAAGCTACAGCAGCCGCAGCAGCGACATTGAGTGAATCAACACCATGCGACATGGGGATACGGACTACATAGTCAGCTATAGCAATCGTTTCGTGCGAAAGCCCCTCTCCTTCCGTACCCATCACAATTGCTAATTTGGGTTCAGTTGTCAATATAGGATTATCAATCGAAATAGAATCGTCCGTGAGTGCCATAGCTGCTGTGCGAAAGCCTAGTTTATTCAGATCGCTGAGAGAACCATCCATCCAAGTCCATGGCACAAGAAAAACGGCCCCCATAGATACCCTGACAGCACGACGGTTTAGCGGGTCACAAGAATTGCGCGTCAGTAGTACCGCATCAATGCCAAGAGCGGCCGCCGAACGGAAAATAGCACCAATATTGGTTGTGTCAACAATGCCGTCTATCACTACGATACGCCGAGCTTCCCGACAAATATTTTCCATGCTACGTGGCACAGGACGACGCATCGCACAGAGAACACCGCGCGTCAGTACGTAGCCGGTCAACGTCGCAAGCAACTCCCTGCTCCCCGTATAAACAGGTATATCACCACAACGCTCAATGATTTCGGCAGCATCTCCGATGATATGTTTATGTTCACATAAAATAGCCAAAGGTTCATAACCGGCATCCAAAGCCACTTTGATTACTTTGGGACTTTCTGCAATAAAAACACCTTTATCAGGCTCGATACGTTGACGCAACTGGGCTTCGGTAAGTGTACAGAAGCTCTCAACACCGGGGTGGGATAAAGATGATATTTCGATAATAGGCATACTATTATTTAGAATTTTCGATTAAACATATAATCACTCTATTAGCTACATAAGGAGTCATTTAATAAATTGCTACTTTTATGACATTATCCAGCTTATTTTCAAAAATACGGTAAGCCTCCTCAATCTCATCTAATGGAAACTTATGCGTAATCAGAGGCGTAGTATCTATCATACCTTTCTCGATAAGACTGAGAATTTCAGCACAATCGGAGCCATCCACTCCACCGGTTTTGAAAGTCAGATTCTTGCCGTACATATCAGGTAGAGGAAGAATTTGAGGTTTGTCGTATAGGGCAACTACGGTAACAATAGCATTAGGACGAGCACATTCCCAAGCCAAACGAAAACTATCTTCACTCCCTGCTACTTCCAAAACAACATCGGCCCCACCATGGTCGCTATTCTTAAGCACAAAATCCTTGCAGTCTTCAGGTCCTGTCACCAGCACATTCGGATAATGTTCTCGGACAAAACGAATTCTTTCAGTAGATCTTTCACAAATAATGATACGCTTGGGATGCTTCAGCAATGTGCAAAGCAATGCGCAAACACCGGTAGGACCGGCGCCGATAATAAGAACAGTATCGTCCTCAGAGATCTCCGAGATACGGGTTGCCCAAAAACCTGTTGCAAGTACATCGCCCACAAACAAAGCTTGTTCATCACTAACTGTATCAGGAATACGGTTAAGCCCCTGATCTGCATAAGGAACTCTAACATATTCCGCCTGACCACCGTCAATGCGGCAGCCTAAAGCCCAACCACCGTTAGGGTCAGTACAGTTATTGACAAATCCCTGCTTGCAAAAGAAACATTCTCCGCAGAAAGTTTCGACATTCACAGTTACTCTATCTCCGCGCTTGACCGAGGTGACATCAGACCCTACTTCTTCTACAACGCCCACCATCTCGTGCCCGACTGTCGTTCCGGGTACGGCACGTGGCACACTGCCGTGCTTGATATGAAGGTCACTGGTACAAATACTGCTAAGAGTCACGCGCACGATTGCATCCCGTGAATCTATTATTTCCGGTTTCGGCTTCTCCCGTAATTCAAATTTTCCGTATTCAACGTATGTGTATGTAAGCATAATATTCTCATTGTTAATTAATAACTCTATTCCACAAACCAATAGTTATAGAGTTCGTTCTAGAAATCTATCTAACTGTTTCTTGATATTCTCAAAATCCTGATTCAAATCAAGTGTCCTGTAATATATGATATTTCCATCCCTAAATGTCGTCTGCCCATCAGGTGTTATATCTTCTTCTGTCTTGGCATACAACAACATTCCATCCACGTTCCCCGCATGGTTAACATCATAATTCATTACATAAGAATGAATTTGATACAGGTTATTAGAATGAATAGTTCTTTTGTCAAATTGACATTGCATTGATTTACTATAATACTTAGTATCAATAATCAGTGTTCGCTCCTTAAAAGTCAACATTATATCCGTCCGCATTATAGGAAGAATACTGGAAGTCGACTGTTCTTTATCAATATTCCAGTCTATTTGAGTAGCCTTTGCTTTTAATTCCGGATAATGTTTCCTGTAATACTCCAAAACAAACTTCTCGTAAAGCCTGCACATATGTTCATCGGAAAAATCTCTCATTTTATATGTACCTTTTTCCGTAGTCATCAACATCCCATCGAGAATAAAATAACAAACATACAGAAGCATCTGATAAGTCTTGCAATTTCTATCAAAGCGCATAGTAGTCCAGTTTATCGTCAGTATATCAATGACTTCTACATTACTAAAGAAAAGCATAAGACGTTTCAAAGAAGCTTTCCTGTTCGATCCGACTTTCGGATGTTCCAACAAGAATTGAACAGTCGTTTTTAATATCTGATTAAACTTGTTATTCTCCGATAATTCATCATACTCACAATCTATTTTCTGCTGCTTCCGCATCAAGTTATTGATAGTACCATTTATATCAAGCTTACCTTTCAATGTGGATAATGAACCATGACAGGAAATGTATTCTTTATGTAACCCCTGCTTAAGTTGATAAGAAATGCCACGAACAAGAATTTCAGCAAATAAATCATGAATCTCATCAAATTCTTCACCAGCAATTTCTTCATAGTTGTTCTGCCTAAGCTCTTGAAAAGCATAAGTCAGCATATAGTAGATATTGCGAATGAATATACCTTTGTCTATCGTCATTTTATCAGGCTCAATAATTTGTCCGTTTCTTCTTTGAATTTCTTATCATTGTCAAACCAATATTCTCGCAGCATAGGGGCAATATCATATTCAATCACATTTTCAAGCCATATGTTATCAATAGATTTCTGATTACAGAAATAACTATGACCAATACAAAAGCCTTTTCCGAGTGAATCATCTTTAGCAATCTCAACATTCAGAGCTTTGATGGCATCAATCACCTTATCAAATGTTTCACAATCAAGACCCTCCTGATACTTTTTGAAACCATCCGATTCAAACCCCGGCACCATATCAAAGAAACTAAACCGACGACGTAAGGCGTAGTCAATCATAGCCAGACTACGGTCGGCTGTATTCATCATACCTATGATATAAAGATTCTCCGGGACAGAAAAATACTCATCATTATATGCAAGACGGATTTGATGTTCTTCACCCCGATAATCGTTTTCAATAAGCATCAGTAACTCACCAAAAATCTTACTCATGTTTCCTCTATTAATTTCATCAATAATAAAGAAATACTTCTTATCCGGATCGCTTTGAGCTTTCCGGCAGAAATTATAGAACACCCCTCGTCTAAGTTCAAAAGCACCATCTTCTTTTGGTTTATACCCCATCACAAAATCCTCGTAGGAATAATTTTGATGAAATTGAATGAACTCTACTTTAGTTCTATCTTCTTCTCCTATAATAGAATAAGCCAGACGTTTAGCCGAATAGGTTTTACCAACCCCCGGAGCACCTTGTAATATAATATTTTTCTTTGCCAGCAATAGACTTCTCAACTTATTATATTCTTCTGACTTTATATATACATCATGCAGAAAATTTATCTCGGAATATTGAGGATTATGCTTAGGATTCTCACCACGTATTAATTTCATTAATATGCTATACTCATCTTTTGTCAATTTGAAAAACGAACCGTTCTTATTCTTCAAGAATTCCATGCCGCTTAATTCCGGTGTATCCTTTATCACTGAATAATCAACAGGATTCAGCAAACTTTCAGTCTTTTTGAAATATATTTTTTGCCCATCAGCCGATTTGACTATTTCTGCAATCGCTACTACCTGTTTAACAGGAGTAGCTTCATAGCCAATAACAATATCCCCTTCTTTAGCATCAATAAAATTTTGGAATATCCTTCGTTGATTCCCACTATCATTATAAAGAGTATAGTCCTGTATTTCACCAACCGGAGCTTTTGAAAAGCTCCATATTTTAGGACTAGCCACAAGCCACCAATATTGCTTTTGAAGCTTAACTTCAAATAGTTTCTCCAAAGATTTCACATAATCCGGATACTTAGTAATATCAGTCAAGGTCTTTTGGACATTCTTACCAATAGTTTCCCATTCTCCAACGTGAGTCCATTGCATTTTACGAACATTCTTAAAATCAGGAAAAGATTCATTAAACGCATAGTCGCTTTCCACAATACCACGCCCTATTATTTGACTCTGCCCTTTCTTGACTATAACTATATCGCCTACTTGCATCTCATGGGCAAACTCCCATAATGCCAGACTATCATTTTTAAACGAAGCCTCCGGCTTGTCATATATTTCCTGCAACCTAGTAGCCATTTCTTTCTTTGAAGAGTAGTCCAAAAGGTTACCCATTTCATCCCAACCAATACACATTATATTTTGAGACATACATACATCCCACTTAGATGCATTCTCGCCCGGAGCGTATAACCAAGTCTTATGTTTCATAATTTAAATTTTAGCTTCATTAAAGGACAATCACAATACCAAGACTCCACATTTATTCCATCCATAGATATCTCATAGCACCATCACCTATTTGTTTGTACGCATTTTACAAAGGAAAACTCACCTTCAATTATCCCTTCCGCAACACTTCTTATACTTCTTCCCGCTCCCACAAGGACAAGGATCATTTCTTCCCACACGCTGACTGGAGAAAGTTTCGCGATACAGTTCTCCCAATCTAGCTTGCAAATCGGGAGCAATATCCATACCGGCAGCTTTCATATTAGCCCCGGCAACTAAACGTGGAGGAGTTGCAGCTCTGTATTTATTTAACAAGACGGAAGCTTCTGCCGGAGAATACCCCTTCAAGAACCAGCGCGGACAGTGGCTAAGATAATCAGAGTACATCCCTATAGCTTCCTGAACCTCATTTATGGACAAGGCTAGTGTATCAATAAATGGAAAAATAATAGATATTTCATTATCCTTTATCTGCGACTCATACCACAAGTGATGCAAAATCGGAACTATTTTATTTTCTGCTAATCCTTGCTTGCTCTTCATGAAATTCTTCAACTTCTCAAGACAGGGGTTGCCTACGGAAACAAACGGCAAACTGCCAGCTTCAAAAACTTCTTCTGCCGTAAACTTTCTGAAATACACCGCCTCAGGATGTTCATAAATTTCCCTATCTAGCTTTTCTATATCCGATAAAAAAGGAGAGCGTACATAAGGCGTTGAATTAAATTGGTCAACCATCTTAAATGTATATTGGCGAAGCAATATTGAATTATCTAAAGTGTGGGATATTTGTCCACTAATTTCAGAGTCCTTCAAATACTCTTTCAACAACTTAATCATTTCCGCTAAAGGTAGAAGCCCGTACAGATTAATAATGCCAAGCATATATTGCTCAATCAAATGATGAGTTTTCAACTCTTGAGAGTTCAAAAGGTTATCTACATGAGGAGCGATCGATTCGCGCAGTTCATCACACATCATGTAACGGATTTTCCCTTCCTTTACATAATCGTAATCAGATATTACCAGAGTAAGTGATTCCAATGCGGTAGTCATACTAGCATAAGAAGATTCTATATATGTATTAGGTCCCGCATTAACCAACTTCTGGAGTATCGTCAATTCATAGCGTGTCAACTGGGGAAGCCAAATATCCGGATCTGAAAGGATAGCATCAGCCAGACTTTCCGCAAATTCGTTTTTACGTAGTTTAGTAGGGATTGATACACCTAACAGAATAGCAATTTCTTTTAAATCTTCCTTTGTGTTTATTATCAAGCCTGACAAAAATTTCGCTGATGAGCGAAACTGTTCCGATTTACAATATATCATAATCTTTCTTTATTTACTTTTGCCTACAAATATAGTTCTTTTTCTGTTTAAATAATAGTTGAATCTAAAACAATAAAGTCGCATAATAACAATTTAGCAATCTATTATTCCTGATTCGGATGAGGACGAATGATATACCCTTCTTGTTCATAACCACGCCTGTATTTATGAATCAATTCAACAAGTGGACGGATACGCTTATCCGTGATAATCATTTTCCCGAATCGCTCGTATTGTCTGTCGTACAAAATGCAATTTCCTTCAACAAGACGTGCTTCTATATCCGCAGGGATAAAAAATTCGGCACGATTGCCGAGATAAGCATAAAATTCCGTCAGATAAATAGACACGCCCGCCAAGTCGAAGTCTCCGTAATGAAGGTAGCGGTTGGGAATCTTCTGCAACCAAGAGCGTAAATCTTTCGACTGAGGATAGCGGGATACAAAGAGTACCTTCATCCCCTCAAAGAGATATCGTTGCACATCAACCGATTGAAAATTCTCTCCATTTTCTATACCAACCACTACAACATCCTCCGGAATACGGAAATGTTCATAATCTTCAATAAACAAGGAAATTCCTTTTATCGGTTGAACAATAAAAGGTTCACCACGTAAAGTAGCCTCTACGGGTATGACACTACGCACCAAAAATCCTTTGAAGACACGTATATTTCCCAATTTGGAGTTTCCCAACGCCTGTACTTGTTCAGAGCGAGTCATCTCAGTTTCGCATGATTTCACTTCAATCCATCGTTCCAGATTTTCAATTCCATATCGTTGAGACAAATAAGTACGAAGCCCCTGCTCGTCGGACAACCGATAAACTTTGTGCATACCACGACTGGTAAAAACCAGAATCTCTTCATTCAGTAGTTCTTGTGCCATTACATTCGAAAACTGACTTCCACCTATTCTTTTATCAACCAACAGTTTCCGTATTTTCCGTGCTAACGACAACGATAATGTTTCTTCCATTTACGTATTATTTTGATTGTAAGTCAACAACGGAACCACCTGCGTATTCGAGCGTCCGTCTTTACTCAATAAATAAGTATACCGATAGTCCTCCACATTGTATGTGGTAGGCGAACTGTTCACCAGCAGAATATTCCGACAATTAGCAAAGTCCAGAATCCCCTTCACATTATTGGGATGCAACTTTCCTATTTCATCCATCATGCAGTGAATCTTAAAGTCGCCGAACTTACGGGATGCCTTTTCCTTAAACACATTAATCAGCATTATATTCACCATCGCCTTCACCAGAATATCCGTACCGTCAGAGCCAACATTGGCAATCTTTTCTACCCAGCCCGTATCGTTATCATTTTCTTTCACGCGAAACTCCAACTTAAACGTATCGGCAAGCGCCAAACGCTTACGTCCCGGTTCATCAAGCAAATATCTCATAAACGACAACAAATGGCGTACAGCCGTAGCATTGACATCCTCGCGTGTAGCTTGCGAGAATAAATCGACTTGCCCCATATTAAATTCATTGTCATCATTGAACTGCTTAATCTCCAAAAGCAGTTGCATTAGTTTGTCACTGCTTTGCAAAGGCCGCAAAGCTATTTCTTTAATCACTCCGGCAAAGTTGCGTTCGTTAAAGTCGTCATTAATATCTTTTATCGTCCTGTTGATTTCGCTCTCATTGCGCGTAAGGTCGCCTACCTCTTTTGAGATGCGCCGGAGAATGTCTGTATACCGTTCGCTGATATGCTTCTGATATTCAGAAATCTTATCATTATCGACGAACTCACACAGGTTGGAAGCAAATTCACAATAATCCTGTTCACAGGCAAATTCCGTGCGGAAATGGAAGGTATTCTTAGATGAGAAGTTACCTTTGAACAGCGTTACCACTTTCTTAAATTCATCCGCTTTTTTGATAGTAGAAATGATGAGCGATTTCAGTTCTTCAACAAGATAGTTGCAACTCTTGCGAGTCGGCTTCTCTCCGATTTCAGTCAGCTCCGGTGGACTGAACGTCTCGTCTTTACGAAACATATCTACCTTATGCAGCCCCTCTTCCAAAGCAGCCAACTCTTTTTTAACCTTGTCCAATTTATCATCCGTTTCGCTAACCTGCGACAGATGTTTTTCCTTCCTTTGGGCAAAACGTTCAGTGAGTGCAGCCAGTTTCGTTTCCAGTTCCTTTTTACGATTGCGTGCAACCGGTTCTTTATCAAGAAACTCTTTCTTATCTTTTTCATAAAATAGAGCTTCCGAACGATATTTGTTGATATACTCCAACTCTTTATTAATCTCAGCTAGTTGCCTATCATACTTTCGGATAGTTGTGATGTCAGCACCTTTCCCATTCAGTTCGTTCTCCTGCACCTGTTTCAATTCACTCTTCCACTGTAGCATTTGTTTTTTCAGTCGCTCTATATCCCGACGAACTTCAACCCCATACCGTTCTTGCTCATCGTGAAGTGCCGTTTTGGCGTCATTGTAAGACTTCTGACACGTTTTCAGTTGCTTGTCACGCTCAGAAAGCAACTTCTTCTTTTCCTCCGTGATTTCATAAATCCTGTGGGCCGTCTCATCCAATTTGGTTTTCAATTCTTCCGTACGGCTGTGCTTCCATTCCTCTTCTTTAGTCTTCCAAGAAGCGTTATCAGCTTGTAAAATCTTCAGCTTCGCAGGGATTTGCAGCCGTTCGGCCTCCATCAAGTGCTGCTTCTCCGACAGTCCACGTATGTGTTTAGAGTATTTCTTTTCTAGGCCGGTAGTTGCTTCCGCTATTTCTTCCATCAGACGATTCAGACATTCAGTATGTGACTGGCAAACAGTTTGTAACTCCTCCCGCTCCCGCTTCATTTCTTCGGGAGAACGAACAGAGCGGTCTATAGCAGCCAGATTGAGCGAAATACCGAATAAAGTATTCTCCTTACCATCTGCCAACTGAGGATTCAACTCATTATTATACAACACTTGCTCTTCGTCCGCCACCTTCCCGATTGTTTCCCGCCAATCGGCCTTGTTCTGTTCCAACCACTCGCAAAGAGATCCTTTTCTTTTTTCAATCAACGCATCGAGTGTCCGAATCTTATTCTCAATCTCAGCCCTATCTTTGCGCACTGCATCCATCTTCGTTTGAAACTCCCATTCCATTTCTTTCCGTTTCCATTCACCTTCACTCCTCAACCTACCTGCTTCCAACTGTTGTTGGCGGATGGCAAGTTCCAGTTCTTCATCCTTTTTCCGCCATTCACTGATACTCGCTTCGCAGTCTTCCATCTCTTTCAGGTAGGGACGTTCGTAAGAAATCTTCTGAATCCGGAGCTGACATTGCGCCTGCTCGTCACGCAACTGCTGCATACGGTTATCCACTGTCCGGATACGTTCATCTTGCACCATCCTCACCTGTTCTTCTTCCGCACGAAGCCGCTGTATCAGTTCCTCCTGCTTACTTGCAATTTCTGACTGTTTTACAAGCATCTGAGCCTTCCTAGTGTTCTCTGAACTGCGAAAATCAGCTTCCAGCTTGTCGAAAAGCAGACGATACCTTCCCAATATGTCATCAAACGCTTTTGTCAGTTCGATTTTCATTCCTTGTATCTGTTCCTGCTCCTGCATCAGGTTTTCTTCACGTGCTACACGTCTGATAATTTCTTCAATTTGCATCTCCTCATAATGCGCCCGTTTGCTGCGCACTTGTTTCAAGAACTCATTTACCGCTCCTGTTTCCCCATTCAACGCATCACGTTCTTTACCATATTTTTCCTGCAACTCAGAGATAAGCCGCAACAAACGCGTACGTTCATATTCCTCTTTCGTTATTTCTTCCTTCACCAGCGGAATTGTCTCGAATGCCTGCTTCTCTGCATAGTTCAGCTCGGCACGTCTTTCGTCAATCTGCTTGCGCGTATAAATCAAATCACGATAGGAATTCATCACTTTTTCCGCCATCTTCCTCACAGGCACTTCACCGTTCTTATTGACGGTGAACCACAGCATAACATCCCTATATTCCTGTTCAAACTCCTTAATCTGCCCCCGATAGAAATCCATATCTATCGAGATATCCTCATCGCTCATCGAACGGATAATGGTATCTTTGATAAAATCGGCTTCCAATTTAGAGTTCAGAAACACATTCTGTATCGTTCGCGGTATGTTCTGATACTTAGCACTTTCCACAATAGCAAACTTACGGAAGGGCATTAGTTCCTGCTTTCGATTGTTACCAAAAATGATGTCTCGATATTCCTCATAGCTCGTCACCTGCCTGGGTATCGAAATCTTTCCCATACTTTCGCGAACATAATGCCAGTCAGCATGTACTTCACTACGCTCATTAATAAACCACTCTTTCTGAAACGGTGCATCTACAAAACGGAAGAACACCCTGCCTTGGGACTTAGCCGCAACCACACAATATGCACCGTTCTCGCGCATCACTTCGTAAATAATATACGAATTAGCGAAAGGAAAGTAGAAAGCGTCAAAGCTTTTCTTCTCTTTAGGAATACCCAATTTGAGTTTGTCGGCATTATAGAAAAAGAGGATGGCACGAAGCAATGTACTTTTCCCCACTCCCTGTGTCCCGATAAAATGTACATTCCCATCCAATTTAACTTCTGCATAAGGGATGTGAGCACTGTTCAGAAAAATAATTTTATTCAGGTATCTCATCTTGCACCTCCTCCGATATTGTGATACAATCAATCAAATTCTCCATATAATGAAAAGCAGCCAACACTTTGTAGGTTCCGTCGAGTTCGTTCTCTTTCTCCACTAGCCCCATATTTTCCAATTCTTTCACCAATTTGGCAACGATTTCATCGTACTTCTTCTTATCCGGAAAGAGTTTGGATGCCTTTTCCTTCAACTCGATGTCGCAACCTATCTGCATTTCAATATCTGCCGCACGAAACAAGAATCCTGAGCCGAAAGCGGAATTATAGATTTTCAGAAAGCTTAGATAGTCTATCCACTTAAAGGCTGATTCAAGTTTGCGTTCAAGATCCACTTTAGCTTCTTTGCGGACAAAGTGGTAGTAGCCATCGCCCCCTTCAAGAAAGAAGCCGATGCCTTTGTAGTAGTCATAATAATCAGGTAAGTCTTCCTCGATGGCATCATACAGCCTTTTAATTTGAGTACTTACACTGTTGGAGGAAATGAATCCGCCTTTGCTGAGGATATTGAATATTTCTTCTGTATATTTCATAGGTGTGGATGTATTACTTTACGATTGAACACAATTACTACTTGGCATAAATCAGTGGATATTCCACCTCGCCGGAAGTTTCGTAAATATCAGTAAAGCGTAATTCGTCGGCGTATTGCGATGCCAGTTGGCAGAAAAAGATAAGTTTCTCGCCCCGTGTTACTTCTTTACGATAACGATGATTCATAACAAAATAGAATAAATGAGCACCCGATGCCATAAATGCGTTTCGCACTTCCTGTAGATTCACCGTATCTATCGTTTGCGACTGATCGCTCAGATATTCTGCGGGAATAGGGTCTGCCATTTGTCTCAGTCCTTTCGACGAGCTTTTATGTTTGGTTGCCATTTTTTTAATTAGCAAGAAAGCATCGTCGGCCGTCCGTAGATAGTCTATGGAAAGTTTGATGCGATAGCCCACTTGTGGTTCCATCCAGACAGGATTCTTTTGCCCCATGACTTGACGTATATTGGTATGCTCTTCCAAAAGAAACTGATCTTTCAAATATTTCAACTTCTTTACTTTTTCTAAGATACGGTTTTGGTAATCAATCAGGTTCAAGTAATGAATAATTTGCTTTTGAATTTCAATCAGATTGTGATAGGAGTCGTTCAGTTGCAGTTTGACGTCGCTCACCACATTACGCATCTGCACATCCATGGCCACGCGAAAAAAAGTAGGTTGTCCCTCGTTAATCAATTTTTCGCTTTCCCGAATCAGCAGTGCGATATTATTACGTTTTTCGTCGAGCCTGATGAGCTTGGTCTTCTTTATACTATAATTGGGTTCGTTTTTGTAGGTGTTATCCATGTTACGCTTCAAGTCCATCACGTTGCGAACCGTTGTAAGTGCAATGTTTTTCAGACAACGCTTCACTTCGCGCTGATAATTGTATTTGCGCTGTTCGTTGTTCTCTTTCAAATAGTAATCTATGTTTTCATTGAGTCGTGTCAGATAATCTTGCACGAAAGAGACGTTAATCTCTTCGTTCACTTCAAGCACGTCTTCAAAGAACTTCAGATAAATATCCTCCATTTCGAGAAAATCACCTGTATCTCGAATCACTCCATAGTCAATCAGAAAGCGAATGCGTTCCTCTTTGTACTCTGTTATTTCAAGAGCATAATCATAACGAAACGAGAGGGATTTTCGCTTGGCAAACATATCTTTCAGGAGTTCTTTTTCCCGTTCAAGACTTTTGACTAATTCTTCAATGGATCGAAATGTACTCATTTCCGTTTAACTATTTTTACTGCTACATATTATTTATATCAATAACACAAATATAGATAATATCTTCCTAACATGACTGCTTCATTGAAAGTTTTTCGCCTACACCAATCAATTATCCTCCCAATCTCTTCCCCATTTAAAAATTAAGCCTTACATTTGTGAAGAATATAACCAACTATATGTCACATAAAATAAAACCAACAAAATGGAAGAAGAACAATACGGCAGCCTAGCTGCCTCTCAAAATTTTGCCCGTTGCCTCAACAGCCAATGTCCACAAGCCTCAAAATGCCTGCGCCAATTAGTTGCCCAACATGATTCGGCCGACAATCTTTATATCACCATCTTAAATCCTGCACGTTATCCTGCCGACGGAAATCATTGCGAGTGTTTCAAAGCTGCTGTCAAAGTGCGTGTGGCATGGGGACTCAAACGACTGCTTGACAGGATTCCTTACGAAGATGCAGTCAGTATCAGAATGCAAATGACGGGTCACTACGGCAAATCGGGTTATTACCGGCTCTATCGTGGCGAACGCGGATTGATGCCCGAAGATCAAGCTTATATTAAAAGGCTATTCCGCAATAAAGGAATAAAAGAAGAGCCGGCTTACCAACGATACACAGATGAATACATTTGGTAAGCTACTCCATTTCTCTGTTTAGAAACAGGCGTCACAGCTCTACTAATTTTACTACCCGATAGAGCGTACCGCTACGTGTATGTTTGGAAGGAACTTCGTGCTTCTTTAGAATCCTTCCAAACGAGTTTACCCTTTTGACGGACATCGGAATGGAACTATTGCGCTGAATATACTCCATAATCTCCGCAGGAGACATCCATTCCCCCTCTTCGGGCTGCACAGCAACACGGAAGCAGCGGAATAAAAGTTGTTCTTCGGGAGGAACTTGTTCAAATTCACGGTTGTTTTCCATCATAATCTTTTCATCTTCCTGGTCAAACCAATAGCGTTCGCCATGTTCCAGTTCGTACATGGCTTGCGCATAAAGTTGCTCGTAGTCTATGGGGCGATTCGTATCGATGACGCCTGTCACTTCGATACAAATAAATCGGCGGCTTCCGGATGGGTCGGTCAGTAAGTCTTTTTGATTACTTGTAGCGATAAATGAAGCATACCGACGCATCTCAAGCACGGCACTGCCATGGGGTTTGCGCATATTCACCACCGGCTTTTGCAGTATATGTTTCAAGAAGCCTTGCTGTGTTGAACTCACCTGGTCGAACTCGTCAATGTTGATGAGCGCAAAGCGATTTAGGTAAAGTTCTGCGTCAGTTTTGCGGGAGAAATCAATGCTGTCGGTAAAGTAAGAACGTTCGGAAGGCGGCATGATGCTCCGGCAAAAGGTGGATTTACGCGTCCCCTGCGGTCCGACGAGTAAAGGCGACACGCTGTTTGCATATTTTTTGTCATATCCTCTCCAATGAGCCACCATATTGAGAAACCAACGATGAAACAAGTCCGCCCAATACGGATTCCGACAAGGGACAGTGGCTGCCATGGTGCGGATGCGGTCGATTCCGTCCCAGCCGGGCAGTCGGTACAGGAAATCTTCGAGCGGATTGAACACAGGTACGCGATTGGAATAGATATAACGGCTGATATCCCTGTCCCACAACGGGATACCTTCCATTTGAGCATCCAAGGCAATGCTGTTGAGCGAGCGTTTGTCGATGGGATTGAAGCGAAAGCGGAAAGAAAGACGTTCGCGATATTCCACTTCGCCTATTTGCGTGTTATAGCGAAATTCATATCGACGTTTCATAAATTCTTCGGTCTGCAAAGCCAGCTGCTGCTCTTTGGTGATGATTACGTTCTTTCCGAAACCTTTACTTTCTGTATATATATTACCAATCATTTGCCGGATTAGTGTCTCTTGTTGATGCTTATAAAAGTGGAAAACGGTACGTTTCACTACTTCTTCCTGCGGTATTCCCGAAGCATAACAGTTTCTTGCCAGTTGCACCACCAAGGGATGCCAGTTGTCTTCACTAAATTCGAGTCCTGCTTCTCTCAAATCGTCATAGGTTTTCCTAAAAGCTGCTTCAAAGAGCATTAGGAGAGCGTTTTCGGCATCATATCCCGGTACGGCACGGGTCAGCGGGGACTTCTCGGCTTGCACGGCTTCCCGATAAGTGACTTCATCGGGCATTGTTGCCGGTTGCGAAAGGTAGAATTGTACAGAATTCGGGCGATACATGATATCCGGATCGTAGGATAATCGCGAATATTGTTCTAAAGTAGGTTCTTTGGGGAGAATGTCGAACGGCAATTGGGGCTGGTAGCACTTCACGGCCAAGCGGTAGGCATGGGCATGGAAGATTTCCGCTTCTTCACGTGTTTTAGGGAGCGAATTATCCGGTCGGGTGAAGGTGGTCCAGATTTTGACCGTTTTTCCGCTCGAACCCATAAAGGCACAACGCGTTTGTGGCTGCTCACTGGCTCTTTGCTTTACCAGTGCCACCTCGGTTTTGTTGGATAAGGGGCCGACGGTCAGTTCTACAATGCCGTTATAAGCTTTCATCTCTATATGGCCGTTCACTCTTCTGAACTCTGCGGCAGGAACTATCTCGGGAAGTTTACAGGCAATCTCACACCGGGAATCGGGAAGTGTATATCTCAATTGTTCCCTAAACGTGGATACCGGACGGGACTTTATCTCCGTTTTAACTTTATTTATGTGTGTTTCAAGATCGAATACGCTGAGCGCTACCGTATCTTCATTCCTACGAAATTGGGTAATTTTCATTTATACCAATAATTATTTGTTTGTGTCAGCGTCATCGTGATCGTTGAGACTGCTAAAGTACTCATTTTATCCGGGTTGGACAAAAGAAACAGAAGTTTAATGCAGAAGAGTTTTTCAAGAAATATCACGGGAATTATAAAAGCCGCTGGCAATGGTAGTTTCCAGTGCTTGGAACTGTAGTTCCGCCTGCATGAAACTGTAGTTCCAAAGGCTTGAAACTCTAGTTCCATCAGCGTGAAACTGTAGTTCCAGAGGCTCTGAAACTCTAGTTTCAAGCGCTCGGAACTACAGTTTCAAGCAGCAGAAAAAAGAGTTTGAAGTAATGAACCGGTTGGTGACACTAAGGTTAAGAGAGTTCATCCACTGTGAATAAAAGAATACAATATTCTTATCCGTCAATAGTGACAGCATCTTTGCTGTCACAGTGCTGTCACCGCTTGCTGTCACACTGCAAAGTTTTAACTATCAAGCAAGTAAGTGGCAATATGTGACAGGTGACAGATATATTTCATTTTTATTGCATGGGAGAGAGCCGATATCTTTTAAAATAGTTAAGGAAAGCAGTGTTCAACCTTTTTCTATCATCGAATCGTATTTTGCAATTTCCTCTCTACAAATACGCTCAGTTAGTTCTTTTAGGATTTGCACGCGTGAAATTATATACTCCAACTGCTCACGTGAGATTTTGAAATCCTTATTATAGCGAGCTTCAATATAAGCTCGGCACAATAAGTCGAAACAGGCTTTTTCATCTTCAGTATTTTGGGGAAAGACTGCGGGCAACTCCATTGAAAATCGTTTGGCCATTCCGCTAAGGACTTGGAGTTTATGACTTTTCGGACGGTAGTTTGTAAATGCCAACAGAATAGTATTATAAAGTTTCTCACAAGCTTGATGAAGGAGAAAAGCAGCAATATTGTTCAGATTCTTAGGCAAATAATATTCTACCGCTCCATCCAAGAACTGACATCCATAAGGATACAGCTTATCAAATTCAGCTTGAGCAATATCCCTGATTTCCTTAAAGCTCAATCTCCGTGGTTTAGCTAATTCACATTTGCCGCTATCATAAAGCAAGATGCCTTCCTTTACTATATCCGTAAAGAAATACTGGCTTAATTCCAAATTATTATTGACCGTATTGATGTGCTCGACGATGAATTGCGGATAAGCATGATGACGGTGTTCGAATATATCATTATATTTATTGATAACATGATTCAGCTTATTTTCCACCTGCCTAGCTTGCCCGGTTGTGACTATAAGAATATCATAATCACTTTGATATGAAGTATGTACGCCATATTCGATTCTTTCGTCCCATAAAACATAGTCTCCCCTTGCATAACTACCGAATAGGATGATCATCTGACAATTCCCACCATATTTATGCACTAACTCCAATAAGGTAGTCAGTTCTTCCTGGGTCCGCTTGGGCAAACGTTTTATAGACTTCTTCATATTTATGCTTATTTTGATAACCGCAGAAAGGTACGAACTTTGTCATATTCTAGCAATAATAGCGGTAAAACAGTCTATTACAACTTCTTTATTTCTTCGGCATCCAATCCCGTAGCCTGATGAATGGCAGAAATATCCATTCCCATTCCCTTCAGAGTTCGGGCTATTTCAATCTGCTTTTTACGCTCGCCTTCCTCCAGACCCTCCTTTCGAGCAGTACTTACAGCATTCACTATATCACGATATGCCTTCACGCTATCTTCATACTCCCGCAACTGCTTTGGTGTGAATCGCGCTATCGACGCAGCTTCAAACAATCGATGAATGCCAAGTTGCTCGCCATTAAGATACGTTAGGTCCGTTATGGTATGCGTACCATGAAAGAGCGCATTAAGAAAACCTATCAATAAGTCCTTATTCATAGGTGTTCCAAAAAGATATTTGAACCCGAAATCCGTTCGTGGGTCTATATATATTTCTTTAAGTTCAATGTCCTGCATAAGCGTAGTATTAAAGTTGTTGCACGATTGAGACAAAGATAAATGTTTTTATTCAATTATCGCAATGATGATTCCGTAATCTTCCATAAACACAGGAGTTGCCCTTAATTTTCTTAACGGACTCTACTATTATCAAACGAGAGTTTGTTCATTAGATTACTATTCATACCTTTGTGACTCAAGATAGAGAACAAGAAAGAGAAATTGAAACCCGTTAAATGAAAAAACCGATTATGCGCTCATTCATCGTTTTTCTTTGCCTACTGCCCACTCTCCTGTTTGCCCAACCCGGCCGACTCTACACACAGTTGAAAAAGGCAACCGAAGGAAAGAAAGCCAAAATAGGAATTGCCGTAATCATTGATGGAAAAGATACGGTGACTGTCAACAATGACATTCACTACCCCTTGATGAGCGTTTTCAAATTCCATCAAGCACTGGCTTTGGCCGATTATTTGGGAAAACGTGACCTGTCACTGGAAACCCGGCTACCCATCAGAAAGTCGGATTTAAAACCAAACACGTATAGTCCACTACGCGATAAATATCCACAAGGAGGTATCGAAATGAGTATCGCCCATCTGCTGGAATATACACTTCAACTGAGTGATAATAATGCCTGCGACATTCTCTTCGATTATCAGGGCGGCACGGAAGCTGTCAACAAATACATCCATTCTTTGGGAGTTCTCGATTGTGCCATTACTTCGACCGAAGATGAAATGCATCAAGACCTAGACAGATGTTACCAGAATTGGAGCACTCCGCTAGCTGCTACACAATTGCTTGAACTGTTCAGGAAGCAACCACTGTTTGCCAACGAATATAAAGAATTTATTTATCGCACGATGGTGGAATGTGAAACAGGAAAAGACCGTCTGGTTGCCCCCTTGTCCGGCAAGGATGTCACGATAGGCCACAAAACGGGAACCGGTGACCGCAATGCAAAAGACCAGCAGATAGGTTGCAACGATATCGGCTTTGTTCTTTTACCCAACGGACACGCTTATAGCATAGCCGTCTTCGTGAAAGATTCCGAAGAAAGCTCGCAGACGAACAGTGCTATCATTGCCGAAGTTTCGCGTATCGTTTACAAATACGTGATGCAATCAGTAGAATAAAGAATAATAACTATAAAGGTGGAAACCACAATAAATATGCAAATACACCATATCGCCATCTGGACTTTTCGTCTGGAAGAACTGAAAGAGTTCTATGCACGCTTCTTCGGAGGAAAAAGCAACGAGAAATATATCAACCCCCAGAAAGGATTTGAGTCTTACTTCATCTCTTTCGGAGATGGCCCCTCGCTCGAACTAATGAGCCGGACGGATGTGCAAAACACTCCGATAGAAGAAAACAGGCTTGGCTTGACACACCTCGCTTTCACTTTCCCCAGCCGGGAGGAAGTGCTGCGTTTCACCGAAGAAATTCGCAAAGAAGGCTATCCCGTTGTAGGCGAGCCGCGTACCTCAGGCGATGGTTATTTTGAAAGCGTTATTCTCGACCCCGATGGTAACCGAATAGAATGTGTATACCGGAAAACGACGAATACGGAATCAGAAGCCGAAGAAGTAACCAAACCGAATGAAGCGGCAGGCAACGAAATGCAGACTCCCAATCTTAAAACGGAACGTCTGGTTCTCCGCCCCTTCTGCGAGGAGGATGCGAAGATGTTCTTCAATTGCTGCCAGAACCCAAATCTGGGCAATAATGCCGGATGGGCTCCACACAAGACGCTGGAAGAATCGCACGAAATCCTTCAAAACGTTTTCATCGGACAAGAGAATATCTGGGCGATAACACTGAAAGAAACACAACAGTTGATAGGTTCTATCGGCATCATCCCCGACCCGACACGGGAAAATCAGCAAGTACGTATGCTAGGCTACTGGCTCGACGAAGCGTATTGGGGGAAAGGATTAATGACGGAATCTGTTCAGGCCGTACTGAATTACGGTTTCAACAATCTGCAACTCAACCTTATCAGCGCCAACTGCTACCCGCACAACAAGCGCTCGCAACAAGTGCTTGAACGAAACGGATTCGTCTACGAAGGCATACTCCATCAGGCAGAACTGACTTACAACGGAAATATATACGACCACCTCTGCTACTATCTTCCCAACATCAGCCAGCCTACGCCGCAAGATTACGACGAGATTCTGCAAGTGTGGGAAGCATCCGTTCGGCACACACATCATTTCCTCACCGAAGAGCATATCCAATTCTACAAACCATTGATACGCAAGCATTACTTGCCGACAGTAGAATTGTACATCATCCGCAATGCCGACGGGAAGATTGCCGCCTTTATAGGATTGAGCGACGAACAGATTGAAATGCTGTTTGTAACCCCCTCCGAACAAGGAAAAGGATATGGCAAACGGCTGTTGGAACACGCCATTCAGAAGAAACAGATGGATAAAGTAGACGTCAACGAGCAGAACGAGAAGGCACTCGGCTTCTATCTGCGCATGGGATTTGAAATCATCGGAAAGGACGAAACGGATAGTATAGGGAAGCCGTACCCGATTCTTCACCTACAACTGACGAAAGTGGGCAACAATAAAAAGACGAAAGCAAAATGAACCTGCGTGCCAAACTATCCGAACGTCTCCACATCGAAGACATCAGGGAAATACTTCACTTCATCCAAGATGACGAACGCCTCCGCGAAGAAATCTACCAACTGATTTTTGACGAGGATACCATTGTTTCTTATCAGGCTTTGTGGGTGTGCACGCACTTCTCCAAACCGGAAGTGGAATGGCTCACCAAGAAACAAAATGAACTGATTGACGCCGCACTTATCTGCCCGCATTCGGGAAAACGGAGAATGATGTTGAACCTGCTTTGCCAGCAACCGACAGCAGACCCGCCACGAGTGGATTTGCTGGATTTCTGCATCGAACGGATGACATCGCGACAAGAACCGCCCGGCGTTCAATCTCTTTGCATCAAACTCGCTTATCAACTGACCCGCTCCATCCCCGAACTGCAACAGGAATTGCGGACAATGCTGGAAATCATGGAACCGGAGTTACTGGTTCCCGCCATCCGCTCTGTACGCCGAAATACGCTAAAGGCTATTAAAAACGAAGGTAAAAAGCGGTAGCCCCTGAAACTTAAACGAAAACTTGTTGTTGTGACTGTATGCTTTAATTTTAAAAACTAAGATCATGTGTACAAGAGTCGTTTATTCGGGAACTAACGGAATGGTAGCAACCGGCCGGTCGATGGACTGGAAAACAGATATGCATAGTAACATCTGGATATTTCCCAGAGGTATGGAAAGAAACGGAGAGACAGGAAGCAACTCGTTGGAGTGGACTTCAAAGTATGGAAGTGTGGTGACTTCCGCCTTCGAAATAGCCAGTACGGACGGAATGAATGAAAAGGGATTGGTAGCCAACCTGCTATGGTTGCCCGAAACGGAATATCCGGTGCGGGACAAGAACAAACCGGGACTTACCATCACCGCATGGGTGCAATATATGCTGGATAACTTCGCCACCGTAGAGGAAGCTGTCAATTTCATCGATGAAGATACATTTCAGGTGGTATCGGATATGATGCCCGACGGTTCACGTCTGGCAACATTGCACTTATCCGTTTCTGACGCAACGGGTGACTGTGCGATATTCGAGTATATCGGCAAAAAGTTGACTATCTATCATAGCAAGGAATATAAGGTACTGACCAACTCTCCCACCTACGATAAGCAACTGGCGCTTAATGAATATTGGAACTCGATAGGCGGACTGACGTTCCTGCCCGGAACAAACCGGGCGTCGGACCGTTTTGCAAGGGCTAGCTTCTATGTCAACGCCCTGCCCAAGACGGATGATGTAAGAATAGCTGTGGCGAGTGTATTCAGCGTTGTTCGTAACACTTCGGTTCCCTACGGAATATCGACTCCCAATGCTCCCGAGATTTCGACCACACAATGGAGGACAGTATCGGACAGCAAGAATCTGCTTTATTTCTTCGAGTCGAGTCTGACTCCTAACACCTTCTGGGTGAACCTGCGCGAAGTGGACTTCTCCGAAGGTGCTCCGGTACTCAAATTATCCATCGCCAATGAAGAAACCTATCATGGGAATGCAACGAAAGATTTCAAACCGACTCAGGCTTTCAAGTTTCTGGGGGTGAAAGGGTAAAGGAGAAAGAAAGATAATGTCTAATAAGTCAGTACTATTCAAATGATAATCAATAAGCTATACGTTCACCTACCACCTCCCCCTACGGGTACTCCTCCTTCCCGAAGGAGGAGAGTTTTGAATAGTATTGACTTATTAGTCAGCCCCTCATTTATTAATCAATTGAAATAATAGAGGAATACAGCAATTCCTTCAAGTGCCTTTTTAGGCTGGTCTTTTATTTCGATAGCAAACTTGATTTCAGCTTTTGCCACACCTCGCAGGTTCGTCAGCGAGTGCAAAGTAGTCACCAACCGGATGCTCTGTCCGGACAAGACAGCCTGACCGAACTTCATTTTATCCATACCATAGTTAATCATCATTTTCAGATTATTCACCTGGATAATCTGATTCCACATATACGGAAGCATAGATAATGTCAGATAGCCGTGAGCAATGGTGCTATGATAAGGACTGTCTATCTTTGCCCGTTCTGCATCCACATGAATCCATTGATGGTCCAATGTTGCATCCGCAAAAAGGTTAATACGTTCCTGAGAGAGTTCCACATAATCGGAAACACCTATCTGCTTACCTACCAGTTTTTCAAATTCTTCATAAGAATTGATTATTACTTTTTCCATAGTCTTATCGCTTTATGGGGTTATTATATTATTAATTGGCGACAAAAATAGGAAAAATAAATGGAAGTTTACATATTTGCCTTACTTTTGCACCAACAATTGACTAGTATGCACGAACCTATGATACATTTTTTCAAGCAGCCTGTTTCTCACCTCGACTTAACGTTACCGGAGAAATTCACTTATCCATTCCATTACACGCCTCATCCATTGTGCGTGTTGGCAGCAGAGGAAGTGAAAGGATATATTGCTACACGAGAGGATTGGCAGAAGGAGCTTGCTCTCGGAAAGATGTTCGGGGTTTTGGTGGTGCAAATGCCGCAAGAAGATGCAAAGATAGGTTTTCTCGCTGCCTTCTCCGGCAATCTGGCTGGGCGGAATCTGCATTCCTACTTTGTTCCGCCCGTCTACGATTTGTTGCAGCCCGAAGGGTTCTTCAAGATAGAAGAAGAACAGATCTCCGGCATTAACACCCGAATTGATAAGCTTGAAACAGATGCTCAATATCTCTACTTGAAAGAGAAGTTGAAAGCTGAGACGGAACAAGCCGATGCCGCTTTGCATCAGGCTAAAGCTGAACTCAAAGCAGCTAAGGAAAGAAGAGAATTCCTACGGAAATCATCTCCTGCACTTACCGGAGAAGAACTGGCAGAACTGATTCGTGAAAGCCAATATCAGAAGGCGGAACTCAAACGGCAAGAAAGGAAATGGAAAGAACAACTCTCTGAACTTAACAATGAGATTCTTGGCTTTGAAACGGAAATCGAAAGGCTTAAGACAGAACGCAAAGAGCGTTCGGCAACCTTGCAACGTAAGCTGTTCGAGCAATTCCGGATGCTGAATGCGAGAGGTGAAGTCAAGGATTTATGTACTATTTTCAAGCAAACCGTTCACAAGATTCCTCCGGCGGGAGCGGGTGAATGTGCGCTGCCCAAGTTGTTGCAATATGCCTATCTTCATCAACTGAAGCCTTTGGCAATGGCAGAATTTTGGTGGGGAGAGTCGCCTAAAAGTGAAGTACGCTATCATGGATATTATTATCCTTCGTGCAAAGGAAAGTGCGAACCTATCTTGCAGCATATGCTCCAAGGATTGGAAGTGGACGAGAATCCGTTCTTGGCAGATGTTTATAAAGACACGGAATTGAAAATCGTATTTGAGGACGAATGGTTGTTGGTGGTCAATAAGCCTGCCGGAATGCTGTCTGTCCCTGGAAAAGCGGAAGAAATGGATTCGGTCTATCATCGCGTGAAGGCTAAGTATCCGGAAGCCTCCGGTCCGATGATTGTACATCGGCTGGATATGGCAACTTCGGGATTGCTGCTTGTAGCCAAGACGAAAGAGGTTCATCAGCATTTGCAAGAACAGTTTGAGAAGCGAAGTATCAGGAAGTGCTATGTGGCTTTGCTGAATGGCATAGTAACACCGAATCCCGTTAAAGAAAGCGTGAAAGAAACAGAAAACGCAGAAAACGGATACACAAAAACAGGAAACCACGTGACCGGCAGAATAGAACTTCCGCTCTGTCTCAATCCACTAGACCGTCCACGGCAGATAGTCAGTGAAGAATATGGGAAAGAAGCTGTCACGGAATATAAGGTGCTGAAATATACAAGTGATGGTTATACCCGTATCGCTTTCTACCCGGTCACTGGACGTACGCATCAGTTACGTGTACACGCTGCTCACCCGAAAGGGCTGGGTTGTCCCATCGTGGGTGATGAACTTTATGGAAAGAAAGCGGACAGGCTTTATCTTCATGCCGAATATTTGGAGTTCCGGCATCCCATTTACGGAGATATTATCTGCGTTCAGGAGAATGCCGATTTTTAAACCATCTACTTCGCTCCCACTCTATCATGCCATTGCTTCTGCCATCGCCGTATTCGTAAATACTTGTCTCTTCAATTTTCGATAAACATAGATAAAAGCAGGAACGAGGAACAAATCGGCAGCAATCCATGCCATCGGGTCACCGTAACATACAGCGATAAACCCGAAAGCAGGCACTGCATAAATGCTGACAAGAATACGCGCAATCATCTCCGCCACTCCCGAGAACATGGCAAGGTTGGTATAACCCACCCCCTGAATAGTATAACGCAGAATGCACAGCAGCCCGAGCGTAGGGAAGAACATACAGGCTACATGGAGGAAGAGTTCGGTTTTATCAAGGATTTCCACTTCCGAAGGATCTACAAATATCAACGCAAAGTACTTAGCTCCCAACATCAGAACAGCGAAAGTGAATGCTGCATAGATAATCATCATCAACGCGCTAGCCTTAATCCCTAACCAGACGCGTTCGGGTTTGCCCGCACCGTAATTCTGTCCGCTATACGTAGCCATTGCAATTCCCAGACTTTCGAAGGTACAGATGAAGAACATCTTGATGCGCATGGCAGAAGTGAATGCCGCCACACTGGCCGTACCCAACGCATTATTCGCGCTTTGAAGCATGATACTGCCAATTGCCGTAATCGAGAACTGCAATCCCATCGGTACACCGATATATAGCAATGTCTTAGCAAGCTTCGCCTGAAAACGCCGCTCCTTGGGAGAGCTGCGCAATATCTCAAACTTGCGGTACATATAAATATAGCATAGCACTGCCGAAAGTCCTTGCGAGAACACGGTGGCAATGGCAGCTCCCGCCACTCCCCAACCGAGCACTAGTATACAGAATAAATCGAGAATAATATTCAGCACGGCAGCAAACAGCAAGAACCAGAAAGGCGTCTTGCTATCTCCCAATGCACGAATGATACTGGAAAGAAGATTATAAAAGAAAGTGCAAGGAACGCCAATAAAAGTAACGAGCAAATAAGAATAAGCCCCATCGAAAATATTCTCCGGCGTACGCATGATACTTAGAATATCCGCACAAAAGATACTGGTAACAAGAGCGATGACCACCGACATCACAGCAGCCAACTTCAAACTGACGGATACATAACTGCGCATCGTACTGTAATCCCGCGCTCCGAACTTTTGCGCAACAGGAATACCGAAGCCTCCACAACATCCATTACAGAATCCCAGAATAAGAAAGACAACCGACGTGCTGGCTCCAACGGAAGCCAACGCATTAATTCCCAAAAACTTACCTACAATTGCAGCATCGACAAGCGAATACGTTTGCTGAAGAATATTGCCGAGTAAAAGCGGCATTGTGAATTTTAAAATAAGTGGTAATGCCGGTCCGGCCGTCATTTCTTTGGAGGTTGCCATACGTCTATGTTCTTAAATCGGGTGCAAAGATACGGAAATTCCAATCAATATAATCCGGTTTACCTTTCCTCTTTCATTGACGTAAATCAAGAAAATCAGGAAACGCCCCCACAAAAGAATCACAATAAGAACTCGAAAGAATCGGTAGAAAATTCTATCGTTTCCCCAATCTTTTGGGAGAACCGTGCCATGAACATCCCAAACAATAAACCTCTGTCAAATCAAAACCTTCCATCGAAGTCTCGGGATATTTAGGAATAACTTCTCCATTTTCAAGTACATAGACCAAAAGTCTCTCGCCCTGTTCATTCTTCACATACATCGCAGCAATCTTACACTGCGGACACAATAACTTTTTCATGTAGCAAATATACAGATAGTTTCTATCTGCAACGCTGTTCTTTCAGAACTTCTTTCGAATTCTAACTTCTGTTTACTATCTTTGCCGCCACATGAAGAGATCGCGTATTAAACAAGAAAAGAAAACAGTAGAGTTGATGATTCGTCTTTACTGCCGAAAGAAAGAGAAGAATGCCGTTCTTTGCTCCGAATGCGAAGAGCTGCTTCATTATGCTCACGCACGTCTTGACCGCTGCCCTTTCGGCGAACGGAAGAGTTCGTGCAAGAATTGCAAAGTGCACTGCTACAAGCCTGCCTTGCGTGAAAGGATGCGACAGGTCATGCGATTCTCCGGTCCCCGAATGCTGTTCTATGCACCACTGGCGGCAATTCGTCATTTATTAAGATAAATATAGCAATCGGAGAACCTTTTCCCTCGAAAAGACTTTATATCAATATATCAATGCATTTTAATCTATCATATATGAAGCGAGCCATTATCATAGGAGCCACCTCCGGCATTGGGCAAGAAGTTGCAAAATGCCTCATACAGGAAGGTTGGCACATCGGAATTGCAGGAAGACGACAGTCCGCCCTCGAAGTTTTTCAACAGACTGCCCCCGAACAGACTGTCATTCAAGCATTGGACGTTACTCAGGAAGATGCGGGCGAAAAGCTGAATACGCTCATAGACAAACTGGGAGGTATGGATTTATTTCTACTTAGTTCCGGCATCGGTTTCCAGAATATGAAGTTGGATATTGAAATAGAACTGAATACAGCACGCACCAATGTCGAAGGTTTCACACGCATGGTGGATACTGCTTTCTCATATTTCAAAGCGAATGGTGGCGGACATCTAGCTGTCATTAGTTCCATTGCCGGAACGAAAGGATTGGGCGTTGCTCCCGCCTACTCTGCTACCAAACGTTTTCAGAATACCTATATAGATGCTCTCGAACAACTCGGCCATCTCCAAAAGCTGAATATTCATTTCACGGATATTCGCCCGGGATTCGTTGCAACGGATCTTCTGAATGACGGCAAGCATTATCCTATGTTGATGAAGGTAGATAAAGTAGGCCGACTCATCACCCGGGCATTAAAACGGAAACAACGTGTTGCGGTTATCGACTGGCGTTACCGTATTCTTGTCTTTTTCTGGAGAATGATTCCCCGCTGGTTATGGAAAAGACTTCCAATAAAAACAAAATGATATTTAGCAAGATTGGATAACTTGATTCTCATTAAAAGACCTTATATTTGTCATCGAATTAAAGAGAATTATAAATCATTTCCCTAACCTATTAACAATAAAACGATGGAACAGAAATTTTGTCAGAGTTGCGGTATGCCGATAGACGACTCTACTTTTGGAAAAGAAGCAGATGGAAGCAAGAATGAAGAGTATTGCCATTACTGCTATGCAGACGGACATTTTACCAATGAATGCACAATGGATGAAATGATTGAGCATAACTTGAACTACCTAGAAGAATTTAATAAAGATTCGGAAGTGAAATACTCGGTAGAGGAAGCACGGGCGACGATGAAAGAGTACTTTCCCCAGTTGAAGAGATGGAAACAGTAAGATAATAAATGAGATAAGCTTTCAGGAGCAAACGTTATATTCCTGAAAGCTTATAATATATACTATCCTTGATTTAAAGGGATAAAATAGCATCAATTTAACCATTCACCTCCGGATGTCTCTCCAGCCACCTCACTGCATACGAACAAGTAGCTTTCGGCTTCATCCCATTCTCCAACGCATAGTCATAAGTAGCTTTCACCAATGCAGCCGCAATCCCCCGTCCTTCTATCGGTGGAGGTACAATCGTGTGAATAATATCAAGAGAATCACCAATCAGGCGATATTGAACAAAGGCGGTGCTACCGTCTACTTCCGTCACGAACAAATTCTGTTCGGGATGATGAATAATTTTGTAATCCATAATCTATATTGTTTTAGAGTGTTCCAATTCATTGCAACCAACCGTATCATGCTCCATCCCCTCGAAAATCCGCCCTACAGTAGGAACGGAAAAGCGGAATCCCGCTTCCTGCAATCTTGTAGGACGGACATTCTGCCCTTCTGTCATGAAAGAAGCCGCCTCACCGTAAAGCATACGAAAAACTTTTTGCGGAACGACAAAGGTAGTCCACGCATGATATGCCTCTCCAATGGTGCGGGCAAAAGTATATTGAGAAACCCGTTGCGGAGCCACCAGATTAAATACTCCATGCATTTCCTCATGCGTGATAAAGAAATTCATAGCTCGGCATAGGTCACGAATATCTATCCAAGGAAATGGCTGTTCCCCCGGTCCAATCGCAGCAGCAATTTTCATTGTCTGTAGCGGACGAAGTATCTGTTGCATTGCACCCCCATCCGGAGAAAGGACTATTCCCAAACGAGTAATAACAAGTCTTGTTGGTGCAGGACAACGTTTGGCCTCTTTTTCCCAAGAATAACACAGGTCGGACAAAAAACCTTCGCCACGAGTGCGGGTATACTCATCCGAATCGCAGGTAGAAGGATAATATCCTACGGCAGAAGCGGAAATCATCAACTTCGGCTTCGTCTTTACAGCATCCAGAGCACGTATAATACGATGCGTCACGACAATACGGCTGTCGAAAATCTCCCGTTTATGCTCCGGTGTCCAACGCTTGTTGATTGGTGCTCCTGCCAGGTTGATAATAACATCGCAATGTGCCAGTGTCTGAACCAAAAGTCCTGACATGCCTTCACGAAATATGGACCTCCCTAGAGGAATAATGCGATGTCCCCCCTCTTCGGTCAGATAGTTGGAAAGATGTTTACCTATATATCCGGTAGCCCCGGTCATTGCTATATTCATCTTGATTCATTGTTTTTATTCTACTAGAAAAACGTATGGAATGCAGGAAAAGTTCTTTGAGAGAAACAAATGAATGGATGCTTAGACATAATTTAATAAATAGAAAGTCACTCTATTGACTTCGCCACAATGATAGTGCTATATATTCAATCCCGAATGAAGAATAAAAAGTATTTCGTTACATTTTGATTTACATAATAATTTATATTTAGGAAAAGGATTATTCGCACTTTTACCATTCCTTCCCATTATCTAACTTATTTTGTTCACCCTAATTTGAGCAATTCCGACTAATAAGCATTATATTTGCTGAGAATATATTTTTGAACCCTAAAAGAAAAAAATATGATTGAAGCACCCGAAGCGCTTTATTTATGCGAGCAACTAAATAATACTGTCAAGGGAAAACTGATTACAAACATATTCACACAGTTTACCTCTCATAAATTTGCATGGTTTTCCGGTAGTCCCGAAGAGTATTTCGAATGGCTCTCCGGCAAGACGATAGACTGCGCCCATCCGCAAGGAGGCATGGTAGAATTAACCATTGGCGACAAAGTGCTCGTGCTCACGGACGGCGTTAATCTCTGCTATTATTCTCCGGGCGAAAAACTACCGGTCAAGCATCAACTGCTGATCGGTTTTGAAGACGAGAGTTGCCTTATAGCTTCCGTGCGGATGTATGGTGCACTAATGTGCTATGACAAAGATGCTGTTAACGGCAACTTTTCCGATTACTACCTGACAGCCAAAAACAAACCGCAGGTCATGTCCGACGATTTCACCAAAGAATACTTCCTCGGACTCATCAACGCCGAAAGTGCTCAAAAGAAATCCGCCAAAGCTTTTCTTACCACCGAGCAAACTATTCCCGGACTAGGCAATGGTGTGCTACAGGATATTCTTTACCACACACATATCCATCCAAAGAAAAAAATCGCCGAATTAACAGACAAAGAGAGAGAATATTTGTTCTACCAAATAAAGGAGACGATGAACGACATTTACCATCAGGGCGGACGAAGTACCGAAAGTGACCTATTCGGCGAAAATGGTAAATACATTGCTTGTCTCTCCAAAGATACTGCCGGTAAGGCTTGTCCCCGTTGCGGAGAAACCATCGTGAAAGAGAATTATCTGGGCGGAAGTATCTATTATTGTAGAGGTTGCCAGCAACTATCGTAAGTGACGCTGAAGCTAGGTTTCCATACTGAATCATTGCTATCTATTAAACTAATTTTTAAAACAATCAACCGTAATAAAGAAATGAAGAAAATAACCCAAATCAACTATATCCTTACCTTTATATTAGTGTTTTGCATTGGCGCCACCATCCCCGTACTGATAGGTAGCAGTCAAGTAAGCGATCAACATTCCGTTAAATCGGAAGTGCCCTACTGTGTCACACCGCCCACCGTACCCACGCAAGCCATCTTCGACGGCGAGACAATCGACCTCCGCCGCTACGACCGCCGCGAACGGATGGACCGCGAGATGATGGCATTCACCTATATGCACTCCACCACCATGCTGTTGATAAAGCGTGCCAACCGCTACTTCCCCATCATCGAACCCATTCTGAAAGCAAACGGCATCCCCGACGATTTCAAATACCTGATGGTGATTGAAAGTAATCTGAACAACATTGCCCGTTCTCCCGCAGGTGCTGCCGGACTATGGCAATTCATGCCTGCCACAGGACGTGAGTTCGGACTAGAAGTAAACGAGAACGTAGACGAACGTTACAACATAGAGAAAGCGACCGTTGCCGCCTGCAAATATTTCAAGCAAGCCTATGCCAAATACGGTGACTGGATGGCAGTATCTGCTGCTTACAATGCCGGACAGGCACGTATCTCCTCACAACTCGAAAAACAATTGGCAAGCCATGCCATGGACCTTTGGCTGGTAGAAGAGACATCACGATATATGTTCCGCCTATTGGCTGCTAAAGAGATATTCAGCAACCCCGAGCGTTACGGATTCCTGCTGAAAAGGGAACATTTGTATCCGCAAATTCCCTATAAGAAAGTTACTGTAAACACCCCCATCGACAACCTGAGTGACTTCGCCAAGAAGCAAGGTATCACGTATGCACAACTGCGCGACGCTAACCCTTGGCTGCGCGAAACATCGCTAAAGAACAAAAGCGGAAAGACATATGTTCTTCTTATCCCTACTCAGGAAGGGATGTACTATGACCCGAAAAAAACGGTGCCATACAATTCTAATTGGGTGATTGACTGACATTTTCAGATCCTTCCCCTTTTAAACGCTATTAATGATGAAACTGAAAGAAAGCATCCAGCACTTTTTGCATAACGATAAACTGAAACGCAAATTATACGTCATCATTTTCGAATCGGACACTCCGGCCGGAAAACTGTTTGACGTGATTCTTATTGCGTGCATTCTATTCAGCGTATTGTTGGTTATCATCGAAAGCCTTCAAGGACTACCCAATTACCTGAATACTCCATTCATCATTATGGAGTATATTTTCACCGCTTTCTTCACCTTCGAATACCTGACGAGGATATACTGCTGCCCCTATCCCAAGAAGTATATTTTCAGCTTTTTCGGTATCGTCGATTTACTGGCTACTCTTCCGCTTTACATCGGTCTGCTTTTCCCCGGTGTCCGTTATTTGCTCATTATCCGCGCCTTCCGCTTGATACGTGTGTTCCGTATTTTCAAACTATTCAACTTTCTGTATGAAGGCGAACGCTTACTGAATGCATTGAAAGACAGCAGCAAAAAAATTGCTGTGTTCTTCCTATTTGTCGTTATTCTAGTGACTTCTCTCGGTACATTGATGTATATGATAGAAGGTACGCAGCCCAACACTCAGTTTAATAACATCCCGAACAGCATTTATTGGGCCATCGTCACCATGACCACCGTTGGCTACGGCGATATCACCCCCGACACTGCGCTCGGCAGATTTCTATCGGCTTGTGTCATGCTTATCGGCTATACCATCATTGCTGTGCCCACAGGTATTGTATCTGTTTCGATAATGAAGGAGTACAAGCGGCAGAGAGACAAGGAATGCCCCAGTTGCCATCGTTCTGGGCATGAAGACAATGCTGTATTCTGCAAATATTGCAGACACGATTTGAATACTGACGAAACAGAAGGCAGCAAGATAAAAGAAGAAGAAAAATAAAGAATCCATTGTTAGAAAGAATCAATTCCTACGGCAGAACAAGCGTTCGAACAAGAAAATCAGTACGCATCCCACTGCATAACTGGCAATATCTTTCCAATCGAACGTAGAGCCCAAAATGATTCTCGCTGCCCGATTCGTTATTCCCAGCATCTCCACCAACTGAAAAAACTGCATCACCTCCACAAAGCAGGCAAAGAGAAATACATAAAACGGCATTTTCGGAATGCCTGTCGGCAGAAATATACGTACGAAGCTATACACCAGCACTACCACCAGCACATCCCCCAGATAAGGCCGCACAAAACTATCACGTACATACAAAGCTATCAAAACTTCTATGCAGAAGATGACTATAAAGCTGATAATGTAAACTATCCTTTTCTTCATTTTCTTTCAATCAACAGATTAAAATTCGATTCTAATTCTGCGAAGATACGATAAAATACAACGGTTGCATCCAAATAGTGCTAAATAATTGCCCGCAAAAAAAGAAATAATTGTATATTTATAGTTCTAAACCATTCATATAAAAACCAGAAAGGAGATTGAACGTATGATGTTAAACGTTGATTTTGTATTAAGATTGCTCGTGGCAGGGATATTGGGAGCCATCATCGGGCTCGACCGCGAATATCGTGCCAAAGAAGCCGGCTATCGAACTCACTTCCTCGTATCGCTAGGCAGTGCACTGATTATGATTGTTTCGCAATATGGATTTCAGGAGATTATCAAAGAAAGCAGTGTTTCGCTCGACCCTAGTCGTGTGGCGGCACAGGTAGTGAGCGGCATCGGCTTCATCGGTGCAGGAACCATTATCTTCCAAAAACAAATTGTACGCGGACTGACTACCGCCGCCGGAATATGGGCAACTGCCGGAATCGGACTCGCCGTGGGTGCAGGAATGTACACCTTAGGCATCGCAGCAATGATACTAACCCTCGTCGGGCTGGAACTACTCAGTTATCTTTTCAAAAGCATTGGAATGAAAAGCTCAATGATTACTTTCTCTGCCACTCAAAAAATTACCTTGAAGCAAATAGCAGACCGATTCAACTCAAAAGATTACCTGATAGTGTCTTACGAAATGGAAACTATCCATGGAAGCGAAGCGGACTCTTACCAAGTGACTATGGTAATTAAATCAAAACGGAACAATGATGAAGGACATCTGCTATCACTGATACAGGAGTTTCCGGACGTTATGGTGCAAAGGATTGAATAGTGCTATTTCTGCTTTTCCGTCAAATACTTCCAGTAGCGCACAGGCATATCCTTCTTATGCTTTCGCGGATTCATTCGTTCTTTAATGCATATCGCCTTGAAGTATGTTTTCCAAAGCTGCTGGAAAAGCACCTCGTCCTTGTCCATCAGGCTTTCGTCCAGCATTCCCGTGATGAGATGTGCTTCGCGGGAATTGTCGTCAAAAGAAATGGTCGTAACCTCCTTCAAGTCATAATAAAAGCCGTAGCGGCGCTTCATATCGTATATAATCCACTTCTGGTCGGCAAAGCGGTCTTTGAAGTGATGCACCGTCAGCGGAAGAGCATTGTATTGAGGTTCGAAAGCGGCAAAGAACGTGCCGTCCGCAGCTTTCTGAAAACGGACAAATTGCATCAAGTGCATACGTTCGCCATCTACCTTTTTCCATATCTGTGCTAATTGGAGCACGTCGGGATCGGCAAAGTTGGTTTCGATGGAACGGGGTGCGTCTATTGCTTTGCGAATATAGCGGAAGATGAGAATACCGATATCGGGAAGTTCCGAAAGCCAACTTTGCGTGAGACAGCCTAGTGCGGTAGAAGATACTTTCTTCTGCAAACCACGCCACACACGGGCTGCTTTTTCTTCGTCGGTGACTACCGTATGGAATTCGTCGCAGAATAAAGGCAAAGTATCCCCTTCCGACAGTAAAATGTCGGGAAAGGTCTTGCGGAAATAAGCGTCGAAAACGGCTGTCAGCAGACCGTCAAAGGTTTTATCGTAGATATAGACATTCATCGGGATTCGGATTTTTCAGTCTTTCAGTTTAGCAATTACCAGTCTTTTAGTTCAACGATTATCAATCCATCATTCTCCAAAATCGAGCAGTAATTGCCGTTCGTCCACCTTCTTTTTAGGTTTCGGCAGTAGCAGGCTGCGCACCCGTTGCGGAGAAAGTTCGTGAACGGTCTGCATATGAAGAGGCAGTTCCTTGCAGGTTATGAAATATTGCGCTTTCTTCATCACCACTCCTATCTTCTTCAATTCATAGAAGCCCAGACGCGAGAAACGACGGGAAGCAACAATCAACTTAGCCGACTTCACCCCGATGCCCGGCACACGGAGAAGCATTTCATAATCCGCTTTATTTATATCCACAGGAAACTGCTCCGGATGGCGCAAAGCCCACGAGAGCTTCGGGTCTATTTCGAGATCGAGATCCGGATAAGCATCATCCACTATTTCGTCTACTTTAAACTGGTAGAAGCGTAGCAGCCAGTCCGCCTGATAAAGCCGGTTTTCGCGCACCAACGGGGGTTGCTTCAGTGCTGGCAGACGCGTGTCGTAGGTATTTACGGATACGTAACCCGAATAGTAGACGCGCTTCATCGTAGGGCGTCCATAGAGTGCCGACGATAGAAAAAGAATATCTTTATCCGTTTCAGAGGTAGCTCCAACAATCACCTGAGTACTCTGTCCCGCAGGCGCAAAACGGGGAGCGTGGCGAAACTTCTGCCGTTCTTCCTTACTTTCCAGTACGCCTTGCTGAATATATTTCATCGGAGCAAATACACTTTTGTGGTCTTTCTCCGGTGCCAGCATTTTAAGATTTTCTTCTTTAGGGATTTCAACGTTGACACTGAGACGGTCGGCATATCGTCCGGCTTCATTCACCAGTTCGCGGCTTGCACCGGGGATGCTCTTTAGGTGGATATAGCCATTGAAATGATGCACCAGACGCAAATCTTTGGCAACACGAACAAGGCGCTCCATCGTATAGTCGGGATTGCGAACAACGCCGGAACTAAGAAATAGTCCTTCTATATAATTGCGACGGTAGAACTCCATTGTCAGTTCCACCAATTCTGAGACAGACAATGTGGCGCGCGGTAAGTCGTTGCTGCGACGATTCACGCAATAGGCACAATCGTATATGCAATAGTTGGTAAGCATGATTTTCAGCAGCGAAATGCACCGCCCGTCTTCGGCAAAGCTATGACATATTCCCCATCCTCCGACAGTGTTGCCCAGCGTGCCAGGTTTGTTGGAGCGCACCGTACCACTGGAAGCACACGAAACATCGTACTTGGCAGACTCTGCAAGCACCTTCAGTTTGGCTAGGACATTTTCGTTCATGATTTCTCTTCTGAATAACTTCCGCAAATATACGATTTTGTTTTGAGATACCTACGGCGGCACTCTCTCTAATATAATACCCGTATGCTTATCTCTATTTCTTTTAGTATCTTTATCATTTTTTTGTCTACAATTCCGTAGTCGTCCCATTGCATTAAAACCATTGTTCCGTTGCAGCGGGACGACCAACTTAGTGTACAAAAAATCCTAAGTCGATGCAGAGAAAAGTCTAAAATGCTGCACTGATAATGCCAAATCATTGAAATAGGATTTGTAGCGTTTGTTAGTAGTAAAATCGAGTAGGAGAAACGGGATTATTTCCCGTTTCGACCTCTCACACCACCGTGC
>NZ_URFY01000010.1 GCF_900547205.1 uncultured Bacteroides sp.
TTAGAAATGCTTGAGCCGTATGATGGGAAACTATCAAGTACGGTTCTTAGAGGGGAAAGCCCCCGAAAGGGGGCTGACCTACTCGATAACTAATCACTAATAAACTAATCACTAATAAACATGAATTTAGCAGATTCTCCAAATGCAAACAGATTGCATATTGCCCTTTTCGGCAAACGGAACAGTGGTAAATCTTCTCTTATCAATGCACTGACAGAACAGGATACCGCCCTTGTTTCAGATACACCAGGTACGACTACTGATCTAGTATCGAAAGCTATGGAAATCCATGGTATCGGTCCTTGTCTCTTTGTTGATACTCCGGGTTTCGATGACGAAGGGAAACTTGGAGAAATGCGTATCAGCCGAACTTTGAAGGCTATTGAGAAAACGGATATTGCATTGTTGCTATGTGGAGACGAGAGTGATACTCGAAAGCCGGACCTAACAGACGAAGAACTACACTGGATAAAGCAACTGAAAGAGAAAAATATTCCCGTAATCCTATTGCTGAATAAAGTAGATATACGGAGAAACGCTGAAGAACTGGCTACAATCATTGCGCAGCAGTGCAGTATTCGCCCCCTGCTTGTCAGTGCAAAAGAGAAAATAGGAATTGAACAAATTCACCAAGCTATTCTTGAAAAACTTCCCTCAGACTTTGGACAGCAAAGTATTACCGGAGAACTTGTTACAGAAAACGACCTTGTACTTCTTGTGATGCCACAGGATATTCAAGCTCCCAAAGGCAGACTTATCTTGCCGCAAGTACAAACTATCCGCGAGCTATTGGATAAGAAATGCCTTGTCGTGAGTTGCACCACCGACAAGTTCTCTCAGACATTGCAAGCTCTTTCTCGTCCTCCGAAGTTGATTATTACCGATTCACAGGTTTTCAAAACAGTCTATGAGCAAAAACCGAAAGAGAGTAAGCTCACCTCTTTCTCTGTGCTTTTTGCTGGATACAAAGGAGATATCCATTATTACGTAAAGAGTGCCTCTGCCATTGAATCTCTAACAGAATCATCTCGTGTACTGATAGCCGAAGCTTGTGCGCACGCTCCTCTTTCCGAGGATATAGGAAGAGTGAAGTTACCCCGTCTGCTGAGAAAACGGATTGGTGAAAAGTTGCAAATCGACATTGTAACCGGAACAGACTTCCCGCAAGACCTGACTCCTTATTCGCTGGTTATCCACTGCGGAGCGTGTATGTTCAATCGAAAATATGTACTCAGCCGCATCAATTGTGCCCGCGAGCAAAATATACCAATAACGAACTACGGAGTGGCAATTGCGTTCCTTATGGGAATACTTGACCAGATTGAGTACTAAAAAGAGCGTGATTTGATTGTATACTAAAAACATAAATCTTACATTTGCCGTATAATTAACCCTTTTATTAATTTAATACACAACGCATGAAAAAGAAAGGAATGGTTTTAACCATTTTTCTAGCAACCGGACTTGCTCTACAAGCACAGGAAAAACTTACGCAATACAAAGTTAGGGATGCCATCGAGGTACGTACCCCTATTATGAACGATAGCATTAACCCGAAAGGAGAAAAACACTCCATCAAGATGCTACTCAAAACTCCGGTGGTACTCGATTTACCGGATGCTCCAATGCAATCGTGGACCGTTGACACGGCAGGATATCTGAGTTTTACTAAAGCAGATACGAATAACAAAATCTATCTGGTTAAATCAAAAATCCGTGCGGAACGTTTCATGAAAGGTAAACTGAAAGTTACCTCTCCTGTCCGCTGGGAACTCTTTATCGACGGTGTTTCCAAGCAGACAAAAGATGCTGCCGAAGATAGTATCTCTTCCGGCTCTTCACGAGAAATAGCTCTCAGCATGGAACCGGCACGTGATTATGAAATCACTATTAAGTTGCTTTCTTCTTCTGAAGACAAAGCAGCCCCTACCCTGAAATGTGAACTTATTAAAGACAAGAAATTCAAAGATATTGTCTGCACACTCGATCCGGATGCGAAGAAACGCTTCACGCTTGATAATACTGTATATGGAAACCGTGCTATCTCCGTTTCTATCTCTCCGAGCGGGAAATATCTGTTGACTCGCTACTGGAATAACCATGCAGCCAAGCGTTCACGCACCTATTGTGAACTTACGGAACTGAAAACCGGAAAGATGATATTGGATAATGCTAGAGAAGGTATGCGCTGGATGCCTAAAAGTGACAAGTTGTATTACACTGTAACCGCTCTGACCGGGAACGACGTCATAACTCTCGATCCTACCACTCTGAAAGAAGAGGTGATATTGAAAGGCATTCCCGAACAAAGTTTCACTTGGGCGCCCAATGAAGATTTCCTTATTTATTATCCTCGCGAAGAAGGAGTTAAAGAACAAGGTCCTCTTCGCCGTATAGTAAGTCCGGTAGACCGGATCCCGAATACCCGAGGAAGAAGTTTCCTTGCTAAATACAATATTGCTAATGGCGTTTCCGAAAGACTGACTTATGGTAACCACAGCACTTATCTGCAAGATATATCTCCTGATGGAAAATATATGATATATAGCACTTCCAAAGAAAATATTACTCAGCGCCCGTTCTCTCTCGGTTCTCTCTATCTAGTGGATTTGGAGACGCTGAAGGTGGATACTCTTTTCCACGAAGAGCGATTCTTGGGAGGTGCAAGCTATTCACCTGACGGAAAACAATTGTTACTGACTGCCAGCCCCGAAGCATTTGGTGGCATCGGTAAGAACTGTGGCAACCACCCTATTGCCAATGATTACGATACACAGGCATTTATCATGGACCTCGCTACCCGCAAGATACAGCCGATAACAAAGGATTTTAACCCGACTGTCAGCCCGCTGCAATGGAATCGCGGAGACGGATGTATCTACTTCAACACGGATGATGGAGACTGCAAAAATATCTACCGCTATTCTCCGAAAAACAATACATTCGAGAAGTTGAATCTGGAAACAGATGTGACAGGTGCCTTTGCCTTATCCAAATTTAATCCAAGCATCGCTGCTTATATTGGCCAGTCGGATTATAATTCAGGAGTGGCCTACCTATATGATATGAAGAAAAAGACTTCACGCCTACTTGCTGATCCTATGAAACCGATTCTCGACAATATAGAATTAGGTAAAACCGAACCTTGGAACTTTACCGCTTCTGATGGTACTGTTATCACCGGAAAGCTGTGTCTGCCTCCCAACTTTGATGCGAATAAAAAGTATCCGATGCTGGTATATTATTACGGTGGAACGACTCCTACCACACGTGGCATCGGCAATCCGTATTGTGCACAACTGTTCGCTTCACGCGATTACGTAGTCTATGTCATTCAGCCTAGCGGTACTATCGGCTTCGGTCAGGAGTTCTCAGCACGCCACGTCAATGCATGGGGAAAGCGCACTGCTGACGATATTATCGAAGGAACAAAGCAATTCTGTAAGGAACATCCGTTTGTGGATGAAAAACGTATCGGATGTCTTGGTGCTTCTTACGGTGGATTCATGACTCAGTATTTGCAGACTCAGACTGATATTTTCGCTGCTGCCGTATCTCATGCTGGTATCAGTGATGTGACAAGCTATTGGGGAGAAGGTTACTGGGGTTATTCTTATAATTCCGTTGCAGCTGCCGACAGTTATCCGTGGAATAATCCGGACCTGTTTACCAAGCAAGGTTCTCTATTCAATGCCGATAAGATTAATACTCCGCTGCTGTTGTTGCATGGAACGGTAGATACCAATGTACCAATTGGAGAAAGTATTCAACTTTTCAATGCCCTGAAGATATTAGGCAAACCGGTGGAATTTATCACGGTAGATGGAGAAAACCACTTCATTTCTGATTATGACAAGCGCATCAAATGGCACAATTCAATCATGGCTTGGTTTGCACGCTGGCTGCAAAATAGTCCTGAATGGTGGAATGAGATGTATCCTGAACGTCATCTGTAATTCCAGAAAAATAAACCTCTTATAACAAATAAGGTGTCGCTGATTTTAAAGTCAACGACACCTTATTATTATCTATTTTATTTTGATTCAGTTCTTCTTTGTCACCGCAGCAATCAACTCTTCCGCTGTAACAAGATTCTGCTCTCCTGTCTCCATATTCTTCAGCATAGCTTTGCCCTCGTTCATCTCATTCTCACCAACAATGGCAACAAACGGAATATTCTTTGCATTGGCATAACTCATTTGCTTCTTCATCTTCGAAGCATCCGGGAAAATCTCCGCACGAATACCTGCTGCACGTACTTTAGCAAGAATGCCCATAGAGAAAGCAGCTTCCTTTTCGCCGAAGTTAATAAATAAAAGTTCTGTTCCGTTCACTGCTTCCTTCGGATAAAGGTCGAGTTGGTTCAGCACATCGAAAATGCGGTCTGCACCAAAAGAGATTCCGACACCCGATACACCAGACATACCGAATACTCCAGTCAGGTTATCATAACGCCCCCCGCCTGTGATACTGCCGATTTGTACATCAAGCGCTTTGACCTCAAATATAGCACCTGTATAATAATTCAATCCACGTGCTAATGTCAAGTCCAGTTCGATTTCATTCTTCAATCCCATTGTCTCCAACGTATTCAGAATAAATTCGCTTTCTTCTACTCCTTTCAATCCTACTTCACTGCCGGCTAATACATTCTTTAATGTCGCCAATTTTTCCGCATTCGTTCCGTTCAGCAAGATAATCGGTTGCAATTTTGCAATAGCCTCATCGCTAATACCTTTATCTTTCAACTCAGCGTTCACATTATCCAAACCTATTTTATCCAGTTTGTCAATTGCCACAGTGATATCAACAATCTTATCTGCTTCGCCGATAATCTCGGCTATACCGGAAAGAAGCTTGCGATTATTGATTTTGATACATACAAGGATATTGAAACGGCTGAACACCGTATCGACGATCTGCATCAATTCCACCTCATTCAGCAGAGAGTCACTTCCTACTACGTCGGCATCACATTGATAAAATTCACGATAACGCCCTTTCTGCGGACGGTCGGCACGCCAAACGGGTTGAATCTGATAACGCTTGAACGGGAAAGTGATTTCATCACGGTGCATCACCACATAACGGGCAAAAGGCACGGTCAAGTCATAACGCAACCCTTTTTCGCAGAATTTGCTTGCCAACTTGGCAGCATTACGACTCAATAGTTCTTCGTCTGTGATTCCGGAGAAATAATCGCCCGAGTTTTGAATTTTAAAGAGAAGTTTATCTCCTTCATCCCCATACTTTCCCATCAGTGTGGATAGCATTTCCATAGCTGGAGTTTCAATCTGCTGAAAACCATACAGATGATATACGTCACGAATCGTATTGAATATATAATTACGCTTCGCCATCTCTACCGGCGAAAAGTCACGAGTTCCTTTAGGAATACTTGGTTTTGCTGCCATAATATTACTGTTTTTAATTTTAGTTGTGCAAATTTACTGCAAATAATTGAATTAGCCGGAAGAAAAGAAAGACAAATAATTTGTTTATATCAGAAAGATTGACGAATATTGCAAATAAAGCAAAACTTAATGAATATGAAAGCACTTACATTGACCCTATTTCTTTCTTGCTTCTGCCTGATGGGCATGGCACAGGAACGTACAAAGGACAGTTTAATGAAACTGTTTGAGCAAACATTGGAAAAAGAACAAGACGCAAGAAAAAACAACGACTACCCTAAAGCCGTGGAAGGATGGACGCACTACCTGAAAGAAGCTGCGAAATATCCTGCTGATATACCGCGCCCCATGGAGGATGCAAAGGCTTGTTACCAAATAGGCTGTATGTATGCACTGAACAATTCTCCTAAAGAAGCGCTCAAAATGTTAGAGAAATCGATTGATATGGGATTGGACGATTATTGGAACTTGGCAACCGATGACGATATGAAGTCGCTCAAAGATAATCGGCGTTATCAGAAGCTTATGCTAAAGATGAAGGCGCAATCTGACGACTTTTCAAAGATATTAAAACAGTCTGCCGGATACACTAAGAATACGGCAAAGGATATACCTGCTTTCACCTATATGGATGCCAATGACAGCAATCTGGTTCGCATCAGAAACTATTTTAATCTGGATAGCATCGCAGGAACAGGTGATGAAATCTCTAAAATCAAAAACCTGCTGACATGGGTACATAATGTTGTCCGCCACGACGGCAGTTCAATGAATCCGAAAGAAAAAAATGCTATTGCCATGGTGGAAGTTTGCAAAAAAGAGAACCGGGGAATCAACTGCCGGATGATGGCACAGTTGCTCAACGAATGTTATCTCGCTATGGGCTTTAAATCGCGATTTGTGACCTGTATGCCTCAAAAGATGATTAATGATTGCCACGTCATCAACTCCGTATATTCTAAGACGCTGAATAAATGGCTATGGATGGACCCCACATTCAATGCTTATGTCACAGACGAAAAGGGAAATCTACTTGGCATAGCCGAGGTGCGCGAACGACTGCGTAACGATCAGCCACTCACTCTTAATGAAGATGCAAACTGGAATAATCAAAGTAAACAAACTAAATTATACTATCTGGATTATTATATGGCTAAGAATCTATATTATGTAGTTTGCCCATTGAGAAGCGAGTTTAATGCAGAAACGAATTATGATGGAAAGGTATGGAGCGATTATGTTGCATTAGTGCCCGAAGGATTTCTGCAGGAAAAAGAGAACAGAGAAGCTTTTAACATTAGTGACAGCAATTACTTTTGGCAAGCACCTAATTAAACAACTTTATTAAAAGAGAATGCCTCCAATTCCTTATGAAGGTTTTGGAGGCATTTTTTTATTGCTACACAATGATAATACTTAGTCTCTTCTGCCCATGAAAATCATGATATAGTAGATCAATGTAGCCAGCGAGCCAAGTGCAGCTACCACATAAGTGTAAGCAGCCGAGCGAAGTGCATCTTCTGCCTGCTTATGATTATAAGAATTAGTAATGCCCGAAGAGCTTAACCATACCAATGCACGCTTACTTGCATTGATTTCAACCGGCAGCGTAATAAAGCTGAACAACGTAGTCGTAGCAAACAGGATAATACCTGCCAACAACAGATGTGGAAAAACATTTATCAACAAAATACCACCCAACAATACCCATGTCATAATGTTAGATGCAAAGCTCACAACCGGAACCAACGCACTACGCATTTTCAGCGGCGCATACATACGTGCATGCTGAACAGCGTGTCCACATTCATGTGCAGCTACGGCAGCAGCCATGATACTATTACTTTCGTATACACCTTCACTCAGATTCACTGTTTTATTAGCAGGATTGTAGTGGTCGGTCAATCTGCCGGGTGTATGAGTTACCTGTACATCATAAATTCCGTTGTCGTGCAGCATCTTCAGAGCCACGTCGCGTCCTGTCATTCCATTTCCCGTAGGAATCTTAGAGTACTTTTTGAATTTGCTCTGCAAATTCATCTGTACTATCCAACTTACTACGGCAATTCCAATAAATAATACCCAATAAGACATCATATACTTTTCTTTTTAATTATTACTCTATATCTCTATAAACAAATTCTTTGCCAAAAATAAGGGGAAACTATCAATGTCAGAATAGTTTCCCCTTGCTTTTATGAAGAATTAGCTAAAAATTAGTCTATTGTAAGTTCTACCACATAGTCAATATCTTTCGGCACTTCATTTAATTCGAGTAAAACGCCTGCTTTTGACTTAGTAAAACGAACCGGAGATTGGTCTTTAAACACCACTGCCTTTCTTACTTTCTTATCTGTCAAAGGAAGGAACAGAGCTTTATCTTCCAGATTGAGGATGTGCACATACATCTTGTTTCCCTTTTGAGTTGTTACTCCCCAATCGTGCGGAGCAACCATGCCGCCACGAGTTCCGTAGATGGTTTCACCGTATTGCTTCATCCACTCTCCCATCTCTTTCAAACGTTCTACAGCTACCGCAGGAAGCTCACCATCGGGCTGAGGGCCGATATTCATTAACAGATTTCCATTCTTACCTGCAGCTTTCACCAGATAGTGAATCAATGTCTTAGTAGATTTATAGTTTTGGTCGGTGATTTTGTATCCCCACATTCCGTTCATCGTTTCGCAAGTTTCCAATGGCAAATGACTTACATCTTGTCCGGAAAGGCCTGCCGTATTTTCACCGGGTAGGTCGCGCTCGAATATCTGAATATCTTCACCGGGGAAAGGCGTATGATGATGATTATTACCAATTAAACATCCCGGTTGGAGTTTATGAATTAAAGCATATTGCTCGGGAAGCTGCCAATCAAAGTTCTTATCCTGATCCCACCATCCGTCAAACCAGATAGCGCCTATCGGACCATAATTCGTCAGCAATTCCGTCAACTGGTTATTCATGAACTGATAATAACTTTTCCAGTCTCCTTTCGGATTCGGGCGTCCTGTTCCACGTCCAGTGCGTCCCCAAGGAAAATCTTCGCGTGCCCAATCAATATGTGAATAATAGAAATGAAGTTTGATGCCATGTTTCGCACAAGCATCAGCCAGTTCTTTCACGATATCCCTTTTGAAAGGAGTAGCTTTAACTATATTGTAATCTGAGTATTTGGTATCGAACATAGAAAAGCCTTCATGATGACGAGTGGTGAAACAGATATATTTCGCGCCTGATGCTTTGATTGCTTCCACCCATTTATCAGCATCAAACTTAGAAGGATAGAAACCACCTGCCAGTTTGGCATACTCTTTATAATTCAGATTATTGTTTGTCATAGTCCATTCGCCTGTAGCAAGCATAGCATACAAGCCCCAATGGAGGAAAATACCAAACTTATTGTCCTGAAACTCCTGTCGGGCTTTCAAATTCTCTTCACTAGGTTGATAGGGAGTCTGTGCAAAGCCTCCAAGACACATGACGAGTAATAAAAGGAAAGAAATAAAACGTGTTTTCATTTTTTGGGGGTATTATGGGTTAATTAAAAAAGAAAAGATAGGCACGAATTATGCGAATATCACGATAAATAAAACCGCATGATCCGTATAATCCGTGCCTAATCTTATTATTTATTCTTCTGTATAACGTTCGATAGTCTGTGCTCTGTCCGGTCCTACAGATACAATCTTGATTTGTACACCAAGTTGTTCCTCAAGGAAAGTCAGATAAGCGTTGAACTCCTCAGGGAATTCATCTTCACTTTGCATCTTCGTCATATCAGTCTGCCAGCCTGGAAGCTCTGCATATACAGGTTCCACGCCTTCGGTGATATCATAAGGGAAGTAATCAATTTCTTCACCATTCAACTTATAAGCCACACAAGCCTTGATGGTTTCAAAAGTATCGAGCACATCACTCTTCATCATAATCAGCTTAGTCACACCGTTTATCATTACAGAATACTTCAATGCCACCAAGTCAATCCATCCGCAACGACGCTTACGACCGGTCACTGAGCCAAACTCATGTCCTAATGTACACATCTTATCGCCTGTTTCGTCGAACAATTCCGTAGGGAACGGACCTGCACCCACGCGGGTACAATATGCTTTAAAGATACCATAAACATCACCGATGCGATTTGGAGCTACACCAAGTCCGGTGCAGGCACCTGCACAAACCGTATTAGAAGAAGTAACGAACGGATATGAACCGAAGTCGATATCGAGCATAGTGCCCTGAGCTCCTTCACAAAGTATGCTCTTTTCGTTATTCAGCAGATTGTTAACTTCATGTTCGCTATCTACAAAATGGAACTGTTTCAGGTATTCAATACCTTCCATCCATGTTTTTTCCAATTCAGTAAGGTCATATTCGTAGTTCAAGCTCTTCAGAATTTGTTCGTGACGAGCTTTTGCAGCAGCATATTTTTGGTCGAAATTATGAAGAATATCACCTACTCGAACACCATTACGGCTAACTTTATCCGTATAAGTAGGACCGATACCTTTTCCAGTAGTTCCTACTTTGGCATCTCCCTTTGCAGCTTCATAAGCAGCATCAAGAATACGGTGTGTCGGGAGGATAAGATGAGCTTTCTTTGAGATGTGCAAACGTTCTTTCAACGGATGGCCTGATGCTTCGAGTGCTTCGGCTTCTGCTTTGAAGAGCGCCGGATCGAGTACCACACCGTTACCGATGATGTTTACCTTGTTTCCCTGGAAAATACCGGAAGGAATAGAGCGAAGTACATACTTCTGTCCTTCAAACTCAAGTGTGTGACCGGCATTAGGGCCGCCCTGAAAACGAGCAACCACATCGTACTTAGGTGTTAATACGTCGACTACTTTACCTTTACCTTCGTCGCCCCATTGTAATCCTAATAGAATATCAACTTTCATTTTTCTTTTTTATTGTTGTTATTTACTTTTTTCCGTTTGTTAGCTCTGTCGCACTTGCTGCATAGTCCATATATATATAAGGAGTAATGCGAAAGTTGGAAACGGCTCAATTTCGTATTCTCGATAGCATGCTGCAATTCCTCGTTCTGAAACTCGGTCACTTTGCCACATTGCGTACATATCTGATGATGATGTGTCTCGCGATTGAATGATTTTTCGTATTGGGAAGAAGTACCGAACTGGTGCTTGATGACCAGCCGTGCATTGATAAGCAGGATAATGGTATTGTAAAGAGTCGCTCGGCTCACCCGGAAATTCTCCTGATCCATCATGCGGGAATAGAGCATATCTATATCAAAATGACCGTCGATAGAATAAATTGTATCGAGTATGGCGTAGCGTTCAGGAGTCTTACGATGCCCGTTCGCTGTGAGATATTCCGTGAATATCTGCCTTACTGTATCTTTCACGTTTTGAGTTTCCATCATCAGCCAAAATTAGCGCGAACAAAGTTAAGCCTTTTTTGCGGAAAGCAAAAGGATTTAGGCTTCTTCTTTCACCATATTATATAATATCTTCTCCGCTTCCACCTCCGAATCCGCCATTCGCTCTACCAATCGGCATACCTGAAAAGCGTGTTCTTCACTGTGCTGCATATATTTACGGATAACGAGCAGAGCAGCATTCCGCACATGATAACTATCGGAGTAAACAGCACTTATTGCCTGGTCGAGCAACTCACCCGATGCTCGTTCCGTCATATCGCCTTTCTTCATCAAAAGTCGGGCGGCAGTGAGGAAACCACAAGTCTGCACATATTCCTGTTCATCGGCAATCCAATGAAAAGACTTTGCAGGAGCATATGGCAGGTTCTGGAAGAGATTCATACAAGTCAGTTCCGCTATTTCGATATTACGGATACTTTCCACCCATATATCGGCAATCTCCGGATAAAAAGTATCTATCGGCTGAAGCATTCCGGCAAGGATTTTACACTCGCGGATGTCTTCTTTCCATAATGCCTGCGCTAAGTCGTGGTTCTTCTCGTAGCTTTCGGCAATTGACTTGATGCGTGGCAGTTCTACACCAAAATTGAGTTTATATATTAACCCCTTCTCACGCATACTTTGGGACACAGCCCCGTTCATAGAGAGACGGAGCTGTGTTTTGATATCTTTCAGTTGTTCTTTAATATCCATATTCCAAATTAGTTGTTTATTGAAGGCAGCGGAGAGTAATCATTGCTGTAACGCAACATTTGTTCTACATAACCTTCGTCATAAGCCACAGTAACATCAGTAATGTTTCCGTTTTCATCTGTCACCAATTCATATTTCGGATTGACAAAACCTTTGTAGGGAGCCAAATTCAGTTTCTTATAGCGTTCCAGTACTTCGGCGTGCAATGTTGGATCCACCTTCACGGCATAGTTCTCTACCAGCGCACGGGCAGCGTCAAAGTCGCCTGTAGACTTAATGCGTTGTATCTCTGCTAACAATTCACCGAAAAGCCGACGTACCTTCTCATAGTCATTGATGACTACGTAAGTCTTGCCGTCCTTCTTGACAAGTTCCACCGCTTTATCGGCAGTTCCCTTTTCGTACACCCAACGGGCTATTAGCTGACGATTACGCATATGAGCTTCCTCAATGCTGTTACCTGGTTCGATACGCACCAACTGCGTCATCAAGCCATTCATTAAATAAGTATAGTATTGAGCCTTATAAGCATCGGTAGAAGGGAGAAGTTTGAGCTCCACCAACTTCGGATCGGCCACATAATAGAGTCCAAACAAATCGGCACGCGCTTCCTCAATTGTAGAGCCATATGCCTTCAATGCATCCGGATCAACCCCCGGAAGAAGTTTACCCGAACCATGTCCCAAGCATTCGTGCAAGTCAGTATGAAGTTCGTCTGTCAGGTCGGAATAAGCATCTATCAGTTGTATTTCCGCATCGCTATAGGCAAATTCTTCATTGAAGCCGTTGCCATGAGCGGCTTTATTATAGGCATCGGTGATATTACCGATAGTGACTGATTTTGAGCCATGATGAGCACGAATCCAATTAGCATTCGGTAGATTAATACCAATGGCAGTGGAAGGATAAAGATCACCGGCAAGCACAGCGGCAGTGATAACTTTGGCAGACACTCCTTTCACTTTGTCTTTCTTAAAAGACTTATCCACCGGAGAATTATCTTCAAACCACTGAGCATTGCTACTGATAATTTCCGTACGATGCGTAGATTCAATATCTTTAAAGTTCACCAGTGATTCCCAACTGGCTTTCATTCCCAGCGGGTCGCCATAGCTTTCGGTAAATCCATTCACAAAGTCAATGCGTGAATCGAGGTCTTTCACCCAAAGAATCGCATATTCGTCGAAGTCTTTCAGGTTTCCGGTTTCATAAAACTGAATCAGCTTAGTGATGACAGCCTTCTGAGCATCATTTTCTGCCACCGCTTCTGCTTTCTTCAGCCAATAAACAATCTTTTCAATCGCTTCCGTATACAGACCACCAACTTTCCATACTTTTTCCTGTATCTTTCCATTTTCCTTCACTAGGCGACTGTTCAAGCCATAAGAAACAGGAGTTTCATCTTTCGGGTCTTTCATTGCGTTGTAAAAGTCTTCGGCTTCCTTCTGAGTCACCCCGTCATAATAATTGCAGGCAGAAGTAAGTACCAAGTCCTCACCATCGGCTTGATTCACCCTTTTAGGCAGGATGGTCGGATCGAAAATGACAGGGAAAAGTTCGGCACACAACTGTTCGGCAGTCTGTCCTTCAGCAAGAGGCAGTTTGACAGCATCAATACCAAGCACTGCTTGTTTCAGGAAACCCTGAGAGAAATTGGGCACAAATTTCTCCGTGCCATAATGATGATGAATGCCATTAGAGAACCATACCCTTTTCAGATAAACTTCCATATTCTTGAAGTCGGGAGTTGTTTTATCGCCCTGGTAGTTTGTATATACTGCTTCAAGCATCCTCCGGATTCTCAAATTATACTTCCCATTTTGGTCGAACAAGATATCTCTTCCTTGCAGAGCAGCCTCTGTGAGATAATAAACCAATTCTTTTTGTTTCAGCGTCAGTTCCTCAAATTCGGGAACTTTATAACGCAATATCTGTAAATCTGCAAATTGTTCCACTGTATAGTCAAATTTATCTGCCGTGGCAGTTGTTGTTTTGGCTCCTCCGCAAGATGCTAATAGCATAGCGGCTGTAGCCATTGATATAAGATGTTTTTTCATAATACCGGTATTGATTCATTAAAAGAAAAAAGGAATCGTCTCCAAAGTTTTTCATTTAGAGACAATCCCTTTTTAGTTCAGTTTGGAAAAACGCAACTACTTTTTATGCTCAGTATGTTTTTTGCGATATCCGTTAGGAGTCTCACCTACATTCTTGTAAAAAGCAGCATAAAAAGATTGACGATTAGCAAAGCCAACCATTGCGCTGATTTCCTCAACATTCTTGTCGGCATAACGCTTATCGGTCAACAAATGCAATGCATCCTTTACTCTGTACTCATTCAACAGGCAAGAATAGTTCATGCCAAAGCGAGAATTGACTACTGCAGAAAGGTAACGAGTATTCGTCTTTAGTTCTTTTGCCAAGTCTTTAGCTGAATAATCAGGATCCCTGTACTTCTTCTGTACAACGATGATATTCAAGATCTTGTCATACAACTCGTCTGCCAATTCCGGTCTGATTAATGACCTGTATGCAGCCTTCTTGTCTTTCTTATCCCTCAAGTTGTAGGGACGTTTTTCTGGAGTTTCCTCCACCTTTTTGTTTTCTAAATCACTCATTTGAATTAACTGGTTAGGGTTTGTTCTTTTATTAATAATTGCTTGTTTGCAACCTTACATGTTACAAATGTCTTACTTTTTTTTTAAACACACAATTATTTTGTGCATTTTTTTTCTAATAAAACAATCATATTCCTTGAAATAGGCTTATAATGGCCTAATAATAAGAAACTTTAACTTATTTATAATTCATCTCAGAAACAGATTTCTACACATTGTGCTATTTGCTAAAGAAAATGTACCTTTGCATCCAAAGATATAAAAGCATCGATGAGAGATACTCTAAAAACCTATTTCGGTTACGACAGTTTCCGTCCCCTTCAAGAAGAAATTATCCGCCACATCCTCAATAAGCAGGATGCTCTGGTATTAATGCCTACCGGCGGAGGAAAATCTATTTGTTATCAACTTCCGGCACTGCTTTGTGAAGGCACTGCGGTTGTGGTTTCTCCACTCATCTCGTTGATGAAGGACCAAGTGGAATCATTGCAGTCCAACGGTATTGCCGCCGGAGCATTGAACAGCAGTAATGACGAAACGGAAAACGCCAACCTTCGGCGTGCCTGCATCGAAGGTCGACTGAAGTTACTCTATATTTCGCCGGAGAAACTGATTTCCGAAAAGGATTATCTGCTGCGGGATATGAATATCTCTTTGTTTGCCATCGACGAAGCGCACTGCATTTCTCAGTGGGGACATGATTTCAGACCGGAATATACTCAAATGGGGATGCTTCACCAGCAATTTCCACAAGTACCGATTGTTGCCCTGACCGCTACGGCGGATAAAATAACACGCCAGGATATCATTCGACAGTTACATCTAAACCAGCCCCGCACGTTCATTTCTTCGTTCGACCGTCCCAATATCAGCCTGACTGTGAAGCGGGGATTTCAGGCAAAAGAAAAGAACAAAGCTATGCTAGAGTTTATTAACCGTCACAGGGGAGAAAGTGGAATCATCTACTGCATGAGCAGAAATAAGACCGAAACCGTAGCCCAGATGTTGCAGAAACAGGGAATCCGTTGCGGTGTATATCATGCGGGATTATCGACACAACAGCGTGACGAGACGCAGGATGACTTCATTAATGACCGGATACAGGTAGTTTGTGCTACCATTGCTTTTGGTATGGGCATAGATAAGTCGAATGTCCGATGGGTGATTCACAATAATCTGCCTAAAAGCATTGAAAGTTTTTATCAGGAGATTGGCCGTGCCGGACGGGACGGTTTGCCAAGTGACACCGTATTGTTCTATTCACTTGGTGATTTGATATTGCTCACAAAGTTTGCCACGGAGAGTAACCAGCAAAGCATCAATTTGGAGAAACTGCAACGGATGCAGCAGTATGCGGAAGCGGATATCTGCCGGAGAAGAATCTTGCTAAGCTATTTCGGAGAAACGGCTACGGAGGATTGTGGGAATTGCGATGTATGCAAAAATCCTCCTCAGCGTTTTGACGGCACAATAATAGTACAAAAGGCTTTGAGCGCCATTGCACGGACCGAGCAACAAGTCAGTACCGGACTATTGATAGACATTCTTCGTGGAAATTACTCAGCAGAAGTTACAGGGAAAGGATATCAGGAACTGAAAACTTTTGGCGCGGGACGGGACATTCCACCACGTGACTGGCAGGACTATCTGCTCCAGATGTTGCAACTGGGCTATTTTGAAATAGCTTATAATGAAAGCAATCATCTTAAGATTACTCCAAGCGGAAGTGATATCCTTTTCGGAAGAGCGCAGGCTATGCTTGCCGTTATTCGTCGCGACGAGGTATCCACAGGTAAAGGGAGGAAGAAGAAAGTTGTCGTTGCCAAAGAACTTCCCTTCGGTCTGCCCGGTGGAGAAAATGAGGATCTGTTTGAAGCCCTCCGTGGTTTGCGAAAGCAACTGGCCGACCAAGACGGCCTCCCTGCCTATATCGTCTTATCCGACAAAGTTCTACATCTGCTTAGTATATCAAAACCGACCACAATAGAGGAACTTGAATCAATCAACGGAATGAGCGAATATAAAATAAAGAAATATGGGAAGGAGTTTCTAAAGCTGATTAAACTGTTCGTTGATTAGTCAGTCCATCACACTTGCCATTACGATTTACAATGATTCATTCTGCTTCTTTATATAGATTCTGTGCGTTCCTCTGCCGTCGATTCCTATGCCTGAATCCGGTAGCTTTGCCCATCGTTGCAGTTCTTCGGTAGCCGTGGTGCGGAGCAATCCGGTCAGTTTTCGATATTCGTAGACGGTAAGGAAGGGATGTTGGTCCAGATACTTCACCGCAAGGGCAAGTCGTTGCTCCGGTGTGTACTTCTGCGAAGAACGTTGCGCTTTCCATGGAGCTCTTTCCAGTTGGCATCTTCCGTTGATGCGTCTCACTAGTGTTTTGTCCACACGGAAATTCACATTGCCTACCACAATGCTGCGCGCATTGCGGTGAGTTTCCCCTTCGCCTGCCTTTTCGCGTTCTTTATCTTCATACAAAGCGAGAGATGGTGTAAAAGTCCCTATACCATCAATCTTCACCGATTTCCCTTGTGCCATCTGATGTGCCATTTCAACGGCTATCTGGGTGATTACTCCTTCCACGTTTCCGATATTGAATCCGCTACTCGAAGCGATTTCTCGCACAAAATCCTCTGTTGACATTTGCTCTACCATTGCCAGACGAGGATAGAGTATCCGTTCACCCGTGCCATGAATGTCGGGCATTTCTTCCATTATGTATTTCGGCATGCTTCTTTGTTTTATTATATATGTTAGTTGACTATTGATTATAAGGAGATAACTTACTTACTATAAGGAGACAACTTCTTTTCTCCCTATTGCAAAGTATCTTTTCCTGCAGATAAAACTATAACCGCAAGTTCCGGTTACATAACTGAAACTTCTGATTATATAATCAAAAGTTCCGGCTTTATAATCAGAACTTGCGGTTATAGATATCTTCCCAACAAAGGTAAGTTATCTTTCGGATATAAACAAGTTTCCTTCCTGATAAAAGTAAGTTAGCAGGGCTTTATTCACTTTTAAAGATAGTGCACGTCTCCCTTTTCCCGTCAGGAGCTACTGATACAACCGAGATTTTATCAACATCCAATTCCTTCAAATCGGGAAATCTAAAAGACGGACTATGGGAAACTCTTACCAGACGATTGTCACAATACACCTCGTATGCTACTGCTCCTTCGGCGCCTTTCACTAATACGGTGGCCGCTTTGGAGTCTATCGTAGCCGTTCCTCCGGCAATCGGCTGGGGATGCTTATAAAGCTGCAAGGTATTGTCAGTGATATATTCGGCAGCGTGTACAGGCGTTGACAGTTGCAGCGCTTCTATGCGTTGATTCAATAGTTCGATATGTTCTGTTCTGACAGCTATGGAATCTTTTCCGTAATAATCATCGTACACGCGTTCGGTAGGCGTCAGCCACCCCCATTTGCCAAAGAAAGGACGCAGGTCCATATCGGCTGCCACACAACAGTTGTAGATAAACTCCAATTGCCATTCGCCGGAACTTAGTTGCTTCTCGTGCCCTGCCCGGATACTTGCTTCGTATACGTCTTTGTAGAAGTCGGCTTTTCCACAGACATCCATCACGTACAGGCGTAATTGCCAGAAGGGAATTACCAAGTCGAACCAGTCCGTAAGGTAAGCATAGGGCTTTTGCTGCACAAATGCGACATTCATTGCCCGCTCATAAGTATCATTATATGGGTCTTCCACAAATTCTTTCTGGTGCAGGCGCGAAGGATTTCCCCAATGACGTTGTACCTCCATACTGAGAATATTGTTTGTAACTTCCGTCATAGCAGTCCAGCACAGAGCAGGACTAATTTGCAGAATATGTCCCAATTCGTGAGCAGGACCCCAGCATTCGGTTGTCTTTAAGGTATTTACATCCAACAGTCCACCTTGCATTCCTGTTGAGAAACCAATGTGATAGGGAGCGGCATAAAGCATTCCTTCTCTATAGCTGGTATGCATATAAAGCCTGTTCTTCGCCATTCGCCCGTATTTTCTGAATCCCTGAAACTCTTGTTCGTGAATGCACAGCGTATCGTAAGCCGCAAGTAACGCAAGAGGATTGGGGACATATTTACGATAATCCGATACTCGCAACGTGAAATGGACATAGGGGCTGACTATATCGAAGTATTTGTTGCCAGCCTTCGACAGCAATTCTTCCCATCGCGTGCTACCATCGGGATGTACATCACGAGTCGAATCAAAATAACCGTTTACATATCCTCCGGCAAAGTTGACTTTGACGGGCTCTGCCGCTTCCGGAGTTTCCGACCTATATATAAGGTAGCACAATCCGGATTTTAATGGCTTTATCACATTCATACCTTTGTGAAGGGAGTAAGTCGGTCCACCGAAATCATCCAGATTTGGCATGGGGCTGAGATATTGAATAAGCAGTTGCAAACTATCGGGAACATTCTTGCCGTCTACGAATACGATAAACGGTTCGCCTTCCCGAACGGCAATGCCCGTCGGATTATCCAGCATACTAAATGGACGTGTGCCATTCTGTTGTGCTTGTTTGTCTGGGTCCGGCCAAGCGCGATATTCCTGTATACGAAATTCATCATACTCTCCTTTCAGCAGATGCAGAGCCAGATTGCGGAAGAAGGGTTGTTTGATTCTTCTGATTTTCTTTTCTGTGATGCCTTTCTTTAAAGTGCTGCAAGAAGCATCGGTAAATACGTCCTTATAGTTGAACTCCACATCGGACTTCCGATAGAAGTTCATCTCCGCACAACTGGCGAATCCACATCCGATTCCCGCTCCCGACTTTACGACGAAACGAACAGAGGTGACTCCCCGCATTGTTTTTGGGAAATCGACACGTGTCGCAGCGGACGGGGAATTGAAATCGTAGTTCATTACTAATTGATATTCTTTATTGCCAACGGTCTGCACAAAGATATCCGTTTCCTTAAACAAGCCATTTACTCCTCCGTCGGAGCGAGGTATGTATTCCAGATAATCAATATCTTCGGGTTGCGAGAAATTGTAGTCCAGCGTGATAGGGAAATATTCGGGTGTCGAGTTATCCCATTGTGAATGATAAATGGTGGAAGCGTTTCCGTCAAAGGAAAGCTCGATGCCTTCCCCAGGTTGAGAGGATGAAGCAACGCCTGATGCCACCTTTACGGGAGTATCGCATAAAGCTTCTACACCTTCGGGAGTAAATAGTGCGTGCTTGTACTGAAATACGGGAATCTCCGTATGGGCTTTTCCATCCATTGTAGAGAGTCGAATCGTATCTGCGCGTGCGGAATCGGCATTATTGGCTTGTATGGAAAAGACGTAATGTCTGCTATCGTCTGCCTGTTCGGTAGATTTCAGTTGTATCCATTGAGGAAGATTGAAACGGACTTCTTCGGGAAGGCCTATCTGTAGGGATATCTCCGAATCTCCATCTCCCACTGTATATTCAGTCTGTGATACTGGTAGCGGATCGGGTAATTGTAGGATGGAATAAGAGAAAAGTTCTTTATCCAAATCTGAAGCTGTGAGTGTAAGCGATCTGCTTTCTCGACTTGTGTTAGGAGTAAGATATAGCATAATCGCTTCATCTCCATGACGCACAGCATAAGCCCAGCTCGCAGCTTCTTCATCAACAGTGGCCTTCCACGTGGGACTGGAATATGCGAAAGAAATCCATTGGGTCTGTTCCTTATCATTATAGGTGAAGTCATATCTCATCTGCATGATGAGTATTAGTTCCTCCTTCTCCGTAGAAAACATTCGCATAATCTGATAGCGTGGCTCGTCGCTTCTGTTCGGCTGTAGGTTCAGCAAGATGCAAGTGGAGTCCTTTTTCTCCGCCGTCATCCAGTCGGAGGGATTTACCAACTGCATATCCCAGGGTGCTTTACTGACATTGTCTATTGTCATTGGAATCTGACCGCCTCTCGAAGGTAGTCGCAGGGTATCTAATTGAAGTGCATCTTTTACTTGTGCAGATAGGCTCAGGCATAGCAGGCACATCAGGCAGAGGGTAAATAGTTTTTTCATACCTAGACTTATTAGCTAATATCATGTTTTACTGTGGCAAAAGTAATCATTATTCTTATTTGAACAATAAAAAGGTGCGCCTAATTTCACTCAGGCACACCTTCTTCTTTCAAACACAAACAGTTAATTTATCAGGTTCGAGATGCTCATCTATATAACGAATACCCTCTACCCGGAAAAGCCCACGCAACAGTACATAGTTCATCGTTCGTTGCACGATATACGGAGTGCCTTGCAGACAGCTTTGATAGATTACTTCCTGCAAATCTGCGGCGAAGCGATCCGGATCTATGTCCGGAAGGAGGAAGCCTCCTATTTTACAGTGCGTCAGTACGTCGATGAACTGTTGTAGCCAGAAAGCTTCTTCCCGTTGGAAGGAAGAGCGGTATTCTTCGTCATTGGCAATGTCCTGAAGCAACGTTCTTCCTAATGTTTGGAGCAGGGTGAGATATCCGTTCACAGTAGTGAAAAGCAGTTGCATACACGAGCTATCCATCCGTATCTGCTTCTGCTGTATATGACTCCTGATTTCATTGGCGAAATCGGAAAGGCAGATACGGAACAGGCAGGACTTGCTGGGGAAGAGTTTGTAAAGCGTCCGCTTCGACATTTTCATTCCCCGGGCTATATCGTCCATCGTAAGTCCGCTGGCACCGTGCAGAAACATTTCACGTTTGGTATAGACAAGTATCTGTTCCCTAAGAGTTTCAGGATTCATACATACCTCCCTACATCCTGCCGCCACCCAAAGCCTGATAGAGCGTTATCATACCTTGAATTTCAGTAAAGCGATTGGCTACTTGAGACAGTTTGGCGTTCAACAATGTCTGTTGGGCGGTCAGTACTTCCAAGTAAGTAGTGTCACCGTGTTTCATCAACAGGCTGGTACTTCTTGCAGCCGTTTCCAAAGATACGATTTGCTTATCGTAGTAGGCAGACTTCTCACGAGCAGTCTGATATTGAACCAATGCTTCATTCACTTCTACACCTGCATTCAGCAACGTTTGTTCGAAGCTGAGACGGGCTTCTTCCTGCTGGGCTTTCGCTATTTTCAGTTGTGCCACATTCAGTCCTTTATTAAATAAAGGTTGAGTGAGGGATGCTACGGCAGAAGCAACAAACTTGGCAGGGTTGATAATCATGCTTCCGGCACTGTTTGTCCATCCTGCGCTACCGCTCAAGGTGATAGAAGGATAGAAGGCGGCACGCGCAGCGTTCGTTGTATAGAAAGCCTGCGCAAGAGAATACTCTGCGCTACGCACATCGGGGCGATTGGAGAGTATCTGCAAAGGAACACCTACGGAGAAGTTCTCCGGCAGTTGCTGGGCGGCGAGTTTTCCGCGCTGTATCGGATGCGGAGTCTCGGCAAGAAGCAGAGCCAGTGAGTTTTCGGTCTGATTGATTTGTTCTTTCAGGTCGAGCACTGTAGTGCATATACTATAATAGGTAGCTTCCGTCTGTGCCAGTCCGGCTTCGTTCATCATACCGGCTTTCTTCATTGCACGGGCGGTTTTCACGCTTTCCTTCCAAGCGGCTTCGGTAGCAACAGCTATCTCGTATTGAGAATCGAGCATCAGCAGTGTGTAGTAGGTATTCGCCATAGTAGCCACCAACTGTGTTTTAACGGCTTGTTCGTATTCCTTGCTCTGTTCGTAAGCGGCTTTCGCACGACGTTTGGCAGTCGTTACCTTTCCGAAGATATCCAGCTCCCACGATGCGGTGACAGGCAGCGAATAGGTCTGCGTTGCCTTGCTGCGGTCAAAGCTGCTCACTGCTCCTTCGGGTGCAAGAAACAGGGAAGGCAGATAAGAAAGCTTGGATGTCAACAAAGAGGCTTCCGCTTCTTTCACACGCAGATGTGCAGTCTGCATATCGGTGTTGCGCACCAAAGCCGAGTCAATCAGGACTTGGAGGTGCGAGTCGGTAAAGACTTCCTTCCACGAAAGATTACCAAAGTTTGCCGTATCGGCGGCAGCGACTGACTCGCTGCCATAAAGTCCTTCGGGGACTTCCGATACCGGTTTGTATTTATTGTAGATTCCGCAACTGCTCAATACTAGCGTTGCTGCGGATAGTAGTATTATTTTCTTCATTACTTCGTATTTTATTATTTCCCAGCTTTCGCCTTTTCTTCCTCACTGATTTTCTTCTCCTCTTCAATCTGCCAGTCAAGGCTACGTTCCGCCTGCACAGGACGCAAACGTTCCTGCAACCATTGGAAAGCGATGAACAAAGAAGGAACAATGAACAGCAAAGCCAACGTACCTACAGCCATACCACCGACTGTACCCGTACCCAACGAACGGTTACCATTCGCTCCTACTCCACTGGACATCATCAACGGGAACAGACCGAAAATCATCGTCAACGCTGTCATCAGGATAGGACGCAAACGAGCTTTGGCAGCACTTACCGCAGAAGCAATCAGTCCCATGCCCGCTTTACGGCGTTCGGCAGCATATTCCGTCAACAGAATGGCAGTCTTAGCCAACAGACCAATCAACATAATCAAACCCGTCTGCAGGTAGATATTATTCTCCAGTCCGAACATCCAAGCGAAAAGGAAACTTCCCATCAATCCGCAAGGCACACTCAGTAGAACGGCGAACGGAATGATAAAGCTCTCGTAGAGCGCACTCAGGATAAGGTAAATCATCAGGAAGCAGATACCGAAAATGATAACGGTCGTACCGCTCTGCTGATTTTCTTCACGGGTGATACCTCCGTAATCGTAACCATATCCTTTCGGAAGAGCTATTTCGGCAGTTTCCTGCACAGCCTTGATGGCGTCTCCCGTACTATATCCCTCTGCCGGCATGGCATTCACAGCAATGGAGTTGTACATATTGAAGCGGCTCAGCGACTCTGCACCATAGGTACGCGTCAGCGTCACGAACTGACTCAGCGGAGCCATTTCACCGTTCGACATACGCACGAAGGCATTGTTTAATGATGTTTCATCCAGACGATATTTCGGGTCGGCCTGAATCATCACACGATATACTTTCGAGAAGCGGTTGAAGTTGGATACATACTGTCCGCCGTAATAAGCGGAAAGGGTACTCAATACTGCATCGGGGGTGATACCGGCACGTTTACATTTGGCAGCATCCACCTCTACCTTCCACTGCGGATAACGCACATCGAAAGAAGAATACGCCATCGCAATCTCGGGACGCTGGTTCAATGCTCCCAGATATTGCTGGGTAGTGGCAAAGAACGTATTAATATCACCGCCCATCTTATCCTGCATATGAAGTTCCAACGAATTACCCATACCATATCCCGGAATCATACCCGGAGAGATGGCAAACACACTGGCATCCTTAATATCTGCCGTACGACCATATACCTGACCGATGACCGCCTGTACATTATCTTCCGCCTCCGGACGTTCATCCCAAGGCTTCAGCTTCAGAATCAGCATACCGAAGGAACTTCCCTGTCCGGCAAGCAATCCGTAACCTGCCACCTTCTGCACGTGTTTCACCTGCGGAATAACCATCAGACGCTCTTCTATCCGTTCCATCACTTCATTCGTCGTTTTCAACGAGCTACCTGCCGCCGTACTTACATTGACAAATATCACACCTTGGTCTTCATCAGGAACCAAACTGGTCTTAGTATTATTCATCAGGAAAACGAGTAATACGATGGAGCAAGCCAGCAACGACCATGTCAGCCATCTGTGTTTGATAAACACCAACACGATGTTCTTATATTTATCCACAACTACATCGAAGGCAGAATTGAAAGCCTTACGGAAGCGTGCTGCAAAGTTGTCTTTCTGCGTGCCGTCTTCATTAATATATGGTTTCAGCAACAGGGCGCACAAAGCAGGACTCAACGTTAATGCATTGACAGCGGAGATACCCACGGCAACTGCCATCGTCAGACCGAACTGAGTATAGAATGTTCCTGAAGTTCCACTCATAAACGATACCGGAATAAACACCGCCATAAACACCAGTGAAGAGGTGATGACAGCATTACTGATACCTTTCATAGCGTCGATACTTGCCATATAAGAGGACTTGTATCCTACGTCGAACCTCGCCTGCACGGCCTCAACGACGACAATGGCATCATCCACCACCGTACCAATCACCAATACGAGTGCAAACAGCGTAATCAAGTTAAGACTGAATCCGGCTATCGCCATGAAAGCAAACGTACCAATCAGTGATACGACAATTCCCACCAGAGGAATCAACGTAGAGCGGAAGTCCTGCAAGAAGATATAAACCACGATGATAACCAAAAGAATGGCTTCGAGCAACGTCTTGACTACCTCATGGATAGAAGCGAACAGGAAGTCGTTCGAGCTCATCATCTGTTCCAGTTCCACGCCTTTCGGAAGGTCTTTGCGGGCTTCTTCAAGGAGTTTATCAATGTTCTCGTTTACTTCGGTCGCATTGGAACCTGCCGTTTGGAAAACCATACAAGAGACACCCGGATGACCATCCGTACCACCATTATAGGCGTAACTATCCTGTCCGAGTTCGATATCGGCTATGTCTTTCAGTTTCAGCACTTCGCCATCGTCCGTAGAACGGATAACGATGTCCCCGAATTCTTCAGGAGTGATAAGGCGACCCGTATACTTCATTGTATACTGGTAAGTTTCGTCAGAGTTCTCACCAAAAGAACCGGTAGCCGATTCGATATTCTGTTCAGCAAGCACTGCTGTCACGTCCGTTGGAATGAGTTTATATTGAGCCATTACATCCGGCTTCATCCACACACGCATACTGTAGTCACCACCCATAATCATCATATCGCCCACACCGGTGATACGGAGAATCTGCGGTTTGAGGTTGATGCTGATATAATTGGAAAGGAAGTTTTCATCATACGTATCGTCCGGGCTGTAGAGTGAAAACATCTGCAAGATACTGGTCTGACGCTTGGAAGTGGTGACACCGACTTGAGTTACTTCCGCCGGAAGCTGTCCCGTAGCTCTCGACACACGGTTCTGTACGTTGACAGCTGCCATATCGGGGTCGGTTCCTTGTTTAAAGTAAACGGTGATGCTTACCGTTCCGGCATTGGTAGCGCTTGAAGTCATGTAAGTCATGTCCTCCACACCATTGATGGCTTCTTCCAGAGGGGCGATTACACTCTTCTGCAAGGTTTCGGCACTGGCACCATAGTAGGTGGTGCTCACCTGGATGGTAGGCGGAGCAATATCCGGGTACTGCTCAACGGGCAGACTGAACAGCCCGATGATACCCACTACGACAATCGAAATAGAAATGACTGCCGATAATACGGGGCGTTCAATAAATGTTCTTAAATTCATGGGTTATCCCTCCTTTGTTTGATTTTCAGTTGTTGACGGAGCATTTGCCTGTACCTTTTTTACTGTTACCGGTGCACCCTCGCGAAGCAAACCTACACCTTCGGATACAATCACATCGCCCGCAGCTAGTCCCTCATCAACTATAAATTCTTTGCCGCCATCAACACGGGTCACCTGTATCTGGCTCGATTGTGCTTTGCCGTCCACTACCTTATATACATATCTCTTATCCTGAATCTCGAACGTAGCCGTTTGAGGGATAACCAAAGCTCCCGTTTTCTGTACCGGAATAATCACATTTCCCGCACCGCCGCTATGCAGCAAGCCTTCCTTATTAGGGAATACGGCACGCAGGCTGACTGTACCCGTAGAACGGTCGATTACGCCACTGATAGATTCAATCTGTCCTTGTTGAGGATAAGAAGATTTATCGTTCAACTGCAAGTCTATGGCAGGCATACTTTTCAAAGCCTCCTCTTTAGAGCCGTATTGGCGAATCAGTCCCAGCAATTGGTTTTCCGTCATGGAAAAGTAAACGTACATATCGGAGTTGTCCGAAACGGTAGTCAGCGGTTGGGCAAGGTTGGAGCTTACCAATGCGCCGACGCGATAAGGCAATGTGCCCACCACTCCGTCAGCCGGGCTTTTCACTACGGTGTAAGATAGATTGTTGCGCGCATTTATCTCTTGCGCTTTGGCCTGTGCCAGTTGTGCTTTGGCTGCCAGGAGAGAGTTCTTTGCCGTACTCAAGTCGAATGAGGAAACTACATTTTCTTTGTACAACTCCTGCTTACTATCGTAAGTCAACTGTGCTGTAGCGAGAGATGCGTTAGCCGATTCAACGTTCGCTACTGCCGTCTGCAATGCTGCATCGTATGGGACTTGGTCGATGATAAACAACGTCTGTCCGTTCTTCACTCGCTGACCTTCGGTGACGCATACCTTTGTCAGCGTACCGCCTACTTGCGGATAAATGTCAATATCCTGACGTCCGCGGATTGTCGCCGAATACGTGCTTGATATCATCCGGTCTGCCGGAGAAAGAGTCATTACTTCATATCCTGTTTCCATTTGTGCCGGTGGAGCTTGCTTGCATCCCGTTGCGGCGACCAGACAGCAGAGCATCAATACACCCTGCTTCACTTTACTTACCTTTTTACTCATTGTGTTACCTATTAATATTTTTTTGTCGCGGCAAAGGTAGGCTGTTTTAGCGATAGGAAACTATTCATTGTGTTCCGGGTTTTGTTCATTTTCGGAACAACTTGCACGATATATAGCAAAAATATCCTACTTTTACGCCCAAAATAAGAACAGTATATGATACAAAGAAACTCAAGCCCTGCCATACTACGCGAACCTTTCGTTGCCGGAACAGATGAAAACCTTGCTCCAATCATGCGTCGACTGTGGAAGTTGGACGGGGGCGCCATCTATTTCTGCCGTCGAGGATGGGCACACGTCACCATTGACTTGAAAGATTATGAAATAGTAGAAAACACGCAAATAGTTCTCCTACCGGGAACGATCATCCGCATCAACGGAACCAGCGAAGACTTCACCGCTTCCTATTTCGGATTTCCTAAAGATATGTTCCGCGAAGCTTGTATGCGTCTTGAACCTGTTTTATTCCGATTTCTGAAAGAGCAGCCTTGCTACACCCTGCCCGTAGAAAACACGAATGCCATCAACGGATTGCTTCGTGCCACGGCGGCCATCTACAATGACCGCGAGAACCGTTTCCGTAATCAGATAGCCAAGAATCATCTCCAATCTTTCATGTTGGATATTTACGACAAATGCTACCGCTACTTCGACCGACAGGAAATTGAGGGAGGTAACCGTCAGGCGGAAATCTTCAAAAACTTCATGTCATTGGTGCACGAGAATTGCATTTCCGAAAGGGAAGTTACCTTTTATGCCGGCAAGCTGTGCATCTCCACCAAATATCTGACGGGTATCTGCCGCAACGTAAGCGGAGATTCAGCCAAGAAAATCATTGATGACTTCACGATTCTGGAGATAAAAGTACTGCTACAGTCTACCGACCTGACGATACAGGAAATAGCCGACCGGCTCGGTTTCCCGGACCAGTCGTATCTGGGGAGGTATTTCAAACGACATGAAGGAATGTCGCCTAAGGAATATCAGAATCAATATGCGGTATAGAGGTTAGCTACTTTCGCTGTCGGACGTCTCACTGCCCAGAATGCACAGAGCAGTGAACAAACGGCACAAACCACGAATGTTATTCCTGTGGATACAAGGATGTTTCCCAAACCTACCAGTGGAGATACGATTCCTCCGAAGGCAAAGCCCAGTGCACCGAGCAGTGCGGAAGCAGCTCCTACGTACCGACGCTCGCAGTCCAGAGCTAAGGTTGTGGATGAGGTAAAGGTCAATCCCATCATGAATAGCAGGGCAAACATCAGTATTTCGTACACCCAGAAATTGCAACCGCTATATAGCGCAGCCATTATAAGAATGGATAGAGCCATCATACCAATGCATCCAGTCAGTGTCCCCGTCTCCATCCTGCGGAATTTCACCGATAAGGCGGCAGCTACTCCGATAGCTACGGCATTCACCGCAAAACAGATACTGAAAGCAAATGGAGAGAATCCATAATGCTGCTGAACGATAAACGGCGAGGAAGCTATATAGGCAAAGAGAATGCCTTGTGCAAAAGCGAATTGCAGCACATAGAGCATATAGCGTCGATTGTGAACAATGACACCGAAGCTTCGGAAAGTGGAGACAACTCCTGCCTTCGAGCGTTTCTCCGACGGCAGTGATTCCCTAAATCGGATACAGCCAATGCCCAGCACAACTCCAATCAGCAGTAATATCACAAAAATGCCTTTCCATCCTACCGTTCCTGTCAGCAATCCTCCGATTACGGGAGCGGCAACGGGAGCTACTCCGTTGATAGCTCCGATAACTGCCAGCATCTTTGCCAGTTCCTTTCCCGAAAACTTGTCCGTTGCTACCGAACGGGAAATCACAATTCCACCCGCTCCTGCTATACCTTGTATCAATCTCAAAGTGACGAACGAATAGATGTCCGGTGCAAAAAGACAAAACACGGTAGAAATGATGAATAGACCCATCGAAGTAAGCAATAACGGACGCCTACCATATTTATCACTGAGAGGTCCGAAAAAGATTTGCCCTATTGCCAAACCTATCATGCTGGTAGTCAGCCCAAGCTGAACCATAGATGAATTGGTAGAAAAATAGTCCGCCATCGCCGGCAGACTAGGTAAATACATATCCGTAACAAAAGGACCAAATGCCGATAGCATACCTAATAATATTAGCAAGAATACCTTTGAGTTCTCTTTATTTATTGCATTCATAATCAGTTGTTTTTATTTCGAGGGCAAAGGTACTGGTTTTCTATTATCATCACGCAGGCTAAATCCGAACAATATAAGACCTTTTCAGAACAAAGGAAAGATAACAGGCAATATGAATTGCTACAATCGGTATATTCGCTCAACCTTGTCAATGATATCTTCGAACCGGATATAGAGGAATATTATCATTATTACCGCATAGTGCACGTAGAGCATTCGGATCGGGTAATTGCGGTCTTCAACTTGTGTTCGTAGAGTTACCCAAATTCAAGCCGCACAATTTTTCGGAAAAGAGAATGCATATCCTCCGGCTGCGCTACCTGACAGAAATCGACGAGAAAACCCGCGAAGTGCCTGAAGAGCTACTTGAAAACCCGGAAATAAAAAAGCGGTGACCGCTTTGGAGGAATCCGCCTTTTCACCCGAACAGTTGCTGGGGTATGAAAAGTTCTGGGATATCATCAGCGTGGAGAAAACACTTTTAAATGGTGCTGAAAGAAAGGGGATACAAAAAGGAATGGAAGTTGGGATGGAAGAAAAACTCCAAATAACCTCTAATGCCAAGAAGCAGGGTCTGTCCCCGAAATAATCTCCGGACTAACCGGTTTATCTATAGAGGAAATCAATAAACTGGAATAATATTGCAAATGAGATAAGTAATTCCGTATCTGAGTAGGCGATGTATATCATAAATTCAGCCATTTTGCTATAAAATTAATAGAAATCATTACTCAAGGGCTACAATGTATAACTTTTATTCCTACATTTGCAGCCAAATGATAACTTATTAATAAAAATACAGATACCATGGCTAAAATAACCAAAGAAGCCGCTTTGCTCTACCACTCACAGGGCAAACCCGGAAAGATTGAGGTAGTTCCTACCAAACCTTATAGTACTCAAACCGACTTATCTCTCGCATATTCTCCCGGCGTAGCGGAACCTTGCCTCGAAATAGAGAAGAACCCACTCGACGCGTATAAATATACAGCAAAGGGAAATCTTGTAGCTGTAATCTCCAACGGTACTGCCGTACTCGGACTGGGCGATATAGGCGCATTGAGCGGAAAACCGGTGATGGAAGGTAAAGGATTGCTTTTCAAAATCTATGCAGGCATTGATGTATTCGATATCGAAGTGGACGAGAAAGACCCTGAGAAATTCATCGCAGCAGTAAAAGCAATTGCTCCTACCTTCGGAGGTATCAACCTCGAAGATATCAAGGCGCCCGAATGTTTTGAAATCGAACGTCGCCTGAAAGAAGAACTGGATATCCCGGTGATGCACGACGACCAGCACGGAACGGCTATCATCTCCAGCGCCGGATTGGTGAATGCGCTCGAAGTGGCCGGAAAGAAAATAGAAGACGTAAAAATCGTAGTTAACGGAGCCGGCGCATCTGCCGTTTCCTGTACCAAATTATATGTATCGCTGGGCGCACGTCTCGAAAACATCGTTATGGTGGACAGTAAAGGCGTTATCAATAAGGCACGTACCGACCTTAACGAACAGAAAAGATATTTTGCCACTGACCGCACGGACGTGCATACATTGGAAGAAGCCATCAAAGGCGCAGATGTATTCCTCGGCCTATCCAAAGGCAATGTGCTGAGCCAGGACATGGTGCGCAGCATGGCTCCGATGCCTATTGTATTTGCATTGGCAAATCCTGATCCGGAAATTACTTACGAAAAAGCAATGAGCGCCCGCCCCGACGTATTGATGGCAACCGGACGTTCCGACTATCCGAACCAGATTAATAATGTTATCGGCTTCCCGTACATCTTCCGCGGTGCCCTGGACACTCATGCCAAGGCCATCAACGAAGAGATGAAAATAGCAGCCGTACACGCCATCGCCAACCTTGCCAAACAGCCTGTGCCCGATGTTGTGAATGCTGCCTACCACGTAAACAACCTTTCTTTCGGCCCAGAATACTTCATCCCGAAACCGGTTGACCCGCGCCTCATCACCGAAGTTTCCTGTGCTGTGGCAAGAGCAGCCATGGAAAGCGGAGTAGCCCGCGAAGAAATCAAAGACTGGGATGCATATTGCGTGCATCTTCGCGAACTGATGGGATACGAGTCTAAACTGACCCGCCAACTGTATGATACCGCCCGCCGCCACCCGCAGCGTGTCGTATTTGCTGAAGGCATCCACCCCAATATGCTGAAAGCTGCCGTTGAAGCGAAAGCTGAAGGCATCTGTCATCCTATCTTATTAGGAAACGACGAAGCCATCGAAAAACTTGCTAAAGAACTCGACCTGAGCCTCGAAGGCATCGAAATCGTCAACCTCCGTCATCCGGACGAATCGGAACGTCGCGAACGCTACTCTCGCATCTTGACCGAGAAACGCGCCCGCGAAGGTTTTACTTACGAAGAAGCCAACGACAAGATGTTCGAACGCAACTACTTCGGTATGATGATGGTGGAAACCGGAGATGCCGACGCATTTATCACCGGACTATATACAAGGTATAGCAACACCATCAAAGTGGCAAAAGAAGTAATCGGCATCCAACCCGGATTCAACCATTTCGGAACGATGCACATCCTCAACTCTAAAAAAGGAACCTACTTCCTCGCCGATACGCTTATCAACCGCCACCCGGACACGGAAACGCTGATTGACATAGCCAAGCTGGCAGACAAAACCGTGCGGTTCTTCAACCACACTCCGGTGATGTCAATGCTCTCTTACTCAAACTTCGGCGCCGACACAACGGGCAGCCCAGTGAAAGTACACGGAGCAGTGAACTATATGCAGAAGGAATATCCCGAACTAGCCATCGACGGAGAAATGCAGGTGAACTTTGCCATGAACCGCGAGTTGCGCGATACCAAATATCCGTTTACCCGCTTGAAAGGCAAAGATGTGAACACATTGATATTCCCCAACCTGAGTTCCGCCAATGCAGGATACAAATTGCTGCAAGCCATGGACCCGGATACGGAATTTATCGGCCCTATCCAAATGGGATTGAACAAGCCTATCCACTTCACCGACTTCGAAAGCTCAGTGCGCGATATTGTCAATATCACAGCCGTTGCCGTGATTGATGCTATCGTAGAAAAGAAGAAAAAGGAAAGCAAATGAGACGGCCTTTATCGAAATCACAAATAGTTTGCGTCAGCCTGCTTTGGTTGGCGCTTTGCTATATAGTTCTCACAAAAGTCGAACGGATTGACGGACCGACGATAGTTATGCTTGTCATTTCGGCAGCATTAGTCTTTATTCCCGTCTATAAGTCTATCAAAAAGACTAAATAATATCTTTTTTCCCGTTTTTAATGCGATAAAATATCAAATTTGATGTTTTATCGCATTTTTCTTTATAATTTGTTTGCTAGTTCAATTTTTATCTTTACTTTTGCAACCGAAAAAATATTTCATCAATGTGCCAATATGCTAATGTGCCAATGGCGGGAAGTTATGAAGTAGCAAACTAATTATATCAATCAATAAAAGCAAAAAGATTATGAATGCAGCAAAGGTATTAGACGATCTGAAAAGAAGATTTCCCAACGAACCGGAGTATCATCAAGCAGTAGAAGAAGTACTTTCTACTATTGAAGAAGAATACAACAAACATCCGGAGTTTGATAAAGTAAACTTAATCGAACGTCTGTGTATTCCTGATAGAGTATATCAGTTCCGCGTGACTTGGATGGATGATAAAGGTAACATTCAGACGAACATGGGTTATCGTGTTCAGCACAACAACGCTATCGGTCCGTACAAAGGCGGTATCCGTTTCCATGCATCTGTGAACCTTTCAATCTTGAAGTTCCTTGCCTTTGAGCAAACATTCAAAAACTCACTGACCACGCTGCCTATGGGTGGTGGTAAGGGTGGTTCCGACTTCTCTCCGCGTGGCAAGTCGAACGCAGAAGTAATGCGCTTCGTACAAGCTTTCATGTTGGAGTTGTGGCGCCACATCGGTCCTGAAACTGACGTACCGGCAGGTGACATCGGTGTAGGTGGACGCGAAGTAGGCTTCATGTTCGGTATGTATAAGAAGCTGACTCACGAATTTACCGGAACATTCACTGGTAAAGGCCGCGAATTTGGTGGTTCACTGATTCGCCCTGAAGCTACCGGTTACGGTAACATCTACTTCCTGATGGAAATGCTGAAAAAACAAGGCACTGACCTGAAAGGCAAAGTTTGTCTGGTATCCGGTGCTGGTAACGTTGCTCAATATACTGTAGAGAAAGTGCTTGAACTGGGTGGCAAAGTGGTTACTATGTCCGACTCTGATGGCTACATCTACGATCCGGACGGAATCGACCGCGAAAAGCTGGATTACATCATGGAACTGAAGAACCTCTACCGTGGCCGTATCCGCGAATATGCAGAAAAGTACGGTTGCAAATACGTTGAAGGAGCTAAGCCTTGGGGGGAAAAATGCGACATCGCTCTTCCTTCCGCCACTCAGAACGAATTGAATGGCGACCACGCTCGACAGTTGGTGGCAAACGGCTGTATAGCTGTTTCCGAAGGTGCAAATATGCCTTCTACTCCAGAAGCTATCAAAGTGTTCCAGGATGCTAAGATTCTTTATGCTCCGGGTAAGGCAGCCAATGCAGGTGGTGTATCAGTATCCGGTCTTGAAATGACTCAAAACTCTATCAAACTGAGCTGGAGCTCTGAAGAGGTAGACGAAAAGCTGAAGAGCATCATGAAGAATATCCACGAAGCTTGCGTTCAGTATGGTACAGAAGCTGACGGATACGTGAACTATGTGAAAGGTGCCAACGTAGCCGGATTCATGAAGGTTGCCAAGGCAATGATGGCTCAGGGTATCGTATAATCAGCAAAAGATACAAATAAGCTATAGTTTATATATAAAGGCTCCCGCCTTCCAAAAGGAAGTGCGGGAGTTTTTTTATGCGTACTCACAACAAAAAACGGATAGTATAGTAGTTATTCATAGTTTTACTCTATCTTTATATAGAATTTATCAGTTTGACAAGCAAACGAAATTCACCTATCTTTGTCACATAACAAAACACCGGGTAAATAGAGATAAGTATGACTTCTGCTTGTTTATCTTTATCCCCAATTAAAAAACTATTATATGGAAGAAAAAAAACTCACTGCTGCAAATGGCCGCCCCATTGCCGACAATCAGAACTCACAAACAGCAGGTCAACGCGGACCTGTAATGCTACAAGACCCTTGGCTTATCGAAAAGCTTGCACATTTTGACCGCGAGGTAATACCGGAAAGACGTATGCACGCCAAAGGTTCGGGAGCTTACGGCACATTCACCGTCACTCATGACATCACGAAGTACACCCGCGCCGCCATTTTCAGTGAAGTGGGAAAGAAAACAGAATGCTTCGTCCGTTTCTCTACCGTGGCTGGCGAACGCGGTGCTGCCGATGCAGAACGTGACATCCGTGGTTTCGCTATGAAATTCTACACCGAAGAAGGCAACTGGGATTTAGTGGGCAACAATACCCCCGTATTTTTCCTACGCGACCCATTGAAGTTCCCCGACTTGAACCACGCCATCAAACGCGACCCTAAAACGAATATGCGAAGCCCGAACAGCAACTGGGATTTCTGGACGCTCCTGCCCGAAGCTTTGCATCAGGTCACTATCACCATGAGCCCTCGCGGCATCCCCTATTCTTATCGCCATATGCACGGTTTCGGTAGCCATACATATAGTTTCATCAATGCTGAGAACCAACGTATCTGGGTAAAATTCCATCTGCGCACCCTGCAAGGCATCAAAAACCTGACAGACCAGGAAGCGGAAGCTATTGTTGCCAAAGACCGCGAATCTCATCAACGTGACCTTTTTGAAAGTATCGAAAAGGGTGATTTCCCGAAATGGCTGTTCCAGATTCAGCTAATGACAGAAGAAGAAGCCGATAACTACCGCATCAATCCGTTCGACTTGACGAAGGTATGGTCGCACAAGGACTTTCCGTTGCAAGATGTAGGCATACTCGAACTGAACCGCAACCCGGAAAACTACTTTGCGGAAGTGGAACAGGCTGCTTTCAACCCTATTAATACTGTGGACGGAATCGGATTCTCTCCTGATAAGATGTTGCAAGGCCGTTTGTTCTCTTACGGGGATGCACAGCGTTACCGCTTGGGTGTTAACTCGGAACAAATTCCGGTGAACAAACCCCGTTGCCCGTTCCATGCTTACCACAGAGACGGAGCCATGCGCGTTGACGGCAACTACGGCTCTGCGAAAGGCTACGAACCGAACAGCTACGGAGAATGGAAAGACACACCCAGCCTAAAGGAACCACCGCTCAAAGTATCCGGTGAGATTTACAATTATAACGAGCGCGAATATGACGAAGATTACTATAGCCAGCCAGGTGACTTGTTCCGACTGATGCCGGCAGATGAACAACAATTATTGTTCGAGAATACGGCTCGTGCTATGGGTGATGCCGAGTTATTCATCAAGCAACGCCATGTGCGCAATTGCTATAAGGCGGACCCTGCTTACGGTGCCGGAGTTGCAAAAGCACTGGGCATTGACTTGCAGGAGGCTTTGAAAGAATAGAATAATCTTTTTTCTTATCAGATAAGGAGTACAATCGTTTGAAGAGGTTGTACTCCTTTTCTTTAATGCAAAAGCCTAGATGCACCGAAATTCTTCTTTTAACACTCAGTATTAATTGATATTCAACACTTTTATTTACCTTTGTGCCCGAATAAACTATTAATTCAGAACATACAGATGAAACTTAGAAATGTATTGGCCGGAATGACTTTATGTCTGGCAGTAGCTTCTTGCATACAAGATGAAGCTTTGAATGTTGAGGCGGCTATAGATAAATGCAGCGGTAATGATATACAACAGTATTTGATTGACCCGAATGAATACACCATTCAGCTGTACGCATCAAAAGCCTCAAACCCATCAAAAATAAACTTAAACTTCGAACTTCCTGCCGGAGCTTCTATTGCTCCTGTCAAGCAATTAGTTAACGATGGAACAAACACGTTCAACTTTGAAGACGAGAACCCTAGACAATTTAAGGTTACATCTGAAGACGGAGATTTTGCCGCGACTTATACAGTGAAACTGTGGCAAACGGAAATGCCTTCTACTTATGATTTCGAAACACTGAGTTCAAAAAATCCTTATCACAGGTTTACTGAAGATAATTCTTCGGGAATTGTTATCCGTCGGTTGGAGTTGGCTACTGGTAATCCGGGATTTGAGTTGACCAAAATGGCTAAAAAGCCAGAAGATTATCCTACTGTTCAAGTAAACGGTGGCGTTGATGGCGGTAAATGTGTGAAGTTGGAAACGAAAGACACCGGAAGTTTCGGTAGTATGGTAAAAATGTATATTGCAGCTGGTAACCTGTTTGTTGGCTCATTCGAAGTGGGACAAGCTTTGAACGATCCAATGAAAGCCACTCGCTTTGGTTTTCCATTCTTCTACTATCCTCTCGAACTGAAAGGATCGTATAAATATAAAGCCGGTCCTATTTTCTCATCAAAAGGACAAGAAGTGAAAGGTAAGAAAGACAAATGTGATATCTATGGAGTATTGTACGAAACGGATGACAAAATACAATTTCTCGACGGTTCTACCTCTCTTACTTCACCCAACATTGTAGCCTTAGCCCGAAATATCAATGAATTACCAGAAACGGAGAGCTGGGAATCATTCAAATTCAATTTCATACCTCAGAATGGCAAATCAATTGATTCTGAAAAGCTGGAGAAAGGTATCTACAAGCTTGGCATCGTATTCTCGTCTAGTGTAGACGGTGCAAGTTTCGAAGGAGCTGTAGGTAGCACGCTCTACATTGACAAAGTAGAGATTGTCTATTCATCCAATCCTAATGATTATCCCGTAAACCAATAATGAACCTCAATAGACAAAACAATGAAGAAGATAATATATAATAAGGTAGTAGGAATCATACTTTTAGCAATTCTTTTTTCACAGGCTGCATCTGCTCAAGACGAACGTAGCAAAGGCCTTATCTACTCTTATCTACATGGATGGGAGTATAGTATAAAAGCAGGGTTTAGCGTCGGGGGTACTTCACCTATGCCCCTGCCCAAAGAGATACGTAAGATTGATAGTTATGCTCCAAACATCGCCATCTTGATAGAAGGAAATACTACAAAGTGGTTTGGTGAAGACAAGAAATGGGGAATGACAGCAGGAATACGTCTCGAAAACAAATCGATGACAACCAAAGCTACTGTGAAGAATTATGGCATGAAGATTATTAATACCAATGGCGGAGAGCTTCAAGGACTCTGGACGGGTGGTGTAAAGACCAAGGTGAAAAACTCATATATCACTATTCCTTTATTGGCTAACTATAAGATAAGTGAGCGTTGGAAAGTATCACTTGGCCCCTATTTTTCTTACATGACTGAAGGTAACTTCTCCGGCCATGTGTATGAAGGACATTTACGTACTCCTAATGAAACCGGACAGCGGGTAGACTTCAATGGCGAAAGTATTGCAACTTATGATTTCTCTGATAATTTACGCAAGTTTCAATGGGGAGCACAATTGGGTGGTGAATGGAAAGCCTATAAACATCTTAATGTATTTGCTGACCTGACATGGGGACTTAATGACATCTTCGAAAAAGACTTCGATACGATTACATTTGCCATGTATCCTATCTATTTGAATATAGGATTTGGCTATGCATTTTAAGAGCTGAAAAATCTTAGAAAATATATATAAGTGTGGCGAAGAATCGGTGTTATCTGATTCTTCGCCACACTTTTATTAAGTGGGGTTCACCTGTTTCACCTTATGAACTATTCACTTATATAGTAGAGAGTTACGGGTGAAGGGAAAGAGAAAAAACAGGTTAATTAGTCCTTCACCGCTTTCACCCCATTTTTCCAAATAAACTAAGAGCTAAAGTTTTAGATGTACTTGAAATATCAGTCATTAATACTTGAGTTATAAGACTTTAATACATGAGATCATAAGTATTAATACATCAGATAGTAGGTATTAATACATGAGTCGTCAAACTTTAATACTTGAGTTATCAAGCTTTGGTACTTGAGATAACAAGCATTGATACGAGAGTTATCAAGCATTGATATGTGTGTTATCATGCATTGATAATTGGTAGCGCATATACCCCTAGATATTGGATGTATATAGCCAACAAACCACAAAAAAAATAAGCCGATAGCGGGTGAAAGCGATGAAAGACGATTTCATTAAGATTTCGTCCCCGCCTTCACCCGCTATCGGCTTATTCATCGGTGTTTCAGAAAAAAGGTGAAAGCGATGAACCCTGAGTAAGTATAGTAGGATAACTTCTATTTGAGATACAGAATTACATAAAAAAATGGCAAGAACTTATTTCATTCTTGCCATTTTCTATGTACCTAGTTATGAAAAACTAGTTTAGAATCTGCTGTTAAATTGATTATAACCTTATTTTTCAAATACTATTTTGAAATCATCAAGCAGTAGTGTACTATTAGGAGCACCTTCATAAGCATCACCTTTCTTACTTGATGTGCAAATGAATGCTATTTTATATTCTGCTGAAGAATCATAAGTTTTTCCATTTACCTCAGTAAAATCTAAATCAAAAGATACCCATCCATTTGTGGCAGCACCACTTTGAATACCTGCACGCATAACAATAGGTGCGTCATCTAAATTTACACTTTCTCCATCCAACGTAATATCATTACCTTTATCATCTTTTGCTTCATACAAAATAGCATAAATATCACATTCATCAACAGCACCTTCTACCACCTTATAATCTTTATCATAGAAAATCTCCCCCGGAGTATATTTATACCATCCTGAAAATTTCAATGGCTTTGACGTACAAGCTACTCCAAATTTTGTAGACTTTAATGGCTTGGCTGGACTCAATTCAAATTTTCCAATAAATAGACTACCAGCAGTAATATTAGGAGCCATATTAGCCATTATACCGCCAAAAATTCCCCCATACTTTTTTAAGTCTGCTTTAGCTTGAGCCAAACTTACTGTTTGCAAACAAGCAGACTGTTTTCCTTGTTTAACGTCTTCCGTATTATATACAACGCAATAAGGAGGAACCACTACATCTGAATGCTCAGAAGCAATACCTTCCAAAGAACTATAAACAATAGAACTACCACCATTAGTAGAAGCATATGAACCAATTGGAGTATAATAACCATAATCTTCATCTTGCACCCAATCTTCGAAATCTAAAGTTAATTCTTTAAAAGATATTGATGCCGTATATTTAACAGTTGTACCATCCTCAGCAGTTACTGTATATTCTACAGGAGAATTAAAATTTTGCGCAGTGCCACTTGCAGGTGATATAGTAGCTTTTTCATTAGAAAGAGCAATAGTTGGTACTAAAACTTTTAAATAATCCGCTTTTGCAGTATCAGCTACAACAAAAGTTATTGTTTTTGCATTTTCGTCTATAACAGGCTCACCAGTTACTAAAGAGTCAACAGCAGCAACTTTTCTGTCAAAAATAAAGCTACTAATCTTTGCTTCACTACTTTCAGAGCCTTTCAATTTCGAACCTACATATTCAACACGAACTTTCATTTCTCCGCTATTAACATCTACTTTTATAGTCAGTTCAAGAGTAGTTCCTGATACAACTCCAGAAACAGATACAACACATTCTCCTACTACCAATGAAAGATTTGCATTACCACTAAATGAATATGTACTACCATCTATAACAACTGGACAATTTTCAACAGCCAAATCTCCAATGGTAATAGGTTCTTTATTAACGTTAATCACAAAATTCTTCAATTCCAAACCTACTGCTGCATCGGAGTTTTTTTTAATTGTTATCTTCTGCGTCATATCTTCTGTTACAGGCACGTCTCCCGATGGTAACTCATAGAATACATTCATTGAACCCCTGTAGTTTCCAACAACTTCGTTATCAATGATTTCAGGCAAACCTAGACCTTTATCATCATCATCCTTACAAGAAGTAAACAATGTCACTGTACACAATACAGCAAACAAGTAATAAAATAAATTCTTTTTCATTTTCTCTATTATACATTTTAATTAATAAAGACTATTGCGTGAAATATCACATCACACATTAGCCAATTTTTCTCGAGTGCAAAGTAACGACCATTTCGAGAATGCTACAAGGTCTATTTTTCTTGTTTCTGTCCTATTTTCTAAGAGATATACTAAAAAGGACTTCTAAAATACCATTTTACTAGTTATAAGTTCCTTCTTTTTAAGAAAAAGAATAGTCTATTTCTCAAAAAACGATTACCTTTGTTTGCATAAAGCGTACACACAATGAACAAAGAATTACCTAAAATAGACTTGCCCGAAGAATGGATGATAGGAACCGGGATTAATAAAGAATTGCTCAGCCTATACAATAATTTCCCCTGCCGTATTAAATCGGAAATATTTGTGCTGTGCATGGGTGGAGAACTGGAAGCTTCGGTCAACCTGAACCGTATCAAAGTCCGTGCCTGTGACTTCGTCACCATCATGCCGGGAAGCATTCTGCAAATACACAGCGTAGAGGGTGACCCAATCCTCTATTTTGGCGGATTTTCATCAAAATATATCGAACAAGCCAACTTGAACCGTTCGGCCATCAACACCTTATTTATATCATCGGGCAGACCGTGTATCTCATTAAAGCCCGAAGGTGCCAAATTGCTGGAAGAATATTTCCTTTTCTTAATAAAGCTATATGCATTCTTCAACGAATCCGCCCGCAAAGGAATCACCCCACACCTATACAATAATATACATACAGGGATAGCTGCCATATACAGCAACCGGGCGCAAAGCAACAAAGAGTGTCTGTCGAAAAGCGAACTGATAAGCAAGAATTTCACCCAACTGGTGATACAGAACTATAACAAGACGCGCAGTGTAGCTTGGTATGCTGAGAAACTGGAAATAACCCCTACCCATCTTTGCACCACCGTGAAGCAGGTGACAGGAAACACTTGCATAGATATCATCTCACGCATGGTGATAATGGATGCCAAGTCTCAACTGAAATCCACCAACCTCTCTGTGCAGGAGATAGCCGATTCGCTGAATTTCACCAATATGTCATTCTTCGGAAAGTACTTCAAACGATATGTAGGAATGAGCCCGTTGAGCTATCGCTATAGCTGATAGTTCAACGGGCCCTTCTAGATATCATTCTGTCATTTCTATTTATTCAGGCATCAAGACTACCCCGAGCTTTTTCTTTCCATCCATCTTTACTACCATCGGCTTTTCAAAACGGACATGACGCAAGTATTTCGTCTCAGCCACCGCCGGCTGAGCATTAAGAAACTCCTGATTGTAAACTCCGTCATTCATAAAAGCATTGATGGTGAAATATCCCACACCAAAGGAAGTCAGATTCTGGAAGAAGTGTGTACCTTGACTGGGGTCTACACGATAATTAGTCAGCCCGGCTTCCACAATGACGCGGGCAGCGGAGATGTGCGGCCACTTCACTGGAATACCCAGCCACGTGTCACTACTCCCCCAACGACCGGGACCAACGAGCACATAATTCTTTCCTTCGTTCAGGAATTGTTGGTTTATCTTTTCTATTTCCCAAGCTATGGCTTGATTGTTAGAAGCGCTGTAACCATCGGTTTTTACGTAGACGATGTCACAGATTTCGTTCATAATGCCGTGTCCCAGCGAGTTGTACGAACGAAGAACGACGTCCTCGTCGGGTATCAGGCTGAGGTCTTCGTCAAGCATCTCTTTACTATCTACAATGGGGCGAATCTGCAACAGATAGAATGTACCCGTCTTGTCGTGCTCGCGACTCATCGTAGCCGCAAACTCTATCTCCACCGGACGGCGCATCTCCTGCTCGCCATGTTTCAGCACGAGTTGAAGGATACGTGCCAACGGGAAGACATCATGTTGCAAGATATTAGCAAAAGTAATCACCTTGCGTCCTCCGGGATACAGTCCGTCGCGGATAATCTGGTCGTAAGGGTCGTATGTGGATGCGATATAGCGTAGTGCACCGTCACTTTCCGCCTCTTTCACATGAAGCTTCAATAGGTTGAATCCGTCGTCGATAGAGAAATCGTGTCCGGCATTCTTCAAATCCAAAGCATAGAAACGGGTCTGCGTTTCTTTCAGTGCAATTTCCATTTCACTGGTTTGAAGCACCTGATTGGGGTGATACGGTGAGAAACGGAGCGTCATACCTCCGTCTACAATATATTTTCCTAATCCCAACGCCAGATTGACTGTTCCCTCCTCCGCTTTTTCATCTCCCAACGGATAGTAATTGAGCGAACGCGCCACACCGGACATGGACGGGTAATACCGATCTCCATACTGATTACCAACCACTTCCTGCAAAATGACAGCCATCTTTTCTTGGTCGATGACATTCGACGTTGCCTGCATATATGCCTTGCTATCTCTGAAATAAACCGAAGCATAAACGCCTTTGATGGCATCAGACAGCATACGCAACATTTCATACCGATCGTCCAGATAAGGAATCATATAGGTATTGTATATTCCGGCAAACGGCTGATAATGTGAATCTTCGAGCAAGGAAGACGAACGAATGGCAATCGGAGACTTCACTACATCGAAGAAAGTGAAGAAGTCTTCTACCAGCCGGTCCGGCAGCTTCGCCTTCAGGAAGTATCTCAAAATGATATCGTCGTCGGCATTCGAAAGCGCAATCTGATACAGATTATTGGTATCCATAAATTCATCGAACACGTCGGTACAGAGCACCACCGTCTTAGGAATAGCCACGCGCGCATTCTCGAACTCTTCAAACTCGGGATAGCGCTTCACCATATTATCAATGAATGCCAAACCACGTCCCTTTCCTCCCAACGAACCATCACCGATACGGGCAAAATTGGAATAACGGTCGAAACGGTCACGCTTAAAGACGGCAACGACACCCTGATTCTTCATTTTACGGTATTTCACGATAGCTTCAAAAATAATCTTCCGGTGGGCATCTACGTCTTGCAGACTACTCCATGTAATCGGTTTCAAGAACTCTGCCACCGGAAACATGGCACGCGAATAGAACCAACGCGACACGTGATTTCGGCTGATATGATATAAGAAGGACTCCGCAGGCACGGCAAACAGGATGTTTTGCAACTCTTTCAGGTTTCGCACGTGGGCTATCTCCTCTCCTGTATCGGGATTGCGGAAGATAAAGTCACCGAAACCGAAGTCATCGGAAACGATACGACGCAGATCGACGTCCATCTTCTTTGAATTTTTATCAATGAAGCTGGCACCGTATTTGGCTGCATAAGAAGCATTCTCCGATTCGGAAGACTGGATAATCAAAGGGACGAACGGGTCGTTCTTGCGTATCTCGGAGCATAGCTTGATTCCCGCCAGACCGTCTTTCTCTCCTTTTTCCACTTTCGGGAAACGTACGTCGGTGATGACTCCTAAGATGTTATTCTGGTATTTATGGTAAATTTCCATCGCCTCTTGATACGTACGCGCCAACACTATTTTAGGACGTCCACGCATACGAAGTGTGCGCTGATGTGCATTCAAGGCTTCTGTAGAAAACTCCTGGCTTTGCTTCAACACGAACTTATACAGATTCGGAAGAATGGAGGAGTAGAAGCGGATACCGTCTTCTACCAACAGGATGAGCTGCACACCTACTTCCTGCACGTCGTGTTCCAGATTCATCTTATCCTCTATCAGCTTGATGATGGATACCAGCAAATCGGTATTTCCCAACCAGCAGAATACATATTCAAATGCACTCAGGTCTTCATTGATTATCCGCTTGGTGATGCCGTGGCTAAAGGGAGTAAGAATTACGATAGGGATATGCTCATACTTCTCCTTGATATGCCGACCGATGTCGAAGCTGTCATTATCGCCCGTGCTCGGCATACAAATCACCAAGTCGAACGACATATTTCCCAACTGTGCCAACGCTTCTTCTTCCGTAGTCACCTGCGAGAAACGGGGAGGATAACGCAAAGACAAAGAAGTGTACTCATTGAAAATCTTTTCATCAATGCGCCCGTCATCCTCGAGCATGAAAGCATCATACGGATTGGCGATTAACAACACATTGAAGATTCGCCTTGTCATCAAGTTGGCAAACTGCGTGTCTTTAAAGTAAAGCTGGTTTAATTTATATTTACTGAGCATAAGCTATTCTTGTTTTTTATTCCAAATTGTCACGTTTATTACGTCCCGTTTTGCAAAGTTAAGTTTTAAATCTCATTTTCCACAATCTTCTTTATAAAGTTTAATCGGGACATACTTACTATTTGTCAACAAACAGCACACCCGCAAACGTTTTTTGCTCTGAAAGGCCATAAAGCCATATGTTATCCAACAGAGAAAACTAACATATTATCATTATTTAATCAAAATATAGGCATAAAACAAACCACATTTGAAAAAAATCTCTATATTTGCAGTATTACCAATTGACATTTTATCAGAATTAACCTTTTAAAACATAGTATCATGGATATCCAGAAAATCATGTCCTCTTTGGAGGCAAAACACCCCGGTGAATTAGAGTATCTTCAAGCTGTGAAGGAAGTTCTTCTCTCTATCGAAGACATCTACAACCAGCATCCTGAATTTGAAAAAGCTAAAATCATAGAAAGATTGGTGGAGCCCGACCGTATCTTCACTTTCCGTGTGACGTGGGTGGACGACAGAGGTGAAGTGCAAACCAACCTCGGTTATCGCGTACAATTCAACAACGCGATTGGTCCGTATAAAGGTGGTATCCGCTTCCATGCATCTGTCAATCTTTCCATCCTGAAGTTCCTCGGTTTCGAACAAACGTTTAAGAATGCACTGACCACCCTGCCTATGGGCGGCGGTAAAGGTGGTTCCGACTTCTCACCCCGCGGCAAGAGCAATGCCGAAATCATGCGTTTCTGCCAGGCATTCATGCTTGAATTGTGGCGTCACCTCGGTCCTGATATGGACGTACCTGCCGGTGATATCGGTGTAGGAGGACGCGAAGTGGGTTATATGTTTGGTATGTACAAGAAGTTGACTCGCGAATTTACCGGAACATTCACCGGTAAAGGATTGGAGTTTGGCGGTTCGTTGATTCGTCCGGAAGCTACCGGTTTCGGTGGTTTGTATTTTGTCAATCAAATGTTGCAAGCGAAGAATATAGATATAAAAGGTAAGACGGTTGCCATCTCCGGATTCGGAAATGTTGCCTGGGGTGCTGCTACCAAAGCTACCGAACTGGGTGCAAAGGTGATAACCATCTCCGGCCCCGACGGATATATCTACGATCCGGATGGCATCAGCGGTGAAAAGATAGACTATATGCTTGAGTTGCGTGCTTCGGGCAATGACATTGTTGCTCCGTACGCAGAAGAATATCCGAACGCTACTTTCGTAGAAGGCAAACGCCCGTGGGAAGTGAAAGCGGACATAGCGCTTCCTTGCGCCACTCAGAACGAATTAAATGGAGAAGATGCACAAAATCTCATAAAAAATGACGTACTTTGCGTCGGAGAAGTTTCCAACATGGGATGTACTCCGGAAGCTATCGACTTGTTCATCGAACATAAGGTAATGTATGCTCCGGGTAAGGCTGTGAATGCCGGTGGCGTTGCCACTTCCGGTTTGGAAATGTCTCAGAACGCAATGCACCTGAGCTGGAGCGCTGCCGAAGTGGACGAAAAACTCCACGCAATCATGCACGGCATCCATGCACAATGCGTGAAATACGGCACGGAACCCGACGGATATATTAATTATGTGAAGGGCGCCAACATTGCCGGATTCATGAAAGTTGCTCACGCAATGATGGGTCAAGGCGTTATTTAAAAAGACTTTGTTTAGTTGTATTTGTATTTGTGGTTTGCGCTACTCGTCTCCTGTGACAGGACGCGGGTAGCGCTATTTTTTTGAGATTAACATTATTTTCAATGGAATTAGTTATCTTTGTAGCATCAACGGCTAAATATTAGATTATGAGTTTGTTGTTCGCAATAAGCAACTCAGGATTAGAGATTTAGCATTCGTATTTTTGTAATTTAATAATCATATAATAATTAAAAAATGCTACAACCCGAATTGAAACTTCGCCGCGATAAAATTCGCAGTCTGATGGCGTTACAGGGCATTGACGCCGCGCTTATTACTTGTAATGCAAATTTAATTTATACCTATGGCAGCGTAGTCAGCGGTTATCTTTATCTCCCACTTCACTCACCCGCATTACTATTTTTCAAACGCCCTAACAATATCTCTGGTGAACATTCGTTCCCCATTCGCAAACCGGAACAAATTGTCGATGTACTGAAAGAAAAAGGATTGCCGATGCCTACCAAGTTGATGCTGGAAGGCGACGAAATTCCTTATACCGAATACTGTCGTCTGGCTGGTATCTTCCCGGATGCGGAAGTGGTAAACGGAACACCGCTGATCCGTCAGGCCCGCAGCGTAAAGACTGCCGTAGAGATTGAAATGTTCCGCCGTTCAGGCATGGCTCACACCAAGGCATACGAACAGATTCCAAGCGTATATCGCCCGGGAATGACAGACATTGAACTTTCTGTTGAAGTTGAACGCCTGATGCGCCTGCAAGGTTGTCTGGGAATCTTCCGTGTATTCGGCCGTAGCATGGAAATCTTTATGGGTAGCGTGCTGACAGGTGACAATGCCGGATATCCTTCTCCGTATGATTTTGCATTGGGTGGCCAAGGACTAGACCCTGCCCTGCCGGGAGGAGCAAATAAAACTCCATTGAAAGAGGGACAGACTGTTATGGTAGATTTGGGTGGTAACTTCAACGGCTATATGGGTGACATGAGCCGTGTATTCTCCATCGGAGAATTGCCTGAAGAAGCTTACGTTGCTCATCAGGTATGTCTGGACGTTCAGGAAAAGATCGCTTCCATTGCCCGACCAGGAGTGACGTGCGAATCTCTTTATAACGCAGCTATAGAGATAGTTACCGCTGCCGGATTTGCAGACAAGTTTATGGGAACCGACCAACAAGCTAAATTTATCGGTCATGGTATCGGACTCGAAATAAACGAAGCTCCTGTGTTGGCTCCACGCATAAAGCAACAACTGGAACCAGGCATGGTGTTTGCTCTCGAACCGAAGATTGTTCTCCCCGGTGTAGGTCCTGTGGGCATAGAAAACTCATGGGTAGTGACAAACGACAGCATTGAAAAACTGACGAACTGCAAAGAAGAAATTATTGAATTAAAATAGTTCTTCATTGCTAAATAAGGTATATCAAAAGGAGATGATTGCCATCTATTATAGTTGGTTTTCCTTTTGATATATCTTTGAGAAAAAAAAGAGGAGATTCATATAGGAGTATTATTCATTTCAAGTGTATTTATATAAAGAAGATTTCTTATATTTACCGAAAATTTTAACCCTCAAAACAAAATGAAGAAACAACCTTTGCTTTTAACCCTTTTATCAACTGCTGCTTGCGCAGCCACAGCAGCAAACAAAGCACCGGAGAAAACAGTTCCCGAAAAACAGAAAACACCCAATGTAGTATTTATCTACGCCGATGATCTCGGCTATGGAGATCTGGAATGTTATGGAGCCAAAAACGTGCAGACTCCTAACGTCAACCGACTGGCGAAGTCGGGCATTCTATTCACAAACGCTCATGCTACCGCAGCTACCAGCACACCTTCCCGCTACTCTATGTTGACAGGAGAATATGCCTGGCGCAAAACAGGAACGGATGTAGCAGCCGGAAATGCCGGAATGATTATCCGCCCCGAACAATACACAATGGCAGATATGTTCAAAAGTGTAGGTTATGCCACCGGAGCTATCGGCAAATGGCATCTGGGACTTGGAGATAAAGCCGGAACACAAGACTGGAACGCTCCGCTACCTTGCGCATTAGGCGATCTGGGATTCGACTATCACTACATCATGGCAGCCACAGCCGACCGCGTGCCTTGCGTATACATAGAGAATGGTAAAGTGGCAAATTATGATCCGAGTGCACCCATAGAAGTAAGTTATCAGAAGAACTTTGAAGGTGAACCTACCGGAAAAAGTAATCCGGAAATGCTTTACAATCAGAAGCCCAGCCACGGCCATGATATGTCTATTGTAAATGGCATCTCCCGCATCGGTTTCATGAAGGGAGGTGGCAAAGCACTTTGGAAAGATGAAAACATTGCCGATTCACTGACTACACACGCCATTCAATTTATTGAAGAAAACAAAGAAAAACCTTTCTTCCTCTACTTTGCAACGAATGATGTGCACGTACCTCGTTTCCCCCACGATCGTTTCAGAGGAAAGAACCCGATGGGCGTGAGAGGTGACGCTATTGTGCAGTTCGACTACTGTGTAGGCGAGATTCTCAACACACTTGAAAAATTAGGTTTGAGAGAAAACACGCTCATTATTCTTTCTAGTGACAACGGTCCGGTAGTAGACGACGGATACGACGATAAAGCAGAAGAATTACTCAACGGACACAGCCCCACGGGACCACTGAGAGGTAACAAATACAGTGCATTCGAAGGAGGAACCCGTATTCCTGCCATCGTAAGCTGGCCCAAGGAAGTGAAGAAAGGAAAGACTTCCGATCTGCTGGTTTCTCAAGTCGACTGGATTGCATCGTTGGCATCACTCACCGGAGCAACTATGCCGAAGGGTTCTGCACCGGATAGTTACAATTACCTCGGAAGCTGGCTTGGCAAAGATAAGACAGACCGCCCATGGGTAATCGAACAAGCTTCCAATCACACCATGTCCGTACGAACCAAAGACTGGAAATACATCGAACCACACGATGGTCCTAAAATGATTCAATGGGGACCGAAAATTGAAACCGGTAGTTCTAAAGAGCCACAGCTTTATAAGATTAAAGAGGTGAAAGAAGAAAAGAACTATGCTTCACAAATGCCGGAAAAGGTAGCAGAACTACAAGCTATCCTTCAAGGTGTGCGCAAAAAGAAAGACTTAATCAACCAATAAAGTCAAGCATACTAGGAAATGTGTCAAAACTTGAATGTCTGTTTTGACACACTCTTTCCAACTATCGAATTTTTAATTACACAATATAATGAATTGCAAATCTATTTCTTTAATCAGCGGCACTCTACTTCTTTCTTCCTTATCCGCCAACGGACAGAAAAAGGATGTAAAGCCCAACATTTTATTCATCCTCTGCGATGACATGGGATATGGCGACCTGGGATGCTACGGCCAGCCGTTCATACGCACGCCCCACATAGATGCTATGGCAAGCGAAGGAATGCGTTTCACGCAAGCGTATGCGGGCAGTCCTGTCAGCGCACCTTCCAGAGCTTCATTTATGACAGGACAGCACACCGGCCATTGCGCAGTACGTGGCAACAAGGAATATTGGGGAAATTCACCCATGATTATGTATGGAGAAAACAAAGAATATTCGGTAGTGGGACAGCATCCTTATGATCCAAATCATGTCATCTTGCCGGAGATTATGAAAGATAACGGATACGCCACAGGTATGTTCGGCAAATGGGCAGGAGGCTACGAAGGTTCATGCTCCACCCCCGACAAACGGGGTGTTGACGAGTACTTCGGCTATATCTGCCAGTTTCAGGCTCACCTCTACTATCCTAATTTCCTGAATAGGTATAGTAAAGCTTTAGGCGACACCGGAGTGGTGCGCGTGGTGTTGGATGAAAACATCAAGTATCCGATGTATGGCCCCGACTACCAGAAACGACCTCAATATTCTGCCGACATGATTCACCAGAAAGCGATGGAATGGCTGGATCATCAAGATGGCAAACAGCCGTTTTTTGGTGTGTTTACTTATACGCTACCCCACGCTGAATTGGTTCAGCCGGAAGATTCGATTCTGGAAGAATATAAAACGAAGTTCGATTCTGATAAAGTATTCAAAGGAAGCAAAGGGTCACGATACAATGCGATTACACATACACATGCTCAATTTGCCGGAATGATTACCCGCTTAGATTATTATGTGGGAGAAGTTTTGAAGAAACTGAAAGAAAAAGGACTGGACGAAAATACGTTGGTCATTTTCTCCAGTGACAACGGCCCTCACGAAGAAGGTGGAGCCGATCCTACGTTCTTCGGCAGAGACGGCAAATTGCGAGGATTGAAGCGCCAGTGCTACGAAGGTGGCATACGTATTCCGTTCATAGCCCGTTGGCCGGGACGCGTACCTGCTGGTAAGGTGAACGATCATATCTGTGCTTTTTATGACTTAATGCCTACTTTCTGTGATGTTGCAGGTATCAGGAAGTATGAAAAGAAATATCGCAATAAAGAAAAAGATGTGGATTATTTCGACGGAATCTCTTTTGCACCGACATTGCTAGGCAAAAAGAAACAGAAGAAACATGATTTCTTGTACTGGGAGTTTAACGAAACAAACCAGATAGCAGTTCGTATGGACGACTGGAAGTTAGTAGTGAAAAAAGGAAAACCATTCCTATACAACCTAAAGACGGATATCCACGAAGATAACGACCTGGCTCAGCAACATCCGGAAATTGTGAATAAGATGAAAGCCGTTATATTCGAGCAACGCATTCCTAATGAAAATTTCACTGTAACGCTGCCAGAGAGATAATTGCAGTAACTTGAGATTATGAGATAGCTACAAATAAACGCTATCATATAGATTAGGCACGGAGTTACACGTAATTCCGTGCCTAATCTATATGATATTGTAGTCTAACGAATCGGCTTCAACCCCATCTTTGCAGCCTTCTCCAACATAAACGCACGGGCAGCTTCATATTCATTCGGTATAACGCCATCCAGAATAGCATCTTTTATCGCACTCTTCAATGCACCCACTTCCCGGCAAGGCTGCAAATCGAAAATCTCCATAATTTCTTCTCCGCTCACAGGAGGCTGGAAATTACGTACCCGATCTTTTTCTTCCAAGTCTTTCAACTTCTGGCGTACCAACTGGAAGTTATTCAGAAAACGCTGCTTGCGCTCCGTATTTTTAGAAGTAATATCCGCTTCACAAAGCATCATCAGGTCGTCGATATCATCTCCCGCCTCAAAAAGCAAACGGCGCACTGCCGAATCCGACACTACATCATCCGCAATGACGATAGGTCGCATATGTAAACTCACCATCTTCTGCACATACTTCATCTTCTCATTCATCGGCAACTTCATCTTACGAAAGATGCCCGGAATCATCTTTTCACCGATGAAATTATGATTATGGAAAGTCCATCCCACTTTAGGTTCCCATCGTTTCGTTGCCGGCTTGGCAATGTCGTGCAGCAAGGCAGCCCACCGTAGCCAAAGATTGTCCGTCTTCTTACTAATATTGTCCAGCACTTCCAACGTATGATAGAAATTATCCTTATGCGAACGCCCGTTTCGTGTCTCCACTCCCTGCAAGACAGCAAGTTCCGGGAATATCAACGGCAGCAATCCGCTACGTTCCAACTCAACGAAACCTTTCGAGGGAATAGGCGAAAGAATAATCTTATTCAATTCGTCCGCTATGCGTTCACGGGAGATTATCCCAATCCGTTCTTTATTCCGGCTGAGTGATTCAAAGGTATCATCATCAATGTAAAAACCCAGTTGTGTGGCAAAACGGATGCAACGCATCATGCGCAACGGGTCGTCGCTGAAAGTGATATCAGGATCGAGCGGCGTGCGAATCGTCTTTTCCTTCATATCCGCCAATCCACCGAACGGGTCTACCAATTCACCGAATCTTGATTGATTAAGGCATACAGCAAGGGCGTTGATAGTGAAATCCCGACGATTCTGGTCGTCTTCCAACGTACCATCCTCTACGATTGGTTTCCGCGAATCCCGTTGATAAGACTCCTTACGTGCACCGACAAATTCCACTTCCGTACCTTTATATTTAACCTGTGCCGTTCCGAAATTCTTGAATACTGAGACATGAGCACCACGTCCGAGACGTTTTCCCAACGCTTCCGCCATGCTGATTCCGCTGCCTACAACTACTACATCTATATCTTTGGAGGGACGTTGCAGGAATATATCACGAACATATCCGCCCACCACATAGCACTCCATGCCGAGTGCATCGGCTGTTTCGGCTATCTGTCCGAATATGGGTTCGCTAAAATGCTGCTTCAATTCCTCTTGAGTTAACTCTATCATTCCTATTGGTTATAAGTTTTGAGGGGACAAAAGTACAAAAATATGAGATATATTTGTACTTTTGTCGAGTAATTATAAAACGTAAAGGCATGATGAAAAAACTGATTATCCTCTTTTGTGGCACGCTGACACTTTCTGCCTGTGGAAATGGCATCGAGAAGAAAGCCAGTGAAAAACTTGCTGCTGCCAAGGTTGCCTACGAACGCGGTGACTATGATGAAGCTAAATTGCAGATTGACAGTATCAAGATTCTGTATCCCAAAGCATTCGAAGCACGCAAAGCGGGCCAGGCATTGATGCTTGATGTTGAAACGAAAGCACAACAAAAAACGCTTGCCTATCTGGATAGTGCCTTTCAAGCCAAGCAACAGGAATTTGATGCAATAAAAGGTAAATTTATTCTGGAGAAAGATGTCGAATACCAACAAGTAGGCAATTATCTATGGCCTACGCAAACCATCGAAAAGAACTTGCATCGTTCCTACCTCCGTTTTCAGGTAAATGAACAGGGCATCATAAGCATGACTTCCATCTATTGCGGTAGCGGAAATATTCATCATGCAAGCGTTAAAGTGACTATCCCTGACGGCAGTTTCGCAGAAACTCCGGCTTCCAAAGACAGCTACGAGACAACTGATATGAACGAAAAGATTGAGAAGGCGGACTATAAACTGGGAGAAGACGGTGGCGTGATTGAATTTCTGAGCCGCAACAAAGATCAAAACATCCGCGTAGAATTTGTGGGCGACCGTACTTATAAAACTACAATGTCTCCCACCGACCGCCTAGCAGCTGCAAATGTTTATGAATTGGCTCAGATTCTCTCGGCTATGCAACAGATAAAGAAAGAGCAGGAAGAAGCAAATCTGAAGATTCAATTTATCAATAAGAAAAAAGAGAGAAAGGTTCAGGAAGAGGCGACAGAAAAAGAATAGAGCAATCAAGAACAATTGCTTTATACATAAATTAGGCACGGATTAGAGGGATTTCACGGTTTAAATACTAAAAAACCGCATTAATCCGTGCCTAAAATTATTCACTTCACCCTCCTATTCAACTGATTATTAGCCTTCCCCGGCTTCGACTTCCCTACCCGCTTTCCAGCATTCTTCTTTAGTCCGGGCTTTGCTTTTCCGGCAAAAGGATTGTTGTTTTTCTTAATTGGCATAACTCACCTCCTATTTCCCCTCATAAAACTCCCCTAAAAACCAACGAGCCACAAAATCCCAGTTATCCTGAAGCAACGCCTTTCCATCATTAAACGGAAATTGTGCTTCCGACAACAGGTTGTGTTCCATTCCGTACTTCAACAAATCGAACGGACACAATCCTTCTTCGCAGAACAGTTCGTAGCCTTCTTCCTCAGCCATCTCAGCATTATACAGCGGATTGTGTTTATCTGCAAAAAAAGAGGCCACGTCCGGTCCTATTAACAGTCCTTTCGGATTGGCATACAACACGAAATCATCAAACTCTGCCAAGTCGGGCAACAGAGCGCCTTCCTCGTCCTCCCACTTCAGGGACTGCACAAAGAACTTTTTCAGTGCTTCATAAGAGTCAAAGAACATTAGCGGTTCTCCTCCACTTGCTTCGAGGAAACGTTCCACATTTTCAGGCATCTTTTCTCCGGGTGAAGCCACAGGTACCGGTTCACGTTTCTTTTGCATCAACTCCGTTTCCATCATCCAATCCACAGCCAGGAAATCACTGATGGGAGCCTCTTCAAAAACTGCATCCAAACGTCCGTAAACCACATCTGCAAATTCCAGCAAATCCTTATTCAACGGATTCTCTACCCCGTAGAAATCATCACCAACCGGAGAATTGATTGCCCATAAAAGAAAAGCAATGTCTTCACGGTTTATTTCGTCCGGTAGATAATCCTGTGTAAGTGAATAGAAGGGCAGATAGCGCCCGTAGCTTTCGTGATGCCAATGGATAAACTGCCGCCAGTTTCCTCCGTCCGCCACACAATCTTCCAGATACAAAGCAAACGTCAAAGCAACTTGTTGTTGATCTTCCGCAGTGGCATAATTATACAAATAAGATTCTGCCACCAACGGCAATAGTTCATTCGCCAAATCCAAATACCACTTGTCAGTATCCGTCACTTTCGCATGGTGGTGGGCATCCAGCCATGTTTGCATATAAATCTTCTGTTGCTTCATAATCTCTTCAAAGCTAGTTTAATAACCTTTTCTACCGGAGCATCCGGTTCTTCTTTCAGGATAGCCAGTACCACCTTTTGTGATGGAGCCGCGGCAAATCCAAGCATAGTTAATGCAGCCACAGCCTCTTCCTGCACCTCCACGTTAGCGGGTTGCAGCAGCAATCCACCGGCAGCACCTCCGGCAGTGGCGGATGTACCCATCGTTTTTATCTTATCCTTCAAGTCCACGATGACACGTTGCGCTGTTTTCAGCCCGATACCTTTCACCGTTTTCAGCAGATTCGCATTTTCCGTACTGATCACGTTTACCAGTTCGGCGGGCGAAAGGGCGGAGAGAATCATACGCGCCGTGTTGCCACCAATCCCGGAAACGGAAATCAGCAGTAGAAAAATCTCCCGTTCCTGCTTATCGGCAAATCCGTAGAGCACATAGGCATCTTCACGAATCGCTTCGTGGATGTACAACTTGCAGTTTTTCTTTCCCTGAATAGCCGAATAGGTATTCAGCGATATATTGGCGGCATATCCCACGCCGTTACAGTCTATCACTGCGGTTGCCGGACTGAGTTCGGCAAGCTCGCCTCTAACGTATTCTATCATAATGAGGGCAAAGATAAATAATTCGCCACAGAGTGACACAGCGTTTCACAGAGTTTTTTTCACTGAGGCTACAAGTGAAAAAAATAAAAATATCACAGCAATTGAACCAACGTTGCTAGTAAAACGTTTACTTTTGTAGGCAAAAGAAAGAAATTTGTTCATTTAAACCAAGAAAAGAATGAAAAAAGTAAGAGCTGCCATCGTTGGTTATGGCAACATCGGTCACTATGTACTCGAGGCGCTTCAAGCTGCGCCGGATTTCGAAATAGCCGGAGTCGTTCGTCGTGCAGGAGCGGAGAACAAGCCGGAAGAGTTGGCAAACTATGAAGTGGTGAAGGATATCAAAGAATTGGAGGGCGTAGAAGTAGCCATTCTTTGCACTCCTACCCGCAGCGTTGAGAAATATGCCAAAGAATATCTGGCGATGGGTATAAACACAGTAGACAGCTTCGACATTCATACCGGCATCGTTGACTTGCGCCACACACTGGACGCCACAGCTAAAGATCACAAAGCCGTTTCTATCATCTCTGCCGGATGGGATCCGGGAAGCGACTCTATCGTCCGCACTATGCTGGAAGCGATTGCTCCGAAGGGAATCACTTACACCAACTTCGGCCCCGGCATGAGCATGGGACACACCGTAGCCGTGAAAGCCATTGATGGAGTGAAAGCCGCTCTTTCAATGACCATCCCCACGGGAACCGGTATCCACCGCCGTATGGTATATATCGAACTGAAAGACGGATATAAATTTGAAGAAGTGGCTGCCGCCATCAAAGCAGACCCTTACTTCGTGAACGACGAAACCCACGTGAAACAGGTTCCGAGCGTAGATGCCCTACTCGATATGGGACACGGTGTCAACCTGACCCGCAAAGGTGTTTCCGGTAAGACACAGAACCAGTTGTTCGAATTTAACATGCGCATCAACAATCCAGCACTGACAGCTCAAGTGTTGGTATGCGTGGCACGCGCTTCCATGAAGCAGCAACCGGGATGCTACACGATGGTGGAAGTACCCGTTATCGACCTTCTTCCGGGCGACCGCGAAGAGTGGATTGGACATTTGGTATAAGGTATAAAAACTTTTCATATAGGGTGTCCGAAAGGATACCCTTTTTTATTAAAGTGCCTTTATCCTTAATTTGCCATGACCGTGACAAACTAAAGATAAAGGCACCTTAACTTTGCAAGCAATTTACCGCAACTATTATGAATAGGACAGCTTAATAGTTTGAATCCTGCTTCATTTCCTTTATATATTTTCGATAAAGTTCTTTGACTATCTTTACTTCGTCCGGCTGCGGAATGGATATGAACTCTTCTTTCGATTCTACAAACTTTGTATCCATCGCAAAAAAGTCGATGTTTTCCGACGGTTTTCCTTCCAGTTCATGCCGGAGAGTTTCGAAATAAGCCTGCCAACGAGGAGCGTATAATCCTGCCAGAATGCCGTTCCATTCTTTGTGGGCATATTCGTGCAGACTAGAGTTGACGGGTGCCCAAGTAGTGATTTGACGTTTGGCATTCTGCACAAAAAGCTCTTTTTCTGCAGAGGTAGAACCACACGCAGCCGCTTGGTGTATCCATTCACCTAGTAAAAATTCTTTCCGGGTGCTCAGTAAGCGGTCCTGATCCAAAATCATCTCACAGAATTTCCGGGTGTAGCGATCAAAGGCTTCAATGTCTTTATCCTGAAAAGCCTTCGCTATATAGCTATGGACATATTTGCCGTAATCAGCAAGCATCTGGCGTGTTACGTCTACTACATCATACCGGTAGGTATCCACTTCACTAAGTTGCCGTTCGGCTTTCAGCAGACAGCCTAAAGCCTCGGCTACTGCCATTGGAGGATAGTACAGTTTCGCTGTTCCCCAAGAAGATACGTAGTCAATTTCCAGTGAAGGCCGGGCACAGAAAAAAGATTCCTGTGGTCCGTCGGCTGCCCAAGGGCAACTGTAGACGGTAGATGCCAGCAGTTGCATGGCTGCATCGGCATTCTTATCACTTTTCCCATAACGGTAGGCCGTATAGTCCGATATCCAATCTTTTACTACAATGGTATCCTTTTGCCAAGCCATATCATATACCATATCATAGTCAATAGGATTGGTGCCAATACCTTCGGGAGTGGTGCCAATACCGCATACACGCTTACCCAACGGGTGTTGTTTTGCTTTAACCACCCCGCTGGCGTAGCTGGGCAGCTTGCCATACATACCGATACGCCCGCCAAAGTTTGGCAATGCACACCATATCCAATCATGATTCCGGTAACCGCCTTCCTTGTGTGATACGGACGTAGGTATGCCTCCCCATTGCGGGCGGGCACATGCCATTAGATCTAGTATGACAGCCTCTCCTGTTTTCAATCCATCCATCAAGACTCCGGAAGGATTTCCATCCCATCCTTGAAGCACCCATACCGCTTGCGGGTTTTGCTCTTTCATCAGTTGATAAATGTGAGAAGCAGCTTCTTTGATGTTGATTCCTTTTGTATTGCCTCCTTCATGGAAGGGATCGCCGGCAAAGTATCGGGCTTTCCCGAAGAGCTTTTCCTGCTCTTCATAAAATATACGTGCCACTTTCGTAAAGAGCGGATCGGAAGGAACAAGGAAAGCGGGACGCTGGAAAGTAATCCATTTCCCTACATTCCTGATATCAGCTTCCGGGAATTTCTGAATCATACTATTGGGTATCATTCCATAGAAACCTTGAAGAACGGGTTCCATGCCATACTCGCGCATACGCTTCAGCATTTTCTGCTGTATGTCGGTCTGGCGATTGATGAATTGCTGTGACACAGGTCCTCCGAACTTCTCCAAGTTTCCCATCAGCCACCACGCTTCATACCCCGCACCGGGCAAGAAGTCGATAATTTCCTGTTCGGAATAGCCCAGCCTGCGTAATGTGTTTTGCCATACGGCATACTGTCCGACGACTGATACCAGAGGCATATTTATGCCTTGCATTGCCATACGGTCTATCTCGTCTTCCCATTGCTGCCAGTCCCAAAAAGCCATGGAGTAACTGTACGTACAATAGTTTAGATAGTATCGTAGCGGAAGCTCAGCGTCTATATGCAGTTTAGGAGCCACAACTGGAAGCGATTTTACCGGGGCAAGGTTATTGCCCGTCCAACTGATGGTGCGGTGCAGGTAATGGCGCATATAGTGATTCAGTCCTCTCGCCATTGGCACTCCTTTGTTTCCCCGGATAATAAGCTTTCCGTTACGGGTTTCCAACTCAAAGAAATCTTTTTCACCCGCCATCTTTTCAAAGAGGATGTTGTCAGCCTGTTCCGGCAACATCTTTTCGGCGAGTCGTTTCAGATTGCCGTCTTCTCCATGCATAGGAATGGCAAAAAGGCACAGGCTTACCGTTAACAGTAAACCGACATAAATACTTTTCAGGTCTGTTATCATTATTGGGATTTGTTATTTGTGCTACATTAGTAAAAAAAGGGAAATTTCAAGCGCCATACTCCGACGAAATAATATTTTCCCAATACTAGTAAAGCGGATTTAGCGTATCAGTTGAATGAATCCGCGCAATCCGCTTTATTTAGTGCCTAAGGCTTGTTACCATCCCGGATTCTGAATCAAGTTGGGATTGATATCAATATAATCTTGGTCTATAGGATAAAAATATTGCTTCTGTGTGAATATAATCGGTCTTTCCGGAAGTACTCTGGCTTGATAAAACTCTTCTGCAGTAGTACCTGCCGAAGTCAAACCGCGCATACCGTTCCCATCTTCTTTGAAGAATTGCTCTGCTATGTTCCACCGTTTTACATCATATAACCAGTGTCCTTCAAAAATCAACTCACACATACGTTCGCGGCGGACAATTTTTATCAGGTCATCACCGGTTGGGCTACCGAATGACTCTGCCAGTGTAGGCAATCCGGCTTTCTCGCGGATAGCGTTAAAGTAATGGGTTGCATCAGCATCCAGCGTTCCGGTATATTCTGCACAAGCTTCTGCGTAGTTCATGTACAGTTCTCCTAAACGGATAATGGGGAACGGATAGGGATTTACGGTGAAAGTACCCGTACTCGTTGCTTGGTTGGTAGTACTTACCCCTTTCTTCAATGCATATCCGCTGTAAAGGTGGTCGGCATTCAGGTCGGCTTGTTGCACGCCATTCTGCTCTTTAAAGCGGAGTTTGAGCGTGATGGTGTCTCCATTGATTTCATACGGACCACGGTCGAAGCCTACAAAAGCGTAGAAACGTGGTTCACGGTCACGGTGCAGATAGATAGTAGAATCGCCCGGCATTATTTTCATACGGTCTTCCCACTTGTAATTAGGGTCTTCATCGCATGGAATACCGTTCTTGGAATAAAAGAATTCCACAGCACGCAATGACGGACCTATACCACCAACCGGATCTTTGGCGTCACGGGGACAGATACCTCTGGGTGTAACCATTGTTTGAATATTGTTTTGGTTATTACCCGTCTCTTTTGCGTTGCTGTATCCCCAAATCAGTTCTTGGTTCCAAGGATCTGTCATTGTAAAACGTTGGTTTGCCACTGCCTGGTCAAACTTGCTAAGCGGTTTCGTACTTGTGTACTTATATAAACGTATTCCGGCTTCATCGGCCATGGTAATAGCTTTCTTGGTTTCATCCATGGCTATCTTCCACTTGTTCTTATCATACGTTGGATTAATCAGTGGAGTGCCGTTTTTATCTTTAAAGTTTGCATAGAAATCGCTGTTGTTGCCGTTATACAGAGGGCTTGCAGCAAAGAGGTACATTCTGGCCTTCAATGCTTGGGCAATGACTTTCGTTGCACGTCCCAAGTCATTGTTCGGTACGGTGGTCGGCAAATTTCCCATAGCTTTATCGAACATACCGGCAATGGCCGCTACGCATTCATCATACGTTTTACGTGGACGGAAGTAGGTCTCTCCTTCACCGTCCAAAGGAATCTCCGTATCAACGATTACTATCGGACCATAGTTCTGCAACAAAACTGAATGGAAATAAGTAATCAGGAAGTCGGTTTCTGCAAGCCATACTTTCTTTTTAGCTTCATATTCCGCCGGTGATATCGTCATCGGCACCACTTTATCAATATTGTTCTGGAAAAGATAGCATTGTTTGATGCCTTGATAGCATTGCTGCCAAATGTCCAAAACCGGGTTGCTGGAACTGTATTGCAATTGTTGCATCTGCAAGAACGAGAACCATTGCAGTCCCCAGTGCTTAGAGCATACCGTTTCATTAGACATCAGCCAACTGAAGTTCGTACGGCAATTGTTGTATTGCGGTATATAAGAATAACACGTATAAACAAAGTTTTCCGCAGTGGTTTCGTTTTTGAACGCATCCGCCAATGTGGCTGTATCGTCAGGCACTATGTCCAAATAGTCGCAACTACTAAACAAAACCGTTGAAAATAGCGTAAGGATTAAAATTATATTTTTCATGTGAACTCATTTAAAATGTTAATTGTAAACCAATGGTAGCAACACGCAAATTAGGATAGGTCAAACCTTTACCTCCACCCAACTCCGGATCCCAATGTTTGAACGGCGAGAAGGTGAGCAGATTCTGTCCTGAAAGGAAGAGTCGTGCCATCTTATATGTATATCCTATCTCCATATTTTTGAGACGCATGAATGCCCCGCTGCGCAGCCAGTAAGTAGAAGACTCGAAGTTGTTGTGCGAGTCCAGATTGCTAATCAGGCGCGGATATTCTGCATTCGGGTTAGGGTTGGCTTCCGTCCAATAGTCTTTGGCGATAAAGTCGAGCAATGTAGTTTGGTCGGAAGTAAACGGATGTATGTTCTGCATCATAAGACTTGTTTTGGCCACTCCCTGAAAGAATATGGAGAAATCGAAATTCTTGTATTGAAAGGAACCTCCGAAACCATAAACAATCTGTGGAACGGTGGGGTCACCAATCTCCATCATGTCATTACCGTCTATCTTATTGTCCCCGTTCAGGTCCTTATACTTGATGTCGCCCGGCTTCAAGTTAGGTGAGAAAGTTTGTTCAGGGCTATTTGTCACATCTTCTTCATCTTTGAACAATCCCAAAGCGACCAAACCTGTATAGCGATTCAGGGGCTTTCCAACTTCCGAACGATATGCTTCATTTTCAGGGTAAACGGGTTCGTCGGCATCCAACAATTCATTTTTGGCATACGTAAAACTACCTTTCAAGGATACCACGAAATCTTTAGAGAATGCTTTATTGTATTCCACATTCAAGTCGACACCACCATTTTTAACTTTACCCAAATTTGCGAAAGGACGCAAATCGTTTGTAATACCGGATTCAGCAGGTACGATGTTTCTACGCATGAAAATGTCTTTACGTGTCTCTGTGAACCAATCGAAGGTGATGCTCAGCGAGTTAAACAACGTCAAGTCAAATCCTACATTGGCTTTGATACCTGTTTCCCAACGTGCACCATCCGTACCATATCGGGTAATGACTGCTCCCGTACCTGTATTCATCCAATTGTTTCCAAAGGTAAAGGATCTTCCGGACAGATTTACATAGGTCAGGTAGGGGAAACGTGAATCGGTGGATGAGTTTCCTACTTTACCATACGAGCCTCTGATTTTCAGGTTAGAAATGGTGTTCTTTAACGGGCTGAAGAAATCTTCGTTCGAGATGTTGTAGCCCACAGCCACTGAAGGGAAAAAGCCAAAGCGCTTTCCTTCTGCAAAGTTTTCACTTCCATTGTATCCAAAATTCGCTTCAAGCAGATACTTACCGTCGTATGCATAAGTGACACGACCTGCAATACCCTGGTTGCGTACAGGAAGGTAGCATAAAAATCACTTGGTGCATTTTGATTGTAGTCTCTTTGCAAATATACAAGCATGGCACCCACGTTGTGTTTATCGGCAAAAGTCCGTGCATAGTCCAAAGACAACTGATAGTTCAGTAAGCGGTCGCCTCCGTTGGAAGGGGTTGTAGTAAGGGCAGTTGTACCCTTGGTAATGGATTCGTAGGTGTAGGTATATTCACCATTGGCATCTTTTGAGTAATCTTTTATCCCATAGTAGTAGGGAGAGAAAGAACGTACTACATTTGTAGTAGCCCAGTTCTTGAAAGATATAATCCCTTTGACCTTCAGCCCGGGAGTGATAAATTTCAAATCCTGTTCCAAGTCAAGACTGGCAATCATGGTCGATTCATTCTTCTTAGAATAACCGCTCACCATTTCAGCATAAGGGTTACGATACTTACCTGCCACAGGTCCACCGTAATAAAAAGCCGGAAACTGAAGCTCCATTATGAAACAATCCAAGAATAAATGAATATTCCCTCCATATAAATCATTTGCCAAATAATGATATTACTTGATATTATACGTATCTTTGCGCGCTCAAAAAAAACGAAACATTGGAAAATAAAAGATACAGCAACGGAGAAGAATGGGCAAATACCCTTAGTCATGGAGCAGGCATATTGCTCGGAGTTATCGCCGGCTATTTCTTGATTGTGAAAGCATCGGAGAATGCCGAACCGCATTGGGCGGTGGTCTGTGTGACAGTCTATCTGGCAGGAATGTTATCTTCCTACGTCAGTTCTACATGGTATCACGGGAGCCGTCCCGGCAAGGCGAAAGAGCTGCTTCGCAAATTCGACCATGGAGCTATCTATCTGCATATTGCAGGTACATACACTCCTTTCACACTGCTCGTCATGCGTCACGCCGGCGGTTGGGGATGGGGAATCTTCGCTTTTGTCTGGCTGTCGGCTGCTGTAGGGTTCATACTGAGTTTCAAGAAACTGAAAGAGCACAGCAATCTGGAGACTGTTTGCTATGTAGGCATGGGAGCCTGCATATTGGTAGCTATGAAGCCTTTAATGGATAATCTTGCGTCAATGGGGGCTGCTCCCGCCTTCTGGTGGCTGATAGGCGGTGGCATTTCTTATATCGTGGGAGCTATATTCTATTCACTGCGCAAACCTTATATGCACGCCACTTTCCACTTATTTTGTCTGGGAGGTAGCATTGGGCACATTATTGCTATCTGGCTGATACTATAAGAGGTGACGTCCGGGCATAAAAAAAGGCTATCTATCCCAGACAGCCAATCTTTTTGTTAACCTTAAATCTAATACTATGAAAAACACATTGCAAAGATACGGACTTTCCGCATATCTCCAAATTTCGAAGGCAATGTAACCCGATTTATAACACGCTTTAATAGATATCACCAATTTGTTAACGTTTAACGTAACTAGATTAAAAAATTAACTAAACCTAAAACAAACACTTTCCACCGCTTGTTAAACTATATAGAGTAACTTGATATAGTAAACTATAGAACGTAAAGTGATGAACTGGGATAATGACCTGATAAAGCATCTCCAATGGTCGGATGCGATAACCAACCGAGAGGCAAAAGAGCGTGTAGCTCGCGAAGTGGCAGCTATGGCCAAAGAGAACGAAGTGATAGGAGCCGGCTCCGGCTCAACCGTTTATCTCACCCTGTTCCAACTAGCCCGACGGATTCGTGAAGAGCATCTGCACATCGAAGTCATCCCCGCTTCCAAAGAAATCTCCTTGACTTGCATACAACTTGATATCCCTCAAACCACCCTCTGGAACAAACGCCCAGACTGGACCTTCGACGGAGCCGACGAAGTGGACTCCGACTACAACCTGATAAAAGGACGTGGCGGCGCCATGTGCAAAGAGAAGCTACTCATCAAGAGCAGCAACAAAACATTCATCATCATCGACCCCGCTAAACTTGTCAACGAGCTGGGAAGCAAATTCCCCATACCCGTGGAAATCTTCCCCGACTCACTGGCTTATGTAGAAAACGAACTGCACCGACTAGGCGCATCAGATATCGTACTCCGCCCCGCCCACGGCAAAGACGGACCTACGCTGACGGAAAACGGTAACTTCATCCTCGACACCCGCTTCCGCTATATCGACTCTTCGCTAGAGAACCAACTCAAGGCAATAACCGGAGTTATGGAAAGCGGACTTTTTTTAGGGTACAATGTTGAGGTAATAGTATCTTCATCCATTGACGGAGTGAATGCAAAACCCCGAAATGAATCCTTTATTGCCCCAAGGACTTGACAAATGCTTTTTTTTATTGTATATTTGTACCTGCTACGTGCAATAAAACTATAAAAAATGAAAGAAAGGAATACATATAATCCTCCGTACCCAACTGATCTAAAGTATAAGATTAGGACATAAGTCCCTCCAAATTTATATAAATATTAGGGAATAAGAATTCTCCCGAAGGCTTAAGGCTGCGAACCACTATGGGGTTTGCAGCCTTTTTTGTTGCATAAATTTAAATAGAAAATACTAAAACGGAATATAAGAGTTTATAATAAACTCAAGACCCGTTTATAATAAACGATGAAGGTTTTTATTATAAACTTAAATAGAGTTTATGCATAAATGATAAACTACTTTCAGCATACAAAGAACACAAGAAAATGAATGAATAATTGCAGGCGGATTGGATAGAAATAATTAGTTACACAAATACCATCAGAGAAGTGTTCCTGTTTCTTTTCAAAACTCATATTTATAACGATTTTCTTCAATCTTTGTCTTGAACATAAGAAATATAATTTGCACCTTTGCACACGCAATAAAGGAATGCACAAAAATCCATGTCTGATTTAGCGAAAAGAGAGGAGCAAAAACAGAAACCCGGTAAGTTAAATTCAGAAAAAAGTTTTCCGTTTTGGAAAACTTTCTGTATCAACAAGAAAGAAAAGTTTCCCGAAATTTAATGTTAAAAGCCAACCAAGCTATTACTTTATCTTATATCTTTGTCCCCGGTTTCGGAACTAAAAAGAGGTTTAGTCAATGAGGGAACGCTGTGCAAATCGGCGACAGTACCCGCTGCTGTAATTCTCTGTGAATCCGCACATTATGTCACTGCATACACCTATGTGGGAAGACGATGCGAGGGAGAGATAAGTCAGAAGACCTGCCGGAATCGAACTAACATATTATTAATCACTTTCGGGAGTTAAAGTTATGAACTACGCGGAAATTTGTATCATCAAAAGAGATGGTAAAAGAGAAGATTTCTCTATCAGTAAAATCAAGAATGCAATTAGCAAAGCATTCAGTGCGACAGGCGTTCAGGATGAACAGCAATTGATTGCTGACATCACCATGAATGTAATCAGTCAGTTTGCCACCCCTACCATTACCGTAGAGGAAATACAGGATTTAGTGGAAAAAGCATTGATGCAGGTACGCCCCGAAGTGGCGAAGAAGTACATCATCTATCGCGAATGGCGAAACACGGAGCGGGACAAGAAAACCCAAATGAAGCAAGTAATGGACGGCATCGTGGCTATCGACAAGAACGACGTGAACCTGAGCAACGCCAACATGAGCAGCCATACCCCTGCCGGACAAATGATGACCTTCGCGTCGGAAGTGACGAAGGACTATACGTATAAATACTTACTGCCCAAGCGCTTTGCAGAAGCACACCAGCTTGGCGACATCCATATCCACGATTTGGACTACTATCCGACGAAAACGACGACTTGCATCCAATATGACATGGACGATTTGTTTGAACGCGGTTTCCGCACCAAAAACGGCAGCATCCGTACACCACAGAGCATTCAAAGCTATGCCACACTGGCTACCATTATCTTCCAGACCAACCAGAACGAGCAGCACGGCGGACAAGCAATTCCTGCTTTCGACTTCTTCATGGCAAAGGGTGTGGCAAAGTCGTTCCGCAAACACCTCTCCTCGTTTATCAATTTCTACGTGGCTATGGAAAACGGTACTCAGGCAGACGAGAAAGCCATCCGCAACTTGATTAAGGCGTCTTTACCATCTATCAAATCGACCGAGTTGGAGCGCGAAACACTACGTATTGCTTTGATAGCACTGCAAATCATTATCGACAAAGAGCACCTTGCCCGCATCGTCGAAAAAGCCTATCAGCAGACACGCAAAGATACACACCAGGCGATGGAAGGATTTATCCACAACCTGAACACGATGCACTCACGTGGAGGTAATCAGGTGGTATTCAGCTCTATTAATTATGGTACGGACACTTCTGCCGAAGGACGGATGGTGATTGAAGAATTGCTGAAAGCTACCATCGAAGGACTGGGCACACGTGGCGAAGTCCCTGTTTTCCCCATCCAGATATTCAAGGTGAAGGATGGAGTGTCTTACTCTGAAAAGGACTATGAGAAGGCTATGAAAGCGGAGAACATAGAGGATGCCATGAAGGCGAGCTACGAAGCTCCCAACTTCGACCTGCTGCTGAGAGCTTGCCAGACAACTTCGAAAGCTCTTTTCCCGAACTTCATGTTTCTGGATGCACCTTTCAATCAAAACGAGAAATGGAGAGCGGACGATCCGAAACGTTACATTTACGAGTTGGCAACGATGGGTTGCCGCACCCGTGTGTATGAAAATGTTGCCGGAGAGAAGTCGTCTTTGGGACGCGGCAATCTGTCATTTACTACAATGAATATGCCCCGACTGGCTATCGAAGCACGCATCAAAGCGGAGAACCTGATAGAGGACGAACGCAACAAGGATACTATGGAACTGAAAGCAAAGGAAATCTTTATCGAATCCGTACACAACATGGCTTCTTTGATAGCCGACCAGCTCTACGAAAGATATCAATATCAGCGCACGGCTTTGGCGCGTCAGTTCCCCTTCATGATGGGCAACGACGTGTGGAAAGGCGGTGGTGCACTGAATCCGAACGAACAGGTGGGCGATGCATTGCGCAGCGGCACACTGGGCATCGGATTCATAGGCGGACACAATGCGATGGTGGCCCTTTATGGCGAAGGCCACGGACACAGCCGGAAAGCATGGAATACGCTGCACGAAGCTGTGATGGAAATGAACAAAGTAGTGGACGAATATAAAGCAAAATATAATCTGAATTACTCTGTACTGGCTACGCCTGCCGAAGGACTTTCGGGACGTTTCACAAAGATGGACCGCCGGAAGTACGGCAAGATTGAAGGCGTTACGGACAGAGATTATTACGTTAACTCTTTCCACGTGGACGTGAAAGAACCAATCGGCATCGTGGAGAAAATCAAACGGGAAGCTCCTTTCCACGCCATCACCCGCGGCGGACACATCACGTATGTGGAACTGGACGGTGAAGCTCAGAAGAACGTGCGCGCCATCGCCAAGATTGTTAAGGTGATGTACGACGAAGGTATCGGCTACGGTTCTATCAACCATCCGGTGGATACTTGCCACAAATGCGGCTACAAAGGGGTTATCTTCGACAAATGTCCCGTATGCCAAAGCGAAAGCATCCTGCGTATGCGCCGCATCACCGGCTATCTGACGGGCGACCTCAGTTCGTGGAACTCAGCCAAACGAGCAGAAGAGAAAGACCGAGTGAAGCACTTGTAAGAAGATGAATTTATTAGGAACTTATCCTGAGACAATAGTGGATGGTGAAGGCATCCGGTATTCGATATATCTTGCCGGATGCGCTCATCACTGCCCTGGTTGCCACAATCCGGAAAGCTGGAATCCGAATGCAGGGGAAGAGTTGACGGAAGAGAAGATTCAATCTATTTTGAGGGAAATCAAGGCGAATCCGTTGTTGGACGGGGTTACTTTCTCCGGTGGCGATCCGCTTTTTCAACCGGAAGAGTTTCTGCTTTTCGCCAAAAGAGTGAAAGAGGAAACAGGGTTGAACGTGTGGTGCTACACCGGGTATACGTACGAAGAAATTCAGGCTCAACCGCAGCTTCGTGCGATTCTTCCTTATATAGACGTCTTGGTGGACGGACGTTTCGAGCAATCTCTTTTCTCACCTTATCTGGAGTTTCGAGGAAGCAGTAATCAGCGGATTCTGAAGTTGAAGTAACCGGAGGTCACTGCTGCCTGCACCAGTATTGTCTAAACACATACTCTCACCGCTAAAAAAACTTATTTTTCAAAGAAAACAAAAACACGTGTATGATTGTTTTGGTTACTTTTACAGAACATTGAATAAGTTTTCATATGGTACAAACAATAAATCCTACTGCTACACAGACCGGCGAAACCGATGGATTGCCAATGCCCAGACGTATATGGGCTGTCGTATCCATCGGCTTCGCACTCTGTATGTCGGTGCTTGATATTAACATCGTTAACGTCGTACTGCCGACACTCTCGCATGATTTCGGGACTTCGCCTTCCGTCACCACTTGGATTATCAACGGCTATCAGTTGGCAATCGTCGTCACGCTCCTGTCTTTTTCTTCTTTGGGAGAAATCATCGGTTACCGCAAAGTGTTCCTTTCGGGAATCGGTTTGTTTTGCGTCACTTCCCTTATATGTGCCCTCTCCGATTCGTTCTGGACACTGACTATGGCGCGTATCTTTCAAGGATTCAGCGCTTCCGCCATCACGAGTGTGAATACGGCACAGCTCCGGTATATCTATCCCAAAAGCCAAATTGGACGGGGGATGGGGATTAATGCCATGGTAGTGGCGATATCGGCTGCTGCGGGTCCTTCGGTGGCTAGCGGTATTCTTTCCATTGCCAGTTGGCACTGGCTGTTTGCTATCAATGTGCCACTGGGAATCACGGCATTGGTGCTGGGATGGAAACACCTTCCCCAGCAGGAAGAACGTTCCAAGCGGAAGTTCGACACGATTAGCGCGGTGGCAAATGCCATTACTTTCGGGCTATTAATTTATACATTAGACGGATTCGCACATCATGAGAAAATGGATTTCCTCGTGATACAGATAGTTGTGCTTGCCGTGGTGGGAACGTACTATGTGCGCCGGCAGCTTTCGCAGACTACTCCGTTGCTACCGTTGGATTTATTGAAAATACCGATATTCCGGTTGTCCATCCTGACGTCTATCTGTTCGTTCATTGCGCAGATGGCGGCGATGGTGTCTTTGCCGTTTTTCCTTCAGAACACGTTGGGGCATAGCGAAGTGATGACGGGGCTTTTATTGACTCCGTGGCCGCTGGCTACGCTCATCACTGCTCCTCTGGCAGGTTATCTCGTAGAAAAGATTCATCCAGGGATATTAGGAAGCATTGGTATGGTGTTATTTGCCGCAGGGCTTTTCTCACTTTCTAATCTCACCACAGAGTCGTCGGAGATTAGTATCATACTGCGTCTGATGCTATGTGGTGCAGGATTCGGGCTATTTCAAACGCCGAATAACAGTACCATCATCTCCTCTGCTCCTACGCAACGTTCGGGCGGAGCAAGCGGAATGCTGGGCATGGCACGGCTGTTGGGGCAAACGTGCGGTACTACGCTTGTTGCCTTGCTATTCAGTTTCGTAAGTTCAGGACGCAGTACGGCAGTTTGCTTGATGGTGGGTAGCGGATTTGCAATTGTAGCGGCTATTGTAAGTAGTTTGAGGTTATCGCAGCCTTCTACATTGAAAAGCAAATAGAATACGTTTAAATAAAATAGGCACGAATTACTAAGACTTGCTCAAGTCTTAGTAATTCGTGCCTATTTTATTCTTCGGAAGTACTAGAAGAAGTATCTTAATATATCATTGAAGTTTGCCCATATAAGCAACCCGAAGAGCAGAACCATACCTGTCATCTGAGCATATTCCATAAACTTGTCACTTGGTTTGCGTCGGGCTATCATCTCATAGAAGAGGAAGAGCACGTGACCGCCATCCAATGCAGGGATAGGCAGGATGTTCATGAATGCCAAAATGATGGACAGGAAGGCTGTCATGTACCAGAACTGATGCCAATCCCACGTTGCGGGGAAGATGCTGCCGATTGTTCCGAAGCCACCCAGTTGCTTAGCTCCTTCTTTGGAGAAGAGATATTTCATGTTTCCCACGTAGCCTTTCAGCGTTTTCACTCCCAAAGAGACACCTGCGGGGAAGGATTCAAGGAAGGAGTACTGCTTCTTCATCATAGGCAACAGACGATCTGTGACGAGACAGGCAGTTACTCCCATCATGTAGGCAGAGTCTACTCGCATAGATAAAGTATTTGTTGCACCACCACGTACATAAGTCAGGTTAATCAAACGGGAATCGATGCTGTCTTTGAGAAGTGCAGCCTCGTTTTTCTTACGCTCGGTCATGGCTTCCCGGAAGTCGGAGAAGGATATCGGTTTGCCGTTCAAAGCGATAATACTGTCACCCGGTTGGATACCAGCTTGGGCAGCAGGTGAGTTTACCATCACGCTGTCTATAACATAGGGGAAGCGGAATGAAGCAAAGCGAACGCTATCGGCCAGCAGGCGTTGCATAAAATCTTCGGGGATGTAAACAGAAGCTTTTGCGCCGTTGCGGAGCACGCTTACTTCACGAGCATCAGCAACTTGGCTGAGCATATCGCCATCATAACGTTCAAAAGCAACTCCGTCGGCAGAAAGCAAAATGTCTCCATCCTGAAAACCGACTGCCTTAGCAGACTCGTTAAATTCCATTCCGAGGGGTGCTTCCTGTACCTTTATATACTGATCGCCCCAAGCAAAAAGAATCATAGAGTAGATGAACAGCGCCAACAGGAAGTTGAACAACACACCACCTACCATAATCAGCAGACGTTGCCAAGCGGGTTTGGAACGAAATTCCCACGGTTGTTCGGGTTGCTTCATTTGCTCGGTATCCATCGACTCATCAATCATACCGGCAATCTTGACATAACCACCCAAGGGCAACCAGCCTACAGCATATTCAGTATCACTTCTCTTGGGTTTGAACTTAAATAAAGTAAACCATGGGTCAAAGAATAAGCAGAATTTTTCTACACGCACCTTAAACAAACGGGCAAAAAGGAAATGCCCGCCTTCATGAATGATGACGAGCAGCGAAAGGCTCATAATCAATTGCAGGGCACGAATCAAAAATGTTTCCATATATCTATTTTACAATTTAAAGCTTCATTACTGACCTTCTCTTTCTCAAACGAAGAAGGAGAGATGAAGCGACTTTTTTATTTATATAACTTATTAGTCTAAAATCCTTTTATAAAATCACATCAACTATATCAAACTTGCAGCAATTCTTCGCGTTTCCGCATCAGTAGCCACATAGTCGTCGTAAGTAGGAGCCGCAACAAATGTCGCTTTCTCCATTGTTTTCTCAATCACGTCGCTCATTCCGAGGAAGCTGATGCCGTCTTTCAGGAAAGAGGCTACTACTACTTCATTGGCAGCATTGACAATGCAAGGCATATTTCCACCACGATGCATGGCTTCATAAGCCAGAGCAAGGTTACGGAAACGCTTCGTATCGGGTTGTTCAAACGTCAGGTTGGTGCATTGGGTAAAGTCAAGCCTGTCGAAAGAAGAAGAGATACGGTCGGGATATGAGAAGGCGTATTGGATGGGCAGGCGCATATCGGGCATACCCAACTGTGCTTTCACTGCGCCATCTTCGAACTGCACCATGGAATGGATGACGGATTGCGGATGTACAACGACCTCTATCTGGCTCGGCTGAACGCCAAACAGCCATTTAGCTTCAATTACTTCAAAGCCTTTGTTCATCATCGAAGCAGAGTCAATCGTGATTTTTGCTCCCATCTCCCAATTGGGGTGTTTGAGGGCTTGCGTCTTAGTCACGGTTTTGAGTTGTTCCAACGTACACGTCCGGAAGGGACCTCCAGAAGCGGTCAGTATTACTTTCTCTATCGGATTGCCCACTTCTCCCGCCAAGCACTGGAACACGGCAGAGTGTTCGGAATCTACCGGCAATATCGGTGTGCGGTATTGCTGTGCCAACTGATTAATCAGTTCGCCGGCTACAACCAGCGTTTCTTTATTCGCTAATGCTATGGCCTTTTTCGCACGGATGGCATTTATCGTCGGCTTCAGTCCGGCGTAGCCTACCATGGCTGTCAGCACCATATCTACGGGACCAGCTTCCACAATCTGACAGATGGCTTCCGCTCCTGCATACACTTTGATAGGCAGGTCTCTCAATGCTTCTTTCAGTTCGGAATACTTTTCCTCGTTGGCTATCACTACCACTTCCGGCTGGAATTTCCGTGCTTGGGCAATCAGCAGTTCTACACGGTTGTTAGCTGTCAGAGCGTATGCTTCGTACAGGTCGGGGTGCTCCTCAATTACTTGCAGTGCCTGTGTGCCTATAGAGCCGGTGGAGCCTAGGATGGCTATTTGTTTTTTCTTTTTGTTAGTTTCTATATTCATTATTATCTATGTCCTCTTTCAGGTTATAGTCATTAAAACACGATATACTTTTCGGGATTAATGGGATGCCCTTTGTACCAAAGTTCAAAGTGCAGGTGCGGACCGGTACTCAAGGTTCCGCTGTTTCCCACCAAGGCGATGGCTTCGCCACCTTTCACGCGGTCGCCTTCCTTTTTAAGCAAAGAGCCGCAGTGTTTATAGATTGAGATTAAATCCTGATTGTGCTGCACACCTATCAGATAACCGGTTTCGGCAGTATAGGTACTTAGTATGACTGTTCCATCCATCGTAGCCAATACGCTTTCATTGGGATTGGCGGCTATATCTGTTCCGAAATGTTTATTGTCGGCATTGAAGTGGTCGGAAATCATTCCGCGTGTAGGGCGATATAGAATCAGCCCGTTCACGTCAGGCTGAGAGACTATCGACGTCAAGTTATACTTTTCTGTTTCTTCATATTGGCGACGAAATTCTTCTTCGCGCTTGGTGCGTTCCATCAGCGTATCTTCACGAGCGGTAGTCAGCGAATCAATCGTATGCACGCTGTCTATCTGCACTTTGCCGCTGAAGATATCCTGAATATTCATGATATACAGGTTTTGCTTATTGAGAATCTGTTGCAACGAATCTACCCGCAGGGCGTTGTCTACGATTTGTGTGCGGACTTCACTGTTCATGTAGCCCGGTAGATAATTGCGTAAAGGGGTGAAAGTGATGATGCAGGCAGCTATCAGAAAGAGTACTGCCAATACACAAAGTAGCACGGAAAGACCGTTGAGCTTGGATACACGAAGTCCCACTATCTCTTCAAGTGTATTCTCATTAACGATTGTTAGTTTATACTTGAACTTGAAATTATTCCAGAAAGCTTTACTTCGTCTTCTCTTTGGCATCTTCGGTTAATTATATTGTTTACAATTTTAGGCACGGATTACGCGGGTTACGCGGATTACACGGTTTCTAGCGAATCGGGCATACTGCTATGCTAATCCGTGTCGTCGGTGTCTGAATCCAATTCGTCAAGGTTCAACAGTCCTTCGGGAAGTTCTACAGTGATGACTCGCTGTTGCTGGTCGATTCCTAAGATAAATTCTTCTTGTGCGGGTACTAATAGTTCTTCTCCATCCTCCTGTAGTACTACGAAAAGGGTGTTCACGGTAGTTGTATCTACATCTGTTACTTCTCCCAAAGGTCCGTGGTGTACGTCTTCCATTTGGAAACCAATGAAGTAATTCCAAGTCAGTTCACCTTCTTCGGTGTCTTCTACGTGTTTCACGGGGAAGTAAACTTCAACGTTGGTAAACATACGGGCACGTTCGGCAGTATCCACTCCTTCAAGTTTCACCAAGGCGGTAGAGTCTGAACGGAAACGGTATTCTTCGATGAAAAAAGGAACGAATATTCCGTTGAGCAAACATACCAGATAATCACAGTCCACGCGATCGAAGATATCGTCCGTAAAGGTAAACTGCAACTCGCCGTGGATGCCATGCGGTTTATTGAATAATCCTATCTTATATACTTCTTCTTTCTTTATCATATTCGGGTGATTCTGGCTCCGAGGGCATTCAGACGTCCTTCAATATTCTGATAACCACGGTCTATCTGTTCGATGTTACTAATGGTACTGGTTCCTTCCGCACTCATAGCGGCAATCAGCAGAGCGATTCCGGCACGTATATCCGGTGAAGTGAGACGGGCGCCACGCAGCTTAAAGCCATGGTTATGACCGATGACTACGGCACGGTGAGGATCACAGAGGATAATTTGCGCTCCCATATCTATCAGCTTATCCACAAAGAACAAGCGACTTTCAAACATTTTCTGATGAATCAGTACACTTCCTTTAGCTTGAGTGGCTACGACAAGCATTACGCTCAACAAGTCAGGAGTCAATCCCGGCCACGGTGCATCGGCTATGGTCATGATGGAGCCGTCGATAAAAGATTCTATCTCGTACGCTTCTTGAGCGGGTACATAGATATCATCTCCCTTTTGCTCTAGCTTGATGCCGAGGCGACGGAAGCTTTCGGGGATAACGCCCAGATTATCGTTGGATACATTCTTGATGGTAATTTCACTTTTTGTCATGGCTGCCATACCGATGAAACTGCCGACTTCAATCATGTCGGGCAATACGGTGTGTTGCGTACCGTGCAGTTCTTCCACTCCTTCAATCGTAAGCAGATTGGAAGCAATACCGCTGATTCGGGCCCCCATGCGATTGAGCATACGACAAAGTTGTTGAAGGTAGGGTTCGCAGGCAGCGTTGTAAATAGTTGTAGTGCCTTTGGCAAGCACAGCAGCCATCACGATATTGGCGGTACCAGTGACGGAGGCTTCGTCCAGCAGCATATAGTTGCCTTGCAGTCTTTCGGCAGTAATCTCGTAGATTCCCCGTTCTTCATCGTAGCGGAAGTCCGCTCCCAGATTTTGAATGCCGATGAAGTGTGTATCCAAACGACGTCGACCAATCTTGTCTCCTCCCGGTTTAGATATCAAAGCTTTACCGAAACGAGCAACCATCGGTCCGATCAGCATGACAGACCCCCGGAGACTGGAACATTTCTTAAGAAACTCATCACTTTCGAGATAAGCAAGATCGACATTCTCTGCTTTAAAGGTATAAGAATCAATGCTTTCCTTTGCAACCGTCACTCCCATCTCTCGCATGAGTTGAATGAGATTGTTGACATCTAAAATGTCAGGTATATTGTTCACCGTCACTTCCTCTGCAGTGAGCAACGTGGCACAGATTATCTGCAAAACTTCGTTTTTAGCTCCCTGCGGATGAATTTCTCCGCTGAGCCGATGTCCTCCTTCAATTACAAATGAAGCCATTGATTTACTGGTTGATGTTAATGGTTACTGTTTTAAAGCCCTTATCTGTCCTGGTTACTCTGACGGTAATTTCTCCGTTGGCTGTTCTGACGATTATTGGGATAGTTCATTTTCGGACGATAGTTCTGATTGAGACGTTCTGCCATCAGGCGAAGGATATCATCCGTCAAATCAAGTCTCCCTTCAGACAGTTCATTAAGGTCTGCAGCTATCTTTTTGTCGTCTACGGTATCTTTGTTCCATGCCAGATAGTCCTTCTTCATGTGATTACAAATCAAAGCAATCAGGTTTCTCTTTTCATTTCCTTCAGGAAATTCGATGGCTTTCTTTATTAGGACTTCCAACGTATGACCGTAGTGACGGTAATGCATACGTGCCGTGCAGTAAGGAATGGGCTCCGGACGGGTAATCAGATTGTCCTTGCGGATGATTTCATAAGGATAGTCAATATCCAATTCGAAGCCGGACATGATGGCCAGATGATCCCATAGTTTATGCTTGAAATCGGGCACATCACGCAAGTGGGGGAACATATTTCCCATTATATTGATGATGGTGTTGGCACATCGTTGTCGTTCTGCACGGTCCGGGATGGACAAGGCATAATCTACCATATTCTGGATACTGCGCCCGTATTCGGGAAGAGGTAATCTTTTCTGCTGAGTATTATACTGCATTTATTTAGAAATTACGAATTATAAATTATGAGTTGCCTGATAAGTAGAGAGTGACTAATCATCAGACCGTTAATCACTATAAGAGCTTCTTCGGTGTGGAAGCCACAAATTCTTTCAGGTAAAAAGGCTCAAAGTAAGCTACGTCTTTATAGTCTTCGGTAGCTACGGCTTTCTCTGCCAGCGGTAACATCATCTTAGCCAACGGATGGATATCATCGATAAAATGCGCATTCGGGTGCGTGATTTTCTCACGGCATTTAGCGGCTCCGTTTCCGAAGAAATAAACGGGATGCTCGTTCAGATATTCCAGATAGGAATTTTCGTCTACGATGTCTGCGCCAACGGCACGCTTCACGTTTAGTCCACGGTCGTAGATGGCAGCGTAAACTTCCATCCGGCGCGCATCAATCATCGGGCAGAGTAGAGCATCTTCGGGTATTTCGTGATACAGCAACACGGGAACGCTCAATACTTCAAGCGTGGGAAGTCCAATCAAGGGGACGTTACGACCATAACAGACACCTTTCGCCATCGACACACCAATGCGAAGTCCTGTGTAAGAACCGGGACCGCAACTCACTACAACTGCGTCCAAAGGAATGGCATGACTATCAATAAACGACAATGCTTCATCTACAAAAACTCCCAATAACACAGCGTGTGAAGGGCCTTTCAAGTCTTCTTTCACAAAAATCGTTTGTCCGTCTTGGCTGACCGCTACCGAGCAAACGGAGGTAGAGGTTTCGACATTTAGTATACACGACATAAAAATCAGCTTATTAAATTGTCGCAAAATTACATGATTTACTCCAAACTACCTAATATTTGCGTAGATATTCTCTGAAGGGGTGTTAACGCGCTTATAATCTTCATTACTGTTTCATATTTAGCCCGAAAAGAACGGATTTTAAAAACGGAATATTGTCTTACCGCAAGAGTAAGATCGGACAACAGTTTCAACTCAAAACATATCTGCTAAAGATTCATATGTTTTTCGACATAAAAATAAAACATTTTACTGAAAATTATCTATTCTTTATCATTTTGCTTATCTTTGTATTTAATAATATTGTAATCAAACAAGGAGACGGATTAAATTAAGTTTCTCATTTTATAGAAAAATATTGGAGATTAGGGGTTAAATTACTGGAATAATGAAAATAAAACGAATAATGAGACGAATCATTCTACTTTGGACTTTTACCATTTTTGGTATTACAAATTGTGTCATGGCACAAGACGTAGCAGTAAAGACCAACTTATTGTCCGACGCATTCATGAACATTAATCTAGGTATGGAAGTTGGACTTGCTCCCAAATGGACGCTGGATCTCACGGGCGAGTTCAATGGGTGGACTCTATCCCACAACCGGCGTTGGAAACATTGGGCTGTTCAGCCCGAAGCACGCCATTGGTTTTGCGATCGCTTTGCCGGGCATTTTCTCGGTATCCATGTCCACGGCGGACAGTACAATATCGGTGGATTTGATGGAAAGATTAATTTTCTGGGGACAGATGCCCGGAAGCTCAAGGATACCCGCTATCAGGGCTGGTTTGCTGGGGCAGGAGTTGCCTACGGCTATGCTTGGATACTAAGTCGGCATTGGAACTTAGAGGCCGAAATAGGACTCGGCTATGCTTATACCCGTTATGACCGCTTTCGTTGTGCCGGATGCGGAAAAAAGATTGAAGAAAACAAGCCGCACCATTATGTAGGTCCTACGAAAGCGGCCATCAATTTGGTTTACCTGTTTTAAAGCGAAAGAAAGATGAAACGAATATTGCTTATGGCAGCCCTTATGGGCATATTTACTACAGTAAATGCGCAGGAAGTTGTGGACGGCATTTCCGTCACTGGTCTCAAGATGGAACGTAACGGCCAATATTTGTCCATAGATATGACACTGAATCTGTCAAGTCTTGATGTGGATGGTAACCGTGCCGTATTGTTTACTCCCCGTTTAGTAAATGGACAAGATTCACTGGATTTACCGTCTGTGGGTATCTACGGACGCAGGCGTTATTTCTACTATGTGCGTAATGGCAAAAGTATGCTTTCGGGCAAAAACGAATCGAGTTACAAGGCATCGCAAAAACCCGACAGTATCCTATATAATGAGGTCTTATCTTACAAAGATTGGATGAACGGATCCTCCTTGTTAATCCACCGCAGCGACTGGGGTTGCTGCAACACACTCCTAGCCGAACAAGATGGGCCATTAGGATGCCATTCCGAGGCATTTTTTCCTGAATTGGTATATGTACGCCCGCAAGGCGAAACGGTGAAAAGCCGTTCTCTCGAAGGTTCGGCATATATCGACTTTCCTGTTAATAAAACGGTAATTTATCCGGATTATCGCCACAATCTAACAGAACTTGGCAAGATACAGGGAACCATTGATTCTGTACGCAACGATAGAGATGTGACTATTACTTCGGTATGGCTTAAAGGTTACGCATCGCCTGAAAGCCCCTATTCTCATAACAAGAATCTGGCCATCGGACGTACGGATGCGATGAAAAGATATATCCAACAACTTTATCAGTTCGAAGAAGGCGTGATTACGACGGAATACGAGCCAGAGGACTGGGATGGACTGCGTCGTTATGTGGAGCAATCTAACATCGACCACCGTGAGGAAATCCTCGTCTTGATTGACAGTGACCTTGATCCGGATGTTAAGGAGGCGAAAATAAAGAGAACATATCCGGATGAATATCAGTTCTTGCTACAGAATTGCTATCCTTCACTACGTCACACGGATTACCGCATATCCTACAACATTCGCAGATATAGCAATATTGAAGATATCAAGCGAATTTTGCTAACACAGCCACAGAAATTGAGCTTGAACGAGCTCTATCTCGTAGCACAAGAATATGAACCCGGAACAGAAGAGTTTACTGATATCTTTGAAACGGCTGTACGCATGTATCTGGATGATGAAACAGCAAATCTTAATGCTGCAAACGCCGCCATGAGGCGGGGTGACAACGCCCGTGCCGAACGTTACCTCGATAAAGCGGGTAACTCTCCCGAAGCCATTTATGCTCACGGCGCACTGGCTATCCGCAAGAAGGACTATGACACGGCACGCCGTTACCTGAAAGAAGCAGAGGCACGCGGATTGAAACAAGCAACCCTTACTCTGGGACAACTTGCGCAAGGAAGACAATGAGAATAGACAAAACACTATATAAATACTTTAATATTCATGAAAACATTTATGAAAATCAACAAATTATTTTTAGGATTATTCGCATATGCCGCATTGAGTGCATGTTCAAACGATGAGTCAGGGATCATTCCGAATGATGTCCCGAAAGTTTTCACAGGAAACGAGGCTTACATCCGTGTACGCCTTACCGATGCAGTAACCTCTACAAGAGCAACGTCAAAGGACAATGATTTTGAATACGGCACTGCCGAGCAGGAGGTCGAGAACGCTCATTTCTATTTTTATGATGAGAATGGTGTGTTTGTAGCCCAGGGCAACGCATGGAACGATGGCAATTCCGAAACAGGAAATCCGGCTGGAAATATCGAGTTTAAAAGTAATACCGTTGTGGTATTGAAAGGATTAAGCAATAAAATGTATCCGAAATACATGGTGACGGTGCTCAACAAGCCAAATACTTTCATCCATGGAAACACGCTTGATGAAATGGAAGTTGCACTGGCGGATAATGCGGCAGAAGGTATTTACTATCCCAAGAATGATGTTAATTACTTTGCCATGAGTACAACTAGTTTCGCAGAGCAGGGGTTGATGAAATCTTTCGTGACGGAAGTCGAGGAAGCTAATTTCTCCCTTGAACCTATTTCCGGAGCAGGTATTTATCCGGTAACAATCTATGTGGAGCGTCTGGCCGCAAAAGTATCTCTGGGAGTAGCCCAAAAACTTGAAGAGAGTAAGATTGACGGACGATATTTGATAAAGGCAACCGTAGCAGGCGAACCTAATGCTGGCGGGGGAAATAATATCGCTGCTGAAGACCTCTATGTGGAACTACTCGGCTGGAAACTAAATGCCACAGCAAAGAAATCCTATATCGTCAAAAACATAGATGAAAGTTGGACCCATGCTAGCCTCGGATTTACATGGAATATGCCGATTTACTTCCGCAGTTATTGGGGAAAATCATTCAATTACGGTAAACCCGGTTATCCAGAAAATGCTGCCGGTGCAGCCACTTCCGAATATTTGAATTATGTCAATCTAAAAAGTAATTGTGTAGAAATGGGGAAAGCTGCTTATTGCGCGGAGAATACCAATACAAGTGAGATTCTTTCAGCCACCAGGAATTTCCCATCGGCTGTCACAAGCATCCTGCTGAAAGCCAAGATTTGCGATAAGGTAGGCAATGCACTTAATCTAGTACGCTTTAACGGTGTACTTTTTAACCAAGACTCTTTCCTTCAATATATGCTCAATATCCTTAGTGCAAGAGGTGAATTGAATGTGTGGTATGAAGATGGAGTTAATGAAAACGGTAACAAAAAATACACCCAAATAGGCAAGGAATTTGTAAATTTGGTAAATGTGAGTGATGGAGTAGTAAAAGTTGAATTTACGAATAACAACAATATTCCATTGTATTCTAAAGTGAATGATACGACATTTAATCCAATAACCAATTTTTCTGACCTGAATGTAAATTTAGCAGAAGTCTCAGAAGGTGCTATTGGATATACCGGAGGTTTGATGTACTATAATATCCCCATTGAGCATCTCAATGAAGCAGATATAATCGAGAGTAAGATACCTGAAGCAAAATATGGTGTTGTACGTAACCATCGTTATATAGTTACAATCAACAAACTGGAAAACATCGGTAAGGGTATCTTCGATGAAGAGGAAGTGATTGTTCCCAGCGATGAAGACGATGAGACTTATTTTGTAAGTGCAAATATCAACATCCTTTCTTGGAAAATAGTTAGCCAAGACGTTGACCTTTAATCCCCTTTTCAAAACAAGAACCATCATTCAGCCATCCCGGAGAGGATACGGGCCATAAGGTCCACACTCTCGGGATATAACAAAGAAAACACGCTTCCGCTCCGGCGCAAAGAGAGAACGGACATGGAAAAGGACATTTCTGCCATTTCCCACCAGTTATTGAAAATCCCCTGTGGAGAATTTCCGCAGTACATATATTATAGTGAGTATAAAATGATAAACTAAAATGGATATACGGTCTTATGCAAGAAGATGTAGAAAACTTATGACGATTGTCATTCACAGTTTGGCGTTACATGCCTGTGAGAGGGTGATCTACGATAATGAAGGCGATTGCTCAGTGAACTATCGGGTAAAGTTCCTCTACGACTACAACATGAAGTATGCCGATGCTTTCGCCCACGAAGTAAACACGGTAACGCTCTACCTGATTGATGGCAACGGTAATGTGGTATGGCAGCGTACCGAACAAGGAGAGGCGCTGGCACAAGAGGGGTATACCATGACTGTGGATGTGGAACCGGGACAGTATAACTTGCTAGCATGGTGTGGCACCACTGATAAAGGTTCGTTCTCGATACCCGAAACAACCGTAGGAACGGAACTGACCTGCACACTCAACCGGCAACACAATGCCGACGGAGCGGCATTCGTCGCTGAAGATCTCGACCGACTGTATCACGGCTGGGTATCGGAACAGACGTTCGGCGATACCGAAGGTACTTATACCTACACTGTACCATTAGTGAAGAACACTAATAACGTGCGGGTGGTCTTGCAGCACCTTTCGGGTGAAGCCATCGATAAAGACAAGTTCATCTTTACCATTACCGATGAAAACGGTTGTATGCATTGGGACAATTCTCTATTGCAGGATGAGCCAATGACATATTACGCATGGCATGTCGAGGCCGGACAAGCAGGGATAGAAACGTATGGAGAAGAAGTATTTGTTCCAGCACGTGTCACCTTTAGTGCGGCAATTGCTGAGCTGACTGTGCCGCGGCTCGTAAAAAGCCAGAACACACGGCTGACGGTGACGAACAGAGAAAGTGGAAAGGTCGTCTTTTCCATCCCTCTAATCGACTATGCTTTGCTTGTGAAAGGTTTCTATAACCGAGATATGGGCGATCAGGAATATTTGGATCGCCAGGATGAGCATGATATGGTATTCTTCCTCGATGTGGGAGACCGTTGGCTCGATACTCATATCTATATTAATTCATGGAAAGTGGTGTTGCAAAACGCTGGATTATGACACGAAAGGAAGGCGCATTATGATTAGAATAACATTACGTTTTTTTGTTACGTGGGGTTTATTGCCCGTTTTTCTATGGATTTTCGCATCGTGTAGCCGCGATACTAAGGTTACAAATGTGACCGACGGAGAGATGACACTTAACGTCGGTTTCAAGATGCCTGTAAGGAGTTCGTCCACTAATGGTTATGAGGAAGGGGAAGCTTATGAAAGCTATATCGATATAGAGAATGGTAACTACAGAATTTATTTTTTCGATGCCGCCAACAAACTAATAGCCCGTTTTGAGCCGGACGGATTTATTGTAACCGAAGGAAGTAATTACAGAAACTATAATGTGCTTGGTAAGGCACCTGATGCACTTATCGGGTATAGTACATTGAAGATGGTCGTACTTGCCAATTGGCCAATATACAATGATACAAATATAAAAACAGGAGAAACCACCATTGACGATATTTGCAACGCCAATTGGGCACGGTTCAATGCTTCAACAAGCCTCAGCCTGGAACCGGGAAAAAAATTCCTTATCCCATTCTATGGAGTTCGCGAATATAATGGCATTACGCTTAAGGCGGGACAGGCTACAATTCTTCCAAAACCGGTTACCTTGCTTCGTGCCGTGGCAAAAGTAGAAGTGATACTCAACACGACCGATGATGACTCCGGCAATTCTTTGAGTGATGATTCATTTGCCGACGTATCTGTGTGCCATTACAATGCACATGGTTATTGTGCCCCATCCGAGGTATACTCGCAGAATGATTATGGACAGGGTAACGACTGGGATAACGATTATCTGCCCACCCTACACCTAATTAATGGAGAAAACGATACTGATGCAACAAGCCGCAAACTTTCTTTCCACTGTCTGAATCGGCGAACAGATACCGAAAATGAAAAATGGATTGTTTACCTGCCCGAATATAACAATGAGGGAAACGACTATTCTTATATTGAGATAAGGCTTGATTCTCAAGCTAGTGAAAGTGAATCTTACAAGGTATATTTTGCAAAATACGAAAACGGTAAGCCTAATATAGAGAATCGTTTCAATATCGCACGCAATAACCTCTATCGTTTTACAATCACTGTGCGCAACGGTAGAATTATTGTAAACGTGAAACAATGGGATAATGCTTTTGACAACGAATATAATTTTGACGAATGATGAGACGTAGCATTATATTTATACTTTTATTAATAGTCATCACAATGAGCAGTTGTTCCGATGACCTGAATCCGCTACTTAATGGGACGGACGTGATGGAGCTTGACGAAAGTGAACTAAAAAAAGCCGCACTAAGCCTTTCTATTAAAGATTTTCTAATAGACACCCATACTGGGACAAGAGCATCGATACCGAGTGATAATCCCGAAGAAGTATCTGATGAAGAAAAGGCTGTGAATAACATCTGGGTGTTCCAGTACGATGCACTAACAGAAAAGCTCCTCATAAAGCCACGTTATTATACCATAGAAAACCAAGCATTGCTGAACAACCTGCCTGTGCAACTCAGGGTTGGCACAGGGGAATCCATTGTCTGTGTTGTGACCAATACCGGAGATTCCGAATGGGCGGCTGGTGAAAAATGGATGCAGTTCAATACATTGGAACAGCTGAAAGGACAATCCTTGCCCAGCCCGTTTCCCATACTATTAGGTAAAGATGCTGTGGCAATACCTATGGGCGGGGCAAGCGAGGAGGTAGAAGTGACAACCGGGAGCACTGTTACCGTGCCTGTCATACATATGTATGCCAAACTTAAAATCAAGGTAAACATAAATGTTGATGAGATGACGTTATACGATATTGACGTTGCAGATATTCCGGAATTCTGCCAAATAGAATCTTTGGTAAAGGAACGGGATTCTTCAGAAGAACCCCTAGCCGTTGAATATCCTAATAATATACGCTTCATATCACGGGCATTCACAGGGACCGAAAATGATAAAGATGGATGGGCAGTAATCTACGTGCCGGAGAACATACAAGGGGAGAATAGTAATCACGATAAGGACTCTGACAAATCTGATGAAGTGCCGGACAACGCACTTACCATAAACGTGCAGACTCAATACGCTGGTAGAAGTTTGACCTATACGGTATATCCCGGTGGGAATAACTACAGTAACTTCAACATACAGCGTAACAACGTTTATCGTGTGGTTGTGAATATCAATACGGCAAAGGACCAACATAAGCCATCATCCAATTGTTTTATTGTGAATCCCGGTAATTTGCTATCCTTCGAACCATACAATAGAATTGAGACGGGAGGCGGATACAATATCGAGACTTACCTCAATCCTGACGACGAGAGTTTAAGTATCCACCATGTAGGAATTATATGGCAGACCAAGGATTGCATAGGCGATAATACGGATGAAAAGAATCCTTTAGTGTGGCTTAGTGCAGGAAGCGGGAAACACCAGAAAATTTATGTTCGGACTCAGAAAGAAGGAAATGCCTTGATAGCTGCTTACAATAAAGACGGACAAATCATTTGGTCCTGGCATATCTGGGTTACAGCCAACGAACCGGATAATCTTGGCAAAGCAGTTGTTTATACTACTTATAACTGGGATGAGAAAGGCATATATTCGAACCATCGCGTTTCGGGTAATGCAGTCATGTCATGCAACCTCGGAGCACTGGCGGATGAGCAATCGGGAATTGTCGGCGATGGTACTGTGCTACGATATTCTGCTAATAAGACGAAAGCCTTCGGTATGTTGTACCAATGGGGCAGGAAGGACCCGTTCCCGCCTTTGCGTACCATATCTTATCCGGTAATTGATTACAATGACAACAATACGGACGTCCATTATGATAATTCGAATCAACAGATAGTCCATAAAACAGCGGGCACCGATGCGACTTGCCTTTTCCATTCAGTAGTTGGAAAGGACATTTCAGGGGCGGTCGAATACGCCATTGCAAATCCTACAGTATTCATTAGTGGAACAAATGACGTAAAACAGAGAGAAAGCTACGTTGGGAATAGGGATAATTATTTCAATAACGGAGACTGGTGTCCTCCCGGAGAAAGTGACAATAAGCTATGGGGAGGATTAGAACCAGCTAGTGATGGAATGAAAACCCTTATAATTGATTATAGAAACGTCCACTTATACGATAACTACGGTACTAAATCCATATTCGACCCCTGTCCGTCAGGATGGAGAGTTGCGCCTGGTGAGTTATGGCTCGGATTTTCGAATACGGGCTTAAATCCGCGGACAATGGACGATATCAACTATAACGACGCAGCCGACTTAAGCTTTGGAATGCACATGTATATGGAAAGGTGGCGAACTGGCAAAACATCCTACTTTCCGACACAGGGAAGCCGTGTGGCCGATGGCATGGGAATCCGTGTGGGAGACTGCGGGAATTACCACAACGCAACCACAGACGTAGACAACCGGGTAAATATCCTGCATATCCATGACGAAGCTCACCTGTTTCATATATTCGAATACACATACTATATGTATTATGTCAAGTCGGTGGCAGGTCCTATCCGATGTGTACGCGAATCAAGATGAAAACAACTATTATAAATTTACATGTTTATTTCCAATTCTTAAAATATTCGTGTACTTTTGCACAAAACTTTAAGGTTATGATACAGTCGATGACAGGATACGGCAAAGCTACAGCCGAACTTTCTGATAAAAAGATTAATGTAGAAATCAAGTCGCTCAACAGCAAAGCAATGGATCTATCCACTCGCATCGCTCCGGCTTACCGTGAAAAAGAGATCGAAATCCGCAATGAGATTTCTAAAGTTCTGGAACGTGGAAAGGTTGACTTCAGCCTGTGGATAGAGAAAAAAGATGGTGAGGACAACGCTACCCCCATTAATCAGGCTGTGTTGAAAGGCTATATTGCGCAAATCAACAAAATCTCCGATGAACTAGGACTATACAAACCTGAACCGACGGAATGGTTCCAACTCTTACTTCGTATGCCGGATGTGATGTCGAAAACGGAAATTCAGGAGTTGACAGAGGAAGAATGGAAAATGGTGCATGCCACCGTGCTCGAAGCTATCAATAATTTGGTAGATTTCCGCAAACAGGAAGGTGCTGCGCTAGAAAAGAAATTCCGCGAGAAGATTGCTAACATCTCACAGTTGCTCGAAAACATTACTCCTTACGAAAAGGAACGGGTAGAGAAAGTGAAAGAACGAATCACGGACGCCCTCGAAAAAACACTGAGCGTGGATTACGACAAGAACCGTCTGGAACAAGAGTTAATCTACTACATCGAAAAGTTGGACGTGAACGAGGAGAAACAACGCCTCAGCAATCATCTGAAATATTTCATCAGCACAATGGAAAGCGGTAACGGCCAAGGTAAGAAACTCGGATTTATCACTCAGGAAATGGGTAGAGAAATCAATACGTTGGGCAGCAAGTCGAACCATGCCGAAATGCAAAAAATTGTCGTTCAGATGAAGGATGAGTTGGAACAGATTAAGGAGCAGGTACTAAATGTAATGTAGGAAAAGGGACTTAAACACAACTTCATTTTATCCCGTTTATACTATAAGATATGAGTGGAAAACTAATTATATTTTCTGCCCCGTCAGGTTCGGGCAAATCTACTATAATCAATTATCTGTTGACGCAGAATCTAAATCTTGCGTTTTCTATTTCTGCCACAAGTCGCCCGCCACGCGGAACAGAGCAGCACGGGGTGGAGTACTTCTTCCTCTCTCCTGATGAATTTCGTTGCCGGATAGAGAATAATGAGTTTTTGGAATACGAGGAAGTTTATAAAGACCGTTATTACGGGACACTGAAGGCTCAGGTAGAAAAGCAACTTGAAGAAGGACAGAATGTAGTGTTTGACGTGGATGTAGTGGGCGGTTGCAATATAAAAAAATATTATGGAAATCGCGCTTTATCCGTATTTATTCAACCGCCTTCGGTAGAAGAGCTGCGCTGTCGGCTGACAGGACGTGGCACAGATGAGCCGGAAGTAATAGAATGCCGCATTGCGAAAGCTGAATATGAGCTGGGCTTTGCTTCTAAGTTTGATTGCGTTATTGTGAATGACGACTTGGAAGTAGCAAAGGCAGAGACGCTGAAAGTAATCAAAGATTTTTTAGAGAAATAGAATGAAGGCTGCAAAAGAGTATAAAACAGAAGGGTGGGTATATTTGAGTGCAGTTACCGGCATTACTAGTTTCTTATCAGCTCTTCTTGGCCTTTATTTCCACCATTGGATATTAGCTACTATTTTGTTACTCATCACTATCCGACAAGCTATTGTTTTTCCTAAATGGATAAAGAAGCTAAAGGCTGAAAAAGAAGCTAAAAATGAGGAAAAGCAGTAAACTAAAGACTGGAATTTTCAGCGGGTCATTCAATCCGATTCATATCGGACACCTTGCTTTAGCCAACTATCTTTGTGAGTATGAAGGGTTGGACGAAATCTGGTTTATGGTAAGCCCGCAGAATCCCTTGAAAGCACAAGCTGAGTTGTGGAGCAACGAACTACGGCTTAAGCTGGTAGAGTTATCCATTAGCGATTACCCTCATTTTCAGGCTTCAGACTTTGAATTTCATCTGCCGCGCCCCTCTTACAGCGCATATACACTGGAGAAACTACGCGAAGCATATCCCGAACGGGAGTTTTATTTCATCATCGGTGCGGACAACTGGCTTCGCATTGACCGCTGGTATCAGTCGGAGCGTATTATCAAAGAGAATCAAATCATCATCTATCCCCGCCCCAGCTTCCCAGTGAAAGAGGAAGAGCTGCCGGAGACAGTTCGTCTTGTTCATTCTCCTGTGTTCGAAATCAGCTCGACGTTTATTCGCGAAGCGCTGGATGAGGGGAAGGATATTCGTTATTTTGTGCATCCTAAAGTGTGGGAGTATATCAAAGATATTTCTTAAGTTACTCCTTTGTACGATGCAACGTAATCATGATAATCTCTGCCGGAGCACCTACACGGATAGGCATTCTCGACGTACCTATGCCATTTGTTATAATCATAGGAATCTGTGCAGTATTGTATGCCAACCCACTTATGAAACGATTGCCATAATGCGAATTTAGTGCGGGAGCAATGCCAAAAACACGAACTTGTCCGCCATGTGTGTGACCCGCCAAGGCAAGATCGGTATTTAGTATCGAAACATCTTCCACATAATCCGGAGTGTGAACCAGCAGAACAACAAAGTCTTCGGGAGAAAGGGCTAACGTAGGCGATACCCCATTGCGTGCCAAGTCGAAGGGGTTACGCACTCCCGCGATAATAATCTGCTGACCATCTTTGCGAAGTGTATCCACTTCATGTTCCAATATACGCATTCCATAATGCTTCATTGTGTTAATAATATCATCGTGACAACGTTCGTAATCGTTGTTTCCCATCACTCCATAAGTACCCATCGGTGTCTTTACCCGCGAAAGTGCGGAGAACAAAGGTTCTACAAATTCACAACCTTCCTGATAGTCTCCACCCATCAGGAGCACATCCGGCTTTTGGGCAATCAGCAGACTTACAAGGTCATTCAAGCCCTTCTCTTTCAACAGGCTTTTATAATGCAAATCGGAGATGAAAGCGATACGAAAACCTTCGAAGGCTTCGGGAACATCACGGTGAGTGAAATCATAGTTCACTATGCGGTCTATTCCATCATTAGTAGTAGAGACATCTATTGATGAAGAAGTGATTTTTGTCGCACTTAGTGCCCGGGTGGAAGGTCTGGAAGTATCAGCAGCGATTTGTTTTTTTTGAGTCTTCTTATTCTTCGAAGCATCCAGGTCTTTGAGTTGCGAATAATCGGGAGTAAACAGTCCGACTATAGTACCAACTGTATCTGAATGAACAGAATCGGCGATTATAACAGGCAGCGGCAGCGTGATGACCACCATATTCTTCTTCGACTTACAGGAAGTAAGCAAAAGCAGCATCAATAGCACAAAAGGAATAATTGTTTTCTTCATCTTCATCTCTTAGTTTGAAGTATTTACACTGCAAAGATACGAAAATTCATGTATCTTTGCGCCGCAAAACTCTTTATAATATTATTAAAGTATGGAAGAAGTAAAGCGTAACTCACTACAAGCATGGATATTAGCCGCACGCCCAAAAACCCTGACAGGTGCCATTACTCCGGTTTTAATAGGTACTGCACTTGCCTTTATGGATGGACATTTCCAGTGGTTGCCCACCCTAATCTGCTGCTTATTCGCCTGCCTGATGCAAATTGCCGCCAACTTCATCAACGACTTGTTCGACTTTATCAAAGGTACCGACCGTGAGGACCGTCTAGGTCCCGAACGCGCCTGCGCACAAGGATGGATTTCTCAGCAAGCTATGAAAACCGGAATCATTATCACCGTTATCCTTGCCTGCCTCATCGGTAGCGTATTGCTTTTATATGCCGGATGGGAACTTATTATAGTAGGACTTCTCTGTGTACTCTTTGCTTTTCTTTATACCACAGGACCTTATCCCCTATCCTACAATGGCTGGGGCGACGTGCTGGTTATTATCTTTTTTGGATTTGTGCCCGTGGGGGGAACCTACTATGTCCAAGCCTTGACGTGGACACCGAATGTAACGATAGCTTCTCTGATTTGCGGATTGCTCATTGATACTTTATTGGTAGTGAACAACTATCGTGACCGAGAAGCAGACGCACGAAGCGGCAAACGAACGATTATCGTCCGTTTCGGCGAGAAGTTCGGAAGATATTTTTATTTAGCACTAGGTATTATAGCCTCTTTGCTCTGCCTATGGTTTCTTTTTGAAGGACATATCTATGCTGCGCTCCTTCCACAACTTTACCTGATTCCCCATTTCCTCACATGGAAACGCATGGTGAAAATATATAGTGGTAAAAAACTAAACAGCATATTAGGCGAGACTTCGCGTAATATGCTGTTGATGGGTATTCTCCTATCACTAGGAATGTTATTCGGCTAATTTATTTTCCGTACATCTTTTCATAATATCCCTGATAATCTCCGCTTGTTACTTCTTCCACCCAAGCCTGATTGTTCAGATACCATTCGATGGTTTTCACGATACCTACTTCAAATTTGGTTTCGGGATACCATCCTAAAGCATTCGTTATCTTCTCCGGATCAATAGCATAGCGTTGATCGTGTCCTAGGCGATCCTTGACGAAAGTTATCAAATCTTCGCTAATCCAGTCGATAGAGATTTCTCCGTTTTCGCCTTTCACTTTCTTTTTCAGCATCTGACGATATTCGGGATGCTCCGTCATCAGTCGATGAATGGTCGAGATAGTCAGCTTTACGATTTCAAGATTCGTTTTCTCATTATGTCCGCCCACGTTGTACACTTCGCCTTCCTGACCTTCGCGCACCACGAGGTCGATAGCCTTGCAGTGGTCTTCTACGTACAACCAGTCGCGTACATTACTTCCATCACCATATACTGGCAAATGTTTTCCTTCAAGGATATTCTTGATAATCAGCGGAATCAGTTTTTCCGGGAAGTGATACGGACCGTAATTGTTTGAGCAACGGGTTATTGTTACCGGCATCTTATATGTGTCGTGATAAGCCATCACTACCATATCCGCGCTCGTTTTGGATGCACTGTACGGGCTGTGGGGGCAAAGCGGAGTTGTCTCCGTGAAGTAGCCTTCGGCACCTAATGAGCCATACACCTCGTCCGTAGATACCTGATGATAACGTACCCCTTTTCTCCAGGTAGGATATCCCTGTTCGTCCTTACCCATCACCCACGCACGACGTGCGCAATCCAGCAGATTCTGCGTACCGAGTATATTAGTAATCAGAAACAGTTGAGGGTTTTCGATACTACGGTCTACATGACTTTCGGCAGCAAAGTTCACCACATAGTCGAAACGATATTCAGCAAAAAGTCCGTCTACCACTTCGCGGCTACAGATATCTCCTTTGATAAAGAAACAACGTTCGCTGTCTATGTCCTTGGCAATTGTGCCCAAGTTACCTGCATACGTCAAAGCATCCAGTATCACAACTTTGATATCGTTGTGTTTAGCTAAGATATATTTAATGTAATTGGCACCAATAAAGCCAGCAGCACCGGTCACTAGATAAGTTTTCATACTTTATTTATTATGTTTATTTCGAGTTTATTTTGCCAATTCAACGAGGTATTTACCGTATTCAGTCTTACCAAGTTGTTGCCCTAGCAGAAGCAATTGCTCAGAAGAGATCCATCCTTGACGCCAAGCAATTTCTTCAATACAACTAACGTAGAAACCTTGTCGGTTCTGGATGGTAGCCACGAAATTGGAAGCTTCGAGAAGACTATCACAGTTTCCGGTATCCAGCCAAGCAAATCCGCGTCCGAAGAGTTCCACCTTGAGCGTTCCTTCTTCGAGATAAAGGCGGTTTAAGTCCGTAATCTCATATTCACCACGGGCAGAAGGGCGAAGGGCAGCCGCTTTTTCCGTCACGGTAGCATCATAGAAATACAATCCGGGAACGGCATAATTACTCTTCGGAACTTCCGGCTTTTCTTCCAGAGAAATCACCTTTCCTTGCTCGTCGAACTCCACAACCCCATAAGCACGCGGGTCTTTTACGTAATAGCCAAAGATGCAGGCTCCTTTTTCCATTGTTGCAGCCCGGCGAAGCATTGCCGAGAATCCCTGACCATAGAACATATTATCCCCCAGAATCAAGCAGCCCGGCTCGCCATTCAGAAAATCAGCTCCCAAGACGAAAGCCTGCGCCAGCCCATTGGGTTGTTCCTGAATCTTATAAGAGAAGGACATTCCAAGTTCTTCCCCCGTTCCCAGCAAATCGCGGAACATTGGTAAATCACGTGGAGTGGAGATAATCAAAACCTCACGTATCCCCGCCAGCATCAGTGTTGACAAAGGATAATAAATCATTGGTTTGTCATACACAGGCATGATTTGCTTGGAGATTGCTTTGGAAAGCGGATAAAGGCGGGTGGCACTACCACCAGCTAAAATAATTCCTTTCATGTTCGTCTGGTTATTCATTAACTGAGTGCAAAGGTCGGAAAGAATTTTGACGTGGCAAAAATAATGTGCCAATTTTTCAATGCACCGACAGGACAATTAATGAATCTACCCCATTATTTATCCGCCAGTTCGATAACCTCCAAGTCCTTAAACGCTCCCTGGTCGATGACAAACCTTACCATCGTTCTTACTTTATGGAACCCGGACATCCCAGCGGCACCGGGATTGATGTGTAGCATATCCAACGTTTTGTCGTATTTCACCTTTAATATATGTGAGTGCCCGCTAATGAAGAGTTTTGGCGGACGCGACAGCAGACTACCGATAATGGAAGGATCGTACTTCCCCGGATAGCCGCCTATATGCTTTATCAGCACTTCCGCACCATCTACTGTGAATCGGTTCACCTGCGGAAACTGTTTCCGGATTTCCTGTCCATCAATATTTCCGTAAACCGCCCGTAAGGGTCGGAAGGCTGCCAACTTCTCCGCAATTTCTAACGAGCCAATATCTCCAGCGTGCCAAATTTCGTCACACGATTCAAAATACTCAAGGTATTTTTCATCCCAATAAGCGTGAGTATCTGATAATAATCCAATTCTTGTCATAAAATTCTTTGTTTAATCCGACAAAGATACTATATTTGGAAAAATCTTAAAGCACATGGAAAGCAAATATAATTATTTCAAACGAGATATCAGTTGGCTCTCATTCAATTACCGCGTATTGCTGGAAGCTACGGACGAACGTCTTCCACTTTACGAACGTATTAACTTTATCTCCATCTACTCTTCCAACTTGGAAGAGTTCTACAAAATCCGTGTTGCCGACCATAAAGCTGTTGCTTCGGGAGCAACGGAGAGTGATGAAGAAACCGTACAATCAGCACGGGAACTGGTGGAAGACATCAACCGGGAAGTAACCCGCCAACTGGATGACCGTGTACGCATCTATGAGCAGAAGATTCTGCCTGCCCTGCGCAAAAGTCATATTATATTTTATCAGGACAGACACGTAGAGCCGTTTCACCAACAATTCGTTAGGGATTTCTTTCGGGAAGAAATATTCCCCTACCTGCAACCAGTGCCCGTATCCAAAGACCAAATAGTCTCTTTCCTACGCGATAACCGATTGTATCTTGCCATAAGAGTGTATCCTAAAGAGGAAAGTACTCCGAACGGGGACGTACAAGACGAAATGCCGAAAAGCAACCGCCAACCTTATTATTTCGTGATGAAGCAACCCTTCGCCAAAGTGCCCCGCTTCATCGAGCTTCCTTCTCAGGAGAAGAACTATTATCTGATGTTTACCGAAGACATCATCAAGGCAAACCTAAACCTTATCTTCCCCGGCTATGATGTTGATTCGAGCTACAGCATCAAAATCTCCCGCGACGCCGATATTCTGATTGACGACATGGCAAGCAGTGCCGACCTCGTAGCCCAGCTAAAGAAAAAGGTGAAGAAACGCAAGATAGGCGACGTCTGCCGTTTCGTTTACGACCGTGCCATGCCCCAAGATTTCCTTGACTTCCTAGTAGATGCCTTCCACATCCACCGCGACGAACTCGTGCCCGGCGACAAACATCTGAATCTGGAAGACCTGCGCCATCTTCCCAATCCGAACAAATCTCTCCACCACCTGGAAAAGCCAAAGCCGATGAAGCTAACTACCCTAGACGAGAAAGAATCCATCTTCAACTACGTAGAGAAGAAAGACCTTTTGCTTTACTACCCCTACCACTCTTTCGAACACTTCATCCACTTTCTCTACGAAGCCGTGCACAACCCCGAGACGCGTGAAATCATGGTGACACAGTATCGCGTAGCCGAAAACTCCGCTGTCATCAATACCCTGATAGCTGCCGCCCAAAACGGGAAAAAGGTCACTGTGTTTGTAGAACTGAAAGCCCGTTTCGACGAAGAGAACAACCTAGCCACTGCCGAAATGATGCAAGCTGCCGGCATCAAGATAATCTATAGCATTCCGGGGTTGAAAGTGCACGCCAAAGTAGCCCTTGTTCGCCGCCGTAGCTTCAATAGTGGTGAAAAGATTGCGAGTTACGCCTACATCAGCACCGGTAATTTCAACGAAAAGACGGCAACCCTCTATGCTGACTGCGGTCTGTTCACCTGCCGCAAAGAGATAGTGAACGACCTCTACAACCTCTTCCGCACCCTGCAAGGCAAGGAAGACCCGAAGTTCAGCACCCTGCTAGTGGCACGTTTCAATCTTATCCCCGAGCTGAACCGACTTATCGACCGTGAGATTACCCTTGCCGACCAAGGTAAGCGTGGCCGTATCATCCTAAAAATGAACGCTCTGCAAGACCCTACTATGATTAACCGTCTCTACGAAGCTTCCGAGCATGGTGTGGAAATCGACCTCATCGTCCGTGGCATCTGCTGCCTGATTCCCGGTCAGCCCTATAGCCGCAACATTCGTGTGACCCGCATCGTAGACAGTTTTCTGGAACATGCCCGCATTTGGTACTTCGGCAACGACAACCATCCTAAGCTCCTCCTCGGCTCCCCCGACTGGATGCGCCGCAACCTCTACCGACGCATCGAAGCCGTCACCCCCGTGCTTGACTCCGACCTGCGCGACAGCCTGATTGAAATGCTACATATCCAACTCACCGACAACCAAAAAGCTTGCTGGGTGGACGACCGACTGAAAAATATCTTCAAAAAGAAAACGCCCGGCACACCTAGCGTACGGGCGCAATATCATTTTTATGAATGGCTGAATAAGAAGTAAGAAAAGCCCTTGTAACAGAATTGTAACACATATGACATCCCTCTGCAACGTCAATTTCCGTTCTTTGCCGCCGGAAAAAACATACAGAGCTTATTATATATGGAGACAATTTATTTATGCATTATCATCTTTCTTTTCGTACTTGCCGTTTTCGACCTCGTAGTCGGAGTAAGTAACGACGCGGTAAACTTCCTCAATTCGGCCGTAGGGGCCAAAGCCGCTTCTTTCAAAACCATCCTGTTCATCGCCGGCGTAGGCATCTTCATTGGTGCCGCCCTATCCAACGGGATGATGGACATCGCCCGACACGGCATCTACCAACCAGAGCATTTCTACTTTGCCGAAATCATGTGCATCCTGCTCGCCGTCATGCTGACCGATGTTGTGTTGCTGGACGTTTTCAACTCGATGGGTATGCCCACCTCCACCACCGTCTCACTGGTGTTCGAACTGCTCGGAGGAACCTTCGCCCTCTCCCTCATCAAAGTGAGCAATAGCGACACCCTCGGACTGGGCGACCTGATAAACACCGACAAAGCCCTCTCCGTCATTATGGCCATCTTCGTGTCCGTCGCCATCGCATTCTTCTTCGGTATGATTGTCCAATGGCTGGCACGTGTAATCTTCACCTTTAATTATAAGAACAAGATAAAATACAGCATCGCCCTTTTCGGCGGAATAGCAGCTACATCCATCATCTACTTCATGCTCATCAAAGGGCTGAAAGACAGCTCATTCATGACGCCTGAAAACAAGCAATGGGTGCAGGATAACACCTTGATGCTGATAGCTGTCTGCTTCATATTCTTCACTATATTGATGCAAATCCTCCACTGGCTGAAAGTCAATGTATTCAAAGTTGTCGTTTTGCTTGGAACCTTCGCCCTCGCCCTCGCCTTTGCCGGCAATGACCTAGTGAACTTTATCGGTGTCCCCCTTGCAGGCTATTCTTCTTTCATCGACTACACCGCTAACGGAGCCGGAAATGCAGACGGATTCCTGATGACCTCCCTGCTGGGCCCCGCCAAAACTCCGTGGTATTTCCTTATCGGAGCCGGAGCCATCATGGTATTCGCCCTCTACACTTCAAAGAAAGCACACGCAGTTATCAAGACTTCCGTCGATCTTTCCCGCCAGGACGAAGGCGAAGAAACCTTCGGAAGTACCCCGATTGCCCGTACTATTATTCGTTTCAGCATGACGCTAGCCAACGGAATTTCACGAATCACCCCACTGCCAATGAAGAATTGGCTCAACACCCGCTTCCGCAAAGACGAAGCCATCATCGCCGACGGTGCCGCCTTCGACCTCGTCCGTGCCTCTGTCAACCTAGTATTGGCAGGTCTGCTCATCGCTTTAGGAACTTCGCTGAAGCTGCCACTCTCTACTACTTACGTCACCTTCATGGTAGCGATGGGTACCTCACTTGCCGACCGTGCCTGGGGACGTGACTCCGCAGTATACCGTATCACAGGCGTACTCAGCGTCATTGGTGGCTGGTTCATCACCGCCGGAGCCGCCTTCACCATCTGTTTCTTCGTAGCCCTCGTGCTCCACTATGGGGGAAATATTTCCATCATCGCCCTCATCGGTCTTGCCGTATTTATCCTGATACGCAGCCAGGTGATGTACAAAAAACGTAAAGCGAAAGAGCAAGGCAACGAAACCCTGAAACAAATCATGCAGACCACCGACAGCGAAGAAGCCTTGCAACTGATGCGTAAGCATACTCGCGAAGAACTTGCCAAAGTACTGCAATACGCAGAAACGAACTTTGAACTGACCGTCACCTCGTTTATTCACGAAAACCTACGGGGATTGCGCCGTGCTATGGGTTCCACGAAATTCGAGAAGCAACTCATCAAGCAAATGAAACGAGCCGGGACCGTAGCGATGTGCCGTCTCGACAACAATACCGTGCTCGAAAAAGGACTCTACTACTACCAAGGCAACGACTTCGCCAGCGAACTGGTATACAGTATTTCCCGTATTTGCGAACCCTGTCTGGAACATATTGACAATAATTTCAACCCGCTGGATGCTATTCAGAAAGGTGAATTTAGCGACGTAGCAGAAGACATCACCTACCTGATTCAGCAATGCCGCCAGAAACTGGAAAACAACGATTACGATACTATGGAAGAGGAAATTCATCGTGCCAACGACCTCAACGGACAACTCTCTCTGCTGAAACGTAAGGAGTTGCAACGTATCCAGAGCCAATCGGGCAGCATACGGGTTAGCATGGTTTATCTGACGATGGTACAGGAAGCCCAGAATGTGGTGACTTATACTATCAACATGATGAAAGTGAGCCGCAAGTTCCAGATGGAAGCGGAGATGCCGTAAAGGTTGCCTATAGAAAAGTCTGGGGTTACAATAAGTTCAGCCCACACTTTCATGAGTTTCACCCCACGGGTAAGTGGATGCCAGCCCACGTGTGAGCAAGCGTAAGCCCACGTACGAGCCAACTTCACCCCACGTGTCAGGAAGCACAAGCCCTCGAGTCAGAAGAGGCTTGCCTGCTTCCTGTTTTATTTAAGTCAAGAGAGAGCAGCAATGCCGGTCCCTATCAGATTAGCATTCTTCATACTGTTCACATGAACCTCGACATCTCCTAATCCAAACTCGTCAAGAAGCTCACGCAACTTATCCATTACCAGCATATTATAATTCCGGTCTTTCCTGTTCTCACTCCAGAACAGACTACCTTCGGCAACCAGACATACCTTCCGCGTATCCTTATTATATGACTTCAACAGCATAATAAGTCCTGCAAGCGAAGCTGCAACCAGATACGCCGACCGGTTGTAAATCCAATGCGCCACCTCCACATATACCTCTTTATGTATATCGGGATAATTCATGATAGTAGTCAATTTCTGTGCATCGAATTTTTCTTCAAATTCATCCAAAGGGAAAGTTGTCCTCAGAATATCCCCCAGATACATACCGGATACGGCTTTCTCGAAACGTTGCTTTCCCACGCTGTCCGAAGTAGCGTCTACCGCATCATCTATCGAAGTGAGGAATGGAGGATGGAAATTGCCAGACTCAAGATTGACAGGAATCAGTCCGTGCACACCTTTATCTGCGGAACTCATCTTTTTTATTTTATCAGCCGGAATAAAGGTAGCCATATTCGTACCCGTACCAACAATCAAGCCGATGTATGCATCATAACCCACATTAGTAAGCCCCGCAAACAGGCTGGCAATGGTATCATTCAATACTTTAATCCCTGTATATCTGATATCATTCCTTTCATTTAAGTAATCGAGCAAAGGCTTCCCTACAAGCTCGCCTACCATTTCTTCAATATCGACTCCTTTTGTCCAACGCAGCAATCTGGCATCTCCGCCCGGCATGGATTGAATGGGATAAGAAAAACAATAGCCCACAGGCATTTCTTCCTCTCCTTTTATCTCTAAAATCATATCCGCCAGTTCCTTGAATAATTCATCTCGGGAATATCCTGGCGATTTCATTATCGACATATCCTTCTTCCACCCGTTTGAAGGGTTAATGACGGGTGTTCCATTATTGAAATCGACAATGGCTACTCTGTAGTTCGTTCCTCCCAAATCGAGAACCAATGCTTTTCCCCTCACGCCGGTGATATCAGGCATAATAAAAGTGGGAAGACACTGTATTTCTTGATTTTCCTTATTCAATCCCGCTTCAACCTTTTGCTGAAACGAACAAGCCACTTTCTTTAGTTGCTCATTATCTAATTTAAAAATGTTCTTATCCATGATGCAGATTGTTATGTATAAATATCTTTTTTATCTATACTACATAACAATCTAAAATCTATTTTGCTCTTCAGAAATGAACAAATGGCTCAATGCGGATTATTTGCACATCTTCAACTGCTGATGAAGATCGGCCCGGGGAACTCCGAGCGAGATAGCTTTCTCGAAATCGGCCCTTGCCTGTGCCTTTTTCTTTTGGGCGAGATAAATATTACCGCGCAATAAATAAGCATCGATGGAAGATGCATTCAGCCGGATGGCTTCCTCTAAATCGACCAATGCCAAATCCTCGTGTTTCATGTCCCGCTCCACATCTGCACGGGCTATGTAAAGTGTTGCATCCTCGGGAGTTTCCACAATCATCTTATTCAGTATTTCGAGCGCTTCGCGAAACTTTCCTTCCTTCTGTTCCAGAGTTGCCAGTCCGAGCCGACCGCTATAACTCAGAGGATCGAGTTCCAGTAAACGATTGTAGTCCATCCGCGCAGCGGAATAATCCCGCCGAAGCACATAGATATATGCCCGCATCAATAACGCTTCTTTATTTTGTTTATCTTCATCGAGCACCAGGCAGTAGTCTGTATAGGCTCGGTCCGTCTTTCCCAACTCCATATTGATAGCGGCACGATCGAGCAAAATAGGAATTGCCAACGGAGCGAAGTTCAATGCAAAAGTATACGACTCGAGCGCCTTGTCATATTCTCCCAAGCGACGCTGCACCAAACCCAGATTGGAAAAGAGCAAAGCATTCTTTGCATTCTTCGGTTCCAACTTCAAAGCTTGGAGAAGCAGCTCCTCCGCTTTCGCAAAACTGTCTTTCTCGATACACTCAATCGCCTGTTCCGACAATTGCTGATAGGTTTGTGCACTCAGTGCAACCGGAAAACAAAAAAGCAATGCTATAATAATTCTCACCATGGTTCGGGTCTTTTTATTTAATGAATTAATCCAATGGATATGCGTCAAATGCAAACAATTCAGTCGACAGGTAACGTTCTCCGGTATCAGGTAACAAAGCTACAATTTTTTTGTTCGCAAATTCCGGACGCTGTGCCAGCAACAGTGCCGCATATACTGCTGCTCCAGAAGAAATTCCCGATAGCAAACCTTCCGTAGCTGCCAACTCGCGTCCGGCGCGGATGGCTTCATCATCGGGCACACCGATTACTTCATCCACCACCAAAGCATCATAAAGTTTCGGAATGAAGTTGGCGCCGATTCCCTGAATGCGATGCGGAGCAGCCTTTCCACCTTCTAATATAGGCGATGAAGCCGGTTCCACTGCCACAATATGTATGTTTGGATTATGTTTCTTCAAAGCACGAGCCACACCGCAGATGGTTCCTCCGGTGCCAACTCCGGCAACAAAAACGGCAACCTCACCGTCCGTATCCCGCCATATTTCTTCTCCTGTTGTTCGCTCATGAACGGCAGCATTGGCGGGATTCTCAAACTGTTGCAAAATCACCGAACCCGGGATACTGTCGCGCAACTCCTCCGCTTTGGCAATAGAAGCTGCCATCCCACCCGGTCCGTCGGTCAACACGATCTGTGCGCCCAATGCCTTCAACAGGTTCCGCCGTTCAAGGCTCATTGTTTCGGGCATGGTAAGAATGAGATGATATCCCTTAATCGTGGCTACCATTGCCAGTCCGACACCCGTATTTCCGCTGGTGGGTTCAATGATAGTCGCACCGGGCTTCAGTGCACCGCGGGCTTCGGCATCTTCAATCATCGAGAGCGCCACTCTGTCCTTCACACTTCCTGCCGGATTGAATGCCTCTAATTTGGCAATTATATTTTGTTTCAGACCATACTTTCTACTATAACCGGAAAGCTCCATTAAGGGGGTATTACCCACCAAATCCGTTAATTTCGTCGCTATTTTAGCCATTTTACTACCATTTTATATCACTTACCCGGCAAAGATAAAGAAAAAACAGTATGTTTTATACCTCTTAATGAGAAAGATAAAGAAAAGTATACTACCTTTGTATCCGTTCAATCTTTTTAAGTTTACAGATATGAAAAAGAGAATCATCCAATTTCTCACAACTTACTTTTTGTTTGTCCTCCTATTTGCTCTACAGAAACCCATTTTCATGGCTTACTACCATGAGTTATATACCGATGTATCCTTCGGCGATTACTTCAGCGTCATGTGGCACGGTCTGCCTTTGGATTTATCCCTCGCCGGATATCTGACCGCCATTCCGGGCTTATTGCTTATCGCGTCCGCCTGGACAGATTCGTCGATTCTCCGCCGAATCCGCCAAGGTTACTTCGGACTGATTGCCTTCGTGATGGCGTGCATCTTTATCATCGACCTCGGTTTATACGGTTTCTGGGGCTTCCGACTGGATGCCACCCCGATTTTCTATTTCTTCTCTTCGCCGAAAGACGCTCTGGCGAGTGTCAGTTTTTGGTTTATATTATTAGGTATACTGGCAATACTGATTTATGCCGCCATCCTATACGGTATCTTTTATCTCGTACTTATCCGCCAGAAAAAAACACTAAAAATACCATATCATCGTCAGAATGTATCCTTGGCACTTTTACTTCTGACAGGTCTGCTCTTTATTCCAATTCGTGGCGGATTCACCGTTTCTACCATGAACCTGAGTAAAGTCTATTTCAGTCAGGACCAACGAATGAATCATGCAGCCATCAATCCGGCATTCAGTTTTATGTACTCTGCCACGCATCAGAACAATTTCGAAAAGCAATATCGCTTTATGGAACCGGAAATTGCAAATGAGCTATCCTCTGAGATGGTAGATAAACCCGTAGTATCGGACAGCATCCCGCAAATCCTGAACACCCAACGTCCCAATATCATCTTTATCATCCTCGAAAGTTTCTCCACACATCTGATGGAAACATTCGGTGGCCAGCCCAATGTAGCTGTCAACATGGATAAATTTGCCAAAGAGGGTATCTTATTCAGCAATTTCTATGCTAATAGTTTCCGCACCGACCGCGGACTGGCTTCTATCATCAGTGCCTATCCGGGGCAGCCGAGCACCAGCATCATGAAATATCCGGAAAAGACGGACAAACTTCCTTCTATTCCGCGTAGTCTGAAAAATGCGGGATACAACTTGGAATATTACTATGGTGGAGATGCGGACTTTACGAATATGCGTTCTTATCTGATGTCTTCCGGCATCGAAAAGATTGTTTGCGACAAAGATTTCCCATTGTCGGAACGTACAGGGAAATGGGGAGCACAGGATCATGTATTGTTCCAACGTCTGATGAAGGACATCAAAGAAGAAAAACAGCAGGAACCTTTCCTGAAACTGGTTCAGACTTCGAGCAGCCACGAACCGTTTGAAGTTCCGTTCCACAGACTGGATGACAAGGTACTCAATGCCTTTGCTTATGCCGATAGTTGTGTGGGGGATTTTGTGAAACGGTATAAGGAAACACCATTATGGAAAAACACTTTGTTTGTGCTTGTTCCCGACCACCAGGGTGCTTATCCGTATCCGATTGAAAATCCGTTGGACGGACAAACGATACCTCTTATATTAATGGGTGGTGCAGTGAAAGAACCTCAGGTGATAGATGTATACGGTTCTCAAATTGACATCGCCGCCACTTTGTTCGCACAGATGGGTTTACCTCATGAAGAATTTACCTTTAGCAAGAATATGCTGAACCCGGATTCTCCGCATTTCGGGTATTTCACCCGTCCGAATTATTTCGGTATGGTAACTCCCGAAAACCAGTTGGTGTATAATCTGGATGCCAACACCGTTCAGCTAGACGAAGGCAAAGAGAAAGGAGCAAACCTCGAAAAAGGCAAAGCATACCTTCAAAAACTCTATGACGATCTTGCCAAACGCTAAGGGGAAGAAAGAAATATAGAATATTTATAAAGCGATATAGAACAGTTTTCTATTCTTTATTGTATATTTGCGGCATTCAAAAATATAACAATAAAGTCTGATGGTACATACCGAAATCGTCAAATTCCTTTCGGAAGTAGATACGAACGTTTTCTTATTCTTCAATGGTGCACATTCTCCTTTCTGGGATTACTTCATGAGTACTTTCACCGGGAAATTCATCTGGGTCCCCATGTATGCTACCATATTATATATATTGCTAAAGAATTTCCATTGGAAGATTGTCATCTGCTATGTAGCAGCCATCGCACTTACTATCACTTTTGCCGACCAGATGTGTAGCAGCATCATTCGCCCGGTAGTAGCACGCCTGCGGCCTGCCAATCCAAACAATCCGATTGTGGATATGGTATACATCTTTAACGGCTACCGCGGCGGAAGCTATGGTTTCCCATCGTGCCATGCTGCCAATTCATTCGGCCTTGCCATGTATGTAGTATTTATGTTCCGCAAACGATGGCTGAGCCTTTTTATAATAGCATGGGCCATCCTCAATTGTTATACTCGCATCTATCTGGGCGTTCACTATCCCGGCGATTTACTTGTCGGTGGTATTATCGGAGGTTTCGGCGGATGGCTTTTCTGCACAATTGCCCATAAGATAGCCTCTTACATCCAACCGTCTTCCACCCGCCTTAGAAAAAACGGATTGAAGGAGACTTCGGTTACTATTTATGTAGGACTACTGACGATACTCGGGATAATCATTTACTCTACCATTCAAAGCTGGTAGACCATCGACACTGATATCTAAAAAACAGAAAAGCCTGACATTTCTTCTGAATGCCAGGCTTTCTTGTTATATGGAAGGAAAATAACTAGTTTCCTTTCTATCAAGCTTTCTTGATATAGTTCACAATCCACTCTCCTACTTCCTTCGTACCGTATTTAGCACCCTCTGCCACTTGAATTTCCGGTGTACGTACATTTTCATCTAAAGAAGCATCTACCGCCTTGCGAATCAATGCACCTTCTTCTTTGAGGTCGAAATACTCGAACAACATAGCTACGGAAAGGATTTGTGCCAACGGATTGGCAATATTCAATCCCTTAGCCTGCGGCCATGAACCGTGAATCGGTTCGAACACCGGAGTGCTTTCGCCTGTAGAAGCAGAAGGAAGCAAGCCCATAGAGCCACTGATTACCGAACCTTCATCCGTCAGAATATCACCAAATGTATTTTCAGTTACCATCACATCGAAGAAAGCAGGTTCCTGAATCATCTTCATGGCAGCATTATCCACAAACATATAGTCAGTAGTCACTTCCGGATAGTTGGGAGCCATCTCCTGTGCAATCTGGCGCCAAAGACGGGAAGAAGCGAGCACATTTGCCTTATCTACCACCGTCAGGTGCTTTCTGCGCTTCATCGCATACTCAAAAGCTACTTTCAGGATACGTTCGATTTCCGGACGGGTATAGTAGTTGGTATCGTATGCCTTGTCATTATCCTGATACTTTTCACCGAAGTACATACCTCCGGTCAGCTCACGAATACAAATAAAATCAGCATTCTCTACCAGTTCCGCACGCAACGGTGATTTATGAATGAGGCATTTGAAGGTCTGTACCGGACGAATATTAGCAAATAAACCCAATTTCTTACGCATTGCCAACAAGCCCTGTTCCGGACGTACCTTGGCAGTAGGGTCATTGTCAAACTTCGGGTCACCTACAGCAGAGAACAACACTGCATCTGCATTCTTACACACCTCGTAAGTTTCTTCAGGAAACGGATTGCCCACTTTATCGATGGCATCTGCACCGCAGATTGCATATTCGTAATTTACTTTGTGACCAAACTTCTCGCAAACGGCACTCATTACCTCTACACCTTGTACAGAGATTTCCGGTCCGATACCGTCGCCTGCCAATACAGCAATTTTAAAATCCATGTTATTTATTGTTTAGTTTATTAGTGAATCACTAATCGTTAATCATTTATCGTTATTTTTCTCATATTCGTCTTCGATGATATTCAGCATCTTCACAGTCGCCTTGATGGCAGCTTCTGTCTGGTCGGCATCCAAGCCGCGTGTACGGAATACACGGTCCTCGTAGCTCCACATGATGACCGTCTGCACAAATGCATCCGTACGTCCACCAGGAGGAATGCTTACGGCATAATTGGTCAGCATCGGAAATTTACGTCCCAGCGTCACCTTATATATCTTACGCAAAGCACGCACAAAAGCATCATACTGACCGTCGCCACTCGAACTTTCTTCGTATTCCTTTCCGTTGATTTCTATCTTCAAAGTTGCCATCGGCTTCAAGCCATGAGCCAGATTCACAAAATAACTCTTCAACTTGACCTTCTCACCCACCGCTCCATGTTTCAATACATCAGATACGATATAAGGCAAGTCTTCCTGAGTCACCAGTTCTTTCTTGTCGCCCAGTTCGATGATGCGTTCTGTCACTTTACGCATAGCGTCTTCGTCCAGTTCCAGTCCAAGGTCTTCAAGATTCTTACGGATATTTGCCTTGCCGCTCGTCTTACCCAACGCATATTCACGTTTACGACCGAACCGTTCGGGCAGCAAATCATTGCAATAAAGATTATTCTTATTATCGCCGTCGGCATGAACTCCCGCAACCTGCGTGAAAACATTCTCTCCCACAATCGGCTTGTTAGCAGGAATCATAATGCCAGAATAAGACTCAACCACTCGGCTTACATCATTCAAACGGCTTTCGTCGATATTGGTTATCGCATTGAAATGATCTTTCAGAATGGCCTGTACACTAGCCAGGGGTGCATTACCAGCCCGTTCACCCAGACCATTGATTGTAGTGTGCAACCCTCTGACGCCACTCAACACAGCAGCCAGTACATTGCTCACTGCCAAGTCATAGTCATTGTGCGCATGGAAATCGAAATGAATATCGGGATAACGTTTCTTCATCTTCCGCATATACTCTATCACTTGAAGCGGATTCAGGATTCCCAAGGTATCCGGCAGCATGAAACGCTTGATACTCGTATCTTTCAATTCGTCCATCAACTGAAACACGTATTCGGGCGAATCTTTCATGCCGTTACTCCAGTCTTCCAGATAGATATTGACTGTGATATCCTGTTCATCGGCATAATGTACCACGTTGATAATGTCTTCGATATGTTCTTCGGGACTCTTTTTCAACTGTTGAGTGCAATGCTTCAACGAGCCTTTACAGAGAAGGTTGATGACGCGACAACCGGTATGCTGTATCCAGTCCACCGAAGTGTGACCGTCTACAAATCCGAGCACTTCCACCTTTTGAAGCAGATTGCGACGGGCCGCCCAGTCGCATATCATCTTCACAGCTTCAAATTCACCGTCAGACACACGCGCTGAGGCAACCTCCACCCGGTCTACTTTCAAATCTTCCAATAGCAAACGGGCAATCATTAGTTTCTCATGGGGTACGAAAGACACTCCGCTGGTTTGTTCACCATCGCGGAGTGTTGTATCCATGATTTCTATTTTGACGCCTTCTTTTCCCATCCTTCTATTTTGTCTTTATTACTAAGCAAGAAATCGATGTCATCCAGTCCGTTCATCAGGCAAAGTTTCTTGTAAGCATTGATTTCAAAATGTTCGCTCTTTCCTGTCGCTTTATTGGTGATGGTTTGCTCGGGAAGATTCACTTCCACTTCCATCTTCGGATTCGCAAAAATGGAATCGAATAATTCCTGCAAGAATTCTTCTGTAACGACCACCGGAAGCACGAAGTTATTCAATTCGTTATTCTTGTGGATATCCGCAAAGAAGCTGGATACTACCACACGGAAACCATATCCGGCAATTGCCCACGCAGCGTGTTCGCGACTGGAGCCTGAGCCAAAGTTCTTTCCTGCCACCAACACTTGGCCGCTGTAGGTAGGATTATTCAAAACGAACTCTGTGTTTATTGAACCGTCGGCATTATATCGCCAGTCACGGAACAGATTGTCACCGAAAAACTTTTCTTCACGAGTGGTAGCTTTCAGGAAACGTGCTGGAATAATCTGGTCTGTATCCACATTTTCCAAAGGAAGAGGTACACAAGTACTTGTTATTATATTAAATTTTGTCTTAGCCATCGTCTTATTTACAATTAAATGATTTACGAATTACAATTGAAATTACATCAACTCCCTCGGATCGGTAATCACGCCTGTCACAGCAGCCGCAGCAGCTACCAGCGGACTAGCCAGCAATGTGCGTGCACCCGGTCCCTGGCGTCCCTCGAAGTTACGGTTGCTAGTTGACACCGAATATTTTCCGGCAGGAATCTTATCATCATTCATTGCCAGACAAGCGGAACATCCCGGCTGACGAATTGCAAATCCTGCTTCCGTCAATATCTTGTCTATTCCTTCTTTGCGAATCTGAGCATCTACCATCCATGAACCCGGAACCAGCCATGCTATCACATTCTCAGCTTTCTTGCGACCTTTCACCAATGAAGCAAAAGCACGGAAATCTTCGATACGTCCGTTTGTGCAAGCCCCCAAGAATACATAGTCAATCTTCTTTCCCAGTAATGACTCGCCCGGCTGGAATCCCATATACTCCATTGATTTATTGAAAGAAACCTGTGCAGCTTCGCTCATACCTTCAGTGGTAGGAATATTCTGAGTGATTCCCATTCCCATTCCCGGATTGGTTCCGTAAGTTATCATTGGCTCAATATCGGCAGCGTCAAAGCGAACTTCTTCATCGAATACCGCATCTTCATCACTCTTCAAAGTCTTCCAATATTCCATAGCCTTATCCCAGTCTGCACCCTGCGGAGCATTTTCACGACCTTTAATGTACTCGAAAGTCACTTCATCCGGAGCAATCATACCGCCACGTGCACCCATTTCAATAGAAAGGTTACAGAGCGTAAGACGACCTTCCATCGTCAGACTGCGGATGGCCGAACCTGCATACTCTACAAAGTAACCGGTAGCGCCGCTGGTAGTCATCTTCGACATCATATAAAGGGCGATATCTTTTGCAGTCACTCCCTTACCCAGTTCACCGTCAACCGTGATTCGCATCGTTTTCGGTCTTGATTGTAGGATGCACTGCGAAGCCAATACCATTTCCACCTCGCTCGTACCGATACCAAAAGCTATTGCTCCCATCGCGCCATGAGTAGATGTGTGCGAGTCACCGCAAACAATTGTCATTCCCGGCAGCGTTAAAGCACGTTCCGGACCTACCACATGGATAATGCCATTCTTTGGATGCATCATGCCGAAGTGCGTCAGTCCAAAGTCTTTGGCATTCTTCGTCAACGTGTCCACCTGAGTTTTAGAGATGGGGTCCTCAATTGGTTTATCCTGATCGTGTGTCGGTGTGTTATGGTCGGGCATACAATAAACCTTTTCCGGACGCAGCACTTTGATTCCACGTTCACGCAGTCCGGCAAATGCTTGCGGACTGGTCACTTCGTGACAATATAACCGATCGATATAAAGCTGTGTGGGACCATCTTCCACGGTAGTCACCACATGGGCATCCCATATTTTATCAAATAATGTATTCATTTGCTTATTTACTTTTTATGATTTAAATTTGTTGATACAGTCAATGTAAGCTTCTACCGAAGCGGCGATAATATCCGTATTCGCTCCGAAACCATAATAAATCTGGTTATCATATTCCACCTGCATATGAACTTTACCTACATCGTCACTTCCCTTACTGATGGCCTGAATTGTAAATTCTTTCAGAGTCATATGGCGGTCGACGATTTTCTTCAAAGCTTTGATGGCTGCATCTACCGGACCGTTACCACTGGCGCAACCTTCAAACTTCTCGCCTGCTATATTCAATCCTATGCTAGCTACCGAACGCACGCCAACGCCACTAGTCACTTGCAGGTATTCCAACTTAATGCGATGATTCTGACTGCGATCTGCACCTGCCAATACCAAAACGTCATCATCATTGATATCCTTTTTCTTATCAGCCAGTTTAAGAAACTCTTCATATACCTTATCCAGTTTCTCCTGATCCAATTGAACACCCAGAATCGCAAGGCGGTTCTTCAATGCGGCACGTCCGCTACGGGCAGTCAGTACGATAGAGTTATCGTCTATACCCACTTCGTGCGGGTCGATAATCTCGTAAGTCTGCACATTCTTCAGTACGCCATCCTGATGAATTCCAGAAGAGTGTGCAAAAGCATTGCGTCCTACAATCGCTTTATTGGGCTGCACCGGCATATTCATCAGACTAGATACCATGCGGCTGGTCGGATAAATCTTCTGAGTATTTATATTTGTCTGAATATCGATTTCATGGTGGCTCTTGATAATCATTGCAATCTCTTCAAGCGCAGTGTTACCGGCACGCTCACCAATTCCGTTAATAGTAACTTCCACCTGACGGGCTCCGTTCAGCACACCTGCTATTGTATTAGCCGTTGCCATACCCAAATCATTATGGCAGTGCGTAGAGAGTATCGCATTGTCAATGCCGTCTACATGGTCAATCAGATATTTAATCTTGGCTCCGTATTCCGAAGGCAGACAGTAACCTGTCGTATCCGGTATATTCACAACCGTCGCACCTGCTTTAATCACAGCTTCTACCACGCGTGCCAGATATTCATTATCCGTACGACCGGCATCCTCTGCATAGAATTCTACATCATCTACAAATTTGCGGGCATACTTCACAGCAGCTACTGCACGCTCGATAATTTCTTCACGATTCGAATTGAATTTATATTTAATATGCGAATCGGAAGTACCGATACCCGTGTGAATACGTTTGTGCTTCGCAAACTTCAGCGCATCTACAGCCACGTCAATATCTTTTTGAACAGCACGAGTCAAGGCACAAATTGTAGGCCAGGTCACGGCTTTCGAGATTTCAATTACTGAGTTAAAGTCTCCCGGGCTGGAAATGGGGAAACCTGCTTCAATCACGTCTACCCCCAGAGCTTCGAGCGCCTTTGCTACCTGAATCTTTTCAACCGTGTTCAACTGGCAACCCGGAACCTGTTCACCATCCCGAAGGGTGGTATCAAAAATAAATAACCTGTTCTCCATTTTCTATTGTTTTATATGATTATTAGCATTAAAAAAAGCCTTTCACACTTGGAAGTGAGAAAGGCTTTCGTATATCTTCGTTATACACACTTACGCGCAGCACTCACTTCCACTAACTTTTGATAGTAGAATAATAATACCGCATAGTAGAATATGTATAAACATCTGATTCATTTTTTGTCTCTTTTATTATTTAACGGTGCAAAGGTATGGATAATTTCTGTACTACCAAATAATACGTTACTTTTTTATCATAAAAAACTTCATTTCATAAGTTAAAGTCGATTATTATAAATAATATATCACCGACTAAGCTGGAATTTCCATCAAACAGAAAGAGGGGACATCGTGTATTCAACACTATATCCCCTCTTCTTTATGCTCTAAATCAATAGATTACTTCTTTTCATTACAACATTCTTTCTTTTCTGTGCAATCAGCTTTCTTTTCGCAAGCTGTAGAATCTTTAACCTGGCAGCAAGAATCACCTTCTACAACAGCAGCAGCTTCTACAGTTTCTACAGCTTCCACAGTTGTTTCCTCACCCTCAGCGGCAGTCTTAGCTGTTTTGTTGCCTGAACATGAGATTACTGCAAAAGAGAATGTTACTGCCATAGCAGCCAAAAATAATTTCGTCTTCATACTTTTAATTTGCTTTAAACGTTTAATATATAATTGTCGTCGGCAAATATAAGACATTTTTCCCAGACTACCAAAACAAGAAAGCCCCTCCAGTATTTCTACTGAAGGGGCTTCTACAAAAACGGCGGCTACCTACTCTCCCACTGTTACGCAGTACCATCGGCGTGACGAG
>NZ_URFY01000011.1 GCF_900547205.1 uncultured Bacteroides sp.
TACATCTCCACTACTCGAACGATGTGTATGCAACCGACGGCTCATTGCTCCACACTAAAGGAGAGTATATTTTGGACGAAAACGGCAGAAAACAATACGACGATGGTTCGGAAAGCCGCTCAGAGGCAGATGTTGTCAGCAACGGACACCACCTGCTGTGGGAAAGCGAAAAAAACAAGCTCTGGAGCAGCGCTAGCACCTTGCAAGGCAACGCCTATGCAGATGTTTCTTTTCTGCGCGACTTCACTTTCTCGCTGAAAGGCAACATGAGTGTACGCAACACGGAAAATCGCCAGTACGGCAATGCAGAAATAGGAGACTTCAAAGACATCGGTTTCCTCGGCAAGATTGACAAGGGATATAAAGAATATACCTTGCAGGAGATGCTGTCGTGGAAACGGCAGTTTGGCAAACACTATGTTGAAGGAATGATAGGCCATGAAAACTACGACTACACACTCAACATCGCCGACATACGGAAGAGGAATGAGAGCTTTCCCGGAATAGACGAATTGTCGAACTTCACCACGACTACTCAAAACGTCGGATACGAGGATACCTACCGCACCGAAGGATATTTCTCACGGGCGCGCTACAACTTCGAGGATACCTACTTTGCCGAAGCGTCTTTCCGCCGCGACGGCTCCTCTATTTTTCAGACAGACCACCGGTGGGGTAACTTCTGGAGTGCCGGCATCAGCTGGATGCTCTCCAACGAAGCATTCCTGAAAGACGTATTGTGGCTGGACCGCCTTAAGCTCCGCCTTTCCTACGGGCAAGTAGGCAACGATAACTTCGGGAGCAACAATGGACTCTATCAGTGGATGTCTCTCTACGGCTCTACCGTCAGTGGTGGAAAGGCCGCCTACTATAAAGTGCAGAATGAAAACCCAGAACTGAAATGGGAAACGAGCTCTTCACTGAACATCGGTCTGGAAACCCGCCTGTTCAACCGCGTGAGCGTGAGCTTTGAATACTACGACAAGTGCTCCAACGACTTACTGTTTAAGTTCATCCAGCCATTATCCGTAGGTGCCACCGACTCGTCTACCGGACTGTCTACCGTGTGGCGAAACATCGGCGATGTGTCCAATCGCGGATGGGAATTCAGCATCGACGGAGACGTCGTCCGTAACCGCGAATGGGAATGGAACGTAGGAATCAACCTCTCGAAAGTAAAGAATAAAATCGGAAAGCTACCGGAAAAAGACCATAAAGATGGGATTACGAACGGGGATTATCAGAAATTCATGGAGGGACACAGCATCTATGAGTTCTGGCTTTACCAGTATGCCGGCGTTGACCAAATGACGGGACAGAGCGTTTATCTGCCGGATTTTGACACTTACTATATTGCCGGAGAAGATGGCAAGACAGCCGTGAATAAAGCTGAGAACATCGAAGGGAAAAGGGCTATCCCCACCAGCAGTTGGACGAATATCAACGGGCAATACTACACCGGAAATCCAATATACGCACGCAAAGACTGGTCGGGAAGTTCGCTACCGAAGATAAACGGTTCGCTCAATACTTCCCTCCGTTGGAATGACCTCACATTTTCTGCCCTGATGATTTTTAGTTGCGGCTCCAAAGTGCTCGACCTTCCCTATCAGACACTTACATCGATAGGCGTACACACAATGACCACCGATTTGCAGAAAGCCTGGACCGCCATCCCCGAAGGTATGACCGAAACATCACCCAACCGGATTGACCCGACGGTCCTCCCCCAAGTGAATTTGGACGCCACTATCAACGGGCATAGTAACCAGAAAGCTTCTACACGCTACATCGTGAGCGGTGACTACCTGAGCATCAAGAACATATCGCTCGCCTATCGCCTACCCGCCGCATGGAGTCAACGGCTAGCGTTCGGCAACATACGTGTATACGCCGCCATCGAGAACGCAGCCCTATTCAGCAAACGCAAAGGGCTGAACCCTATGCAAACCTTCGACGGAATTGCCAACAACTATACGAGCATAGCCCGTATCTTTTCGTTCGGAGTCAACATCAATTTATAACTATCATGAAGAAAAAGCTGAAAAACATGAAATATCTCAATCCCCTCATAAGATTCTGCCTTCTCCTGCCGCTGGTGTGCAGTTCCTGCGCAGGCGATTATCTGGATACCGCGCCTACCAGAGAAGTATCCCCCGCCGATTTGTTCAAGAATGAAGAATATGCTGCTTATGCCATCAGCGGACTCGAGAAGCTAATGAAAACCACCTATGCCACGAACAAGCTCGATGGCGTAGCTTTCAACGGAGAAGGCTCCGCCAAGCTAATCTATGCCGAATATCAGGGAGCGGATATGTACTGCCCACGCAACAACTTCTACACCATATTCAACGGGTCTTTGCACGCCATCCCCACCAGCGGATTCACAGTGTATATGTGGCACTATTATTATAAGATAATCAGCAATGCCAACACCATCCTACACTATGTGAACCCCGAAAGTAGCCACAAATTTAAATACATCTACGCACAAGCACTCACCTACCGTGCCTACTGCTACCTACAATTGCTGCAATTCTATTCTCCTCGTTGGTGCGATTCTGAGAATGGCAGTGCAGATGGCGTGGTTCTACGCCTAGACTTATCTTCAACAGGAGACTGTCCCCTATTCTCCATGCTGACTTGCTACGAACAGGTATACAAAGACCTCGACAACGCCATTGCCTACTATCAGGCATCGGAAATCACCCGTGGAGACAACGAGAACCATAAAGTCAATATCGACGCCGCCTACTCTATATATGCCCGTGCGGCTCTCACCCGCGAAGACTGGCAAACGGCCGCCCACTATGCGGCACTGGCACGTGCCAACTACCCACTGATGACCGCAAGCGAATATCGCGACGGATTCAGCACCGTCAACAGTGAATGGATATGGAGCATCTACGACAGCGCGGAAGAATCTCTTGGAGGTGCTTCTCTCGCCGCACGTCTGGCATACAACTCTTCTTCCGAACTAGTATGCACCTATCCGGCGTGTATCAACCGGGAACTGTACAACGAACTGCCCGAAACCGACATACGCAGGGAACTCTTTCTCGACCCCGGCGGATACTCCTATAACACCACGGGCATAGCCGGCAACGGCCTTGGAGGAAGCGAACTGACCGCCCATGCCAGAAGCCTGTATCCCGACCTGAGCTCTACAGCAAAAATATACGCCTATATGTCGTTCAAATTCAAGTGTATCGACCGAGTGGGCGCCATGCCCTTCAACCTTTTTCGCAGCTCGGAGATGTACCTCATTGAAGCCGAAGCCAACTGCCACCTGACTCCCACCAAGGAAACGGAAGCACAGCAATTGATGAATGAGCTGATAGCCGGCAGCGGGCGCGACCCTCAATACACCTGCGGAAAGAGCGGACAAGCATTGCTTGACGAGATAAAATTCTACCGCCGCATTGAGTTATGGGGTGAAGGGTTCAGTTGGTTCGACTACAAACGCCACAAGGATACTCTCGTGCGTCATACCTACGAGGACGGAGGAAACTACATGAAAAATGCCGCCATCACCATCCGTCCGGAGGATACCAACAACTGGATGTGGGTGATTCCCGCCAAAGAGTACGAGTATAACGATGCGATTGGCAGGTAGTTAGCACTCTGGAGACACAGATGAAAACCGTTAATTAACCGCAGCTATTGACTTTCGCCTTTTTATTTTGTATCTTTGGAGAAGTAAACTAAAGGAAAAGCAGCATGATTTATATAAAAATAAAGACATAAAGATATCGAATACAGCTTATATACCCACATAGGCATGGGCAATAATGGGAGAAAATCAGCAATGATTTTCTCCCATTTTGTTTAAATATATACTTCAGGTTTGCTAAAGTACACCAAATTAGTTTTTAATAAACGCAAATACCCGTTATAATAAACGCTCCAACTATTTATTATAATCGTGAAAGCTGTTTATTATAAAGTTGTGAGATATTCTTACCGAGAATAAAATTGGGTTATTCATATATGAATAGGTAGTATATTACAATAGTTACTTTTCCGTACATTTTTTAGCTAATAGATTCTTTACAGAACATCTTCCAAATGTCTTGAAGAAAAAGAATCCCCATACTGTCGCCATTCAACAGAGCACAAAAAAGCCCGTAAAATTCAACTTTTACGGGCTTTTATCTCTTAAATAATGATTTTTATGTTGTCTCACGAAGATTCGAACTTCGACAAACAGAACCAAAAACTGTTGTGCTACCATTACACCATGAGACAAACTCAATGTGCTTTCTGTTAAAAAGCGGTGCAAAGATAGAAGTTTGAAAACAAACTTCCAAATATTTCGATTACTTTTTTACTTCGACACCCTAAAAATCATGAAATGTTACTTCGCAATCAATAGATAATAGTTCTTTTTGCCTCGCTGAACAAGCAGATACTTCTCGTCGAGCAAATCGGCTGTTGTAATCACCTGGTCAAAGGCCACCAACTTCTCCTTATTCAACGAAACGCCACCGCCCTGAACCAACTTACGCATTTCGCCCTTTGAAGCGAATACGGCTGCGTTATCAACGAGCAAATCTACTGCCTTCACTCCTTCCACCAATGCATCGCGAGAAATCTCGAATTGAGGCACTCCTTCGAATACAGCCAGCAATGTGTCTTCGTCCAACTTGCGCAAAGCGTCCGAAGTAGCATTGCCAAACAGAATATTCGACGCATCTACGGCTGCATTGTAGTCTTCTTCGGAGTGAACCATTACAGTTACTTCCTTTGCCAGACGTTTTTGCAGGATACGCAAATGCGGAGCTTGCTGATGTTCTGCAATCAATGCTTCAATCTCTTCTTTTTCGATAGAAGTGAATATCTTGATATAGCGTTCGGCATCAGAATCACTCACGTTCAACCAGAACTGGTAGAACTTGTAGGGTGACGTATAGCGGGAATCCAACCAAATGTTACCGGATTCTGTTTTACCAAACTTACCGCCATCGGCTTTCGTAATCAACGGACAAGTAAGTGCAAACACCTCTCCCCCATTGGTACGGCGAATCAATTCGGCACCGGTGGTGATATTTCCCCATTGGTCTGAACCACCCATCTGGAGCTTGCAACCTTTGGTTTCGTATAAGTGAAGAAAATCGTATCCTTGGAGCAACTGGTAAGTGAACTCAGTGAATGACAATCCATCGCGCGCTTCACCGTTCAGACGACGCTTAACAGAGTCTTTTGCCATCATATAGTTCACAGTGATGTGCTTGCCCACTTCGCGAACAAAATCGAGGAAGGAGAAGTTCTTCATCCAGTCGTAATTGTTCACCAGTTCGGCACGGTTGGGTACATCCGACTCGAAGTCGAGGAACTTGGCAAGCTGGTTTTTAATGCACGTCTGATTGTGGAGCAACGTCTCTTCGTCCAGCAGATTACGTTCTGCCGATTTTCCCGAAGGGTCGCCAATCATACCTGTAGCGCCACCAATCAGTGCCAACGGCTTATGACCGCAGCGTTGGAAATGACGAAGGATCATCACTCCACAAAGGTGACCAATGTGTAGCGAATCGGCAGTCGGGTCGATACCCAAATAGGCAGTCACCTGCTCTTTGCTTAGCAACTCTTCTGTTCCCGGCATGATGTCCTGCAACATGCCACGCCATCTCAATTCTTCTACAAAATTCATCGTATTATTCTTTAATTATTAGGTTTTTATTGTCTTTTTAATCCTATATGCTACAAAAGTACGACTCTTTCTCGGAAGATACAACTCTTAGGCACTAAAAAAGACATTTTGGATATTTTTGCGGATAGTCCCGCGCAACGCTTCTACTTCTACCCCACGCACTCCGGCTGCCCGACGCAAAAGTTCTTCTATATCGACCGGACTATCGTCTGTCTCCAGAAACAAACACTCTGCCGGCACTATTCTCATTGTACCTTCGGGATAATAAGCTCCGAAGGAAAGATAAAACCCGCTCTGCAACAACTGCTCCGCCTGCTGCGGTTTGCCTCGAAAGCCATGCCATATCCAAGGTTGACCGGGACGGCATTCCTTCTTCACCGCCAGCAGTTCTTCCATCGCCTTCACGCAATGAATCACCAAAGGTATTCCGAGTTCTTCCGACAACTCCACCTGCTTTTTGAATATCGCTATCTGAAGCTCCATAGAAGCTACCGCCAACTTATCCAGCCCCGCCTCTCCTACTGCTACAAACTGCTTCTTCACGATTTGTTTCCGCAACAGGTCGAATTGTTGCGTAGCATTCTCCTCTGTCAACTCCCAAGGATGAATGCCCGCAGAATAAAAGTATCCTTCGTACAGACCATCCTTATCACCCGCCAGCACATCTGCCAACAGACGATAGTTGATGATAGACCGACCGCGAGATGCTTCAATCGACTTATGGGTATGAATATCCAAGATATTATTTGCATTCTTTTCCATCACACAACTCATTATTTTAAGGTACAGGATCATAGCCAGAACCGCCCCAGGGATGGCAGCGCAATATCCTGCGCACAGCCAGATAAAGCCCTTTAAAGGGACCATGTTTCTTGATTGCTTCCACTGCATAAGCGGAGCACGTTGGCGTATACCGACACGAAGGAGGAGTAAGTGGTGAAATACAAATCCGGTAAAAATAGATAGGAAGTAACAGCAAGAGCGAAAATCCCTTCCTCAGCATCCTTAAAAGAGACGTCCAGATAGCGGACACCCCGGAACCATGAGACTTCATGAGAATAGTTTTTCGGAGATGCGCGAAAGCGCAATTTTCATCTTCTCTTCTAGTTCGGCGGTAGCGATAAGCCCGTCCGACAGATAGATAAAAGCAATGGCAAAGTGCTGTTCCCGGCGTTGCAGTTCGTCAACCAGCAGGTATTTGTTCTTCCGGTAGGCTTCACGTATCTGCCGTTTCACGCGGTTGCGCTTCACCGCCCGCTTGAAGCGGCGCTTGGATACGCTGATAAGTATGGTGGCAGCGGCTTCCCCCTGTTCCACAGGCATATATACAACGCGTATCGGAAAGATGGAGAACGACTTGGAAACGCCGCCTTCAAACATCTTTCCGATTAAAATCTTACTATTCAGCCTTTCGGCTTTGCACAAAGTATATATACCCACTCTGTTTTTATTGATTGTTTTCCTTGATGAACAAGTCGAGTGCGGCAGTCATCGACGGAGCTTGTACTGTAGGGGCTTCAAGGTCCAGACGAAGGCCGGCATCACGTACAGCCTGTGCAGTAGTAGAACCGAACGTTCCAATCTTGATTTCTTTCTGGTCAAAATCGGGGAAGTTCTTCTTCAATGAAGTTACTCCGGCAGGGCTGAAGAACACCAACATATCATAATCAAACTCTTCATCGGATGCAAAGTCGTTGCTCACCGTGCGATACATCACAACTTCCGTATGCTGGATATTGTTCTTGTCGAGCAGGTTTTTCACATCGTCATTGTGCACGTCCGACATGGGGACGAGATATTTCTCCGTTTTATGTTTTACGATAGAAGGTACCAGATCCTCAATCTTTCCGGTGGCTCCGAAGAAGATTTTACGCTTGCGGTATTGCACATATTTCTGGATATACAAAGCTACTGCTTCCGTCACACAGAAATATTTCATAGTTTCCGGAATCGTCACACGCAGTTCTGTACACAGGTTGAAGAAATGGTCGATGGCATGGCGTGAAGTGAATAAAATGGCAGTGTAGTCGAGAATCGAAACTTTCTGTTGCCGAAATTCCTTTGCCGAAACACTTTCAACCTTGATAAACGGCCTGAAATCAATTTTTACGCCATACTTCTCAGCTATGTCGTAATAGGGAGATTTCTCTGACGCAGGCTTAGGCTGCGAGACTAGTACTTTTTTAATTTTCAACGTCCTAAAATTTTATTAGCAAAATATTGTTCATTTGAATCATACCTTGATAGAGTAGCAGACAAGGCACTATTTCAAGAGCGCAAAAGTACAAAATTAATAGGAAAAGCGTACCAAAATGATGAAAAAAAAGCTTTATCCACTTATAAAACATCAATATTTTAGTGAAAATTAGAATAATTGCTCCGATAATGATTAAATTGGTGAAACTCAAATCGAAGTAAACCACGAAAAGCACAAACGGGAAAAGAGCAAATCCGACGTAATAAATGAGCGTCGAATAGGATTCAAGCCACATATTTGTCCTGTTTTTATCAAAAAACGTCCATCCAAGGAACATATAAAGTAACCATTTCAGCAAGAAATAGGCAAGGCACGAACCGACATAAATGCCGAGCAAGAGGAGTGGGGATACACGTTCCATCAGGACTGGGGTAGTGTCGTGAAAATAATTGAAGAACGTGATTCCTGCCAATACACAGGTTTGCACCACCAGAACGATAAGATAGCGTACATCGGCTGCTGTGGAACTATCAAAAATACTCGTACGGTCACGGTGAAGCACGAAGTCCTTCACCTGCTGGCTTAGAAATTTCTTTCCACGAGCCAAGGCGATGGAAGAAAGAAAGAAGCAAGCGAGCAAGGTAAGGGCAATGGCATCATCCGTGCGGGGAGAGTAAGAGATAGGGGTCCCTTGAAAGCCGGACTCAGCTTGTTGCGCAGCATGAGTCGCTACCAACTGAAGGCTGTCACTGTCTGCCCTTGCAAAAGCGAACTGTCCTTGCCGGAAGAGTGGCAGGGTATCGGTGCGTTGCGAACTCAGTGTGTCGACCTGCATCATATAGCTGCAAATTTACGGATGGAGGCATCCCACACAGGAGTTGTCTGAAGCATCTCTACAGCCTCTTCTGGTGTTTCCGCCACCTTCCAGATATCGCCGTGCTGACGGCGCATGAAGTTTTCGTCAATTGCCCTCTCAAGCATTTCGAGCAATGGATTAAAGAAACCGTTTATATTGAGAATTACTATTGGATTGAGGTATAGCCCTAGCTGTTTCCAGGTGATGATTTCGAGCAGTTCTTCGAGCGTTCCGCATCCACCGGGCAGGGCAATGATTCCATCACTCAGGTTGGCCATTTTCTGTTTGCGCTCGTGCATGGAGGATACTTCGATAAGTTCCGTCAAGCCTTGGTGGTGCCAGTTCTGCTCAACCATGAAGTGGGGGATGACTCCGGTCACCTTACCGCCATTATCGAGTACGGCATCTGCTACGGAGCGCATCAGTCCGATGCTTCCGGCTCCGTTAATCAAGCGGATATGATGCTCGGCAAGTAGGCGTCCGAGGTCTTCGGCTGCTTTGAAGTAGACAGTATCTATCTTTGTACTGGAAGCGCTATATACGCATACGGAATGTATCTGGTTCATTATTCTTTATAGGTTTACAGTTGCGCCCGCAAAAATACGAAAAAATAATGAAGGAGGACTCTGCCTATAAGATTAAATCTATGGCTGGCCTGCTTCGTACATACTTGCGCATAGTTGAATAGAATAGATAACAGAATACACTATTATCCTTATATAGTTTATATAAATCTTGGAATCTAAAGTACTCCTATTTCTTCTGCAGATAACCCCGTAGCATCAATTATCATTTCTATGGAAAGCCCCATCTTCTTTAAGTTGCGGGCAGTTTCCTTTTTGCCTTCCATCTTGCCTTTATCTATTCCTTCTTTCAGACCTTCTTGGCGTCCTTCAATAAGCCCTTCCAATTTAGCGGTATCCAATACATCATTTTGTATCATCATCGCACTTAAATGCTCATCGTAAGCATGACGTTCTTCGGGTGTCATATTGTAGTAGATCAATTTTTCACGCGCTTCTTCCAGCCCCGGTGCTTTTGTGTCGGGACGTATACAGCCGGTCTTAAGATATTCTATCCACTCTTCCAATGGCGTAACGGCTACCTTATTGAACTCATTGACACGAATAAGGAAGTATTCTGGATAAATTTCCGACGAAAGTCTGGGTACGATGGCATCTTTTTCTTTAGTACTGACTTTCAGACAATCACCTGTGTGTACACCAATAAATGAATTTTGTCCATGATACAAATAATCGTTGCCACTTCCAATATCGAAATAGAGAATGCTGATAGAATAGATTTTCTTCACATTATAGTATCGTTCTGCTAACGACATATGCTCAGTGATTGCTTTGGCAACTCCATACAGGATGCGTTCCAAATAATCCAGTTCACGGGTATTCTGAACTTCAATGATGATTATTTCATCATTGCTGTTTTTAGCTTTAATGTCTACCCGGTTGAACTTGTCGTCAGAAGTTAGTTGATTACTTTCACTTTCTAGAAGCTCGACAATTGTCACTTTCTCGCCTAGCAAAACGGTGAGGAATCCTTCGAGGACACCAAAATTGGCTTTCTGGCGGAGTAGACGCTTTATTGCCCAATCAAATCTGATATAGCGGTCGGTTGCTTCCATTATTTCTTTAATTCATTATTAAATAAACAAAGGTACGGTTATTCTTATAATAAACAAGGAAATAGGGGAGTATGTCTCGCAAAAAAACATCTGTTGTAGGATTCTCACCAAGCAACAGATGTATCAAATCGCTGCTGAACAAACCCAATTATTCATATTACTAAAGCGAATGAATAATTAACCAGTGTCGGTAGAGCAGCAATAGAGAGTGATTCTGAATATATTTGCTATAAATCAATCAAGACTATTTTTCAGTCTTATGAATATTGACTCACCTTTCGGTAGCATATTTATTCAGTTAAGGTTTAGAGTTCAAACTCTCCAGTATAAATATATTTAGGGAGTTCTATTTCCAAAATGTATTTGCCTTCTTTTTCGCCGGCAAGATCAATAACGAGCTTATTCACATCACAATCTGTAGATGAATAAACGACTTCACCTGTTTCTGCATCTTTAATTATTGTAGTTACAGTTGGAGCAACAGCAGGAAGATCGATAGATACTATGGTGTTATCGACTATGGCAACTGGTAAAACTGGAATAGAACGGTGCTGAACTTTTGTTCTAGCACTCAGTTCAATCTGGCGTGCATTTTTCATTTCCCGCGCAAAAGAAGGAATATTTACCTGTAACAATAATGTTAACAACAAAAGAAGTACAAATTTAGCTTTCATAATAATTGTGTTTAAATTTGGCTTCAAAAATACGAAGATTGATTCAGAAAAACCATTTTTATGTGGTAACAATGGTAACAGTCTTATAAAAAGCGGGAATAAGTACAACAATTAATTCACCCTATCATTCTGATTATTAGAGTTAAAAACAAAATTAAACAACTGAGCATCCATTTTGTTCTTTATTCGATTTTTGCGTGTTTTAATTGCATCAGATGTATCTCCCATCAGTTCCATAATAACGGGCTTTGAACACTGAAGTAGTACGAGCATACAATAAAGCTTGTCGTCAGAAGTTAAATTCTTTTCGCCACTATCACTTAAACTAGTCATCACATCAACAAAAGTTTCCATAATTCCATTTTTTATATCCGTTACTAAATGATGCATATCTAGCATTTGCTTAGGAGTTGCTTTCTTCATAGCCTCTAATTTTTTGTAACAATCAGAGGGTTGAAACAAGGAACTGCATAGTTTAAGTCGCTGATTAATCAAATCTAACTTCATTTCATTTATAGATTCCTGTTCAGACATAGAAGATTCTTTCTCATCTAGCAACATAGTATTTACACGATTTTGATTTAGCTCTTTTTGCAAATCAATATAGCGCTTCTTTCTCTTTCTGTCAATCCACATAATGCAAAAACTACTTATAATCAGTAAAGCGAGAAATGCAGAGATTAAAACAACCAACATTGTTTTATTATGTTCTGTTAAAAGCCTTTTATGTTCCTCCAATTGATGCTTATCCATAAGTCTAGTAAGTTCTTCATTATCTAATGTTGTCTGAATAGAATCATACAGCATTTTATAGGTATCCAGATTTTCCATAGCAGTTTTCCAATCACCTTTTTTCTTTGCTACATTATACATTCCATCATAAGAGACAGCCTTTCCATAAATATCAAGCTGATTTAAATCTTTACTATAATAATAGCTCGCAGAATCTAGCCTATTTAAATTAAACTGAATTTTCGCCTTAGAAAGACAAGCATAAGCCAATTTCTCATTACTTAAAGTCGTTATTGCTTTCGAAATATATTTATCAGCTTGCACATAATCTTTTTCATCATTGTAAACCATAGCCAAATCGTGATAGAGTGCACCAATTAATTCGAAGTCTTTATCTTCCATTGCACAACTAAGCGCTTGGTAGTAATAGCACAATGCACTATCCTTCTTATTTTGCAGCAAGAATATATGTGCAATACCTCTTAAAGGGAATGCTTGATCACTTTTACCTTTTAATATTTGATATGCTGAACGATAAGTTTCCATTGCAACATCTCCTAAACCATCTTCCTCATAACATTCGGCCAGGTTATCATATACCATAGCCAAAAACTCATTCTTAACAGGCATCAACCGAATTGCTGTCAGATACTCATCTACGGCAAAAGAAATGCTTCCCTTATCACAATAAGTAGCACCAAGATAATAATGAGCCCGTGCAGCATTTATACTTTTCTTCCTATCACCATAATACTCTACAGCAGTTTTAATCAACGAATCATCTTCTAAAGGAATAACGTTTTTATGCTTCGCTTGCGTGAGTAGCACCGCATAATAAGCTCTCTCGGCACGTGTAAGCTTCTGTGGGGAAGATATTGATTCTAAAATAGATAATGCACTATCGGGACGTGTTTCCATCAACGAGTCGGCACTCAATAATACGGGATTCTTCACAGAAGAAGAACATGAAAACAGGCAAACGGAAGATAATACACTTCCTATGCCAACGAACAAGACAGAAAACATTAATAAGGAACGCATAGAAAAAGAGCGCATAGATAAGGAACTCATAGTATTGTTATATTTTGTTGCTTTCATCTGATAATCAGTTTAATTCGCCGCAAAGGTAAGCATTTCCTCTAGAATTAATCATCAGTTACGTTCAATAAAATAGGAATATATTATTCATATTTTAACTTGAATATAACTAGATTGAGCAAATCAACAAGCCTAAACGCAAGCACCAAGCAGCTATAATATAAATAATTCAAGTTTCGCAAGTCGTACACTTGGCTGGTTTATCCGAATGGTTTCCCCTCCTTCCCGAAGGAGGAGAATTGAGATACTACCGATTTAGTCGATCCAAAGATATGCAGAACACTTGCGAAACTTCAGCAAATAAAAAAGCCACAATCTCATTCTCCACATTCGGAAGAAATAGAGATTGTGGCTCCTATTTATATACTACTAACAGAGCATCTTACAGCCCGAAAGCAGCCTTAATTTTATCTACATAGTCGAGTTTCTCCCAAGTAAAGAGTTCCACTTCAACCGACTTCTCGCCTTCGTAGCGTGAGCAGAACGTTTTCGTAACCACTTGCGGTTCGCGTCCCATGTGACCGTAGGCAGCAGTTTCCTGATAAATCGGGTTACGTAGTTTCAGACGCTCTTCGATAGCTTTCGGGCGCAGGTCGAACAATTGGTCGATGATGCGAGCTATCTCACCATCGGTCATATTGACGTGAGAACGGCCGTAAGTATCCACGAAAATATTAATCGGGCGAGCCACACCGATGGCATAAGAAACCTGAACGAGTATTTCGTCTGCGATGCCTGCCGCCACCATGTTCTTAGCAATATGGCGTGCTGCATATGCTGCGCTGCGGTCCACCTTACTAGGGTCTTTTCCGGAGAAAGCACCGCCACCGTGAGCACCTTTACCACCGTATGTATCTACGATAATCTTACGTCCCGTCAGACCGGTATCTCCGTGAGGACCACCGATTACGAACTTTCCAGTAGGATTAACATGATAGACAATCTGGTCGTTGAACAGCGCCAGCACCTTATCGTGATGGATAGAAGCCACCACGCGGGGCATTAGGATTTCAATCACGTCGCGACGGATGATAGACAGCATTTCTTCGTCCGCTTTCAGTTGAGCGGCTTCGGAGTTGTCTACAGGTTGAATAAAGTCGTCGTGCTGCGTAGAAACGACGATGGTGTCAATGCGAACCGGAGTTCCGTTGTCGTCATATTCAATGGTCACCTGACTCTTGGCATCGGGGCGGAGGTAGGTCATCACCTTTCCTTCGCGACGGATGTCGGCAAGCACCAACAGAATACGGTGTGCCAGGTCGAGCGAAAGCGGCATATAGTTTTCCGTTTCATTCGTGGCATAACCGAACATCATGCCTTGGTCGCCAGCGCCCTGTTCCATGGGGTCCTGACGCTCTACGCCGCGGTTGATGTCGGGGCTTTGCTCGTGGATAGCGGAAAGCACACCGCAAGAGTTGCTTTCGAACATGTACTCTCCTTTGGTATAGCCGATTTTCTTAATTACTTCGCGTGCAATGAGTTGGAGGTCAACGTACGCTTTTGTTTTCACTTCACCCGCTAGCACCACTTGTCCGGTAGTCACTAGTGTTTCGCAAGCTACTTTCGAACTGGGGTCGTAGGCCAGCAGTTTGTCAAGTACGGCATCCGATATTTGGTCGGCTACCTTGTCGGGGTGTCCTTCTGACACCGATTCGGATGTAAATAAGTATCCCATCTTTCTTAAATTATGAATTAAAAAATAAGAATTAAGAATGAGTAGAGTAGGAGAGGTGAGCGTTGCAGGGGATTAGCCGTATATCGTCGATAAGACGTGTTTTAGCATTTTTTTCCGTGGTTGCAAGCTACTCAAATCTGTCCACACTTTCATTTCGGTTGCAAAGATAAAGAGATTTCGGAGATTATGAGTATCTTTGAGCCGTATTTAACACATAAAACATTTATAATGGTTCTAAATAAGAAATTAAAGACGCTTTTCGTTCTAGCACTTTATGTTGGTTTCACGATTGCAATTTATGCCATCGTTTGCCATTTCCTCGGTAAGCCGTTTCAAGATATTCATTTGTTGTATGCGGTGCTGGTAGGTTGCATTGCTTATCTGCCGGTGTTTATTGCGGGGAAGATGAAGAAATAGCCTTCTGATTATCAGGCACTAATAGCCCGTCTGGTGGCATATATATCCACTAAAGGCTTCTTAGTTCATCCAGAATTTCCTTCATTGTTCGCTTCAAGACAGGGTGCCGCAGCGCGGGTGCAATCTCTGCCAAAGGTCGCATTACGAAGTCGCGTTGCGCCATCAAGGGGTGGGGAAGGTTCAATTCCGCACCATCGGCAGAAGTGACGGAAAGCACCAAATCATCGTAAAGCAGCAAGTCGATATCAATAAGCCGATCGCTGTACGCCCCGTTGACGGATTTCTTCGTACGGCCCAATTCCCGTTCTATCATCTGCGTTTCCTTCAATACTTCCAGGGGATGTAATTCCGTCTGCACACAGGCAGCAGCATTCAGAAAGCTGTTTTCGGAAGCGAAGCCCCAAGGGGCGGTAACATAAAAAGCAGACAGGGAAAGTACTTTCCCTATCTGCTCTCCTATTCTTTGTACGGCATCCCGCAGATTCTGTTCTTTTTCTCCCAGATTCGTGCCAAGTCCGATATAAACGTTCGCCATTTATTTATCCAGAATCAGCATTGCATCTCCATACGTACCGAAGCGGTATCCTTCCTTCAATGCCACATGATAGGCATCCATCACTTGGTCGTAACCACCGAAGGCAGCTACAATCATCAGCAGCGTAGAGAGCGGCATATGGAAGTTGGAAATCATTGAATTGGCAACGGTAAATTCATAGGGCGGGAAGATAAACTTGTTCGTCCATCCCTCAAATTCCTTCAGGTGACCGTCGGTGCTGACTGCACTTTCGATGGCACGCATCACGGTTGTTCCCACGGCACACACATTGCGGTTGGTATCCTTGGCACGATTCACTGTCTGCACCGCCAATGCATCCACAAACATTTGTTCGGAATCCATCTTGTGCTTCGTCAAGTCTTCCACATCGATGTCGCGGAAGTTGCCTAATCCGGCGTGCAGGGTGATATAAGCGAAGTCGATGCCTTTGATTTCCATACGTTTCATCAACTCGCGGCTGAAGTGCAAGCTCGCTGTGGGAGCTGTCACCGCACCTTCGTTGCGTGCAAAGATAGACTGGAAACGTTCTGCATCTTCCGGCTCCACGGGGCGGTTGATGATGGTATGGGGCAGGGGTGTTTCGCCCAGCTCATAGAGGGCTTTCTTAAACTCATCGTGAGGTCCGTCGTAGAGGAAACGGAGCGTGCGGCCGCGTGAAGTGGTGTTGTCAATGACTTCCGCCACCATCGAATCATCCGGTCCGAAATACAGCTTATTGCCGATACGAATCTTACGAGCAGGGTCTACCAGCACGTCCCACAAACGGAGCTCTTCGTTCAGCTCGCGGAGCAAGAACACTTCAATGCGTGCTCCCGTCTTCTCCTTGTTACCATACAGGCGGGCGGGGAATACTTTCGTATCATTGAATATGAATACGTCTTTGTCGTCAAAGTAGTCCAACACATCCTTGAACATCTTGTGCTCAATCTTGCCCGTATTGCGATGTAATACCATCAAACGCGATTCATCTCTATACTTCATAGGATGCAAAGCGATTTTATCCTCCGGCAACTTAAATTTGAATTGTGATAGTTTCATATATTTATTAATTTTATAATTTGCCTAATAGAGTCATTACTCTTCGTCCACCTCCTGTTGGTCTATCCACTCCTTAAAGTGTTCAGGGTCCAGACAGTCTTCTAGTCGGACTTCTCCCACACGGGTGCGAACGAGTCCTGTCAGGTGAGCTCCGCTTTGGAGTGCTTCGCCGATGTCACGAGCCAGCGCACGGATATACGTTCCTTTGCTGCACACGACACGAATTCGAATCATCGGCTCCGAATCGTCCAGACGGCATTCCAGCAGTTCTATTTCGTCGATAACAAGCTGCTTCGCCTTTAGTTCAACTTCTTCGCCCTTGCGTGCCAGTTCGTAGGCACGTTTACCGTCCACCATGCAGGCGGAGAAGGCGGGGGGCACTTGTTCTATCGTGCCGATGAAGTGTGTCAACACTTCTTCCACCCGTGCGCGCGTGATGTGCGCCGTGGGGTAGGTGGCATCTATTTCGTGCTCCAAATCGTACGACGGAGTGGTGGCACCCAACCGGAGGGTGGCGATATACTCTTTCGTATGATACTGAAACTCTTCTATTCGTTTCGTAGCCTTGCCTGTGCAAACTATCATCACTCCTGTTGCCAGCGGGTCGAGCGTTCCGGCATGACCGACTTTCAACTTCTTCACCCCTATCCGGCGGCACATGTGGTAGCGGACGTGTCCTACTACCTTAAATGATGTCCAGCCGAGAGGTTTATTGAAAAATAAAACTTCTCCTTCTTTAAAATTCATCAGCTCAATATAATCGTTACTAATCCTGCTATCGCACAATAGATGGCGAAGTAGATCAGTTTTCCTTTCTTAACCACGTTTATCATCCACTTGCAAGCCACGCATCCTGCCACGAAAGCGGCGAGGAAGCCTACTATCAGCGATAGCGTGGGGATATCGCCCATTACGTCTTCGCCTTTCATCATCTTGATGCCATCGAGCAGCGCTTCTCCCAAGATGGGAGGGATGACCATCAGGAATGAAAATTGTGCAAGCTTCGCTTTATTATCGCCCAGCAGAAGCCCTGTGGCGATGGTAGAACCCGAGCGGGACAATCCCGGCATCACGGCGCAAGCCTGTGCAATACCGATGATAAGTGCGTCTTTCATCGAGATTTTCTCTTTCTGGCGCGGCTTGTAGTAGTAAGAGAAGGCCAGCAAAGCAGCAGTGAGCAGCAGCATACAGCCTACTATCAACAGCCCCGAACCAAAAATAGCTTCTACGTAATCCTTAAAGAACACTCCTACGATGCCAATCGGTATCATGGATATCAGAATGTTGATAACGTAGCGCGTCTCCTCGTTCATCTCAAACTTGAAGAGCCCGCGGAAAATCCAGTCAATCTCTTTCCACAGAATAACGAGCGTACTGCATACCGTAGCCACGTGCACCACTATCGTAAACGCCAGATTATCTTCTCCCTGTATCCCGAACAATGCAGAACCGATGGCAAGATGTCCACTACTGCTGACGGGCAAATATTCCGTCAATCCCTGAATCAATCCAAGGACCAATGCTTCTATCCAACTCATACTTCTTCTTTAATTCCCGTAGTTTTTGTTCTAGGTTTACGCAACACGGCGTAAATCATAGATAAGAAACCAAGCAGGCAAACGACAGGCGCCACCTTAATTCTTCGTACACTGAAAATGTCCGGTTCAAAGACCGTTTCGGACGACGAGGGTCCCGTCATCAATAGAAATCCGATGATAACTATCGCCATTCCTATCGCTAGCAAGATAAAGTTCACTTTATCAAAGGCAAATTTCTGCTTGTCAGACATAGAATATTTAATTAAACATTAAAAGTTAAAGTCCCGAACCACAGGGTTCGGCATGACTCATTTTATATATAATACAGGGCGTTCGCTCTCATTCTCAAGTATTTATTGATAGAGAAGTAGGCGCACAGCCACGTAATTACGATTCCAAATACCAATACGCTTGCACAAACGATAAGCATCACCTCGGGAGTGATGACCTGAAGCAGTTCCGGCTCGTACACCACTGCCCAATAAGCGGTTCCCATCAGTATGGTGTCGGCAAACAGGGCTGCCAGCACACCGCTCCACACGTTCTTCCGCAAGAAAGGCCGTCGGATGAATCCCCAGCTCGCACCCACCAGCTTCATGGTATGGATGAGGAATCGTTTGGAATAAATGGCAAGTCTTATCGTATTGTTTATCAAGGCAAAAGAGATGAAAGTGAGCACCACCGCCAAAGCTAGCAGCACAAGGCTAATATTCCGTATATTATCGTTCACGGCATCAATCAATTCCTTCCGGTAGAGCACATCTTGTATGTTGGTATTCTTCTTTATTATCTTCTCAATCTTGGCGATGCTGTCCGAATTGGCATAGTCAGAGTGGAGCTTTATTTCGATGGAAGCGGTGAAGGGATTGTAACCCAAAAACTCTTCAGGGTCGGTTCCCATCGCTTCGGTCTGCTCTTTCAGTGCTTGCTTTTTAGAGATGTATTCGGATTGTTTCACGAAAGGTTCTTTGTTCAACTTCTTCTGGAGCTTGAGGATGTCCGGCTCCTTCATGTCGTCGCTGATAAGCACGGAGAAGCTGATATTCTCGCGGACGTATACGGAAAGATTGTGGGCTGTAAGCACAAAAAAGACCACCAGCCCCAGCAACAACAACACCAGTGTCGTGCTGATACTCGACGTGATGAACTGCATATCGAAGATGGAGTTTGACTTATATTTGCGTTTATTTCCCATTTACTTTCTCCTTATTATATGCTATCTCTTCTTGCGAAATACGTAAATCATGGAACTGCTCCGCTCTTTCCGCCCCAACGTGTTGAACCACGCCAGTGTTCCGGCATACATCCCTTTCAGGAAGCTGCACGAACTACCATGGTGTTTTTCGCTCAACATGGATACGTAGAATGCATCAAACGGCATCGGGTATCGCTCTGCCATAATGAAACCGTGGCGGGAAGCCAACTGCTGGATAGTGACCGGAGCGAAATGCCAGAGATGGCGGGGGACATCGTATGCCGCCCAGTACTCGCCGTAACGTTTCGCATCGTAGGAGGAACAGTTAGGCACTGCCACAATCAGTAGTCCTTTATCCGTCAGCAACTCGCGAAGCGTCTCCCATGTCTCATTGAGAGATTGAAGATGTTCCATCACGTGCCACAGGGTGATGACGTCGAAGCTGCCCGGAGCAAACTCTTTCAATGCCGACTCAGGTTTCACGTCCAAGCCAAAATGCTCGTTAGCAAACGCACGTGCCTGCGCGCTTTTTTCCACTGCTTCTACCTGCCATCCGCGGCGTGCCATCGTATCGGCGAAGTATCCGGTTCCCGTGCCGATGTCGAGCAGGTGTCCCGTCTTTCGGTGTGCTTCCTTAGCCACCAGACGCGCTTTGCGGCCCAGCATATAGGAACGTACGTAATGGTAAACGGTATTCATTGCGCCCTTGCGCGTGTCGGAGTGGGAGATGTAGTCGGGGGTCTCGTAATACTTGCCCATTTCTGCCTCTACGGGGGCGTCTTGCGTGAATGTAAACCCGCAGTCCTCACACGAATACAGTTCAAACTGTTCGCCCGAAGCATAAAAATCCGTACAAGTCATGACGCGTTTCAAGTGTGTGCTGCCACACACCGGACAAGCATTTATACTGAGTTTCTCCATTAATTTCTAAGCAAAATTAAGTGCTGCCCCGAATCACAAGACAACACTATACCCGAATTTGGTGCAAAGTAACAAATAAAAAGTGACGTAACGGGCTTTCGTTAAGGACTTTTAATCAAATAGTACTTTAGAAGAAAATGCTTAGTAAAAGTAACCTATCTGACACCCGGGTCTCAACACCTCCAACACCCGGGTCTCAGGTATGCTGACACCCGGGTGTCAATGCCATTGAGACCCGGGTGTCAAATGAATCATTTATGCAGTTCTTGAAAAATGAATCTGAAGAATAATATATATCAATCTATACGTTGATTAAGCAAACACTTCTTCCCCTTTCAGCGTAGCCGAACTGGCTTCTGTGATGCGCACATTGACGTAATCGCCTACACGGTGCGTACCTCTATCGAACACGACAACGCGGTTCTGCTCCGTACGACCGAACAGTTGGTCGCGCGAACGCTTGGAGACGCCTTCTACGAGCACTTCATACGTCTTTCCGATGCAACGCTGGTTGGATTCTGCTGACAGACGGTTCTGCAAAGCGATAATCTCGTTCAGGCGACGGACTTTCACTTCTTCGGATACATTGTCTTCGAGGTGCTTGGAAGCATACGTGCCCGGGCGCTCGGAATACTTGAACATAAAAGCAGCATCGTATCCGCATTCTTCCATCAGCGAGAGAGACAGGGCGTGGTCTTCCTCCGTTTCGGAGTGGAAGCCGGAAAAGATATCGGTAGTCAGTCCGCAGTCGGGGACAATACGTTTGATGGCGGCTACACGATCGAGATACCACTCGCGGGTGTATTTGCGGTTCATCAGTTTCAATATGCGTGAACTGCCGCTCTGCACGGGCAGGTGAATATGTTTGCACACGTTGGGCACTTGGGCAATAACTTCCAGTGTCTCGTCGCTCATATCCTTGGGGTGGGAGGTGGTGAAACGGATGCGCACGCCCGGAGCGGATTCAGCCACCGTGCGGAGCAGCATCGGGAAGGTGACAATTTCGCCTGTAGGCTTCTCAAAGCGGTAGGAGTTGACATTCTGCCCCAGCAGGGTGACTTCCTTATAGCCCTTGCTTACGAGGTCTTTCACTTCGTTGAGGATACTTTCTACATCACGGCTGCGTTCGCGACCGCGCGTATAAGGCACGATGCAATAGGTGCAGAAGTTGTTGCAACCACGCATGATAGACACAAATCCGGAGATATGATTGCCGCAGATGCGCGACGGAATTACGTCCCGATAGGTTTCGGTAGTAGAAAGTTCCACGTTGATTGCTTTCTCACCGGCTTCCACGGCAGCAATCAGGTCGGGCAACGTGAGGTAAGCATCGGGACCTACGACGAGATCAACATGATGATTCGTAATCAAATCATCTTTCACACGTTCGGCCATACACCCCAAAACGCCAACGATGAGGCATTTTTTCTTTTTCTTTAGCGAGTGGAAAAACTCCAAGCGGTTCAGAATCTTCTGCTCCGCATTGTCGCGGATGGAACAGGTGTTCATAAACACGGCATCCGCTTCTTCTAGCGTTTCGGCTACGGAGTAACCCGCCATTTGCATCACTGAGGCTATCACCTCGCTGTCGGCCACATTCATCTGGCAGCCATACGTTTCAATAAACAACTTCTTGTTGTCTTCGGTCGTTTCAGTTGCGGATTTAAAGTCCGCTCCCGTTAATTCATTCATAATCGATAATTATTTTATTTTCGCCGCAAAGATACGTCTTCGCTTTCAATAAGTGGTGAAACGACTTGAAAATAACTCAAAAAGTTGAGTACAGGGAGCGCAAATTGTAATTAATGTTAAGGGAATAAACTTTTTCCAAGCATATCCTTGCTAATTTTAAATTTAATTTTCACATTTGTGCAATGAAAGAAACATTAGATTTTTTCATAGTTAAGGTTTAGGTTAAAAAAATTAAGGGGAGCTGTGAAGCTGCCCTTTTTTCATAATAAAAAGTTAGCCTGAACCAGATAAAATACGTAACTTTGGCAGATAACTATTTAGCAGTGAAACATAATGGAAGATTTTTTGAAATTTCTCTTGATAGCAGGTGTCATTCTCGTGGGAATATTCAAAGAGGTGAATAAGAATAAGTCGAAAAAGACGAAGGAAAATCGCCCCGTTCCCCAAACACCGCCCACAGTCGAAATAGACCCCGATGCGGTTCCCCTGCCCGAAGCATGGGGTAGAAGCAGAACGCTGGAAGATATATTCCAGCCGCAAACCTACGAACAACCCGCCCCAAAACCAGCTCCGAAACCCGCAGCGAAACCAAAAAGAAAAAAGGAAGAGATATCCGTTTCCGCATCTCTGGCAAGCAGCGCCGCACAGGATGAAAAAAACTCCAGACAAGGCTCTCACTACAATACCCCTCACGAATCAGATGATAATAAAGAAGACTTCGGTATCCATTCGGCAGAAGAAGCCCGAAAGGCTATCATTTGGGGGGAGATTCTTCAACGGAAGTACTAATTCAGGCACGAATTACATGGATTAATACGGTTTTAGTTGCGCAATATACTTATAGCAGCGTAATCCGTGTAATCCATACCTAACAATTAATTCATAGCGAGGATATTAAGAGAGTTATTAAAGCGAATTATTAACCAATAAATACCAACTGTATTTTAACACGAAATTATACTATTTATGTCATTCAATCGTATTTCGGCAGCAGAAGCTGCAAGCCTCATCAAGCATGGCTACAACATCGGACTAAGCGGATTTACTCCCGCCGGAACAGCTAAGGCTGTTACAGCCGAACTCGCAAAAATCGCAGAAGCAGAGCACTCCAAAGGTAACCCCTTTCAAGTAGGAATCTTCACCGGTGCATCTACCGGAGAGTCGTGTGACGGCGTACTGTCGCGCGCAAAAGCCATCCGCTACCGTGCTCCTTATACCACCAATGGTGACTTCCGAAAGGCAGTGAACAACGGAGAAATAGCCTATAACGACATACACTTGTCGCAAATGGCACAAGAAGTGCGCTATGGATTCATGGGCAAAGTGAACGTAGCCATCATCGAAGCCTGCGAACTGACTCCGGATGGAAAGATTTACCTCACCGCCGCCGGTGGCATCGCCCCCACCATCTGCCGACTTGCCGACCAGATTATCGTGGAACTAAACGCAGCTCACAGCAAATCGGGTATGGGTATGCACGACGTATACGAACCGCTCGACCCGCCCTGTCGCCGCGAAATACCTATCTACAAGCCAAGCGACCGCATCGGACTACCTTATATACAGGTGGACCCGAAAAAAATCGTAGGTGTGGTAGAGACTAATTGGCCGGATGAAGCCCGTTCGTTCGCCGATGCCGACCCGCTGACTGACAAAATCGGACAGAACGTTGCCGACTTCCTCGCTGCGGATATGAGACGCGGTATTATCCCCGCTTCCTTCCTGCCACTGCAATCGGGTGTAGGAAACATCGCCAACGCCGTGCTCGGTGCTTTGGGACGCGATAAGACGATTCCTCCTTTCGAGATGTATACCGAAGTTATCCAGAACTCCGTTATCGGACTGATTCGCGAAGGCCGCATCAAATTCGGTAGCGCCTGCTCACTGACTGTAACGAACGACTGCCTGGAAGGTATCTACAACGATATGGATTTCTTCCGCGACAAACTGGTGCTTCGTCCGTCGGAAATCTCCAATAGCCCCGAAGTGGTTCGCCGCTTGGGTATCATTTCTATCAATACGGCTATCGAAGCTGATATTTATGGTAATGTGAACTCTACGCACATCGGCGGAACAAGAATGATGAACGGTATCGGCGGCTCGGGAGACTTTACCCGCAATGCTTATATTTCTATCTTCACCTGCCCGTCGGTAGCCAAAGAAGGTAAGATTAGCGCTATCGTGCCGATGGTGTCTCACCATGACCACACGGAGCATGATGTTAACATCATCATCACCGAACAAGGAGTAGCCGATCTTCGTGGAAAGGGTCCGAAAGAGCGTGCGCAAGCCATCATCGAGAACTGTGCACACCCCGACTACAAGCAGCTTCTTTGGGATTACCTCAAACTAGCCGGCAATAAAGCGCAGACTCCGCACGCTATTCAGGCTGCACTCGGTATGCACGCAGAACTGGCTAAGAGCGGTGATATGAAGAATACGAACTGGGCTGATTACGCCAAATAATACTTGGGCATCACTGCCCGCTTAAGTCTGATAAGAACAATATGAAAAAGATAGCTGTACACAGTCTGCTTCTCCTTATTATATTAGGGAGCGGCAGGCTGCAAGCAGTTGCCGGTCCTGCTGATAAAATCCGGAAGAATATCGAATGCTATTTCAACGACTATCTCCGCCAGGAGACACCTCTGTACGAAAAGAATAAACCATTCAGTCTTGGCAAAACATTGACCTACCGCCAGTTGGTGTGGAACGCGTGGAAAGCTGCCAATGAAAAGCTGGACGAGGAACGGTTAATCGCTCTTGATTCGCTATCCGCCTCCGGCAAGGGAAAGTGGCATCTCCCCAAAGAACTGGAACCAAACGCTATTATGCCTTATTACTGGGGAAGCAAAGGTGCAGAACCTACAGGCGGCTATCCGATGTATCTCTACATACACGGCTCCGGCCCTAAACAGGCGGAATGGAAAACGGGATTGAGAATCTGTTCATTATTTGATGATGTCCCCTCTGTTTATTTTATCCCGCAAATCCCCAACGAAGGAAATTACTACCGCTGGTGGCAGAAATCCAAGCAATACGCCTGGGAGAAATTGCTCCGCCAAGCATTGGTATCCGGTCGTGTCAATCCGGACAGGATGTATATCTTCGGAATATCCGAAGGTGGATATGGCAGCCAGCGCCTTGCCTCTTTCTATGCCGACTACCTTGCCGGAGCAGGTCCTATGGCAGGCGGAGAACCCTTGAAGAACGCCCCTGCCGAGAACTGCGCCAACATCGCTTTCTCCCTGCGAACCGGAGCCGAAGACCGGGGCTTCTACCGGAATATCCTCAGCGGCTACGTGAGAGAAGAGTTTGAGAGGCTGCAAGGTCGGCATCCAGACTTGTATAACCATCAGGTAGAGTTAATCCCCGGCAAAGGGCATTCTATCGACTATCGCCCCACTACTCCGTGGTTGAAACAGTTCACCCGCAATCCTTATCCGAAATATGTCTGTTGGGAAGATTTTGAGATGGACGGACTGCATCGCAAAGGGTTCTATAACCTATTTGTGGAAGAGCGCCCGAGTGATGATGCTAATGACCGTGCACGTTACGAAATGACCATTACGGACAATCACATCACGTTGAATGTGGATAATGTAGCCTATGAAACGATTCAGAAAGACCCGAAATGGGGGATTGAAATGAAGTTTAAGAAGAGTTACACGCCTGCCACTAAAGGGAAAGTGATTATTTATCTCTGTGCCGAACTGGTAGACTTGAAGAAGGAAATCACGGTGACGGTGAATGGGAAAGAGACTTTCCGAGGGAAAGTGAAGCCCGACTTGAAAAATATGGTGAACAGTTGCGCTGCCTTCTTCGACCCACGACGGATTTATCCTGCCGCCATCGAGGTGGCATTATAAGCCGACAGCCTAACGCCCAATAATCAGTTCGCAGACTTTATCCTGAAAGGCTCTAGCCTTTGCAGCCGAAAGCACGTTCTGGTTCATGATGGCAAAGGCTACTTCATGTCCGTTCTTCATTTTCAGATAGCCTGCTAGCGCATTGATAGCCGTGAACGAACCCGTCTTGGCGTGTACATTGCGGTATGCAGGCGAACTCTTCATCCGGAACTTCAATGTCCCGTCTACTCCGCCGACGGGAAGGGATTTATATAGCATCCGGAATACTTCCGTCCGCGAATAGGCATATTTCAGAAAATCTACCAGCAGGGCGGGAGAGAGGTAATTGTAATTGGAGAGTCCGCATCCGTCGGCAATCTTATAGTCTTTCGGGTCGTGCCCCAAGCGGCGGACAAGCTTCATTATCTCTACTATTCCGTCTTCGGCAGCTACGTGCTTCTTTCCGGTGGCTTGCGCTCCCAAGCGGCAGAGGAACGCTTCCGCATTTAGGTTATCGCTTTCTTTCATCAATTGATCTAATGCCTTCTGCACCGGAGTATTCCAAACCGCCAAGCGTTCTACGCCCACACTATCATGCGGCAATTCGGCAAAATCATAGGTCTGGGGGACTGAGATTCCTTTATCATTGAGACGTTCGACGAAGGTATGCATGAAGTAACGGGGAGAATCATAAACATTCACGCAGTCTTTTCTTATCCCTGCCACATTGCCTTTCACCACCAGATTGTTTCCATTCGTGAGCCAGTCTCTTGAGAAAGAGAACTTTCCGGCAGACGGTGTACGCGACTTCGTTTCGTTGGTCAGCGTATAATAAGAGGAGATAGGCTTGCATGAAATCGTTGCGGTGTCGCCTTTCAGAGTAGAAGGAACCACCGATATCTCTACCGTTCCTTTGCAAAACATCAGTGGGGAGAGATAAGGCTGATACCCCGCAGGAGTATCGTCCCAAGCCCAGCCGGCGCCCCAGTATAGGGAGTCTTTCATTGATACATCACCGTAAATCTTTCCGCTTATCACGGAGAAAGGGGAAGCTGTCACTTCTGCTATCAGCGAATCCATTGCCAGGCTGTCAAATTCCGGATCGAATCCACCTACTACATACAGGTTTCCTTGAAGCGTATCGCGCTCTATCACCCCGTCGTGCCACACTTCGGTACGAAAAGGCTCGTTCGCACCGGGGCGGGAGAGGGCGGTAATAGCCGTCAGCAGCTTCATCGTAGAGGCGGGACGGGAGAGTTTCTCCGCACGATAATTATAGAGGGATTTCTTTGCCGTCAGGTCGTAGACCGATATGCCGACTTCGGACGCTTCGGGAAGCATCTTTCGGATAAGTGAATCAATCTGAGAAAGATTCGTCTGCCCCTGCAACGGTAGCAGACAGAGCGATAGAGTAACTAATAAGAGAACTTTCTTCATACTAAACACAGTTTATAAGTCAAATCGGCATCAGAAAAAGGATAGAGACAAGCAAAGAATAATAAAACTTAGCTCCAAAAGCTCCGCAAGCCTTTGACGATTTTAGTTCCACACCGAGGAACTGTAGTTTCATCGGTGCTGAAACTCTAGTTTCAAGGCGGCGGAACTCTAGTTTCAAGGCGTTGGAACTACAGTTTCACGGTGTGAAACTAATCGCTAGCCCTAGGGTTAGGTCACTTTATAAGGCTTCCCGGAAAATTTCTCCCACAGTGGGGTGGGGGAATACTATCTTCTTCCATTGCTCCGCCGTCAAACCTAGTTCGATGGCTGTGCCTGCCAGCGTGATTATCTCCGAAGCAGGATTGCCCAATACATGAGCACCAATCACTACTCCCTTTTCGTCCAGCAGAACTTTGCATACACCGTTCACTCCCTCATTCTCCGCCACAAACCGACCGGAATAAGCCATCGGGAGCTTCACGACTTGACAAGCGATACCCTTTGCTGAAGCCGACTCTTCCGTTTCGCCTACTCCCGCAATCTCAGGATTGGTGTAGACAACGCCCGGAATGGCACGATAGCTCATGGCATCTTCTTTCCCCAGAATAGAGTGCACAGCTACTTCCGCTTCGCGAACAGCCGTATGCGCTAATAAAGAGAATCCTGTTAAGTCACCGCAAACGTATACACCGGGCACAGACGTCTGCATTTGAGCATTCACCTTGATAGCACCGCGTTCCGTCTTTTCCAGATTCAAGTTTTCGAGCCCGAAGCCCTTCGTCACGGGGCGGCGACCGACACTCATCAACAGCTTCTCGGCTACGACGCTACCGCTTCCTTCTGCATTCTCATAAGACACAACTGCACCTTCTTCCGTCTGCGACAGACCGACCACTTTCGTGCTGAGCAGGAACTTAATCCCCCGTTTCGCATAGTCGGCACGCAACAGAGCAGAAAGCTCTTTGTCCATTCCGCCCAGAATCTCGTCCATCATTTCGACCACGGTTACCTGCACGCCCAAGCTATTGAAGAACGATGCAAACTCCATACCGATAACTCCACCGCCAACGATAGCCAAAGAAGCAGGCAATTCTTTATTGTCCAGCGCTTCGCGATGCGTCCAATAATTCACCGTTTCCACTCCGGGGATGGGAGGGATAAACGTTTCCGAACCTGTGCAGAGTATCAGATTCTCACCTTCGTAAGTCTCTTCTCCGCAACGGACCGTATTCTTATCAATGATTTGGGCTTCGCCCGTCACAATAGCAACATTGTTTGTAGTCAACTTCGCCTTTACGCCCAGCACCAATTTGCGAACTACTTTGCTCTTGCGCGCAATAATCTTAGGTAAATCGAAAGAGACTTCGGAGACACTTACCGCATACTTCGACGCGTGCTTGGCACTGTCGTAAGTCTTGGCGGAATAGAGCAGGGTTTTGGTCGGTATACATCCTTCGTTGAGGCAGACACCGCCCAGATTCTTCTTTTCGATAAGTAGCACACTCAAACCGGCTTTACCGGCAGCTTCGGCAGCTGTATATCCCGCAGGACCACCACCGATAATGATAACTTGGTATTTCATAGTATATAATCAGTTAGAAATTACTTCGATCGTTTCATGATATGTTATTTCTCCGCGGAAAGCTCGACAGGGTTCAACTTCTTCGCCATCAGCTCCATAAACTCCCGCTCCTTGACGGGCATCAATGCCTCATACTTCCTTCTACCATACTCCACGAGCACATAACGGGTCACTGAGAACCGCCCGAACTTCATCGAACGGCATTGATCTACGGAAGAGATATCCGCAAGAGGTATTACCTTCTTCCGAGTGAAACGTCCTTTATACACTTCCAGCATTCCGTCCGTAGTCACCGTATAAGTAGTATGGATAATCTGCTCCACTATTACAATAAGCAGAAGCATCAACAGCACGGCAAGTAAAATAGTCTTTGTCCACAACGCACCGACGGCGTTAACGGTAAGCACTATCAGCAAGAAATACTGATACCAGGCGATGCGGGCATGAAATATTCGATTCATTTTGTCAGATTTAGGCCTGCAAGGTAGTAATTTTATGAATTAGTGACAACGAAAAGTACAACGAAGTAACTTATTTTGTAGCTTTGCGGGGAGAAATAACAATATTATGGTAAGAAAATTCGATTTCCTCGTCATCGGCTCAGGAATTGCCGGTATGAGTTTTGCGCTGAAAGTGGCGCACAAAGGTAAAGTTGCTCTTATCTGTAAAAGCGGGCTGGAAGAAGCCAACACTTACTTTGCGCAAGGAGGAGTGGCATCCGTAACCAACGTGCTGGTAGATAATTTCGACAAACATATTGAAGACACGATGATTGCCGGAGACTGGATTAGCGACCGTACCGCTGTAGAGAAGGTGGTGCGCGAAGCGCCTGCACAAATCGAAGAGCTCATCAAATGGGGCGTAGACTTCGACAAGAACGAGAAAGGCGAATTTGACCTTCACCGCGAAGGAGGACATTCCGAGTTCCGCATTCTTCACCATAAAGACAATACGGGAGCCGAGATTCAGGACAGCTTGATAAGAGCTGTGCAGCGGCATCCTAATATCGAAGTCATCGAAAACCAATTTGCCGTTGAGATACTGACGCAGCATCATCTGGGCGTCAACGTCACTCGCCAGACACCGGACATCAAGTGTTACGGTGCTTATATCCTCGACCCGACGACTGGGAAAGTAGACACGTACCTCTCTAAAGTGACCTTAATGGCCACCGGAGGAGTGGGAGCGGTTTACAAGACAACTACCAATCCGCTGGTTGCCACCGGAGACGGTATCGCAATGGTCTACCGTGCCAAAGGTACGGTGAAGGACATGGAGTTCGTTCAATTCCACCCCACCGCACTTTATCATCCGGGTGACCGTCCTTCTTTCCTTATTACTGAAGCGATGCGCGGCTACGGCGGCGTACTCCGCACGATGGATGGCAAAGAGTTCATGCAGAAATACGACCCGCGTCTATCACTTGCTCCACGTGACATCGTGGCGCGTGCCATCGACAACGAGATGAAGAACCGTGGAGACGACCACGTCTATCTGGATGTCACCCACAAAGACCCCGAAGAGACTAAGAAACACTTCCCCAATATCTACGAGAAATGTCTCAGCCTTGGCATTGATATTACGAAAGAGTATATCCCCGTAGCTCCCGCTGCCCACTATCTCTGCGGCGGTATCGAAGTGGATTTGAACGGTCAGTCTTCCATCGAACGACTCTATGCCGTAGGCGAATGCTCGTGTACAGGACTGCACGGCGGCAACCGTCTGGCTTCCAACTCGCTGATTGAAGCTGTGGTATATGCCGATGCTGCTGCCAAGCATAGTCTCGAAACCATCGATCAATATACCTTCAACGAAGATATCCCCGAATGGAACGACGAAGGTACCCGTTCGCCGGAAGAAATGGTGCTAATTACGCAGAGCATGAAGGAAGTGAACCAGATTATGAGTACGTATGTGGGTATTGTCCGCAGCGACCTCCGCCTGAAACGTGCCTGGGACCGACTGGATATTATCTACGAAGAGACTGAAAGCCTGTTCAAACGTAGCGTGGCTTCCAGAGAGATTTGCGAATTGCGCAATATGGTCAATGTAGGTTATCTGATTATGCGTCAGGCGATGGAACGCAAGGAAAGTCGTGGGCTGCATTATACGATTGATTATCCGCACGCGAAGAAAGAAGAATAATGCGATATAGCAAACGGACAGGTTGAAAGACAGTGACCTAGCGTTTATATAAACAAGTAGCGCCGTTTCAGAACAGACTGAAACGGCGCTTATTGAATCACATAAGTGTGAAAATACTTTCTATTAATAGTTTTCTTTCTTCACCTCGAAGTAAGCCTGCGGATGCAAACAAGCCGGACACACTTCGGGAGCTTCTTTACCTACAGTGATATAACCGCAGTTACGGCATTGCCATACCACTTCGCCTTCTTTAGCGAATACAGTCATATTTTCGATATTGCTCAAGAAAGCCAAGTATCTTTCTTCATGGCCTTTTTCAGCGATTGCGATGTTGCGGTACATAGCTGCAATCATTGGGAAACCTTCTTGCTCTGCAACGTCGGCAAAGTGAGGATAATCCATCGCCCATTCTTCGTGTTCGCCTGCTGCAGCAGCACGCAGATTTTCGAGCGTAGTGCCGATTACACCAGCCGGATAGCTAGCGGTAATCTCTACCATACCACCTTCGAGGAACTTAAACATACGTTTTGCATGTTCCTTTTCCTGATCGGCTGTTTCAGTGAAAATAGCGGCGATTTGTTCGTAACCTTCTTTTTTAGCTGCACTTGCGAAGTAAGTGTAACGCATTCTTGCCTGTGATTCGCCTGCGAATGAAGTCAGCAGATTCTTTTCTGTCTGGGTTCCTTTGATACTCTTAGTCATAATTCTATTATATTTTTTAAATTGGTTATTACCAAACGTAACTTGTCGTACTATTTATAACGCAAATATACGCGATTTGTTCGTAAAATACAGCTTATTCTTTATTAATAATAACTATCGACTCATCGATAAAACCTATCAACAGGCAAATAGTATGCTACAGAACATACTTATTTCGATTATTTTATATAATTTTGCAACCTCTACTTTACAAAAGCAGCAGTATATATACTTAAAACTCATAATAATGAAGCTATTTGAATTTAAACCCAAACTGGTTTCTTGTTTAAAGAATTACACGAAAGAAACGTTCACGGCAGACCTCATGGCGGGTATCATCGTGGGTATTGTGGCGCTTCCGCTTGCCATCGCCTTCGGCATCGCTTCGGGAGTATCGCCTGAGAAAGGTATCATCACCGCTATTATTGCCGGATTCATCATCTCTCTGTTAGGCGGAAGCAGGGTTCAGATTGGAGGACCGACGGGCGCTTTCATCGTTATCATCTACGGCATTATCCAGCAATACGGTGAAGCCGGGCTGATTGTGGCTACGCTCATGGCGGGCGTACTCCTTATATTATTAGGAGTATTCAAGCTGGGAGCCGTTATCAAATTTATTCCTTATCCCATCATTGTGGGATTCACAAGCGGTATAGCCGTCACCATCTTTACCACGCAGATTGCTGACATCTTCGGTTTAACGTTCGGCGGCGAGAAAGTGCCGGGTGACTTCGTGGGTAAGTGGCTGATTTATTTCCGTCATTTCGATACGGTGAACTGGTGGAACACGGTGGTGAGCATCGTAAGCATTGTTATCATAGCCATCACTCCGAGATTTTCTAAGAAAATTCCCGGTTCGCTGATTGCTATTGTAGTGGTGACCGTTGCCGTCTATCTGATGAAAACGTATGGTGGGATTGATTGCATCCCGACCATCGGCGACCGTTTCACGATTAAGTCGGAGCTGCCGGATGCCGTGGTTCCGGCTTTGGACTGGGAAGCTATCAAGAATCTGTTCCCCGTGGCTATCACTATCGCTGTGTTGGGGGCGATTGAGTCTTTGCTGTCCGCCACTGTGGCTGATGGTGTGATTGGCGACCGTCACGATTCTAATACGGAGTTGATAGCACAGGGCGCTGCCAATATCGTTGCTCCGCTGTTCGGTGGTATCCCGGCTACCGGAGCCATTGCCCGCACGATGACGAATATCAACAATGGCGGCAAATCGCCCATTGCGGGAATGATTCACGCGATTGTATTGCTACTGATTCTTCTCTTCCTGATGCCACTGGCGCAGTTCATCCCGATGGCTTGCCTTGCGGGTGTACTTGTCATTGTGTCCTATAACATGAGCGGATGGCGTGTATTCAAAGCTCTGTTGAAGAATCCGAAGTCGGACGTCACCGTGCTGCTGATTACGTTCTTCCTCACGGTCATCTTCGACTTGACGGTGGCTATCGAAGTGGGACTAATTATCGCTTGCGTTCTCTTCATGAAGCGCGTAATGGAGACTACCGAGATTTCGGTGATTACGGATGAGATTGACCCGAATAAAGAGTCGGATATCGCCGTGCACGAAGAAAACCTGATTATTCCCAAAGGGGTGGAGGTATACGAAATCAACGGCCCGTACTTCTTCGGCATCGCCACGAAGTTTGAAGAGACGATGGCGCAACTGGGCGACCGACCAAAGGTGCGTATCATCCGTATGCGTAAGGTTCCGTTCATCGATTCCACAGGTATTCACAATTTGACTACACTTTGCCAGATGTCGCAGAAGGAGAAGATTACTGTCGTCCTTTCGGGTGTCAACCAGAAGGTACACAAAGTGCTGGAGAAATCAGGCTTCTACGAATTGCTGGGAGAGGAAAATATCTGCGCAAACATTAATGTGGCGTTAGATAGGGCAAAGAGGGTAATCGAATGATTAACAAAGTTGACGCCATTCTGCGCTGTTGCTTTCAAAAAGAAAGATAAGTAGGGGTTTACTAACCGTAAGTCGCATACGATTGTAGCTCCCGCCGCTTGATATACATCAAAATCCATCTTGCTGAACTCTACCTTGAAAGAATTTGTTTTACCTTTGCAGCCGCAAAAAAGGAGAAGGTAAAAAGATTAACAGGTATCAGGTAAAGTTTCATATGAAGAAGAGTCTTATTGCATTGGCATTCGGTACGTTGGGACTGGGCATTGCCGAATTTGTGATGATGGGAATCTTGCCCGATGTGGCAAAAGATTTAGGTATCAGCATCCCTGCCGCAGGGCATTTCATCTCTGCTTACGCATTGGGCGTCTGCGTCGGTGCTCCCGTGCTGACACTAGCCCGCAAATATCCGCTGAAACATATCCTACTTGTACTGGTCACGCTGATTATGATAGGTAACATCTGTGCCGCATTGTCGCCCAACTACTGGATGCTGCTTGCCGCCCGCTTTATCTCCGGGCTTCCCCACGGGGCGTACTTCGGAGTAGGTTCCATCGTTGCCGAAAGGCTAGCCGATAAGGGCAAAGGCTCGGAAGCCGTCTCAATCATGATTGCCGGAATGACTATTGCCAACCTCTTCGGCGTTCCGCTCGGCACTTCCCTGAGCACGATGCTTTCCTGGCGCGCCACTTTCCTGTTGGTAGGCATTTGGGGAATCGTAATTATGTATTACATCTGGCGCTGGGTTCCTCACGTAGAAGGATTGAAAGATACCGGCTTCAAAGGGCAATTCCGCTTCCTGAAAACTCCTGCCCCGTGGCTGATTCTGGGTGCTACGGCACTGGGCAATGGTGGTGTTTTCTGCTGGTACAGCTACGTCAACCCCATGCTGACGAACGTTTCCGGCTTCTCGGCAGAAAGTATTACTCCGCTCATGATTCTTGCCGGCTTCGGCATGGTGATGGGAAACCTGATTAGCGGGAAGCTTTCCGACCGCTTTACCCCCGGCAAAGTGGGAACTGCCGCACAAGCGCTTATCTGTCTCATGTTGCTGCTTCTATTCTTCCTTTCGCCCTACAAATGGGCGGCTGCGCTGTTGATGTGCCTTTGCACGGCAGGTCTGTTCGCTGTCTCCAGTCCGGAGCAGGTATTGATTATCCGCGTGGCAAAAGGCGGGGAGATGCTCGGTGCCGCTTCCGTGCAGGTTGCCTTCAATCTGGGGAATGCCATCGGGGCTTATGCGGGAGGACTGGCTATCAGCAGTGGATACCGCTATCCTGCGCTTGCAGGTGTGCCGTTTGCGCTGATAGGGTTCACGTTGTTCTTGATATTTTATAAGAAGTATCAGGCGAGATACTAATGCGAAAAGTACACGGAATCTTTCTCTTTATTCTGCACTTTTTGTATTTTTGCGAAATAGTGGTTACACATGATTTGCAGACAATAATAAGAATAATCAAAATCAAAGGCTATGAAAGCAATAGTATTAAGCAGCTTGCTTACTCTCTTGTTGATATGTTGTTCGTGTACGTCAAAGACAACCCCTCGCACTATAAAGAAGCTGAACGATTCCATTATCAATACATTTATAAAATTTCAGTTGAGGGATGATACATTATCGCTAGTCCATATTTTACCACTTTGTGATAGTATTATAAAGATAGATTCAGAGAACTATAGTTTCAACAACATCTTAACAAAATGTCAGATATTACGTGCGCTTGGCCGGAGTGAGGAAGCACTTGTAGAAGGGTGCAAGGCATATGATATGTTACCTCCTGATAACGTGAGGAGATTGATGTTCTATGGTTTCAAATATAAGTTATTAGGCGACTCAATAAGTTCAAATAAATTTTATTCTTCGGCATTGGCGGAATGCGAAAAGCAAATAGCAAATAACGTCCATTCATTTATCACAGAAAAAGCAATGGTTCTCATATATTTAGGTAGAATTAATGAAGCAAAGGAAACCTTGCAACAAGCAAATTTAGTTAATCCGGATGATGAGGTAATTAAGATGTTGCTGGAAGATATTGATTCGATATATGATAAGTGGCACAAGGCCAATACACTTAAAGTGTTTGTTGACTTATACAAGAGAGATTAGTCATACGTTTTTTAGCGATTGATTTAAATATAATAGTGAAGCGAAAAGTTAGATGATTTTCTTTTTTCTTATCGAAATGCTAATAATATGGCTATTTTGTTAACAAGCCATCTTTCAGAAAAGTGCTAATCAGCTTATGAATAGACAACCTCATGTATTAATATGCAGCTTATCTGTATATCAATTCCGCAATATGGAAAGAATATGCAAGAGCAACTTTACCCGACATACAGAATATATGTATCCAACACGTCAGGCATACGTCTCCTTCGAGTCAGCAAGCCTTTTCCAATATCCAAGGGTGTTATATCCTGCAATAAAGCCATAATTTCCGATTATTAGAGTTGTAAGGATTCGTGTATCATTCTATTTATAAACGAAATACAGATTTTCTTTCGCGAATTTTCATCCCTCCCTCCCATTGTGCGAGAAAACTTCATTCTAGGATGATTAAAATTACATTTTGTCAATTTGCTCAGAACATTTCCCAATGTGTTGCAAAGTCCTCACCACTTTGCAAGGATTTCCCACAGCCACACTATTTGCCGGTATCGACTTCGTCACCACACTACCTGCCCCAATCACGCAATTCTCTCCGATAGTAACGCCCGGCAACACGATTGCCCCACCGCCAATCCACACATAATTCCCTATAGTGATGGGCAACGATTTCGTCCTGAAAAACAAATCACCCGACTGCTCATCCCAATCCTCTACAAACCTTTCACTTGCTTCCACCGGATGAGTCGCCGTATAAAGCTGCACATTCGGAGCTATCAACACATTACTACCTATCCTTATGATATTATCATCCAGAAATGTACAATTGATATTGATAACCACTTTATCACCCAGAAAGATATGCTTCCCGCATTCGCAATGAAAGTTCATACCGACACTCACATGCTTTCCGACACTGCCGAATAGATCTTGCAGAATATTCGCTCTTTCTTCTTCGGATGAACCATCCGAGTTCAGTTGCCGGAGCAACTTCTTAGACTGTATCATCATTCCCAACACCTCATTATCCAGATGATTGCAATATTCACCGGATAGAAATCTTTGATAGTTTGTTTTCATATACAGAATATTAAAGTGTATCTTAAAGTCATAAAGATATGAATTTAATTTTCACTTTCCCATTCTTTCATTACTCCTTTGCCATGGTTCGTTAAATTAATCATATAAGTTTCGTAAGTCATACATATGTCTGGCCAATTCGCTTGATTTCCTCCTGCCGGGAAGGAGGGGTGGTACAAATATGTTAGCGATTGATTTGAATATAATAGTGAATCGAAACGTTTTATAATTTTCTTTTCTCATCGTATTGCTAATGATATGGCTATTTTGCTGACAAGACATTTTTCAGCTATTGTATCTCTAACAGATATGCTGCAACTAATTGTAGTTGCTACTGATTTACATCAACTCTATATTATATATCATTAGTCGTAAACAAGACATAAGTGTCGCTATATATTTTATTCTTTTCCCATTCTTCTATAGAGCCTGCTCCCGCAGGTCTGATAAAAAAATACTGGAGATAACAAAACTCCTGTCCGGGCATCACATCTCTCATCAGATGATGTAGTTTATACAAAAGCTCTCCTTCTGTCAGTGTAGCGCCATTATCAGCTTCCACATCGTATGTTTCCACATATCCGGTTCGCGGATTAAAGTAGGATAGCACAAAACATGGCTGTTTCACTGCCACAGCGTTGGGATTCCAAGAGCGTCTTCCATACTTTGTCTGAAACTCCCTTACAGCCTTAACAAAAGCACGGTAGTCCTTATATTCAGTTTCTGTAAATTTCCAGACAATATCAGCAAGCAGAATTTCATCATTATCCAGAGACGAATAGAATGATAATTCGCATTTCATTTCTTCACCCGCTGCCCATCCTTTATAAATCCATGCATTCACTGTATCTGGCTCTCCCAAACGTTTCATGTAAGGGGTCAGTTCATTTTGGAGTTTATATGTCCATTCGTCTATGCTAATACTCTTCCCATTGTCCGGACGAATCTCTATTTCAAAGTTTGTTGATTTCTCTTTCTCTCCACTGTCATATTGAAGGAGAATGCGTGGTGTATCATACATTTTATCATCATTATCTTCTTCCCCCCATTCAGCCTGAAAATGCTTCAGTTCTTTCTTGAACTGGTCGAACGTCTCGTATTTCTTATTCTTGAAATCCCAAATGAAACTGACATATTCTTGAAAAGGACTGTGATACTCTGAACGGCGGGAGTGAAATATTTTCTCTGTTACCCCATTGAACTTCCCACAACAAATCAGTAGGTTTAACAACAAAAGAAGACCGATGAAAAGTATCCAATTCCAGTTGCGAAGCGTATATTTCGGCATATCGACCGCCAGTTTCGCAGCCGCATCATCGTAACGAATCGAGACATCGGCGGCAGATACTATCCGGTCGAAACTACACTTTCCTTCGTCCATCGCGACATTAATACTGTCTGCCGCAACGAAACAGAATCCATTATAACCGTATTGGGCAACATATTCTTTTCCTGCATTCCTTACAATCAATTGGTCAATATCAGTATAGAGCGAAGAAAGCATGAAATAGAGTATGAAACTTTGCATAAGAACAATACTCCCCCCTATAAAAATTATGTCTGATGGGCGGGTGAAAGAAGGGAATACTTTTTTCAACATTAGCCAAGCAAAGATTACCCCTATGAGTAGAGAGAGTAGTACAAGTGCCGCAGTAGAACCTTCTCCTATATTATTGTGGATGTAATATATCCGAGGAGACGCATCAATCCAGCTCCTTGTGTGGGCACTGCCGTCTTCTCCCACATACGTACGCATAGTTGTATTGAATATCCACCTCTTCTTATCATAATTTCCGGTTTCCATAAGATTGCGCAAACTGTCTTGTTCGCGCAATTCTGCTTGTAGTCGTTTTTCTCGTAGTTGACGTTCGTCTCTTTCTGCTATCAGTTCATTGCGTCTCTTATCAATATAACGAAGAACCTCTTTCTTCATTCTCTCTGATGTGACGGCATCCAGATAGCTGTTGGATTTGAAATCTTCGGCATCAACATTCATTCCTTGAGTCTGTTGCAGCCAGAAGTCAAAGGTTGTTTTATCTCGTTTCGAGTCTTGGAAACAATCGTATGCGGCATAAATCAACATATCTTTCTTCTCACGCAGTGTCATACTCGCACACTTATACTGTAAGTTACGTATTGCTAAAGTATCCCCTTTTTTTATCGAAACATATTTTTCGGGAATAAGAGTTGGATTCTTAGTTTGCGCCTGAACACATAAGGATAGAAAGCAACATAGTATCATGGGGAGTTCTTTATGTATTTTCATATCAATAATCAATAGAATATGCTTCAAAGTTATTGATTTTCTAATTACTTGTATCAACTTTCAAAACAAATATTTAACAATCTGTTTAAAACCTATCTCTTAAACCTCTTATTCACAATTCTCTTTCCCCGTTTTTCCTAATCTTTCAAATTTTCTCTTTATCTTTGCCACCTAAAATGAACAATCGGCTATCATACATACTCTTTTATTATCCGGAGAATGTCGCCAACAGGTTGTTCATTGAACTATAACCTATTGAAACTAAAAGAAATAATAGATTAATATGGCATTGCAATGTGGTATTGTCGGACTGCCGAACGTGGGCAAGTCGACACTTTTCAACTGTCTGTCGAACGCAAAGGCGCAAGCGGCAAACTTCCCTTTCTGTACAATCGAACCCAATGTAGGTGTAATCACCGTTCCCGATGAACGATTGAATGCGCTTGCCGAACTGGTTCATCCCCAACGAATTGTTCCTACAACCGTAGAAATAGTAGATATCGCCGGACTCGTGAAAGGCGCCAGCAAAGGTGAAGGCCTGGGAAACAAATTCCTCGCCAATATCCGTGAGACGGATGCGATTATCCACGTACTCCGCTGCTTCGACGACGACAACGTGACGCACGTAGACGGAAGCGTGAACCCTGTGCGCGACAAAGAAATCATCGACTACGAGCTCCAGTTGAAAGACTTGGAAACCATCGAAAGCCGCATCCAGAAAGTACAAAAGCAAGCACAAACAGGTGGTGACAAGACCGCCAAACAGGCTTACGATGTACTGATAAGATACAAAGAAGCACTCGAACAAGGCAAATCTGCCCGTACCGTGACTTTTGAAACGAAAGACGAACAGAAGATTGCCCGCGAAATGTTTCTGCTGACCAGCAAACCGGTGATGTACGTATGCAACGTGGACGAGGCCAGCGCCGTGAACGGCAATAAATACGTAGACATGGTGCGCGAAGCGGTGAAAGACGAAGATGCTCAAATCCTCGTTGTGGCTGCCAAAACGGAAGCCGACATCGCCGAACTGGAAACGTACGAAGACCGTCAGATGTTCCTAGCCGAAGTAGGGCTGGAAGAGTCGGGTGTGGCTCGTCTTATCAAATCCGCCTATAAACTTCTGAACCTCGAGACTTACTTCACCGCCGGCGTACAGGAAGTGCGCGCCTGGACTTACGAGAAAGGCTGGAAAGCTCCGCAATGTGCCGGAGTGATTCACACCGATTTTGAGAAAGGATTTATCCGTGCGGAAGTAATCAAATACAATGATTACATCCAATATGGCTCGGAAGCAGCCGTGAAGGAAGCCGGAAAAATGGGCGTAGAAGGAAAAGAATACGTCGTGCAGGACGGAGACATCATGCACTTCCGTTTCAATGTATAAAAACTCTTGAATTATGAAGTATCTCATTGCAGGAACCGGAGGAGTGGGCGGCAGTATAGCAGGATTTCTGTCGCTTGCCGGAAAAGATGTGACTTGTATTGCCCGTGGAGCCCATTTGCAGGCGATACGGGAGAATGGTCTGAAACTAAAATCAGACTTGAAAGGAGAACAGACGATTGCCATTCCGGCAACGACGGCGGAGGAATTTAACGGAAAAGTAGACGTTATCTTCGTTTGCGTGAAGGGATACTCCGTAGATTCAATTACGGAACTTATCAAACGGGCATCACACGAAAATACGGTTGTGATTCCTATTCTGAACGTTTATGGAACAGGCCCCCGCATTCAACGACTGGTTCCGGGCGTCACGGTGCTGGATGGTTGCATCTACATTGTAGGCTTCGTTTCCGGTACGGGAGAGATTACTCAGATGGGAAAGATTTTCCGATTGGTATATGGTGCTCACAAAGGGACGAAAGTGGCACCGGATATGCTGGAAGCCATTCAGAAAGACCTTCTGGATAGCGGTATCAAAACGGAAATCTCACCGGATATCAATCGGGATACATTCATCAAATGGTCGTTCATCTCGGCAATGGCTCTCACGGGTGCGTATTATGACGTTCCGATGGGCGAAGTGCAAAAGCCGGGAAAGGTGCGCGACACATTCATCGGTCTTTCTACGGAAAGCGCCGAACTGGGACGCAAGCTGGGCGTGGAATTTCCGGAAGACCCTGTGAGCTATAATCTCAAAGTGATTGATAAACTCGACCCCGAAAGCACGGCTTCCTTGCAGAAAGACCTTGCCAAAGGACATGATTCGGAAATGCAAGGATTGCTATTCGATATGATTGCCGCAGCAGAAGATCAGGGAATTGATATTCCTACGTATCGGATGGTTGCAGAAAAGTTTAAATCAAAATGATAAGAAAACTATTAATTAAATAATTACCCAACTCTATGTATTCACTCCTCTACATCAATTGGAATCCGAACCCCGAACTATTCAAGCTGTTTGGCATCTCTATCCGTTATTACGGATTATTGTGGGCGGTAGGAATCTTTTTTGCCTACATGATTGTCCAGTACCAGTATCGTGATAAAAAGATAGACGAGAAGAAATTCGACCCTCTCTTTTTCTATTGCTTCTTCGGCATTCTGATTGGTGCGCGTCTGGGACACTGCCTGTGCTATGCTCCGGAACAGTACCTCACTAGTGGGAAAGGATTTGTAGAGATGCTTCTCCCTATCAAGTTCCTGCCCGCAGGGGGATGGAAGTTCACAGGCTACGAAGGACTCGCCAGCCACGGAGGTACACTCGGATTGATTATCTCTCTCTGGCTATACTGCCGCAAAACGAAGCTTCATTATATGGAAGTGGTAGATATGATTGCTGTAGCCACTCCGATTACCGCCTGCTTCATCCGCCTTGCCAACCTGATGAACTCTGAAATCATCGGCAAACCGACTGATGTACCTTGGGCGTTCGTTTTTGAACGTGTAGATATGCTTCCCCGCCACCCGGGACAGCTTTACGAAGCTATCGCCTATCTCATTCTTTTCTTCATCATGATTTACCTGTACAAGAACTACAGCAAGAAACTGCACCGCGGCTTCTTCTTCGGCCTTTGCCTGACTTATATCTTCACCTTCCGCTTCTTTATCGAATTCTTGAAAGAGAACCAAGAAGCATTCGAAGACCAAATGATGTTCAATATGGGACAGTGGCTGAGCGTTCCGTTTATCCTGATAGGTGTCTATTTCATGTTCTTCTATGACAGGAAGAAGAAAGTGAAATAAAGTATGCTGAAATAGTTGAGCAATCACCATAAATATTGAAGCGGGAGAATACCAACATCGTACTCTCCCGCTTTTATATTATTCGTCTTCTTCATAATCCTCATCTTCCACTTCCGACTGGAACATCAACAAACACTTCACCACATTACTTTCCTTCTTGTATCCAATGCCTAGAACCGCCGCAAGAGTACGTTCTTTAAGTCTATCCAAATAAGGAATCATTGCATGATGAACTTTGAACAACAGTTCGCCTTCCGTAAAGCTGAAACCGTTGTCGGAAGTAAAATACAGGTTGATGTCTTCCTCCCCATAAAGACACCCATCCAAAGGAGAAAGCGAGATATGCACATACGGATGATTGAACAGCACCCTCTCCGGATTAATCCGTTCATCCGGCAACGAGTCATGCAGCTCTTCCGAATGCTGCACGTCTTGAATAAATTCCTTCATCGAAAAATATTCCTTGTCTGACAACGTCCAATACGTATCCACAGCTACCGATTCTCCGAAAATCTGCATCCTCTCAATCTGTATTTCAAACGGCGTTTCCTCTTCATCTTCCTCAACATCCTCCAACACCCTCTTGTCTTTTACAGCCGGCTTAAACAGCTTGCGTTGAATGGCATCGAGCACTCCGTTGAATACACCCCAGCAAAACAGAAGATATACCAGAACCAACAGCCCCATGAAAGATATCCATATTAGGTTCTGCATGAAGTATTTCTCATTGTCGACGGCTAACTTACGTAAAGACGAGTCATAACGCACTTTGATATGCTTCAATTCGTCCTCCGTATAATCGTCGGCATCGAAACGGGTGTTTCCCTGATTGACCGCTATCCGGATGCTGTCATTACCGGTAAAGACAAAATAACGGTGCATCTCATAATAGGTATGATACTGCTTTCTGTGTTCATATTGTTGCGGGATAGACACGAGATCCAAGACGGCTATTTTCTCTTCTCCCTGCTTCCTGACTATGATGTCGTCCAGATTGCGATAAACGCAGGAGAAAATGGAGTAAAGTGCCCAGCCGCCCAGCAGGTAAGTGACAATGTAGGGAAAGAGGTAATCAGGGCGTTCCTTATATACATGGGTCACCATCTGCTGGCAGCAGTAATAGACCGTAAGGATGGTCAGTCCCAATAAAATCCATGAAACGACCGCGCTCTTATTCCCTTGCTCATTCTTTATATAATCCACTCTCTCGATTCTCGTCCACTTTTCTTCCGTACTCATTACTGAGCTTTTCGAATGGGTATCCGTCTGCCTTGATTCGAGCAAGTGCCTAAGGCTGTCTTGTGACTTCTGTTCGGCTTTCTGCTTCTTTATTTTATTTTGGTAAGACTCCTGTATAGTGAGAATCTGATTTATCTTTTCCTCATTCCATCCCCTTTTATCATTCTGCCGGAGAAGTCTGCTTTTCCGTAAATCATCGGCATCCACTACCATATCCTGCAAAAGAAGCATAATGGTCTTCTGGGTTTCGTCACTCACCTTGATAAAGGCGGAAGAGACTGAGAGAATCATTGTGTTTATTTTATCCTCGTCGCTCAGCACTACGCCTTTGTCGAGGAGATACTTCAACATTTCGTAGTTGCTCTGTAGTCCACAGGCGTAGATGGCAGTTATCATCTTGTCTGATTTGGCATTGTCGTCTGTGCTCAGGAAGAGGAGGTAGTCTACCATCTTTTTCTGCTTCCCCCGCAGGGCATATTCCAAAGGAGTATTGGCAAAGCATAGGCCCGGCTTCCGATTGAGTTGGTTGATATCCGCACCTGCTTCGATGAGGAATTTCACGGTTTTTATGTCGCCTTTGTAAGCCGCAAGCATCAGCAATGAGTGGCCTTTCTCGTCGACGGCATTGACGGAGATTCCTTCTTCCAGCATCTGCCGGATGGAAGAGATATCCCCCGCCCGCAGTTCGGTATACTTCTTCGGAAGCACCGACGAGGGCTGCTGCTTAGCGCAGATGAAGACGGGGAATAAGAATAGGATGCAGACGAATCCTATAAGGAATTTCGTTCGGTCAATGTCTTTTCGTGTTTTCATATGTGGATGGGGTATCTCTTCTTTTTATTTCCCCCTGACTATCTTCTTTATATCACTCAACTTATTCAGCGCCTCGATAGGCGTGAGGTTATTCACATCCAGATTCAGTATCTCATCACGAATCTGGCAAAGTATCGGGTCATCAAGCTGGAAGAAGCTAAGCTGCATACCGCCCCGGTTTTCGCTGACCTCCGCCAATGGTTTGCCGGAAATACCTTGTTTGCGATTATCCGATTCAAGCTGTTTCAATATCTCATTCGCCCGCTTCACGATGCTCTTCGGCATACCTGCCATCTTAGCCACATGGATACCGAAGGAGTGTTCGCTACCACCTCGTTCAAGCTTGCGGAGGAAGATAACTTTGTTATCCACCTCTTTCACCGATACATTATAGTTCTTGATGCGCTTGAAGGATTTCTCCATCTCGTTCAGTTCATGATAGTGGGTGGCGAAGAGGGTGCGTGCTTTCGCTTTAGGATGTTCATGGATATACTCCACAATCGCCCAAGCGATGGAAATACCGTCATAAGTAGACGTACCACGTCCCAGTTCATCGAATAATACCAGACTTCGGGAAGAGACATTATTCAGGATATCCGCCGCTTCGTTCATCTCTACCATAAACGTAGATTCACCTACGGAGATATTATCGCTGGCTCCCACACGGGTGAATATCTTGTCCACCAAGCCGATATGTGCGCTCTCGGCAGGAACAAACGAACCTATCTGTGCCAATAGCGTAATCAATGCCGTCTGACGCAAGAGGGCAGACTTACCCGCCATATTGGGACCGGTAATAATGATAATCTGCTGCGTAGTGCTATCCAGCATCACATCGTTGGTAATATACTTCTCGCCGATAGGAAGCTGCTTCTCAATCACCGGATGCCGTCCCTGACGGATATCAAGCACATCGTTATCTTCAATCACGGGACGGATATAATGATTCTCCCGAGCTACATTAGCGAAAGACAGCAGACAATCCAGCCTTGCAATCTGATTCGCATTGATCTGTATCTGCGGAATAAACTCCGTCAACGCCTGCACCAAGTCCGTATAAAGCTGCGTCTCCAACACGAGAATCTTATCTTCTGCTCCGAGAATCTTTTCTTCGTACTCCTTCAACTCCTGCGTGATATATCTCTCCGCATTGACAAGCGTCTGCTTGCGAATCCATTCCTGGGGCACTTTATCCTTGTGCACATTCCTCACTTCGATGTAATAACCGAACACATTATTGTAAGCCACCTTCAAGCTCGGTATATCGGTCAGCTCACTCTCACGCTGCTGTATCTTCAAGAGATAATCCTTACCAGAATACGAAATCTGGCGCAACTCGTCAAGCTCCGCACTTACGCCGTCTTGAATCACACCGCCTTTATTAATCAGCAGCGGAGGATCATTCTTTATTTCTTTAGCAATCCGGTCGCGAATGGATATACAAAGGTTCAACTGTTCCCCTATCCGGTTCAGACTGGCATTATCGGCTTCGAGACAAGCCAACTTGATAGGTTCGATAGCCTGCAAGGCAACCTTCAACTGCACTACCTCCCGTGGAGATACGCGGCCAACGGCTACTTTTGAGATGATACGTTCCAAGTCGCCTATCAGGTGCAACTGTTCTTCAATCAGGTCCTTGAAGTCCGGCTGGCGGAAGAAGTATTCCACCACATTGAGCCGTTCGTCGATGGGCTTCTTATCTTTGAGCGGGAAGACCATCCAGCGTTTCAGCAGGCGGGCTCCCATGGGGCTGATAGTGCGGTCGATAACGTTGAGCAGGCTGCTTCCGCCATCGTTCATGCTGCCTATCAGCTCAAGGCTGCGGACGGTGAACTTATCCAGACGCACATACTTGTCCTCTTCTATACGCGCCAAGGAGGTGATGTGCCCAATCTGCGTGTGCTGCGTCATCGTCAGGTATTGGAGGATGGCTCCTGAGGCGATGATGCCATTCTTAAGATGTTCTACTCCGAATCCTTTGAGGTTCTTTGTTTCAAAGTGTTTCAGCAGTTTCTCGCGGGCGGTGGTTTCGGTAAACACCCAGTCGTCCAGTTCGAAGGTGAAGAACTTGCTGCCGAAGTTGCCTTCAAACATCAGGCGCTTGCCGCGTTCGAAGAGAATCTCCTTCGGTCCGAAGTTGTTCAGCAGTTTGTCCACATAGTCGAAAGGCCCTTCGGCAGTGAGGAACTCACCGGTGGATATATCGAGAAACGCCACTCCGCAGGATACCTTTCCGAAGTGGACGGCAGCCAGGAAGTTGTTTTCTTTATAATTGAGGATGTTATCGTTGATAGAGACGCCGGGGGTGACCAGTTCGGTGATGCCACGCTTCACGAGCTTCTTGGTCATCTTCGGGTCTTCGAGCTGGTCGCAGATGGCTACGCGCTTGCCGGCACGCACCAATTTGGGCAGATATGTATCGAGCGCATGGTGTGGGAAACCAGCCATTTCGATGGTCTTTCCTTTGCCGTTGGCACGTTTTGTCAGTGTTATTCCCAAGATCTCGGCTGCTACGATGGCATCCGTAGAATATGTCTCGTAAAAGTCACCACAACGAAACAGCATTACTGCATCCGGATGTTTTGCTTTCAAGTCCAGAAACTGTTTCATCATCGGGGTAAGGACTATCTCTTCGTCGTTCACTGTCGTCTCCTTTTCTCTTTTCATTTAATAAATAATGACTATGTGGGGACAAAGATAGCTGTTTTCCGGCAGAGAATCAACGGAAAGTCCCGTTTCAATTATCACAATAAGTGTTGCATTCGTTTAAAAAAGGAGGGGCTATTTCTTAACAAGTAGCGGAATAATATTAAAACGTGTTATAAAACATGCTATTTTGCTTGGATAATTTGCTATTATCGCTGGAGTCCGTATCTTTGCACTGTGTTTTTCATAGTATTAGATTTAAGGTTAACAAAGGTTGGAGCAAGGCGTTGCTCCTTTTTTTATGCCCATACGTTTCATACTAAACCTGCATCTTATCCATCCCTATCACTACCCGATAAAGTAGCTTTCCGCACCTGAGAGTTCATTCATGAAGTGTTAATTTCAGTTCCTCACCGGGGAACTATAGTTTCATCGGCGTGAAACTATAGTTTCAGTGCGGTGAAACTGTAGTTCCAGAGCCTTTGGAACTAGAGTTTCAAGCCTTTGGAACTGTAGTTTCAAGCAGTTGGAACTAGAGTTTCAAGCAATGAAACTAAAATCAGGTGTACAGCATTGACTTCAAAGCTATACTTCCCGGCAATCTATTTCAGCAATTTACAGAATTATCATTGCGATAATTAAATAAAACGACTACCTTTGTCTCTGTAGTATAACAACTTAATTGTACGCTTATGCCCGCCAGTGAACTAAAAGAACGATATATAGACCCCCGAACGGATTTCGGGTTTAAATATCTTTTCGGAACGCCTATGAACAAAGACTTGTTGATAGGCTTCTTGAACGCACTCTTTCACGGCACACATACCATCACGGACTTGACGTATCTCAACGGCGAGCAACTGGGTATACGCAAAGAAGACCGCCGCGCCATCTTCGATGTGTATTGCGAAACAGAAAGCGGTGAGAAGTTCATTGTCGAGATGCAAAACGTCTTCCAACAGTTTTTTAAAGACCGCAGCGTCTACTACTCCACCTTCCCCATTCGAGAACAAGCGAAACGTGGTGACTGGGATTATCGGCTGGAAGCTGTCTACACAGTGGGTATACTCAATTTCGTATTCGACGAAGATAAGAATAGTAAAGACTACTTTCACCATGAGGTGAAGTTGATGGACGTGAATACGAATAAAGTATTCTACGACAAACTCACGTTTATATATCTTGAGCTCCCCAAGTTTACCAAGACGGAACAGGAACTGGAAACGTTGTTCGAGAAATGGGTATTTGTGCTAAAGAACCTTTCCCGACTGATGGAACGCCCAGTGGCTTTGCAGGAACGCGTCTTTAACCGATTGTTTGAAGCTGCATCGATAGCGCGCTTCACGCCAAAACAGCTTCGCGAATATGAAGATAGCGTAAAGGCATATCGTGATATAGTGAATGCAGTGAATACAGCTCGGAAAGAAGGACTGGAAGAAGGAATTGAGAAAGGACTGAAAGAAGGAGAACGTAAAAAACAAATTGAAATAGCCCAAACACTGAAAGGGATGGGATTGAATACCGAAGCCATCTGCAAGGCAACAGGACTGGATTCAGAAGAAATCAGGAAACTATAAAAAAACTATCACCATCCTTGCAACCAATAAAATAGTTTCGGTAGGATGATGATAGGTTTTCAATTAATAAGAAGTGAGTGGGGGTAACATCACTTCTTAATGAAATCCGCAGGACAAGTAACCGACTGAGTCACTCCATCCTTCAAGCGAATCCACGTCTTAAAGCTATCGGCGGCATTCTCGTCCAGTTCAATCACACGGGCGCCGTTAGCCAAATGATTATACACCGTATTTCCTCCCGTATAGCGGCCATAAGCCAACAAGATACCTTTCCAGAACACAGCATAATCATCATCATGGTCGTGTCCCACGAATACTCCCTTCACGTCTCCCATCTCCTTCATAGCGGTGAAGAAACCGGAATTGAGTTGCGGAGCACACGCTTTCTCCTTGCGAACACCATACAAGATAGCTTCTTCGGAAGAAGCAGCCTGATTGTACTCCGGCAAAGCGATATGGAAGAAAGCATACGACGGCACGGGAACGCCACCATTATTGTCGGCAAACTTCTTACTATTGTCTTTGTACCACTGTATCTGGTCCATCTTAATGTAATCGTATCCGCCAATGCCCTTAATTTGAGAGTAAGAGTGTGAATCGAGGCAATAAAGAACCACCGCATCCTTTGCACCGTCTGACGAACGGACGGGAAGAATGAAATTAGTTACTCCCGCAATGCCCGGAGTAGTCTCCGTCAGATTGCAAGGGATGGTCTTAATTATCTTCAACAGCTCTTCGCGAGTCAATCCCTGCTCATTATCATGATTGCCGAACATCACGGCAAACGGCAGATTCCTCTTCGACACCTGATTCAAGACAGTGCGCATACTCTCTTCCGCCGGCTTACCGTAAATCACATCTCCGGTGAAAAGCACCAAATCAGGCTTTTCTTCATCGAGCACCTGATTGATGCGCTCGATAGAGATAGCCGAACGCTCGTCATTATAGATATAATGAACATCGGTGAACTGAACTATCTTGAACTTACCGTCTTTGTTGAACTTAAGATTTGATGTTTGTGCTGCGACAAACTGCAAGCCCATGCACAACAGGGCCAATAATATATATAAACGTTTCATGCTTGGTATTATGTAAATTAGTAATTTATTCAATCTTGATATTAAACTGGTCATACGATGCGGTTCTCCACGCCTTATCCGATGTATGGGGCGAGAGGGCAAACAGTGGAGAGAACGTTCTTATGGAAATGGTCTTGCCGTCGGGCAAGAACTCCATAATACGTATCCAGCAGTCACCTCCGTTTCCATGCCACTGCCCGTCGGCTGTCTGTGCGTTGAACATCATTTGCGGAATCACTTTACCGGCAGCATTCTTATCGGTACGGAAACTCACATTGTTTTCATAATCGCTTATGATGCACTCATGTCCGCAGACCACCAAGCAGATGTTCTTGGAAGGATAAACCAACTTTTGCCAGATGGCTTCGCCATAGTTGGCAGGAGATACTTTATAGTCTTCCTTTACGTAGCGTTCGCCTTTGTAATCCAGAAAAGAGTGCGTAAGCAATATCACTTTATGGTCTTTATACTTCGAGCTCTCGGTCACCTTGCGGGCCCACTCGATGGCTTCGTCGCGCGGAGCGAACTCCAACGAAACAACTAGTATCTTTCCCCATGTATCAGTCACAAACTCGTAGGCCGCATTCTCCAGCGTAGGCACTCCATGAGAGTCGCGCCCCACGGCTACCAGCGTCTTCCGCCAACAGCTATTCCGTTCCGACGGGAAATACTCGGGGAAGTGGCACAGCCTATTTTCAGACTTCTCGTATCCGTAATCATGATTACCGGTGCAAATCACATAAGGCAACTTGCCATCCAGACGCTCAAATGCACGCGAAGCCGCTTTCCACTGCTCTTCACTGGTCTGATTGCCATTCTTGCCATCCGGAATGCGAATCTCGTTCTGCTCTACCAAGTCGCCCGTGCACAGTACACCTTTTATATTCAACTGCTCCATGTTGTTCACCACCCAGGCAGTCTGCAACTCAAACAACGGCTGATTGGCATCAAACTTTATGTAGCTCTGCGGATCGGGCAACAGAATCATTGAAAAAGACTCCTTATTGCTCAACTCAGCCCGCACGGGGTAAACTTGTGCACAGGTCATAGCGACCTGTGCAGCAAGAAATACACTTAATAAGATTCTTCTCATACCATTACTCTTGCAGAATCCACATCAGAGAGTTGTGGTTATCCTCACCTCCATACTGACGCTCGATAGCTTCTTTCACGTTTTCACTGTTGTAATCCAGTTCCGACTGCGGATACATCCAACGTTTGGGGAATTGCGTGCTCACTTCATTCTGGTTAGTCTCCACGTTCATCGGCATTTCCGGGTATCCCGTGCGGCGATGGTCGTAATAAGCATCCCAAGGGAAGTGCAGGAAGGCAGCCAGATAGCGCTGAGTAAGCAGCATTTCCAGTCCGTTGTCTCTGCCTTCGGTTAGCTGTATTTCGGGACTATTCAGATATTCGGTAATATACGCATCCGTTATCTTATGGTTGTGGCAGTATTCATCTGCCGTATTGTCGGCAATGAAACGCATACTGGCTTCGATACCTTTCTTATAATACGTATCTGCCGGACCGCTAATCCATCCTCTCAACGCTGCTTCTGCCAGAATGAAATTCTGCTCGGCATAGCCTAACGTAATGAACGGCTCGCCCTCAGGCTTTTCTTTATAACGCTGGTTGATGTTGCAGAACTCTTTCTTACCGAAGATTTCCATAATGTCACTATTCGACTTGGAAGGGTCCACACCAATATATGCATCCCATGAGTCTGCGGCAATACCTGCTTCTGTCTTAGACGCGGCGGGCTCTGCATAATAGAACAAGCGGTAATCTTTAAACTTCTTCAACACGTCGACGAGGGTAATAGACAGCATAGGGTACGCATTATAGTTAAAGTCATCCTTATAAGTCGGATAGCGCTGTCCCTTCTTGGCAGAGAAGACCACTTGGAAGTTGTCGGCATTCGATTCCATCAACGTAGAGTTGGCTACGATATTGGCAAAGCGTCCTTTTACATTCAAATCCGGGTCAGACACTTTCAAGGAGAGATTAAGCAACACCTTCAACTGTAAAGCTGTTACCGCCTTTTTCCATCTTTCTATGCTACCGCCCATCATGGGGTCGCCGTCAAAGTCTTTTGCAATGGAGAAGTTGGTATACGACTCTTCCAGAGCCTGCAATATACGCAGCATCACGTCTTTCTGTGTGTCATATATCGGTTTTATACCACCTTCTTCTCCCTTCAGGGCGTCGCTATAGGGTATGTCTCCCACTTCCATGGTGAGGTAATACATCTTATAAGCCTCAACAAACTTTGCCAGTCCGATATAAGCCTCCTGATTGTAGTCTTTGGCAAGCTCTACCATCTTCTGAGCACTAATCAGCTTATAGTATGCGCCGAAACCACTACGTCCGAACTTATTATATTGATAGGTGGCGGGTCCTTCGCCCCATGCCATATACTTCATCATAAAACTGCTGTTGAAGAAACCTTTAGCAGTGGACGGAGTAGCAATACTCAAAATCAAATTGGTGGCAATCATCTCCGGGCTGACCTTGGTAGTAGCATCGGGGTCGGTGTTCAGTTCATCAAAACTGGTGCACGAGCATACCGAAGTAAGCATCAATGCCGAAACTAATAATATACTGAGTTTTTTCATAATTTCATGCTGCATTAAAAGTTAAACTTAACGTTAAATCCGATATTGCGGATAGAAGGTGAGTTCAGGTTATCACTACCCACGTCCGGATCAGAGAATCTATATTCCTTGGTCCATATCAGCAGATTCTGTCCCACTAAGCTTACAGAAAGTCCTTTCAAGCCCAACTTCTCGTAGTATTTCTTAGGCATATCGTAAGTCAACGACAAGTCACGCAATTTCAGGAATGTCTCTAACTGATAGTTCTGGCGTACCGGGCTACCGGCATTCGGATTGTACTTGCGGGTATACGACTGATAAGACACCTCTTTGTCATTGGGTGCAAACACACGCGTATCATTCACAATCTTTCCGTCTGCATCGCGCTCTACAGTGCCCGATACTACTTTCACTCCCTTGCCGATGTAGTTTATCTTATTATTCACCACTTCGTCATAACGCCATTGGTTGTCCGAGTCGGGATGGGCTCCCGTGTTCCACAACGATTGTTCCATCTTATTGTAGGAAAGTCCGCCTACACGTCCGTCGATAGTGAAACTCAAGGTGAAGTCTTTGTAGCGGATGGTGTTGGTCATACCCCACACCCAGTCGGGATATTCATAACCTATCAGCGTAGGATAATCACTTAGGATGGGCAATCCGTCGGCACCATGAATGATGTTTCCCTGCGGGTCACGTTCCCAATCATCCACATCGAGCCAGTCCCAGCGCTTGCCAGCGGCAACGTACTCTTTCTGTGTAGAATAAAGCTTGTCTACTTTATCATAGAAGTAACGGTCGCGCGACCAGTTGAACATTGCATTCCAGTTCCAGTCACGTGTCTGGATGATGTCTCCCGAAATAGTTAACTCCATACCTCTACGCAACTGCTCTTCATCGTAGTTAATCAGCGTATCCCCAAATCCGGCTGCGCTACTGATGGTAGCTTTGCGAGTCAGGTTATAATTCAACGTATTGTAATATGCGAAGTCTACACGAAGTCTGTTATTGAAGAAGTTGACGCCTGTACCGATTTCCCAAGAGTCGGATGTTTTCGGTTTAATCAGCGATCCGCGGATGGAAGTGGGATAAGAAGCCGAGCTCATACCGTCCCAAGCATCATTAGATACACTATATACGTTATTGATTTCATATACACTCAAGTCCTTTTTAGTACGGGTCCATGAGCCGCGTACCTTCCAGAAGGAAAGCCATTCGGGCAATTCAAACAGTTCGCTCAGCACCACACTTCCCGATACGGAAGGATAGAAATAAGAACGGGCATCGGCAGCCAGTGTAGACGACCAGTCGTTACGTCCGGTTACATCCAAAAAGACGGCACTCTTCCAAGATGCGGAGAAGCGTCCCCACACACTATTCACCTGTTTGCTCTTATACGTACTCGATGTCGCAGCAGGGTCTACAGATGCTTTCAATGAATAGTAACCGGGAATAGTCAGACCGCCTTTGGTATTTCCCTGCACCTTGTCGTCATAGTAATAATACATTGTTCCACCCACATAGCCGTCCAGCGTAAAGTCGCCGAACTTATGCGAAGCGTTCAGCATAACATCATGGTTCATACTGAATCCGCCGTTACGCTCCATTTCGTAGTAACCGTTCTGATCCCAACCTGCATGGGCGCTCTTCGGATTCTGCCATTCCTTTCTTTCACTGTAAGAGTCGACACCCGAACGCAAAGTCGCTTTCAACCACGGAGTAAATTCATAGCTCATATTGGCGTATGCATTGACGATGTCATAATTGCTCGAACGAGTGACTTCGTTAGCAATGAAATAAGGGTTGTCATACCAGCCATCGTACATCCAGTTCTGCTGTTCGTCCTGTTTCACCCAATAGTTTTTGAAGTCGCGCACATCATAGTCGGGTCCTGTCCATACCAGCAAGTTATACAGATAACCACCTTTACCATATCCTGTTCCATAGTTCTGCGGATAGAAACGCTTGTTATAAGTCATTCCACCATCAAATGAGAACTTCTTCCATTTCATATCTCCCGACACCGAGTAGCTGATTTTATTCAGCTTCGTATTGGGATACTGGCCTTTATTATATACGTGCGTCAACGAGGTACGTACACTTCCATATTTACCTTTCTGGCTGATGCTTACATTGTTGTTAGTAACGAAGCTGTTTTCGAGGAAGTTCTTGAAGTTATTCTTTCCTTTGGATACCAGCGGCATTTCCACCCGCTCGTGAGTGAAGGGGTCATACTGCACAGCCGTGCGGCCGATGTCCAACTTATCTCCCCATACAAAGTCTTCGGAGTTGTATTTACCACCGATACCGGAGCTATAGCCCGATTGCACTTCCGGCAACATCAGATAACCTGCCTGGAACATCGTGCTACTATTCACACTTACGTGCAATCCTTCTTCTTTACCTTTCTTAGTGGTAATCATCACAACGCCCGCACCACCACGTGCACCATACAGTGCAGATGCAGTAGCACCTTTCAACACGTCGATAGATTCGATATCATCCGCAGCGATGTCTCTCAGACCTACATTGCCATAAGGCACTCCGTCGATAACAAGCAACGGACTCTCGCCACGAAGTAACAATGTGGGAGCTGTGTTAAACTCGGTACTGTTTTCAATGTTCAATCCCGCCACTTTACCTGTAAGGGCAGTACCCACATCCACCGTCTTCACTGTATTGATTTTATCTCCACCTACTTTCTGGATGGCATATCCCAACGCCTTTTCTTCGCGTTTGATACCCAGAGCGGTAACGACCACTTCGTCCAGCGCCTTGGCGTCTTCGGTCATAGTGACTTTAAACATCGACTTGCCGTTCACCGACACTTCCTCCATCTTATATCCAATGTAAGTAAACACCAGCACGCCATTGGAGGGAACTTCCAGTTTAAAGTTTCCGTCAATATCCGTAATGGTTCCATGTCCTTTATCGCCTTTCAACTTGATATTGACGCCAATGATAGGGATGCCCGCAGGGTCTACCACTGTACCCGATACGTTGATGGTATTCTTCTTCTGCTGCACTCCTTGTGCCGAATCGGCCTGCGATTCCTTGCGAGCGTGCAACGAAATGTAGTTGTCGGTAAAGTTATAAGAGATATTGTTCTTTGAAAGCACTTCATTCAGCAGGTCTGCCACCCGGTGCGTGCCTTTCTTCACATTGATGCGGCTTGCCGCATTGATTTCGGCATCACTGTAAATGAAAAGATAGTCCGTCTGTTTTTCTATCTCCGTCATTAGCTCTTTCAGCCGTAGTTGGTCTCGATTGATGCTGACTCTTGCATTTTGCGAACTTACATGACTGGCATTTGCCTGAAATATAAGCAAGAATAACATCAAAATTGTGCATTTCATAATTCGTAAGATTTGTTTAAATTCACGTTGTTTAAGTACGTACGAGGTTAGCAATAAGTTTTTTTTCATACTTTTGCAGTGTAATAAGGTTAATACTTTTTTGTTTTTTTGAAGAGAAATAGTCAAGAGTGTTGACTTTGTAGGGAGGAGAAAGGTGTTGCAGACCATTTTCCTCTCTTTTCTTTTTCCAATCCGGTTGTCTTTACTTCATAGGCATTTTAATAATTAAAGGTTCAACAAAGTATGTTTTAGTAAATTGTTATCTCGTCTTCACTAATTATGGTATACTCAAAAGGAGTGGCGCCCTGTAGGGCTTTCAATATACTTTCCACCGTATCGCTTTGTCTGAACTTGCCTGATATTTTTTGGGTCACGTCCACCGACTCTTTGAGGGTGAAGTGCACCCCGTTCCACAAAGAGACTTGATTGATGACTCTCCCAAAAGGTTCGGATTGGAAGGTTACTACACCGTTTTTCAAGTATTCCTCATTATTAAAGTCCGACGCACATTTCACCAGTTTATCACCGCTCAACATTGCCTTTTCTTTAGGTTGCAGGAATATCTCGTTCCCGGTGTTGGTTGAATCATATATATACACAGCTCCTTCTACCAAATCCGTTTCAAACTCGGGGCTTGCAGCATAGGCAGATATATTGAACTTTGTGCCCAGCACTTGCACGCGGTATTGCTTCGCTTCCACAATGAATGGTTTATCGGGATTCTTTGCTACATCAAAGAAGGTAGCTCCGTCCAGTTCCACCGTACGCTCCTTCTCATTGAACGAACCAGAGAAACGCAACTGACTGCACGGACTGAGCCAAGCCACGGTTCCGTCGGGCAGATCTACCTTTACACGCTGACCTTTCGGAGCGGTGACAACCGTATATCTCTTTCCAAATTCTTCGGACATATAGTGTGCAGTCACAAAAATGGTGGCGGCTATCAACACGCAGAAAACAGCGGCATATTTCATCGAAAGCACCAACGTACGTTTCAGCCTTCTGAGAAAAAGAAGTTGCATAAAGCGCTTCTTTCCCTCACGACTGAGCTCTCGGTCTCCGTCGCAGGACATCATTGCGGCAAAAGCTGCCGCGTTTTGCATCTGGAGAAATTCTTCCTTCAACGCTTTATCCTTCTCCATCGCAACAAAAAGAAGCTTCTTCTCTTCGCGGGTGATGTTCTTGGCGAAATATTTGTCGATTAATTCATTCATAATCTATGCTTTCTGTAGATAAGGCGTAATGACTTCATAAATCCACTAAAGGAAAACAAACTTTTTTCTAAAAAAAAGGAAAAGTTGTAATTCACCACAGAGTGACACAGGGTTTCACAGAGTAAAATTCGTTTCATATAGAATAATAAGAACTCTGTGGTACTCAGGTTATTCTGTGGTGAACCAGAACAATTATATAATGAAAATAAACAGCGGGAAATAGTCTTTGAGTTCGTCTTTCAACTTGTGTAGAGCTATCACAATTTGATTTTCCACCGTGTTGGGCGAGATATCCAGCCTAGTGGCAATTTCTTTATAACGTAAATTTTGCAAACGGCTCATGATAAATATCTCCCGACAACGCTCGGGCAGGTTGGCGATAGCTCGGTGCAATAGTTCTTCAATGTCGGCGTCGGACAAAAGATCCTCGTCGAACATCTCCAATGAATATAATTTCAATTCAACCTCTTTATTCTCTACCTCGGACAGCGTACCTCTGCGCTCTTCGCGGTTCATTTCCTTGCGGAGGTAGTCTATGCAGCGGTTTCGTATCAATGTGAACAGGTAGGCATTCAGGTTGCGGAGCGAAGAGAGGACGTCCCGGTGTTCCCAAAGATATAAGAACAGATCCTGAACAATATGTTCAGCCTCTTCCTCCCGAATCATGTACGTCTGTGTGAAACGTAGTAGTTTGGGGAAATATAAGTCGTATATTCCTGAAAAGGAATCTTGCTTCATGCTAACCAGCTTTTAGTTCATTCTGTTAAACAATTAGCAAACTTACTAAAAAATCTTGTAAATCAATATAAGTCTCATAAAAAATCAAGACCACATCCCTCACTTTCGCTTTTCGTGATGTTGTGGCCTTGATATTTACACGTCACCAACCGGCGTGTTCTTTTTTATTCTCGTGAGAATCTGCATCGCGCTTCTTCTCGCCCTGATAATTCCACTCTATTTCGTCGGTATATTCTTTCCCGTCGTGGGTTGCTACGGCTTTTAGTATGTTTTTCCCATTATCGAGCGTCACTTGGTCGAATACATAATGCACGTCGGTATATCCCTTTCGGATGCCTGTCAGTTCCTTGCCGTTGAGATAGACTTTAGGGGTTCCAATGTTAGAGTAAACGGTAACGGAGGTCTGCTTCCGCTCGCGGTCCGTGTTACGTCTCTGTGTCAGATAGAGCACAGGAGATTTGCTCCAGTTCGCTTTATACCAGTAATAGGAGTCCTTCTTTATCTTACGGTCGAAGGTGATGAGTCCTTTCAGGTTTCGTGCGGGCACGCCGCCACGACTCCACATGGGGACGGCAAAGTCGAACATATTCCAGAGGTAGGAGGCGATGATGTAGGGGTGTTTGTTGATTACACTCCAATGATATTCATGCGTCTTGGTCTGGAAGGTTTCGGGATAATAAGGCTTGCCCCAGTTCAAGGCGTCGCCCAGGTATTCTGTCTGATGGTCGAGGTTGGCGTCGGCTCCATATTCGGTGAGCATCAGTTTTTGCCACGGATAGTCCTTCTCAAGTCCTTCTACCCAAGGCTCGATGTCCTGCAACTTCTTCTCGTACCAGCCGAAGTATCGGTTCATGCCTTGTATGTCGGCGTTCTGGTTGACGGGATGGTTGGCGTGGCCGTAGCCGTTGACGGCTGCCGTATAGCGGTCGGGGTCCTCGGTCTTTGCCAGGTCGTGGAGAGATCGGGTCAGTGCGGCGGTGTATTCGTGAGGTTGATAGACTTCATTGTGCAGCCCCCATACATAGATGGAAGGGTGGTTGAAGCTCTGGCGGATAAGCTCGCGGAGCTGTGTCTGCGCATTCTCCGCTTCGTAGCCCGTCACACGGTTGACAAAGGGGATTTCCGCCCAGATAATCAGTCCCAGCGAATCGCAGCGCGAATAGAGATAATCCGACTGCTGATAGTGGGCGAAGCGCACGGTGGTGGCTCCTACGTCCATGATTTGAGCGAGGTCGAAGTCGTGCTCGCGGTTGGTGAGTGCGCTGCCCAGCCCCCACCAGTCCTGATGGCGGGTGACACCGTACATCGGATATTTCTCGCCGTTGAGGTAGAAACCTTTTCCGGCAATGATTTCGTAGTGGCGGATGCCGAGCGGTTGCGTGATTTCGTCAATCACCTTGCCGTCGGCAAGCAGGCGGGAAACCACTCGGTAGAGATAAGGGTCTTCTCTGCCTTGCCACAGATGGGGTTTGTTTATCTTAAAGGTGGATGCATAGCTTTGCGTTCCCTGCGGAGTCAGCTCCACGGGCAGGCTTTGCGAAGCAACCTTTTTGCCTTCCTGCGTATAGATATGGTTCTCCAGAACCAGCCGGGCGGGAGTGAGACTACCGTTGTCCAACTTCACTTTCACGGTGACCTCCGCCGAACGTTTCGAGACGTTCTTCTGCGTGATGTAAACGCCGGGGGAAGCGCAATCGGTCACGGTGATATTATTCTGCTCTGTAGTTATCAGCCACACGGGGCGGTAGATGCCGCCATACACGCCAAACAAACTTTGATTGACGGGAATCACGTCGGGACGTGCCGCATTGTCGGCCTTCACGATTATCTCGTTCTCGACACCGAGCTTCAAGGCCGTGCCTATCTCGAAAGCGAATGCGCTGTAACCGCCTTTGTGCGTTCCCACCAACTTGCCGTTGACGTAAACTTCCGTACAGGCTCCCACTCCTTCAAAACGAAGGAAGACGCGCTTGCCCGCCAACTCGTTGCCGAAAAACTGTTTCTTCCGGTAATAGCCCACGCCTTCGTAGAACGCATCGGCTTTCAACTGCATATCTTTCGCATTCCAGGTATGCGGGATGGTCACTTCTTCCCACTTGCCGTCCCACTGGGCAGATGCCCGCATGGGCTCCGTCGAGAAGGGGCCGCGCTTGTACTGCCAGCCGGTATTAAAAGACACTACCTCGCGGGCAGCATAAGCATCTCCAATAGCTGCTCCCGTCATCAGGAGCAGCAGTGCGATAATTGTATTCTTTACCATTCTGTTGATTGTATTTTCTTTTACTTCGCCATCTTATAAATCTCGCATCCTCCCATCAGAAAAGCTCCTACACCATACACTTCAGTCATGTCGCGCGTCACCTTCTTAGGGTCAGCTCCGATGGGCTGCACATAGCCCAGCTTTCCGTCAGCATCTACAGCGGAGACTTGCGCGTTCCAGCCTTTGACGAGGATAGGGAGAAACGTTTCTTTGTCGAGCAATCCTTCGTTGATGCCATAGGCAAGGGCGTAGACGATGAAGGTGGTGCAGCTTGTCTCGGGCGAGGGGTAAGAAGCGGGGTCGAGCAGGCTTGCGTGCCAAAAACCGTCTGCGTTCTGCAGTTCAGCCACGCGGGTGGAGAGTTTCACGAAGAGTTCTTCGTAGAACTTCCGGTTCTTGTCTTTGGCGGGAAGTTCTTTGAGTATTTCCACCAGTCCGCCGAGCACCCAGCCGTTGCCGCGTCCCCAAAATACCTTATGGCCGTTGGCTTCGCGCTTGTCAAAGTATCGCCAGTCGCGGTAGAAGAGGTTCTCTTCCTTGTCGAAAAGGTAGTCGTAGGTGGCTTTGTATTCGCGGTTCATGAATTTGATGTATTTCTTGTCGCCGGTGAGCACGTAGAGTTTGGTGTACACCGGAGGGGCCATGAAGAGTGCGTCGCACCAGGTCCAGCGTTCCAGTGTGGAGGGTTTGCGGTAGTCCAGTTTGAAGTCGTCGGTCGGTGGGTTCTTCATCACCCAGTCGGTGCGGGCGATGGTGGGGTTGAGCATCGACTTATTGTTGTATTTGCGGTAGAGGTCGATGAATACTTGCGACACGGCGATGTCGTCGGCATGATACATTCGCTTATCCGGTTGCCATCCGTTGCGGCTTCCGATGCGGGTGAGCCATTTGAAGTAGTCTTTGTTGCCGTCTTCTCGTTCGGCCAGTTCCGCCCAGTCGAGCATACCGACGTAGAGCACGGCGTTGGTCCAGTTCAGGTCGCCGTGTTCGGCTCCTTTGTTGGGGTTGGCAATTTGCCAGTCCGCCACTTTCTTCATTGTTTCTTTCACTTCCGCTTTGCGGAAAGGTGTGTCTTGTGCCTGCATGGTGATAGCGAGCAGTGATGCTGCCAACAGTCCTGTTGTTTTTCTTAGGTTCATTCGTTTCTTGGGTTTAAAAGTTCTACTGAATTTTATTACGGTGTCTGATTGTTTACAAATATAGGGAGAATATTCGTATAAATCAGGCATAATGAGGGGATTTATTGGACATATATAGCCAGCGTGGTGGATCTATAGATGCAGCAGGGTGGGTATATATGGCCAGCAAGTAGGGCATATATGCCCTGCCCAGCAGGAGATATATGCCCAATAAAACAGGTATTTAACGGCAGGAAGATGCCATCAGAAAGCCCGTCATTTGCTAAAGTCAATATCCAGCGGTTCGATGTTATTCTCCGAACCTGCATATCCCGGTGTCTGGTTGATATGTCCCTGAACATTGGTCGAGATAGCACTCAGCGCAATCGGCCACAACACGTTATGGGGAGCGATGGTGTACTCGTTGCCGATAGGTGTTTTCACTCCCTTGTTGTAGAAGTCTGTCACGTCCATGATGTGGTCGTAGAAGAAGTTCTTTTCGGAGAAGTTATCCAGTCGGTAGGTACGTCCTTTATCATCCGCCTTTCCAGTTTGCGCATAGATGAATGCGATACGGGTCAGTTCCGACTTGCGCGGTTCTTCGTAGTAAAGCTCACGTGCACGCTCGTCAAGGATAGTGCGGATAGTCATCCGGCTGGCGGGAAGTTCGCTGGCGTTCGCTCTGCGGCGTACGGCGTTCACGTCTGCGGCAGCTTTTTCCAGACTAGCAGCATCGCCTTTCCATACATAAGCCTCGGCACGCAGCAGATATGTCTCGGCAATACGGAAGATGTACCAGTCGGCCCATCCGCCACGCCACCATTTATCTTTCTGGTCTTCGATGTTGGTCTTATAGTGCGGCCATCCTACCCAGTCGCGGATGGTGTCGTTCACCAGAATCTTTCCGTTGTCGTCTTTGAAACGAACCGGTTGCCCGTACCATTCCGTGCCTTTGAGGGCAGGGTTGTTGTACACCAGGTCAGTCATTTCTATCCAGTTGCCCGGAGCGTGGCGGTAATCCGTATCGTCTTCCGTCCACACCATATGCGTGTGATACCACGTAGAACGTGCCGTACATACTCCACGGCCATATTCGAGCAGATACGGATTCTTAGTGGCATCATTATCGGTAAAGCCGTTCTTTCCGTCGGGAGTTTTGATTTCACCATCCTTTGCAAACCAAGGCAACACTTGGCGTTTGATTTCCAGTCCGGCAGCCGAGCGGATATCTTCTCCCGCATCATAACGGTCGAGTACCATATAGAGCACCTCTTTATTCTCCGGCAATGCCTTATTGGCCGATTGGTGCAAATCCCAGATTACGTTCTTCGTAGCATCGTTCTTGTCGACACCGAAACGTTCCGTCATCAGATGGTGAACACCATCATCAATCACTTTGCTTGCCGATTCGATGGCATCGTCAAATTCTCCCAATGCAAGATTAATCTTTGTCAACAGGTGGTAGGCGGCAGCCTGAGTCACCATGCCGATATAAACGTTGTTCTTCAGATAAGGAGCCGTGCGGTCGAGGTCGTTTTTCAGATAACGCAAGATGGCTTCGCGCTTGGTTGAATAGAAGTCGTAGCGCGGGCCGGTCACCTCTTCCGTAATGAACGGGATGTCACCATACTGATGCACCAAGCGATAGTAACGGTAGGCACGGTGGAAACAAGCCAGACCTTCCACTTCGCGGCGCTGATCTTCGTTGTCGAACTCCGCCGTTTCCGAACGAGTCAGCAAGGTATTGGCGTCTTTGATACCTTTATACAGATAGGTCCAGTAATTATTAATCTGGCTGGCGTTACCCGTCAGAGATGCACTCGGGGTAATCTGGCGCACAAGGTCTTGCGGAGAGTTTGCCGCATCGGTACGACCGTTGACACTGATATCCGAGAAGAAATATTCGGAAAGAATACAAGGGTCGGCAGAACCGGAAGTTGGATAAAAGTCGAAGTAACGCACGTCACGGTTCAGCATATCCGTTCCGGTTTTCAGACCGTTGTAGTCGGTAAACGAAATCTCGGGGGTATAGAATGACAGCGGCTTCGGATCGAGCCAATCCGAACAACTACTTGCCAACACTGCTATTCCAATCATGCAGGCGATGCCTGTTCTCTTATTATTAAGTTTCATCAGTCTGTAGGTTTATAAAGTCAAGTTAATACCAAAATAAATAACTCTCGGGGTATTTGAATCACTGTTCTCCGGGTCGTAGCCGGGCCATCCTGAGATGTAGCCTGCATTCTTCATCGTAGCGTTGACGTTCAGGTTCTGGATTCTGAGCGGTTGAATCAACTTCTTCGGGAAGGTGTATCCAACGGAGATGTTGTCGAAACGCAAGAAAGAAGCATTCTTGTAGATGGAGTAAGAAACACCTGCCGGCTTCTTATTTGCCAATCGCGGATACTCATTGTTGCGGTTCTCCGGTGTCCAGTAGTCACGTTTAATCTGGTTGGTCACGTTCAGCAGCGCATTGTCGTTGGTGAAACGTCCCAGTGCTTTCTTATGTCCGATATAAGAATACATATTGATAGACACGGTGAGGTTCTTGAACAAGGTGAAGTCATTGCGCATACTCCAACGAAGGCGGGGCATGGTGGTTCCCTGAAACTCCTTGTCGGTGTTGTCATACTTGTAGTTCAGGTCTTTATCCAGCAGATGAACGTCGCCCGGCTGCTGTCCGTACTTGGCAGCTTCTTCACGGTCTTCTTCCTGCCAGATGCCTACTACCTTATAGCCCCAGATTTCGTCGATATCGTGTCCGATGAAACGCTGGTTCTTGATATCGTCCGCTTCGCGCTGACCGATAACGTTGCCTTCCGCATCTTTCACATCTTCCATGATGCCATACAGGTGGGTAATCTTATTCTTGTTGTAAGCCAAGTTGAGTGAGGTGCGCCAACTGAACTTATCCATCTTGATGTTGGTGGAGTTCAGCGAAAGTTCCACACCGGCATTCTGCACTTCACCGATGTTAGACATCACAGAAGTGTAACCAATCAAGCTGGGTAGTTCACGGCTTACAAGTAGGTCGGTGGTGATCTTCTTATATACATCCACGCTGGCGCTCAGTCTGCCTTTCAGGAATGTAAGGTCCATACCGGCATTCCACGAAGTGGTAGATTCCCATTTCAGGTTAGGGTTCGCCATCGAAGAAGCATAGAAAGTGTTGGCAGTAACCAGACTTCCGGTTGCCGGGTCCACATAGATATATTTGCGCGGAGCCAACTGCATAAATGCGGCATACGTACCTACGGCACGATTACCGTTCTTACCCCATGAGAGACGCAACTTACCATATTCGAACCACTCCGGACGGTGCAGAAACTTCTCTTCGGAGAACACCCATCCCAATGCAACAGCCGGGAAGGTGGCACGCGGATTGGCAAGACCGAAAGCAGAGTATCCGTCACGACGTACGGTAGCAGTTACCAGATAACGTTGGTCGTATACATAGTGCAGACGTCCCATAAAGGCGTCTCCTGTGCGGTAAGTGTCATTGCTGGATACATTGGGGCTTGTACCGAAGCCGATACCGCCATAACCTAGTTCATCGGTAGGCAGGAAGTTTTCGTTCGTCATTTCATCATTCCAACGCTGGAATTTCTCCCAGTTGGCAAGGAAAGTAAAGTCGAATGCATTTTTGCCGAATGTCTTGTTCCATTTCAGCATATTATCCCATTGCCAATAGAAGTCCTTAGTGTGTTTGCGTTCCACACGGCCGTTCTGCGAACCGGAGTCGGGGGAAGCGGCTGCCTTGTGGAAAAGATAATTGGTCCACTCAAAACGCGGAGAATAGGTTGTCTGGATAGAGAAGCCTAGCGGCAAGGTAATCTTCAGATAAAGAGCCGCATTCAGGTTCTCAATGTCGTTGCGCTTGCTCTGGTAAGCCGGAGCAATCAGCGGGTTGCTTTGGTTATTGTTGCCCGTGGGGTATTGTCTCAACGTCACTCCGTCGTCTTCATAAAGGCTTCCGAAGGGTGAAAGAGAGGTGTAGCTACCGGATGAATTGCTGATATATCCTTCATCGCGTGAAGTGAACTGTGCATTCACACCGTAAGTAAGGAAGCTTTGAATCTTATTCTCAAGGTTGATACGTGCACGGATAGCGCTGTAGCCGCCACCACGTACGTTGCTCTCGTTTTTCAGGTAGTTGATGGATGAATAGTAAGACATCTCATCTTTCTTTCCTGCCACGCTGACGGTGTAGTCCTGACGCAGCGCTACGTCCTGATAAATAACATCGCGCCAATCTACGTAGCGTCCTGCCATGTAGTTTTCCACTTCGGTGTTGGTAAATTCGAGACGTGTCAGCCAGATGCTTGCCGGGTCGCCTTTATCGTTTCCCATCCAATTGGCAAGGTCCGTGTTCGACATATTTGCCGGATTGTTGAAATATCCTGTAGCTGCCTTCTTAGGGTTCTTGCTTACTTCCACATCACGACGGAAGTTGATGAAATCTTCGCCTTCGTATACTTCGGGCAGAGAGTTTACCATCGAAAGTCCCCATGTGCCGCTAAAGTTAATGATCGGCTTGCTGGAGCTTGTTCCTTTCTTGGTGGTAATAAGCACGACACCATTGGCTGCTTTCGCACCGTAAACAGCTGTAGAGCTGGCATCTTTCAACACGTCTATCTGCTCGATGTCGTTGGGGTTGATGTCGGTCATCTGTCCCGAATAAATTACTCCGTCCAGTACAATCAGCGGTTCAAGGGAAGATTTGTCGGTACTCGTTGCACGTAGGTTGTTCTTACCTCGCACCATCATGCTGGTGTTACCCTTCGTATCGGTTTCGATGCCTACCGAAAGTCCGGCTACACCCGTACGGAGCATATCCTGAACGGTCTTGGGCTGTTCTTTTTCAAGGTCGCTGGCTTTCAAGGATGCCACGGATCCGGTAAGGTCTTTCTTCTTCATCGTACCGTAACCCACAACGACTACTTCCTCCAATGTCTTAGAGTCCTCCTTCATTTTGATGATGGATTTCTGCCCGGCTTTCACCGTTTGAGTAGTGTAGCCGATGTAAGAGACCTGAAGGGGAGAACCGAAAGGAGCTTCCAGCTTGTAGTTACCGTCGATATCGGTAATCACACCGTTGGTTGTTCCTGCTACCAGAACGTTGGCACCGATGATGGGCTCTCCGTTCTCGTCGACCACCTTACCGGCGATGGTAGTTGGTTTGCCCGTTTGTGCCGGAGTACTCTTTTTGGGAAACAAGGCTATCTGTGTGCTTGTCACCTCAAATGACAGGTCGACGCCTTTCAGCATCTCACTTACTGCTTTGGATACGGGTACACGTTTCACGTTGAGGCTCACTTGCTGCTTCACGTCTACTTGCGTTGCATCATAGAAAAAAGTATAACCGCTGGCTTTCTCAATGCGAGCCATCGCATCGGACAATGGTATCTTGGAGAAGCTCAATGTTACTAACTTCTCTTTTACTTGTCCAGAAAGCGCAATGCTAAAAAATAATAGCATTAAAAGTGTAAATTGCTTTTTTAAATTCATATTTTTGTAATGTTAAAAGTTAACTGTAAGGAGGTGCATTAAAATGGGTCAGATTTTAACGCGCTAACTTCCTTGGTTAATAAAAAACTTGATTGGGTAGGGGGATAGCCGGAGACGGAACTTCCCCCTTTATTTTTATGCTGTATCTTGATTATATCATAGGCTGTCTTTCTCTTTGATTCATTACTCGTTTGCTATAAAATTCATCTTACCGATGTTGAACTCGGATATCTGCATGGTGTTTCCGCTGTTACTCCATGCGTCTAATGTTATCTTAAAGTAGCGATAGGTCACCGTCATCGGTAGGTCTACTATTACGTCGCCGACGGTTTTAGCTACCGGGATATCTGCACCTTTCAGAAGTTCGGTGAACTCTTCGTTATCGTTGCTTCCATATACGGATACCTTCTTCACGCGAAGATTCTCGCTGGTATTGTTCGTTCGGTGGGTCAGCTTGAAGAAGTCGAAAGTCTGTGGTGTCTGCATATCAATCGTGAAATGTACTACGTCGGTAGACGGCACAGTTACACCTCCAAGAGATTTACCCGGCTTCACCAGAAGAATGGAAGATACCGTGTCGTTATCGAACATCTTTTCAGGCTGACCACCCGCAGCAGCATCAGACACCCATTGGTGAGAAGTTTCCACAGTCCACGCGCTACGTTCCAGATAGTTGGTATACTCCACATTGCATACGTGGAAATCGCAAGTTGTTGCTACATTGCTTCCGTCGGTAGACTTAATGGTGATAGTCACGTCGCCAAATGATTTGGTATAGACTTCGCCATATTCGTTAACTTCCGCCACTGTAGGGTCTGAAGACAGATAAATGACATCGGGATTGGAAGCATTTTCGGGAAGAACACTCACTGTTGCACCCAAATTGATGGTGCGCTCCATACCTACATAATAGTCTTTGTATACTTCGGGGACGGTGATGGAAGTGATGGGATAAATACGTTTCTCCACTTTCACCAGACAAGTAGTCCACAGGTCTGTGTTGTTGACCGACCAAACGCTCAGTACGGCTTCGCCCACTCCGGTGGCTGTGATGACACCGGATTCATCTACGGTAAATACCTTATCATTACCGGTCGTGTAAGTGTATGTATATTCTCCGGCATCAATAGCATCCGCAGGAAGAGTGGTAACGGAAGTGTTATAAGTATCTCCTTCAATCAGTGAGATGGTTCCGTCCGCTACGTCGGCCACCATCAAGCGGTTAACTTTCAGTCCGGACGTTTCATCGTCGTCGCAAGCTGCAAACAGGACAGCAAACAATGCACAAGCCATCCAGAACGAATAATTAGTGATATATTTGATAGTATTCATCTTTCTGTGTTATTTATAGTCATTTACATTTTCATCCGTCATCAGGTATAAGTTCTCGGGGGCTTTCGGATAGCCTTTGGCTTCTATCTCCTTCTTTAAAGCCTTAATTTGTGCGTCGGTCACTGTGAAATGCTTATCACGGTAATCTTTCATCACGATATCTATCTGGCGAAGGAATCCCCACTTCTCGAAGAAGTCGAGTAGGTCCACCTTTGCCAAGTTGCACACTTGACGCACGAAGTCGAGTTGCAGGATGCCTTGCGTACCGACAGTGGTATCCAAGTCGGGAGTCACACGATAGTGTTCGTGCAGATCGCGGTAGAAATCTTCTTTGCCGAGGACATCCGTCAGGTATAACTTCAATTGCCAGAAAGGAACAAGTTTGACGTAATATTCATCGGATGCGTTTTGCAGGCAGTGAGGTTGCTCGGCCTTCACAATCCGGTTGATGGCTTCTTCGTAAACGGTTATGCCGGTATCTTTATCCATCAGGCGGGAGCCCTTTCCGAAGGTCGTTCTCACATAGTTGGCGAGGATATTGTTAGTTACTTCAGTCAGTCCTGCCCATTTCAGTCCCGGACGGGTCTGGTTGGCATGACCTATTTCATGTCCCAATACCCATACGCGGCTTTTCAGTCCTTCCACTGTGCAGAATACGTCGCGATAACTCGGTAAGTAAGCTGTATGGTTGGAAGCTGAATAAGGATTCTTGGCGTTATGTTCTACGTGGAGATACATACGGTTGCCAAATTCTTTATTGTATTTGAACAGCCCCATCAGATCCCATTCCAGATAAACCACCTGATCCAGCAAATCCATAACTTCGAGGATAGGGGTGTTGGCTTGCTTATAATCCTGTACGGTCCAGGTGACGTGCACATATTTGCTCACCACATCAATGTCCAGCCACTTCGCGTTGCGCAGCATCTCTTCAAATTCAGCCTGCGTTCCGGTTTGTGCATCAAAGTAACCGTTCACTTTGCCAAACGGGAAGTGAATCTTAACGGACTTGGCAGCAGCAGCTTTTTTATCCGTTTCGGTTTTCAGTTCCAAAGGAAGGTTCGTGTCATTAGTCTGATTTTGAATATATACCAAACCACCGATAACCATTTTCAGTTTATTCTCACCTTGAAGAAGCGGGTAGGTTTTGCTACTGTTGTATCCAAGGCTCAAATCCTGAACTACCATGGATATGTTCTGTCCATGAGTATCGCCAACCAATACCGTAATCTCTTCTCCTTGCTCCACGTAAATGCCCGTAGGGTTGTCGCGCAAGCTATAAGGCCCCGTTTTATTGACCGTTGCCATGAGGTTAGGATTCTGATAGGGACGGTATTCGGCAACTCTGAACTCCGGATTATAGGTTCCGTTGAGCAAAGCTGTGGCAAGTTTCTTATAGGTTTCGCCCGGCATCTTCTTGATATCCTTTTCTGTGATTCCTTCTTTGAGTTCGGAACAAGAGTTATCGGTAAATATCTGAAGATAGTCGTATTTATTCTCACTGGTCTGGAAGAACTCCATTTCAGCACAACTGATACGGTTGTTGTGAGCAGCGTGAATATCGAAACGTACTTTCTTCACGTCTTTAATAGCTTCGTCCAATTGCAGGACAGAAGCAGCCGTATAATTGGTTTCCAACTCAAAAGACTTGACTTTGACAAATTCGGGATGCTCAGCGGTAGATACCAGCACATCGAACTGATTGAACGCTCCGTACTTATTTCCGCTATCCGTACGCGGGTGATAGATGATGTAGTTTAATGACGTACAGTTGTCCAGCGTATAGGTAATCTGGAAAGGCCAGTTGCTGAATGCGCCAAACTTGGAGTTGAAATAGGAGGTGTAATCGCCGTCAAATGAACAAACGATGCCGCGCTGTTCCTGTTCCACCTCTTCCGTAGTGGCTGTCGCCCCGGTTACGGTAATCTGCACATCGTCCGAACCCGAGGATGCTTCCTGACTGACAGGTATTTCTCTGGTCAGTTCACCGTAAGAAAGAGTTACGATGGTGGCACGCGGTTCTTCATAATAAGTCGGGTCAACGGTAACTTTCAGCAAGTTATCTGCCAACTCCACTGCACACCAGTCCTGTCCATTCGTTGCCACGGCGCATTGCAAAGCGCTCATTTCAACATCTTTCGTCACTACCAGATACACTTCCTTCGTTCCTCCGGAAGCTTTAAAACTCAAATCCAACGGCAATACTCTTACCCAGCCGCTTCGTTCGGTCGCATCATCATCGTCGCTACAAGACCACAATGATAGCACCGATAGTAACAGCACCACACTCCATGAGATCCGGCGAATCTGATTTACGCCCTTTTTAAAAATGCTCATAATGATTAAAAATTAAAAGTTAACTAATAGATTACATCACGATTCACTTTATCAGGGGGGGTCAGCCCATGAATCATTGCTGTAATCAGATTTATAAAAAATTGATTTTAAAGTTATTATTCTTATTTCGGCAGAATCGTCAGTACATTCTCATCATTAAATTTATAACCGATAGGATGAATGCGCGACATGATTCTCATGATTTCCTCCAATGGTTCGTTTTTCAAAGTAAATGTATACTTGTAATCAGTCCGTAGCTCCGGATCGAGATGTATCTTCACATTATACCATTTAGAAAGAAGAGGACAAATCTCTTTCAATGATCTGTTATTAAATACAATCTGGTTACATGCCCAGGAGACTGCCAATTCGATATCCCCTTTTTCTACTTGAATTTGTCCATTCCGCTTGTTGAAAGTACCCACTTCGCCAGGCTGAAGAAATCGGGTTTCTGCTTTTGTTTCCAGCGCAACTAAACCATCTTTCAGGCTGACAAACGTTTTATCCGAACCGGGAAAAGATTCTACATTGAACTTTGTTCCGTGCACCACAATCTTCATTCCCTCAGTCTCCACCACAAAAGGATGGTCTTTATCGTGCACTACATTGAAATATGCTTCTCCAGTCAAACGGACATTTCTATTTTTGGATGAAAAATTAGTATTGTAAGCAAGCGAAGTAGCAGAGTGAATCCACACATTCGAGCCGTCTGGCAAAGCAACTTCCGACTTTCCTCCCCAATTGGAGTAGGTTTGTTCTGCCATATTCGGTTGGCCTATCTTTATACCTATATATAAAGAAGCGGAAAGAAAGACAACTACAACCAGACAAGCTACCGCAACATAACGTTGAAAACGGGGAAGTGCCCACAAACGCATAAGTTGATCTTTATCTTTGAGAAGTGTTTGTTTTTTGGGGTTGCTATCAGAAAATTGCATATCCTCAGTTACTTTCTTTTCAGCCTCTTCTGACGCTTCCATGCGACGCATCATTTCCTTCCAATAGTAATCTACATCCGGTGTGTAATTTATAACTTTCGCACGTACCTTTTCCCAAACTCCGCGGAGTTCTTCAAATACTTCCCGGTTCTCACCTACAGACAACCACTGCTCCAATCGCTTGCTGTCCGCCTCGGATATGTCTTGTTTTAAGTGGGAAATAATCAAATCCCAAGGTATTTCTTTCTTCATGCTTTAGTCGTTTTGTAACTGCTTTCGATAGTAAGACACATAAATCAGCTCATACCCTTACTCAGAAATCACTTTTTTTTAGTTTCTACTAAAAAAATATTCTTTAACTTTGCAATGCTCTACTAAACTAATAGCAGTTACTATGGACGACATATTCCTATTACAATTGATAAAGAACAGTGATAAGCATGCATTCAAGTATATATTTGATACTTATTTTGCAGCTCTTTGTCATTTTATGTATCTCTATTTGGGTAACGCTCAGGAAGCAGAAGATATTGCAAGCGATATTCTTGCATCTTTGTGGGAGAACAGGGAAAAACTCGAAATCAGGATTACTTTTAAAGCCTACCTCTTTCAATCTGCAAAGAACAGATGCCTGAATGCATTACGTGACAGGAAAACGACCTTGCCACTAGAGGACATCAACGGACAAGATACCCCTTTGGAAAATATCACCGACTCACTGGAAACGGAAGAGTTGAATTTCTTAATTCAAGAAGCTATTCTTTCGCTCCCCAACAAATGCCGTGAGGTTTTTCTGAAAAGTCGCACCAAGAATCTGACAAATCAGGAAATTGCAGCGTCGATGGAAATATCTATTAAGACAGTGGAAGCTCAAATTACGAAAGCATTGAAACAGATACGGAAGTTTCTAGGGGAGCAATATTACTATTTGTTCTAATTCATTCAAAAAAATAGTCCTCTATTTTCTCTCTGCCAAATAAACGCCTAATATAATACAAGCTGCACCTGTCAGCGTAATCCATGTAATCTGTTCATGAAGGATAATCACCGAAGCCACCATGGTGACTAATGGATTCAAATAAATATAATTGGAAGCTCTCATCGTTCCCAATTGCTTTAACACTACGTTCCAGAGAATATAGCAGATTAATGAGGCTAAAATGGCAAGAAACAGGAGATTGAATAGTACAACCGGTTGAAAAAGCACATCAAAATCAGGTTTCAGGGGTTGAAGCAGAAAGGTGGGAAGAATAGTTAGTACGCCATAGAAGAATATCTTACGGGTGATAAATACGGTGGGGTAGCGTCCTGTCATTTTCTTTATCACCAGACTATAAAATGCCCATGACAGGGCAGCAAGCAAAGTCAGCAGATCGCCTACAGGAGAGATTTTGAGTACAAAGCTGCCATTGAAGACAACTAGTCCTACCCCGATAAGTGCCAGTAAAGAACCATATATCAATCCTTGCGTAGCTTTCTCACTCTTATAAAAAAGCAATGAGAGAATGGTAGTGAGCAATGGGGCTGTACAAATGATGAAAGCGACATTAGAAGCTTGCGTGATGCCTAAAGCTGTGTTTTCCGTGAAGAAATAGAGGGAACCTCCGAAGATACCACCTGCAACCAACCATAGTTCATCTTTCCAATTGCTTGTAAACAGTCGTTTGGGAGAAATCACCCAAATACCCAAATAAGCAATAAAAAAACGGTAGAAGAATATTTCCTGAGGGGTCAGTCCATGATTAATCAGTACTTTGGTTGCTATGAAGGTCAATCCCCAGATAGCTACGGTCAGTATCGCAATCAGATGATAGTATCCATGCTTTAGTTCCATATTTATGGTTTTAATAGGATGCAAAGATACAGGGAATTGAGAATATATTCGCAGAGTTTTATCGACATATTTCAGGCGATATTTCGTTTAGATAAAACTTGAAAGCATTTTTATTGTAAAATTTCAGCATTCTCCCATCGGCCTAGAGGTTTAATAAGAATAGACATCGTCAACTGGCTGGTGAATTATCTTTTTCGCAACCTATCGTAAACTTTTCAATATTTCTAATGATTATTCAATTTAATATTTATACTTTTGAAACATATTTGTGATTTTTGTCATCACGAAGACTAATTAGTTTTCACTAATCACGTAAGCAGTTTTAAAAATTAATTCTAAGAAAGTTTTTAAGAGATTGTTAGCGAGCGACTAATGCGTTAGATTATATTTTCAACAACTTAAAATAAAAAAAATAGAATGGATACAAATGTAGATGTATCGGGCATCATCAAACGCGCCAAGATGATAATAAACGTAAAGAGAGATAGCGAACTGGCTGAGTTCTTGGGAGTTTCGAGAGCAACAGTGACCAATTGGGCTGCACGAAACAGTATCGATTTCCGATTACTGCTAGATAAGTTCGGAAACAATGTGGATTATAACTGGCTGCTGCTTGGCAAAGGAACACCGGTGCAACAACCTAGATTTTGTGATAGCGAACTGGCAAGAGGAAAAGTTGAAATCTTACACAATCCGAAAGCGGTGGAGCCTATCGACGACCGCAGCGTAATGCTCTATGACATTACGGCAGCGGCAAACCTGAAAACGTTGTTTACCAACAAACAGCAGTACGCGCTGGGGAGGATTCTGATTCCCAATATTTCTGCTTGCGACGGAGCGGTTTACGTCAATGGAGACAGTATGTACCCGATACTTAAGTCAGGAGACATCATCGGATATAAAGAGATTAACAGCTTCTTCAATGTCATCTACGGGGAGATTTATCTCGTTTCGTTCATGATAGATGGGGATGAATATCTGGCGGTGAAATACGCGAACCGTTCGGAAAAGGAGGGATGCATCAAACTGGTGAGCTACAACACACACCACGAACCGATGGATATTCCTTTCGATTCCATCAATGCGATGGCTATCGTGAAATTCTCCATCCGCAGGCACATGATGATGTAATATTAAACAGAAATGGGCAAGAACCTTCACAGTTTCTTGCCCATTTGTTATCCTCGTTGTGCATTCCGCACATTCAACACCTATTGAACTTTATAATTAATTACTCTATTTTTATTGACTCCAAATATACGAAACAAAAATGAGTGAATCAAAGGCAAGGGGGAATAATTGATTAAAAAACTTTGAAGGAGTTAATTCATTACCGTGCGGAAAAGAACTAAATTCCAATTACCATAATCTAGTTCTTCATTCGAAAGGAAGTAACTTTGAATATGCATGATTTTATTCGTCTGACAGCTGTTGAACTTTCGTCTGACAACTGTTACTTTTTCGTCTGACAGCTGTTAGACAAAAAAGAATCAACTGTCAGACGATTAAATTTGTGCATTGACCGAGATAATGTTATTCAAAAGAAGAAGTAGATCTATGCTAATGAGAATTAATTCATAACGTTGCGGGATTGAATCAAATCAACTCCGCCAACGAGTAAGCGAAAGCACATCACTGAGCATTCCCGATTATACGGAAGGCCTGTTCCCGTTTTATCGACAATTGCCCATTCCCGTCTTCTTCCAGATAATATATTCCGGGAACATCAATTGCAAGGTTCCTCTCTTCAATGCTTATTTCGCCTGGAGTGTAGACACACGCCCAGCAGCATCTTTGCCGGGGAAAAGAGACAACCTGAGCTATGCTGTCATTGCGTATTACTTTCACCTGTCCGGTATCGAAGCTATCTACAGAACTGCGTTGCGAAGAAGGAAAGACAATATACAGATAGCCCCCTTGCCGCGGCCGTATGCCATGTTGCAGATGCAACGACACCACTTCACTCTTGACGGCTGCGGATCGATACATCTTCATAAAATCAGCCCACTCCCCAGTTCGCTCTTCGGCTTCGGCAATGCAAGTGTCCCCTCCTAAAACGATATACCCCGTCTGGTTATGGAAGAAACGGAGATCGGGAGCGAATAATTTACGAGTGCCGTCCATCGCCGTCCATTCCCTACCGTTCCACACGGAAAGATCGCCTTTTTTCAAACATTGTTCTATCGAAGTCGTTACCATGAGTAGCGTGTCGGATTCGATGCCCGTACCCATGCACACCACGTAGTCATCTGTAAACACCCACGCTTTATATGCTTTCAATCGGTCACGATTCAGCTCCATTGCCGCCATGCCCTGACGGTCGTTGCTCAAACCGCCTACCAAGTCGCTACGGTTTCCGGAGCGTGTACGGTTGATGTTGGGCAATGGAGCATCGGTTTCGTAGGCGGTGACGCCCGGTATCTTTCTCCAGTCCCAGAAAGGAAAGATGTTCAGGTATTCGTCTCCTTGTGTATAGTAGTAGGTGGCGCCGTCGCCCAGATAGTATCCTTTCAGGTTGTCTTCGTTCACCAGTTCGGTCCCAATCACCCGATTGGACGACATACGGACGGATGCCATCCAATGCGGAGTGCGGTGCACAGCATAGTCGGAGTCGTCGAAGTGCTTGTGTCCGATCAGTGTATTCGTCGTTCCCGAGAATTCCTTTCCCAGACCGAGGTCGACAGCGGCAAATGCCAGTCCGTAGGCTTTGTGCAATTGAACGTTGTGAAAGAGTTGCCTGCCCAGTGCGTTGACGTCCATGTGGCGGTTCCAGATAGTCCACCGAAAGCCGTTGTTGACGAGCGAGAGAAGGATGTTGAGTTGTTCCTCGTCGAAAGCAAAGTCCGTGCCATGAAACAAGCAGTAGAAAAAGCTCATGCCCGTCACGTATGACAGTCCGTAGTTTCCAAATTGAAGCTGCGACCCGTGCTGGTGGAAGCTCCAGTCGTTCTTGATGCCTTCGCGGCGTCCCAATACGATTTCGGAAGCAATGGTGTCGCGTGCCGCTTTCACCAGCGGTTCGTCATTCTCTAAAAGTGCACGGATTAGGACGTTTCCGGCAAGCCAGACTTTGTTTTGTCCGGTCATTCCGAATTTTGAAGCCTGCATCACGCGGACGGCGGCAGCCTTTTCCTCCGGCTTCAAGTGGTCTTCCAAAAGAATGAAAGCAGCTCCCAGCGTTTTGGGAACGCCTATCTGATTGTACCACCAATTCTTGCAGCGCGGTTGTGCTTCAAACCAATATCGCAATGCACGTCGGATGCACGCCATCACCTCTTGCGAATGGAAATAGCGAGTGCTAGGAGAGTAATACAGTTTGGACAGTTCCAGTATGCGGTCGGCGTGCAGCTTCGGTTCCCATCCTGAGCGTTTGGTGTCTTGATAGTTGATATCCGCCCAAGTCCCTTCGGGGGAGAGGGCTGACAGGTAAGCGGCAATCTTTTTCAAATCGAAAGGATAGCGCTGGTGCAGTTCTACGACAACTTGATCGGACATTTCCGTCTCCGGCTTTATACGGTTCAACTCTTCGCGGAGGATGTCATTCCCGTTCGATTCGAGAAGCAGGATACTTTTATAATTGCTTTTCAGCAAGTCGAGCTGTTTGCTGCCGGCGGCGCAGGTGGTGATACTTAGTGCAAACAAGCATCCGGTGAGGATAATAAATCTCAGCATATTTTTCATAGCATTTGTAGTGAAGTCGTGCAAATATATCGCATTTTTTCAGTTCAAACAACATTTCACCCCATAATGGCAAAACACACCTATATAATTATTAGGTAGTTTGGTACAAATCACGTAAATTTGTGCCTCGAATTGGAAATAACAATATAAATCACTATAAATAAAAACTTTATCACTATGGAGTACAATTTCAGAGAAATTGAAAAGAAGTGGCAGCAAAGGTGGGTGGAAGAGAAAACCTACCAGGTTACGGAAGACGAATCGAAGCAGAAATTTTATGTATTGAATATGTTCCCCTACCCGTCGGGAGCCGGACTACACGTCGGACATCCGCTAGGATACATCGCTTCGGACATCTACGCCCGTTACAAACGACTGCAAGGCTTCAATGTACTCAATCCGATGGGCTATGACGCCTACGGTCTGCCCGCTGAGCAATATGCCATCCAGACCGGACAGCATCCCGCCATCACCACCGTGAAAAATATCGACCGCTATCGTGAGCAACTGGATAAGATAGGTTTCTCTTTCGACTGGAACCGCGAAATCCGCACGTGCGACCCCGAATATTACCACTGGACGCAATGGGCTTTCCAGAAGATGTTCAACAGTTACTATTGCAACGACGAAAAGCAAGCCCGTCCCATCGCCGAACTCGAAGAAGCCTTTGCCATCTATGGCAACGAAGGACTGAACGCCGCTTGCAGCGAAGAAATCAGTTTCACTGCCGACGAATGGAAAGCGATGAGCGACAAGCAAAAGCAGGAAACACTGATGAACTACCGCATCGCCTACCTGGGCGAAACGATGGTGAACTGGTGTGCCGAACTGGGAACAGTGCTGGCAAACGACGAAGTTGTGGACGGAGTGAGCGAACGCGGCGGCTTCCCCGTAGTGCAAAAGAAGATGCGCCAATGGTGCCTGCGCGTATCTGCCTACGCTCAACGCCTGCTCGACGGACTGGACACCATCGACTGGACTGAATCTCTGAAAGAAACCCAGAAGAACTGGATAGGTCGCTCCGAAGGCGCCGAAGTGCAGTTCAAGGTGAAAGACAGCGATATCGAATTTACCATCTTTACCACCCGTGCAGATACGATGTTCGGCGTCACCTTCATGGTGTTGGCTCCCGAAAGCGAACTGGTGGCACAACTGACTACCCCCGCCCAGAAAGCGGAAGTGGACGCCTACCTGGACCGCACCAAGAAACGTACCGAACGCGAACGCATCGCCGACCGTAGTGTGACGGGTGTATTCAGCGGCTCGTATGCCATCAACCCGTTCACGGGCGAAGCAGTGCCCGTATGGATCAGCGACTACGTACTTGCCGGATACGGAACAGGAGCCATCATGGCGGTACCTGCACATGATAGCCGCGACTACGCTTTCGCCAAGCATTTCGGTCTGGAAATCCGCCCGCTGGTAGAAGGCTGCGACGTGAGCGAAGAAAGTTTCGATGCCAAAGAAGGTATCGTGTGCAACTCTCCGCGCCCCGACGTCACTCCCTACTGCGACCTTTCGCTGAACGGACTGACCATCAAAGAAGCTATCGAAGCTACCAAGAAATACGTGAAAGAGCATAAACTGGGACGTGTGAAAGTGAATTTCCGCCTGCGTGATGCCATCTTCTCCCGTCAGCGCTACTGGGGCGAACCGTTCCCGGTGTACTACAAAGACGGAATGCCTTACATGATAGACGAAAGCAGCCTGCCGCTGGAACTCCCGGAAGTTGCCAAATTCCTGCCCACCGAAACGGGCGAACCTCCATTGGGACACGCCACCAAATGGGCTTGGGACACGGTGAATAAATGTGTGGTAGAGAACGAGAAAATCGACCACGTGACCATCTTCCCGCTGGAACTGAACACGATGCCGGGATTCGCCGGTTCTTCTGCCTACTATCTGCGCTATATGGACCCGCGCAACCATCAGGCATTGGTAGACCCGAAAATCGACCAATACTGGCAGAACGTAGACCTGTATGTAGGTGGCACAGAGCACGCTACCGGACACTTGATTTACTCTCGTTTCTGGAATAAATTCCTGCACGATATAGGTGTATCCGTAGCGGAAGAGCCGTTCAGGAAGCTGGTGAACCAAGGTATGATTCAAGGCCGTAGTAACTTTGTATACCGCATCAAGGATACCAATACATTTGTTTCGCTGAATCTGAAAGACGAATATGAAGTTACGCCCATCCATGTGGATGTAAACATCGTATCCAACGACATTCTCGATTTGGAAGCGTTCAAGGCATGGCGTCCCGAATATGAAACGGCTGAGTTTATCCTCGAAGACGGAAAATACGTGTGCGGATGGGCAGTTGAGAAGATGAGTAAGTCAATGTTCAACGTTGTCAACCCGGATATGATTGTAGAGAAGTACGGTGCGGACACGCTTCGTATGTACGAGATGTTCCTCGGCCCGGTAGAGCAATCTAAGCCATGGGATACGAACGGTATCGACGGAGTTCACCGCTTTATCCGTAAGTTCTGGTCGCTGTTCTACAGTCGCACCGATGAATATCTGGTGAAAGACGAGCCTGCTACGAAAGAAGAACTGAAGAGCCTGCATAAGCTGATTAAGAAGGTGACGGGAGATATCGAACAGTTCTCTTACAATACCTCTGTCAGCGCATTCATGATTTGCGTGAACGAACTTTCCGCGCTGAAATGCAGCAAGAAGGAAGTGCTGGAACAACTCGTTATCGTGCTCGCTCCCTTCGCTCCCCACGTCTGCGAAGAATTGTGGAACACGCTGGGACACGAGACTTCAGTATGCGACGCACAGTGGCCGGCATACAACGAAGAATATCTGAAGGAAGATACCATCAACTATACGATTTCTTTCAACGGCAAGGCACGCTTCAATATGGAGTTTGCGGCAGACGAAGCTTCGGATGCCATCCAAGCGGCTGTATTGGCCGACGAACGTTCGCAGAAATGGATTGAAGGTAAAACTCCGAAGAAGGTTATCGTCGTTCCGAAGAAGATTGTAAACGTTGTAGTATAAGAATAAATAACGATTAACGATTAGTGATTAATGATTAACGGCTGCGCTTTCAGGCAGTATATCATTAGTCACTAATTACATTAATCACTAACTACGTTAATCACTAACCAACTAATCACTAAATAACGTGCAGAAATTAGCCAAAGCGGACGTAATGAGAGAAATGAAAGATTACATCTACATCACTCTCGGATTGATCAGTTACTCTTTGGGATGGGCGGTTTTCTTACTTCCCTACCAGATTACTACCGGAGGAACCACTGGTATCGGTGCTATCATCTACTATGCCACCGGATTCCCTATCCAATGGTCGTACTTCATCATCAATGCTGTCCTGATGACGTTTGCCATCAAGATACTGGGTCCGAAATTCAGCATTAAGACTACCTATGCCATTTTTATGCTGACCTTTCTGCTATGGCTATTCCAACTGCTAGTCAATAATTACTTAGTTGTGCCGGATATGTCCGCCGAAGGCAAACCGTTGCTGCTCGGCACGGGACAAGACTTCATGGCTTGCATCATCGGCGCAGCCATGTGCGGCATTGGTCTGGGAATCACGTTCAACTATAATGGAAGCACAGGCGGAACGGATATCATTGCCGCCATCGTCAACAAATACAAGGACGTGACACTCGGAAGAATGATCATGCTCTGCGATGTATTCATCATCAGTTCCTGCTACTTCGTATTCCACGACTGGCGACGGGTTATCTTCGGTTTCGTCACCTTATTTATTATAGGTGTCGTGCTCGACTGGATTATCAACAGCGCCCGCCAATCCGTTCAGTTCTTCATCTTCTCCAAGAAGTACGACGAAATAGCCGACCGGATTATCAAGGACACCGACCGCGGAGTGACTGTGCTCAACGCCACGGGATGGTATAGCAAGAACGACGTGAAAGTACTGGTCGTATTAGCCAAAAGACGACAATCGCTCGACATTTTCCGGTTGGTGAAACGCATCGACCCGAACGCTTTCATCTCGCAAAGCTCCGTAATCGGAGTATATGGCGAAGGCTTTGACCAACTGAAAGTAAAATAAGTATTGAATACCCCCTGTTTTAAAAAAGAACCCATAATGATGAAACGCAAACTAGTATTTGCCACCAACAACGCCCACAAACTGGAAGAAGTAGCCGCTATCTTAGGCGAAAAGGTAGAATTGCTAAGCCTTAACGACATCGACTGCCACACGGACATCCCCGAAACGGCAGACACCCTCGAAGGCAATGCCCTGCTGAAATCGTCCTTTATCTACAACAACTACCACCTCGACTGCTTTGCCGATGACACCGGCCTTGAAGTGGAAGCACTCAACGGGGCTCCCGGCGTCTACTCCGCCCGCTATGCCGGAGGGGAAGGGCATGATGCGCAAGCAAATATGCTCAAACTGCTCCACGACCTCGAAGGCAAGAAAAACCGAAAGGCGCAATTCCGCACTGCCATCTCACTGATTCTGGACGGGAAGGAATATCTCTTCGAAGGTGTGATAAAAGGCGAAATCATCACAGAGAAGCGCGGTGACTCCGGCTTTGGCTACGACCCCATCTTCCGGCCCGAAGGTTATGACAAGACCTTTGCCGAATTGGGAAACGATATAAAGAATAAGATTAGCCACCGTGCATTGGCAGTAGAGAAGCTTTGCGAGTTTCTGCAAAGGTGATTTCCATACACTTTATCTACTCATAACACAGCCTCGCATTTCACATTAAAGCCTAAATACAATAAAAACATTCTTTTTTATTTAGGAACTTATCCCTTTAAATTGTCTTAAGTAATAAAGATAAGATAGAAAGAAAATCTTTTGTTGTACCTTATAAATAAAATGAATTTATGAACAGAACAATGTTATTTTTCTTGGGTAGCGGATTACTTCCCGCTTTGCCCCACGCCAATGCACAGAACACAAACACCCGTCCCAACATCATATATATAATGTGTGATGATATGGGATATGGCGATTTGGGATGCTACGGACAGCCTTATATCAAGACTCCAAACATTGATAACATGGCAAAGGAAGGGATGCGTTTTACACAAGCTTACGCAGGAAGCCCCGTAAGTGCGCCATCCCGCGCTTCTTTCATGACCGGCCAGCATAGCGGACACTGCGAGGTGCGCGGCAACAAAGAGTATTGGCGCAACGTTCCGATGGTGACGTACGGAAACAATAAAGACTTCTCAGTAGTGGGTCAGCACCCATACGACCCTAATCATGTGATTATTCCTGAAATAATGAAGGACCAAGGTTATACTACCGGTATGTTCGGCAAGTGGGCAGGCGGCTACGAAGGCTCTGTCTCCACCCCCGACAAACGAGGCATCGACGAATATTATGGCTATATCTGCCAGTTCCAGGCGCACTTGTATTATCCTAATTTCCTCAACCGCTACAGCAAATCATTGGGCGACACAGCAGTGATACGAGTTGTAATGGATGAAAACATAAAATACCCGATGTTCGGCAAAGAGTATTTCAAACGTCCTCAATACTCGGCCGACCTGATTCATGATGAAGCAATGAAGTGGCTGGACAAGCAGGATGGCAAGCAGCCTTTCTTCGGTATCTTCACCTACACATTACCCCATGCCGAACTGGCCCAGCCGGAAGACTCCATCCTGCTGGGCTATCAGAAGAAGTTCTTCGTAGACAAAACATGGGGTGGGCAAGAAGGCTCACGCTATAATCCTTCCGTCCATACCCACGCTCAGTTTGCCGGTATGATTACCCGTCTCGACCAATATGTAGGTCAAATTCTGGAGAAACTGAAAGAAAAGAATCTGGATGAAAATACAATAGTAATCTTTACCAGCGACAACGGCCCTCACGAAGAAGGCGGTGCCGACCCAACATTCTTTGGCCGTGACGGTAAATTGCGCGGATTGAAACGCCAGTGTTATGAAGGTGGAATCCGTATCCCGTTCATCGTCCGTTGGCCGGGTAAGGTTGCAGCCGGAAGTGTCAACGATCATCAGTTTGCATTCTATGACCTGATGCCTACATTCAGCGAACTGGCAGGTGTGAAAAACCTTACGAAGAAGTACACCAACAAGAGACTAAAGAAAGGAACCGACTATTTTGACGGAATCTCTATCGTTCCTACCCTGACAGGAAAAGGGGAACAGCAGCAGCACGAATTTCTCTACTGGGAATTTGATGAAACCGACCAGATTGCCGTACGCATGGGCGACTGGAAACTGCTGGTAAAGAAAGGAAAGCCCTTCCTCTACAATCTTGCAACAGACATCCACGAAGACCATGACTTGGCATCTCAACACCCCGACATCGTGGAACGGATGAAACAGGTTATCAAAGAACAGCACACACCGAATGAAAATTTCAAAGTGACGCTGCCGGACTTCAATTAATTCAATAATGGCATAAGCAAAGGCAAATAATCCTTTAGCCACACACGGAGCAACTTCAAGGCTTGCTGAATACGGTAATCTACCGTTTTCGGAGAAACTTGAAGTTGCTCTGCTATTTCCTTATAACTTTTCTCATTGAACCGATGCATAACGAAAGCTTCCCTATATTGAGGAGGCAAAGATTCAATAGCTTTCTGAGTGCGCATCATCAGTTCTTTCATGTAGACCGGATCTTGATTATGATGTTCCTTCACCATCCGTTCCTGAAAGAAATGTTCCACACGAAACTTTATCTCATTGTGATGCTTGCGGTTCAGCGCCTGATTATAAACCATCCGGTATAAATAAGAATTGAGGGATGTATTAATGCAATCTGTTTCCCGATTCTCCCATAGCCACGTCATGACATCCTGCACAATGTCTTCGACATCTTCTTTGTCTACAAAACGATAGCAGTAAGTACACAACAGCGGATAATACTTTCGGAACAGGACGTTATAAGCTTTTATATCTCCTCTTTTCATCTTAGCTAACAACTTAAAGTCTTCTTCCGAATTAATAGAATCAGTCATAAATTCGATTTTAGAGTATTCGATTACAATTTTAACAAAAAAAAGTGATATTCTGTTTAGGAATCATCCTTTTTTATTTGTCTTATACATAAAATAAAGAAGTAAATCCTATAATGGAAGAGAAAAAAGATAAAAAAGAAGCTATTGAAAACCTTCTTATTAGATACTGCCAAGGATTGACTACACCGGAAGAATGTAACGAGGTAGAACAATGGATTGACCAGTCGGAAGAACATCTCCAACTGGCAAAACAGGTATACCTTATCCATCGAACAACATCCGATATAGAAATCTTGCAGGAAATAAATACGGAAAAAGCTTTGAAACAAGTAACCCGTTCTTTTAAACCTCTGGTTTGGAAAGTCTGGTTACATCGCATTGAGAAGGTAGCAGCTATATTATTCCTGCCATTATTGTGTGCTTATTTCGTTCAGTTGCTTGGCAAATCGGATGAAAACATTCAGGAGACGCTGGAAGTTAGGACAAAAGCGGGCCATATCACCCAAATTACACTGCCAGACAGCACCATCGTATTTCTTAATTCCCACTCATCCTTGCGGTATCCGCAGAAATTCAGGGATGGCAACCGTGAAGTGACGTTAAAAGGTGAAGGATACTTTGAAGTGACACATAATGAATCTTCTCCTTTTATAGTCAACCTTTCACAAGGGTTGCAGATAGAAGTATTGGGCACTACATTTAATGTAGAAGCATACGAAGACCAGCCATTCGCCTCTACCACTCTTGTAGAAGGACACGTAAATTTCTTATATAATAAGGAAGGTGGCAAGAAAGTCCTCAGTATGGCCCCCGACCATAAAGTACTATTCGATAGAAACAAAGAAAACGTATCCTACTATCAGGTGGACAGCCGCACAGAAACAGCCTGGAAAGACGGCAAAATTATTTTTAATAATACACCGATATTAGAAGCTATTCACCAATTGGAGAAGAACTTCAATGTATCTATCGGATTGAGAAACCAGAACCTGAAAGAATACTCCTTCACCGGGATATTTGACGAACAAGCACTTGAGCCCATACTTGAAAGTTTCAAGATAGCATCCAAAATACATTGGAGAGAAGTCGGGACAGATACATTGACCCACAAAAAACAAATAGAGTTATTTACAAACAGTCTAAAATAATAATATAAACCTTATGTATTAACATTAAATCATCAATTAAGTTATGAGAGCCAATTTGAAGAAAATTCCATTATCGATGAAGGTATTCATCATGCTGATATTTTGCTCTATGATATGGGCAAATGCAGCAACTTATTCGCAGGATATCACTTTGAACCTGACGAAGAAAAGCTATTCAGTATCCGAACTGCTGAAAGTTATTGAAAAACAATCAGGAGTCAATTTCTTTTTCAACAACAAGCAAATTGATATTACGAGAAACGTCAAAATAGATGTTGAGAATAAAAAGCTCTTCGATCTACTAGACGAGATTTTTGAAGGCACCAACGTGACTTATTCAGTAATGAATAAACGCATAATTTTATCCCTGAAAGAGAAAGACGAAGTACAGAGCACTAAACAAACCGGCAATTATACCATTACGGGTGTGGTTGTAGATGAATTGGGCGAGCCCATTATCGGTGCATCGGTAGTAGAAAAAGGAACTACCAATGGGATAATCACCGATTTTGACGGCAACTTCAAACTTACAGTGAGTTCTGACAAAGCATTGATTGAGATATCTTACATCGGCTATCAGAATCAGACAGTGAAATATGTACAGGGACAGACATTGAGAATAGTTCTGAAGGAAGATACCCAAACGCTGCAAGAAGTAGTGGTAGTAGGCTTCGGTTCGCAGAAGAAAGCCAACCTGACGGGTTCGGTATCCCAGGTTAAGATGGATGACGTATTGGGCAACCGTCCGATCACGAGCGTCAAGAATGCTTTGCAAGGGACGATGCCCGGTTTGTCTATCAGTGGAGGTTCGGCTCCCGGTGAATCCAAGACATTCAATATCCGTGGTACTCTTTCCATCAACGGAGGTAGTCCGTTGGTATTGATTGACAACGTAGAGGGTGACATCGATATGCTGAATCCCGAAGATATTGAATCGGTTTCTGTATTGAAGGATGCTGCATCTTCGGCCATCTATGGTGCCCGCGCTGCATCGGGTGTTATTTTGATAACCACAAAGAAGGCTAAAAAGGGAGACAAGTTCTCATTTAACTACAACAACAATTTCGGTTTCCAGACTTCAATCAATCAGCCCGAACAAGCGTCTTTGGACAGCTATCTACAAGCCTATCAGGATGCAGGATTTGCTGATACATATTTTGCCAACAGTATCTCTGTCGCCAAATGGCGTGAATACCTGGCGGGATATCGTGAAAATCCTTCAGCATACCCTACCGTAGGCGATCATATCTATGTGGGCGAAGATGGCTTACCCTATTTCCTGAAAGACGCTAACCTGTATGATGAATTTATGGAAACCAGCTTTATGCAGACTCATAATGTATCAGCTTCGGGTGGCACAGAGAGACTGCGCTATCGTGTTGCTGCCGGTTTGAGCCATGAAGACGGACCTTTGATTGAAAGCAAAGATTCTTATATGCGTAAGAATGTATCTTCTTTCTTGGGAGCCGACATCACCAGTTGGTATACACAGGAGATAGATTTCCGTTATTCAACGAGCGACCGCTCTGTTCCGCAGTCTGTAGGCGATGGTATCTATAATATGAACCACATCAGCTATTATCCCTCGGGAATCTTGCCAGAATCCCTCAATCCCGGATATGGCGATTTACCTTTAATTACGCCTGCTAATATCATTAAACATCAGAATGCACGTAATACCGACGTAAGCAATACCCGCCTTTTCTTCAAAGCTATCTTGAAACCACTGAAAGGTTTAGAAGTAGTCGGCGAATACACTTATGACCGCAAAGACGTGGGAAGCTCTTACTATGCAAACAAATGGGAGTACACTTCTATCCAGCTAAGTTCGTTAAACTCTGTTGATACGGATTATCTCAATAAGAACAGTACGAACTATGATTATAATGCACTGAACATTTACGGAACCTACAACTACAGCCTCAATGACAGCCATAACTTCAAGCTGATGGCAGGTTTCAACCAAGAAAGAAGACAGACCAGCTATGAAAATATAACGGCTTACGAAATGGTATCTCCGGTAGCTCCTTCTTTTGGCAGTGCCTTAGGCAAGATAGTAGCGGTGAACACTTATGATGATTATGCCATCCGTGGAGGATTCTATCGTTTCAACTATAACTATAAAGACAAATATTTGTTCGAGACGAACGGACGCTATGACGGTTCTTCCAAATTCCCGAAGAACTCCCGTTTCGGCTTCTTCCCATCCGTATCATTGGGATGGAACGTGGCACGTGAGGACTGGATGCAACGCACTTCCAACTGGCTGGGAGAATTGAAAATCCGTGGTTCTTGGGGACAGATTGGTAACCAGAATATCAGCAACTATCAGTTCTATCCGAGCATGGACCCGCTGACGGGTGGCTCTTACAATAACAATACTGGTAGCAACAATCCGGTATATTGGTTGGAAAACGGAGAACACGTGACATACATCACAGCTCCTAAATTGGTTTCAAGCTCATTTACTTGGGAAGTAGTTGAAACTCTCGACTTAGGTTTCGACATTTCAATGCTCAACAACCGACTGAAAGGTTCATTCGACTGGTATCAGCGTACCACAAAAGATATGTTGGTTGCCGGTGTGCAACTACCGGCAGTAATTGGTACAAGTGCTCCGTTGCAGAACACTGCCGATATGAAAACCACCGGTTGGGAGTTATCTTTGACTTGGAGAGATAAAATCGGTGATTGGGATTACAACGTCGGATTCAACCTCTACGACCATACTTCTAAAATTACGAAGTTCAATAACAAAGACGGTGCTTTGAAGTTCCAAGGCGGCGGTATCTTGGCAAACGGAACATATTATGTAGGCCAGAAGTTAGGTGAAATCTGGGGTTACAAGAGTGACGGTTTCTATACGATTGATGACTTCGTAGATACATCTTCATGGCAACTAAAAGAAGGTGTTACTTCTATTGAAGGTGTTAACGTACGTCCGGGAGACGAAAAATTCAAGAACCTGAGCGATGCAACTGGCAACAATCAAATCAACAGTGGATTAAATAAACTGGATGACCATGGTGACTTGACAGTAATCGGTAACACTACTCCCCGTTATTCATTCGGTATCAATCTGGGTGCAGGCTACAAAGGTTTTGCATTGAGCGTCATGCTTCAAGGAACAGGTAAACGTGACTATTGGATTGGTGGTACTGCCCTCTTCCCATTTGGCGGCGGACAGGATACATACAGACCTGTTTACTACAATCAGACAGATTACTGGCAACCCATGGGAGATTGTGGTGGTAAATATACTGAAGCAGATAGGGAATATTGGGTAGCCAAGAATCCGAATGCGAAACTATATCGTCTTTACAACCAAGCTGCCAATGCCGGATCGAACACACGCATCTCTGACAAATATCTGCAAAGTGCTGCATATATGCGCGTAAAGAATGTGACTTTATCCTACACATTCCCGAAAACAATGATTCAGAAGATACATCTTTCAAGTCTGAAGTTATTTGCCAGCGGTGAAAACCTTGGAACATTCAGTTCACTGCCCAAAGGCTATGACCCCGAACGTCTGTCGTGGGGATATCCTTTCTATCGTACCATTTCATTTGGTCTAAATGTTACACTTTAATCTTAATATAGAAGATACAAATATGAAAAGAATATATATAATGGGCATGATTGCCTTATCAGCCGCACTAAATACCGGTTGTAACGACAGTTTCCTCGATAAAAAGCCGTCTACTTCTATCACTGAAGTGAATGCTTTTGAATCGTATGTTACGATTAAGTCTTATATGTGGCCATGCTTTGAGATGCTTACTAACACAACCATAGCCACTTCTCCCAATAATTTTGGAGCTAACTCTACTTATCTGGGTGACTGGAATGCTGGTTATATTTCCAACAAGAACAACAACATGAATGACTTTGCCTTCCAAGAGAAGACAGGTGCTTCATCGGGCAATGGATGGTCGTTCTCTTACATCTACCGCATCAACATCATGCTGCGTGCACTTGAAAATTCCACATTATCCGAGTCGGAAAAGGACCATTGGAAAGCTATCGGTTATTTCTTCCACTCTTTCTGGTATATGGAACTGATTGACCGTTTCGGCGATGTGCCATGGATTGACAAGGTGCTGGACGAAAGTTCGGAAGAGACTTACGGACCACGCAATCCCCGCAAAGAAGTTGCCGATAAAGTATTGGAACGTCTCAAATGGGCTGAGCAGAACATTGGCAACTTTGAAGATAAGGATGGGAAAAACTACATCAACAAAGCGTGTATTCAGATGGCATTGTCTCGCTTCACCTTGCGCGAAGGTACTTGGAGAAAATACCATAACCTCGGAGATTACGAAAAGTACCTGACTGAATGTACACGCGTATCTAAGGAGTTGATGGATAAATATCCGACTCTGTACACTGGTACGGACGGACAACCTGCCGCCGGTTACGGTGAAATGTGGACTACTCAGGACTTGGGAAACATCCCGGGAGTGATTTTATACAAAGAGTTCAAGACGGATTACGTAACATCCTACTTCAACTTCCGCGAAAAGAATGACCAGATGCACTTACAGTTGACTCAGGACATGGTTGATATGTATCTGACTAAGAACGGACTTCCAATCAATAACTCTGAAAATAGCCAATATGAAGGTGGCACAAAAGACATCTATGATATCTTCCGCAATCGCGACCCACGTATGTATCACACCGTTACTCCGCCGTATGTTGTAGTAAATAGCACAGCAAACCGCCCCGAAGGCTATCCCAACTGCAAATGGGGTTATCACGAAAATCCAAAATATCGTGAATATATGGATATCATGGGCATCAACGGCCCTTGCAGCAACCCCGGCGAACCGGGAGCAATGAAACGTCTGCCGGTAACCAACTGGAACGGTGCAACCATTATCTGGAAAGCTCCGAACCTGAAAGGTGCAATAGCACCCTGCTGCACATCATCGGGATATTATCTGTGGAAGAACTATAACTGCTGGGAACTTTCCAACAACAATGCAGCGGTTTGCGACTCCGACAAACCAATCTTCAAAGTTGAAGAAGCAATATTGAACTATGCAGAAGCTATGTGCGAACTAGGTCTGTTCGACCAAGCAGCAGCCAATATTTCTATCAACCGCTTGCGTACACGTGCAGAAATCAGTCCGATGGATGTAAGCAAAATAGACGCCAACTTCGACCCGAACCGCGATAAAGGAAATAATGCTTGGTGGACAGGCTCAATGCCCGACTATGCAGTGGACCCATTATTATGGGAAATACGTCGTGAACGTATCATTGAACTTATGGGCGAAGGATTCGGATTCTATGATGTACGCCGTTGGGCAAAAGCGCCTTACTTCATCAACCGCCAGGAAAAAGGTATGTGGTGGAATAGCAAGGATCCTATTTATAATATCAACACCAATGGTATCCTGAATCTTGAAACCGGACTGAAAGATGGAACTAAGACAGAAGGTTATATCTACGTCAATCCTAACGCGAAAGTAGAAGGAAAGGGATGGCTCGACCAGTACTATCTCTATTGCATCCCAACCGAGGAACTTGCTTTGAATCCTCAATTGGAGCAGAACCCCGGATGGCCAGGAGCTAAATAAATAACAAACCTCATAGTACAAGAGGGAATAGGGCGATAGTGACCTATTCCCTCTTACTGTTTTTATAGCCTACATGATAAATGCCGGATTCCATGGATATTAATCTATTTGTCTATTAAAATCCTAAATAAGCGGAAGAGGGCTTGGCAATCTGTAGAAGTTATTTTAATTTTGCACCCAATTCATTGAAAATGAAGAGTAAGACGAAATAACATCATTATTTGCATAACATAAAAACGCAATGAAGAAAATTACATTATTCACTCTCCTTACTTTACTATTGTGTACTTCGTGTGTGACGAAGAAGAAGTTCATGATTGCAGAAACCGGACGCTTGGCAGCTCTCTCGAGCAGAGATAGCGTGCAAGGATTGCTGACGGACTGTCGCAACACCGGCGAACGGATGTCGGCACAAATCAAGAAGCTGCTACAAGACACCACTCAGATGGGGAACAGCATCCGTAACTATCAGACTATGCTGAACGCCAACATGACCGAACAGGAAAAACTGAATGCCCTGCTGAGCCAGAAGGTAAACCAACTCAACGAAAGAGAACATACAATCAACGAGTTGCAGCAGATGATTAACACTCAGAACGAGAAAGTGAAACAACTGCTGAACAGCGTGAAGGATGCACTGCTGGGCTTTAGCACGGATGAGCTGACCGTTCGCGAGAAAGACGGGAAGGTTTATGTGGCAATGTCGGATAAGTTGTTGTTCCAGTCAGGAAGTGCCCGCTTGGATAAGCGTGGAGAAGAAGCGCTCGGCAAGTTGGCGGAAGTGCTGAATAAGCAGACGGATATCGACGTATTCATCGAAGGACATACGGATAACAAGCCGATTAATACGGTGCAGTTTAAAGATAACTGGGATTTGAGCGTGATTCGTGCTACGTCCGTGGTTCGTATTCTGATTAAGAACTATCACGTGAATCCTTTGCAGATACAGCCTAGCGGAAGGGGTGAGTATATGCCTGTTGACGACAATGAAACAGCAGAAGGCAGAAGCAAAAACCGCCGTACGGAGATTATCATGGCTCCGAAGCTGGATAAGTTATTCCAGATGCTGCAAAGTTCAGAAGAAGGTAATTAAGCGGATTCCATCTATAAAATAAGAAGAGGGGCTGTTCCTGTTTTACGGAGCAGCCCCTTCATTACTTTATACTACGTCAACGCATCACGATACTTATCGGCAGCCCCGGCAGCTTCCTCTATCTGCAACTTAATCACAAACGGTTCACCCGGATCTTTGGAAGGCATAGCCACGTTATACTCATTGCGAGCGGTTTCAATCACCTGCAACTGTTCTCCATCTAGCAAAGCCGCTTTCGCCACTTTTGTGCCCTTCGGCGTCTGCACAATCAGGAAATTGGAGTAAGGTCGATTGAATACAACCATGTAGACGTCTTGCCCTTTGCGGGTGTAGTATCCCCAATCCTGCTTGGCCCATCCGGCATAATCGCAACCATAGATGCATTCGCCATACTTCTTCGTCCAATGGCTCAGTGCCTTGGCAAGCTCCTTCTCTTCCAGACGGAAATCACCATCCGCCTGCGGACCAAAATTCACAACCATATTGCCACCCATCGAAACAGCGTGCACAATGCGGTCGATAACCTCGACGGGAGTCTTTACGTAACTCAACGACCAGTCTCTATGATATCCCCATTGGTTTTCGGGGATAGTCATGCAGGCTTCCCAGTCCCATTTAGTTACTTGCAGGTCCTTCACCGGGTCGGGCAAACGACGTTCGTAGGCCGATTCGTAGTCTCCCATCAGATGTCCGTTGCTGTCGAAATGGCGTTTGCCATAATCATCGGCACGAAGGCGGCTGTTGATAGCCACTCCGGGAATCAATTCCTTCAACATCTGCTCGGCGTGTGCAGTCCACCAGCCGTTTTTCTTGACGCTGGCATCCCAGGTACCGTCAAACCAGAAGTCCTTCACGGTGGGGTAGCGGGTAGCAAGTTCCTTCAACTGATTGTCCGTGAATGTCAGAAAACGGCTGAAAGCAATGCTGTCTTCTTCCGACTTGATGTCATAGCGATAGTCCGGATTGCTCCAGTCCATCACCGAGAAGTAGAAGTGCACGTCGATGCCTTCATCATTGTACGCCTTCACCAGTTCGCCTAGAATATCTTTCTTATAGGGAGTATTTGCCACGGTATATTTGCTGTATTTACTCGGCCATAGGCAGAAACCTTCGTGGTGCTTCGTGGTAATCTTCACATAGCGCATTCCCGCTTCCTTGGCCATCTTGGCCCAGGCTTTGGCGTCAAACTTGGTAGGATTCCATTGTTTCATCAATTCCAGCCACTCATCTGCGGGCACTTTCGCCCAGGCTTTCAGCCATTCGGCAGCACCGTTGTACACCTTCCCATTCCACTCTCCACCAGGAATGGCATACAGCCCCCAATGGATAAACGCTCCGAGACGATTGTCGCGGAACTTCTTCATAGCTTCGTCTTGCCGCTTTCCCTGATAGGTGGCACCGTATTTAAGGGGTAATTCCTGCTTAGCTTCCTGCGCATAAGCGGTAGCGATAACAAAGAGCGCTACGAGAGTTAAAAGTTTACTTTTCATATATATCAGAATTAAAATACTTACTTTGCAAAAGTAGTTATATTCTGCAAAGTAAGTATCGTTTTCTATGAATAACTTCTTTGTTATGAAGCTTTCTTATCAAGATCCGTTTTACGTTTCAAGGCTTCCAGATAGTAGTAATCAGCATAATTCAAAGGTACGTCGATTTCGCTGTTATGAGGAATGCTGCCTACGCTATGCATCAATATAAACCGTCCGTTCTCTCCCAATTTGGCTGTATATTCTTCCGTGCCGAGCGACTGCATAATCTTGTCGGCATACTCTCGATAAGAAGCGGCGTCCGGCAGGTCGTATGTGCTCATCTCATACAAGGCAGAAGCAATGACGGAAGCCGAAGAAGCGTCTCTCGGCTCATTGGGGATGTTGGGCGCATCCATATCCCAGTAAGGAATGAGGTCTGCCGGCATATTCTCCAGATTCTTCATAAACTCGAAAGTCTTGATAGCTTGGTCGATATACTTACGGTCGCGCGTCTCGCGGTAGCAAACGGTGTATCCGTAGATTGCCCATGCCTGTCCTCTGGACCATACTGATTCATCGGCATATCCCTGTGCTGTCTGGCGATGGCGAACGGTGCCATCTTCAATGCTGTAATCCACCACGTGATAGCAACTTCCGTCGGGGCGGAATTGTTCCTTCAGCGTGCGGTCGGCGTGCTTCACCGCTACATTATAATAAGCTGAATCGCCCGATAGCTTCGTGGCTTCAAACAGTAATTCAAGGTTCATCATATTGTCGATAATTACAGGGCACTCCCAGCCACGTTTCGACTGCCAGCTATTGCCTTTCACATCCCAGCTCTGAATAGCTTGGGGTTTCTCGCGGAAACGGGTGCAAAGGGATTTCGCTGCTTGTATCATTACGTCTTTATATTCGGGCTTGTCCGCCAGGCGCAAGCCGTTGCCGAAGCTGCAATTAATGATGAAACCGATGTCGTGATGCCACGTCAGGTTCTGCGCTTCTCTGATGGCTTCCGTATATTTCTGGGCGAGTGGGAGCAGGGTGGTGTCACCCGTCAGCTCGTATAGGTACCACACGCTGCCGGGGAAGAAACCGCTACGCCAGTCGGCATATCCGCAGTAATACACTCCGCCTTTACCATTCAGGGTTACGGGATTCAGAACTTTCCCACTGGCCTCGATGGTATCAATTTCCAATCCGATTTGGGCACGTGCGTTTTCAATGGCTGTGTTCACCCATGTTTGTTTCTCAACTGCTCTTTGGGTGCAGGATGTTGCCACCAAAAGAGCAGTGCATCCTACAAGAATAGAGTTCTTCAATTTCATTGTTTTATAGACTTTTTATTGTGAATGAATAATTTCCTTTCTTTACTTGTTGTTTGGCTTTGAATGAAAGACGGTAAATCTTGTCACCCCATACTTTCGACAATCTGGGGTTGGTCAACTCAATGGGTTCCACTTGCAACTCAAAGCGGGAGGGCTCATACATCAATGCCGCTTCCATGCCATTGTTAATGCGGAAATATACATAAGGTATTTAATAGCAAGATCGCAACCGTGAGCAACTTTTTCATCGTATTTAAATTAAGATATTAATGTATGGCAAAATAGCACCATTTTCTTTTAACTCATCTGACTAAATCGTCCTTAATAGCTGCACCAATAATCCAAATCAGCCCAATCCACCGGAAAAGTATTGATTAATATGGATATTATATGCATCTTTGCCTGCGACATAAAAATAACACATTATTATGAGAAACATTCAATTACGCTTTATTTTTATATGTTTTTTTCTATCAGTAGCCGGATATACCATTGCATCGTCCCAAACGGATAGAGTGAAAACAGCTATCGACTGGCCTGCATTCATGCAGAAGCAAGATTTAGTCTGGGAGACATTGCCCGAATACTGGTACGAGTCCGCCTATATGGGCAACGGTATGTTGGGACTTATGATTTATAAAGAGCCGAAACAAAACTATATCCGTCTTGAAACCGGCAACTGCTCCGTACACGACCATCGCCAGGGAGGAGACTTATTTGCCGTTCCCCGACTGCTTACCGGACACTTCGCCCTTCACCCCGAAGGGGAGATAACCGACGGCACAATGCACCTCGACATCTGGAATGCCGAAACGAACGCCGTAATAACCACCACGAAAGGAACCATCAGGCTGCACGCCTACGTGCACGCCAATGATATGGTGATGCTCGTTCAGACCGATGCCACCGACGGAGAGAAGAACTTCCGTTGGGAATGGGTACCCGCATCCGCCCAAAGCCCGCGCTATCTATTCGCCAAAGGAGAAGGGAAATGGATAAAACTACCCGAATATACCCTCAACCCCAAACCGGAGGTTAAGCCCGGAATGTCCATACAGAAATTGCAAGCCGGCGGCGAAACAGCCGTTGCCTGGAAAGAAACAAAATCGAAGAAGAACAACGAACGCACCTACTGGATCACTGTCACTCACTCTTACCCCGAAGCTACTGCAGAAAAGGATGCCGACCGGAATCTGAATAAAGCATTGGCTACAGGCACCAAGAAATTACAAAAACAACACCGCACATGGTGGAACCAGTACTACCCGAGCAGTTTTCTCACCTTGCCCGACGGCGTGAAAGAGAACTTCTACTGGATACAAATGTACAAACTCGCCAGTGCCACGCGTGGCGACCGTGCGTTAATCGACAATACCGGCCCTTGGCTCACCGTCACCCCATGGCCCAACGCTTGGTGGAACCTGAACGTGCAACTGACATACTGGTCGCTCAACGCATCCAACCACTTGGATTTGGCTGCCTCTCTGGAGAATGCTATCTACAACAACCTTGATAACCTAAAGAAAAACGTACCCGAAGCCTACCGCAACGACGCACTGGCGATAGGACGTTCGTCCAACCTAGAGTGTATATCCGGTGAAATAGGAATCCCCGGAGTGAGCAAAGCAGCAGAAGTAGGGCTATTGCCTTGGGTGTGTCACAGCTTATGGTTGATTTATCGCCATAAGATGGACGACGAGCTACTGCGCAACAAACTCTTCCCGGTGCTTAAACAAGCGGTGAACTACTACCTGCATTTCACCCGCAAAGGAGACGACGGCAAAATTCATCTCCCCGAAACCTACTCTCCCGAATATGGCACCGCAGAAGACTGCAACTTCGACTTGGCACTGCTTAGCTGGGGATGCCAGACCCTTCTCGACATCACCGAACGGCTGAATATAGACGACCCCCTAATTCCCCGCTGGCGCGCAACGCTTCATGACCTCACCCCATTCCCCACCGACCCCGCCAACGGGCTTATGATAGGACGTGACGTTCCTTATGCCTTCTCACACCGGCATTATTCGCATCTGCTGGCTGCCTATCCCTTATACCTTATTAATAAGGAGAACCCCACCGAAAAGGAACTTATCGAGAAATCACTTCGCTACTGGCAAGGTAAATCGGGAGCACATCAGGGATATTCGTGCACCGGTGCTTCCTCCATATCTTCCGCTCTAGGCAATGGCAACGATGCACTTACCTATCTCGATAAGCTGTTCACTAAGTTCTTATCAGTCAACACGCTGTATCGTGAATCGGGTCCGGTAATTGAGACACCATTATCTGCTGCACAGTCCATCCACGATATGCTGTTGCAAAGTTGGGGAGGGAAGCTGCGCATCTTCCCCGCCGTCCCCGATAGTTGGAAAGATATTGCTTATAAAGACTGGCTTGCCGAGGGAGCTTTCCAGATTACCGCCAGCCGGAAGAACGGAAAGACAGAGTTCTTCACCATCAAAAGTCTGGCAGGAGAACCTTGCATCGTAGTAACGGACATACCTTCTCCCGTTTTCAAAGGGAAACGCGAGTTTGAAGCTACGTCCATCTCCGCAGATACATATAAAATAGATTTGCGCAAAGGCGAAGAAGTAATCATCTATCCCAAAGGTACCCTGCCCGACCTGACAATTCACCCAATACACAATGAGAAAACGAATTGCTTCGGAAAGAAGGTAATCACTATTCACTTCCCTTCTTCTCTTTCCTGTAGTTTTGTGGGGTGCACCCGTATTGGTTCTTAAAGCATCGGCTGAAATATACAGGAGCATTGAATCCGCAACGATCGCTTACTTCCGAAATGGGGAGATCGGGATACTGCTTCAACAAAGTGGCAGCGTGTTTCAAGCGGTAGTTTAGCAAGAAGTTATTGGGAGTCATGCCGGTCAGCGCTTTGAATTTGGTATAGAGCAACGACCTGCCTACACCTACTTCCCTACATAAAGCCGGAATATCGAACTCCGTATCGTCAATATGCTGCTCAATCACCTGCGAAGCCCGTTTCAACAAGTCCTTATCCAACGGATTAATGCTGGCAAGGTCAATCTCCGACATCGGCTTCTTATCAAACTGATGCTGCACAAGCAAGCGGCTACGAATCAGGTTATTGGCACGCGCCAGCAGCAGTTGGGCATGAAAGGGTTTTGTGATGTAATCGTCGGCACCGCGGTTGAGCCCTTCGATGTTCTGCTCGGTGGAGTTGAGGGCGGTGAGCAGTATTACGGGGATGTGGCAAAGATCTATGTTGTTCTTTATTTGCAGGCACATTTCCGTTCCCGTCATTTCGGGCATCATCACGTCACTGATAATCAAATCGGGGGCACTTTCATAAACTTGGCTCAATCCCTCCTTCCCGTTGTGGGCACAGATAATCTTGTAGAAGGGAGCGAACAGTTCTTTCAGTATTTGGAGCAATTCATCGTTGTCCTCCACCAGAAGCACCGTATGGGTCTTGTTCTCTTCATTCCGGGCGGTGCCTTCCCTATCTTCTATGTCGGCAGATTCCGCGAGCGAATGCTCGTCACCCATGAATACCGGCATGGAGTCGGGAATCACATCGCTTTCTACCTCCTGATTATAGAACTCCACATTCTTATCGTTCAGAAAGACATCCTTGCGGCGGGGCAACACCACGGTAAACGTGCTACCTTCACCCACGGTACTTGTCAGGGTTATCTCTCCGTGATGTTTCTCCACAATGGTACGCGTCAGTGCCAGCCCGATGCCGGTGCCACCAAACAGGTTCCCTTTCTTTTCCTGGTTGTTACCCTGAAAGAAGCGTGCGAATATCTTGTCCTTATCCTGTTCGGAGATGCCAATACCGGTATCCGTGATATGAATCTTAATGTCGCTGTTCGTTATCTCTCCCGACAGGGTGATAGTTCCTTTGTTGGAAGTATATTTGAAGGCATTGGACAGCAGATTGAAGAACACCTTCTCCATCAATTGCTGTTCAAACCAGCAGAGGACGGGATAGTCGGGCAACTTGAACTCATAAGTTATATTCCTTTGCTGCGCATAGTCGGCAAAAGACAGGTAGATTTCCTTCAGGAACACAATGATATCCTGTTGCTTAATCTGTATCGTCCCGTAGTTTTGCTCCAGCTTCCTAAATTCGAGCAACTCGGAAATCAGCGTATTCATCTTCTGCGCGTTCTTCCTTATCTTTTCTATCTGGTTGTAGACGGAAGGGGCGAGCGAATACTTTTGAAGCAACATATCAATATGGCTGATAATCAGCGTGAGAGGGGTGCGGAACTCATGGCTTACATTGGTAAAAAAGACCAGCTTCGCCTGATTGAGCTGCTCTATCTGCTGTTTTTCAAACCGTTCCTTCTCGAGCGACAGGGCGAGCGTGCGTTTGGCTATCTTGCTGTAAACGTAGTAGAAGACACAGGCTATGAAAGCTATCACGTAGATGGTCCACGCCCACCATGTGCCATACCACGGGGAGGCGATGACGAGCTGCATCGTGATTGCTTTCAGGCTTTGCCCACTCTTCTCGTTGATGGAAGAGACGTGCAGCGTGTAGGTACCGGGGTCGAGGTTGGTGTAGTACAGTTCCGTTTGCTTGGTTGCAATCCAGTTCTTGTCGAACCCTTCGAGCTTGTACTGAAACCACTTCTCGGATAGCTGCTGGCCGTAGTCGGACAAGGCAAAGTGGATAATGATGTTGTTCTCGTCGTAATCCAGTTTCAGCTTTCCGGTGTAGGGAAGCGATTGCGCGAGGATGCGCGTGTCGTCTCCCGGGGCAATGGGTTTGTTGTTGACCCAGAGTTCGGAGAAGTAGAAATTGGAAGTATCGTTGGACGTAGAAGTTCTGCTAAATTCACTCTCGGAGAATACGGTCACTCCTTTGGTGTCTCCCACGTAGATATTCCCCTCGTCGGACACCAGGATGCCACACCCATTGATGATGTGGGTGGAAGGGAAGTTGCTCATGAGGTCGATGGTGGTGAAGGTACTGTCGGAGGGGACGAAGCAGGTGATGCCTTTATCTCCGGTGATGAGTATCTTCCCGCTCGCAGTTTGGCAAAGATTGTAGCAGAAGTCACCCGACAGTTGATGGTTTAGTGAGGTGTATTGAGTTATGTGGCGTGTCTGGCGGTCGTAGTAAAAGAGTCCCATCCCCAGTGTGCCGATGTAGACGCCGCCCGCAGTGGCAAGCACACGGGTGGGGGAGGCTTTGCTATCTCCTTCGTCTAGCACGATGTAGTCGATGGATTCGGGATGTTCCACATGGGTGTGGAGCACTTTCTTCCATCCCACCATGTAGAGGTTGCCCTCCGCATCGATATCGAAATGCTCGTAGAAGGCAAAAGGAATCTTGATTTTGTGGAACTGCTGCGTCTGGGTATCCAAGCGGAAAAAGCCGTTGTGGGCGGAGATGTACACTTGGTCTTTCCACATCTTCACGTGATAAACTATTTCATCGGGCTTATCGGAAGAGGAGCTTTCGCCACTTTTCCAGTAATTGTAGAAACGGCCCGTTTGGAGGTCGTAGCGCGACAATCCGCCGAGGTAAGTGCCCACGTACAGGTGGTTGTTCTTCGCGTCATAACAGATGCTTTTTATATTGTTGTGTGGGATGGTGTTGCTTCCCCCGGCGGTAAATTGCTGGAGGGTGTTCCATTTCTTGTCTACGCAGGTGATGCCGCCACCGTCGGTGCTCAGCCACAGGTGTTCATTCTTGTCGATAACGATTTCGCCGATGTAGGAGTAGTAGGAGTCGATGTTCTTGCCATAGTCGTAATGCACAAAGCAATCGTGCTGGGGGCTGAAGTAATTGACCCCTCCGTAGTAACTGCCCACCCAGATGGTGCCGGCAACGTCTTTATACAGTGCGAAGATGGAAGGATGATTCAGTCCGCCCGCATATTGGGGGATTTGCATGAGCGAATATTGCCGGGTACTGAGACTGTAGCGATGCAGCCCGTCAAAGGTGCCGAACCATACGTTGCCTTCGTTGTCCTCCACAAAGTCGCGGATTTGTTCGCTGCTGATGCCTTCGGGCGAACCGGGCAGATAGGGGACTTTGGTAAGCTGCTGATGCTCGTCCATCTGGTAGAGCCCGTGCATACGGGTACCTATCCATAGCTCTTTCTGCGAACTACGGAAGATGCGGTAAATCTCCGTGCCTGCCAACAGTTGGTTTTGTCGGTTGGAACGGCGGTCTATCAGATACACCCCGTCGTAGGTGCCGAGGCAGATTTCATCGTCCGTTATAGTCAGGCAGCAGATGCGCGAAGTGATGTTCGTTTTCTGTTCGAAGACGGGCTGCTCACCTGCTTTCAGCGTAAACAAAGTATCGTGCTTCATATACCACACCCGTCCTTCGGAAGAAGTCATGGCAGTGATAATCCCCTCATCGGTGAGCCGGGCGAACTTCTCCGTTTGTATATCGTATCTGACGATATTCTTATCAATCAAGAAGTAGATATTGTCTTGGCTGTCACCCACGATAAAAGAAACTTCATTGCCCAGCCATACGGGCGGCTCGTTGCCGGCCGACTGCATCCATCCTTTGAATACCCTTACGCGATTTCCGTCATATTGGCTTATTCCTTCCTTCGTGCCGAACCACATTCTGCCCAATTGGTCCTGATAAATGGCCATCACCGACGGCTGCGCCAATCCTTCGGACAGACCTATGTGTTTGAAATACTCGGCATATAAGGGGGAAATAAAGAATAGGGAGATAAGCAAAAGTAGTAAATGGCGTAACTTCTTATTATTTCTCATAGGATGTTTGCATGATTATTGGTTAATAAATTCTCTCGAGGTACCAATGATTTGCAATATTCGCAAAAAAGCCCGACATACACAAGATTTGTTGAGATGAATTCTTCTACAGTTCAGCAAAAATCACTATTTTTGTCTGGGTAATAGCAGAATACGCAATCTATATTATATACGATGAAAAAACATATCCTACTATCATTCCTTCTATGCTTGTCCTACACTCTTTGGGGGAATATCTACTTCAAACATTTGGGTAAACCGGATGGTTTATCCTCCTTCTCGGTGCTTTCCATTTGCCAGGATGAATTGGGACGGATGTGGTTTGGAACGCTCGAAGGAGTGAGTTGCTATGACGGCAATGCGGTGAAGGTTTACAAACCGTCATTGACCGATGATGCGGACTTTCTGGGCAATCAAGTGGGAGACATCGTGAGTGATAAAAACGGGAGCGTGTTCTTCACCTCAGACAAAATGCTCGTCCGCTATGATATATACAAAGAACAGTTCTTCCCGTTGCAACAACGTGCGTCGTGCCTCAACGTGTGTGGAAAAGAGGTATATGCAGCCACGAAAAACAGCGTACTCAAGTGGGATGCCGGAAAGCAGGCGTTCGTGCAGATATACCGGATGAAGTCGCAGCGAAGTATCAGTTGCCTATACGTAGACGTGAACAACAGCCTGTGGATAGGCACTTCCACTGGGCTTTACCGCCTGAGCGGTTCGGACCGAAAAGACCCCGTCTGCGTCATTCCCCATATACCCATCCTCTCGCTCTACCGGGATTCTAAAGGCAGAATGTGGGTAGCCACCTTCAGGCGCGGAATGTATAAAGTGGAGAACGGAACAGCGTCCCCCTATCCCGCGGAGGGAGGGCAAGTGCTCTCCTCCGAGGACGTACGCTGCTTTACGGAAGACAACGAGGGGAACATCTGGGCGGGAACCTTCAACGCCTTGAACAAGATTGATACGTTGGGAAACATCTCCTACTATCAAAGGGACTTACTTCCCGGCAGCCTGACCCACTCTTCCGTATTCTCACTCTACAAAGACGTGCAAGGCTCTATCTGGGTGGGAACTTATTATGGAGGAGTACACTACTTCAACCCCGGAAAAGACATATTCAGGCACTATTCCGAAAATGCTGACAGGACGGACTGCCTAGGATTCTTCTACATAGGCAAGATGGCGGAAGACAAACGCGGGAACCTTTGGATTTGCACCGAAGGAGGAGGTATGGACCACTTGGACAGAAACACCGGAGCCTTCACCCATTATCCCGCAAATGGCCATCCCCGAGGAGTTCCGCACAGCAACTTAAAGTGCATCGCCTACGACAAGAAACGCGATTGCCTGTACGTAGGGACACATAAGCAAGGATATTTCCGCTTCGATATTCCTACCGAGCGGGCGGTGTGCTATGACGAATTGTCCAATTCTTCCTTCGCCGACATGATTTTACATGGAGACAGTCTGTACATCTTGTCCGGACAGGGATTGTTTGTGAAAAACCTACAAGATAACACTGCGGCGGAGCACCTGTATCCCAATATCAGCGAAACTCACTTAGACGGTTCCTCGCTACTGATTGACTCGAAGCAGTATATCTGGATTGCCCAGCGCAGCCGGGTAGTACGCATCAACATGAAGAACCCCTCCGAAAGGTATATTTACAAGAACGGAGAAAACGGCTTGGGCAAGTTTCAGGTACTCAAGATAGTGGAGGACGAAACAGGAGCTATCTTTCTGGGAACCAACGGGTCGGGACTGTACGAGTTTAACGAACAGCAAAACTACTTCGCCCCCTGCGCGGCCGTCCATGCCCGCTACTGCTACAATATGCTGACTACTCCCCAGAACCTTCTTGCCATACAGTGCGAACATGGACTACTCATCTCCCATCCCCGAACCGGAGAAATGAAGTTGATAGACATGGAAAGGCAACTGCATCTGTCCGGCTTCAACGACGGATGCGGTATGCTGCTGTGCAGCGATGGAGAAATGTACGTCGGGGGAGTGAATGGTATGACTTCTTTCATGAACACTGACTTATCCGTCCCTTCATCGCAATACGAGCTTTATTTTTCTTCTTTGATGGTAGACAATCAGGTAATCAAAGCCGGCGCCCCGGACGGCATACTCGGCACGGCACTGCCTTTCGCCCGAAAGATAGATTTGAATCACAACGAGAACAAATTCTCCATATCGTTTACTTCAAACAATTATGTGGACGATGCCACCAACCGGAAAATCTACGAGTATAAACTCGAAGGACTGGACGAGAATTGGATGTTGAGCCTTCACAATACAATTACCTACACCAATTTAAGCCCGGGAGACTATACACTGATGGTGCGCGAAGGAGGCGATGAAGGACATTCAGCGCAATTGCAAATCACCGTCCATTCCCCGTGGTATACCACTTGGATGGCATATCTCGCCTATTTCGTTCTCTTGTCGGCACTTATCTTTGCATGGGCGCACAATCAATATTCTAAAGCGCGCCTGCGTGCTTCGCTCGCACAAGAGAAGTTTGAAAAGGAGAAGAATGCGGAACTGAACGAACTCAAGCTACAATTCTTTTCCAATATATCGCATGAGTTCCGCACACCGCTGACGCTGATTATCTCCCGGCTGGAATCTTTGTTGCAATCCGATGCACTGTCACAGTCGTTGCGTATGCGCATCAAGGAGGTGTATAAGACTACCTTCCAACTCCGCGAACTAATCACTGAACTGCTGAGTTTCCGAAAGCTGGAACATGGCAAGATACACTTGAATGTGTGCCATGCCGACCTCATTCCCTATCTGAGAGAAATTTACAGAGACTTCAAGGGCAACGCCCAAATGCGGAACATCACCTTCGGGTTCCGCACGGAGACGGATAGCCTGATGGGCTGGTACGACCCTAAGCAGTTGAAGAAAGTAATCTCCAATTTATTAACGAATGCATTCAAGTACACAGCGGAGAGGGGGAAGGTAGACCTGTGCGTAGAAGAGAAAGAAGATACCATTGAAATAAAAGTGATAGACAACGGGGAGGGTATCCCCGAGGAGTCTTTGCCGTTCATCTTCGAGCGTTTTTACCAATCGCAATCTTCGTCGGCATCTCCCTTGGGAATTGGTATCGGGCTGGCGCTCACTAAAGGATTGGTAGAGTTGCACCACGGAGAAATCAGCGTCACGAGTGCTTACGGGTATGGTTCTATCTTCACAGTCGCTTTACCCAAGCAAAACTTGTTTGCAGGCGATGCTTATGTGACAATCGTGGAACCAGATGATGTATCGACACCCGAAGCCGATTGGTTGCCGATGGAGGAAGAAGAGGAAACGAGTACCTCCGAAGAAGACACTGCCGACAGTAACGAAACCACTACAGAAAGCGACGAAGCACTTTCAGAAAGTAACGAAGCCTCCGGCGAGAAACCTTGCGTTCTGCTGGTGGAAGATAACGAGGACCTGTTGCAGATACTAATCTCCCTATTATCTCCGCTTTACAGGGTAGTGATTGCCATGAACGGCAAAGACGGATACGATAGAGCGGTAGAAGAACGTCCCGACCTTATACTGAGCGATGTCATGATGCCGGTAATGTCCGGATTTGAAATGTGTGCCAAGATAAAGAACAGCTTCGACCTCTGCCACATACCCGTTATACTCCTCACTGCACTGACCTCGGACAACAAGAAGATGGAGGGACTGCAATGTGGCGCCGACAATTATGTAGAAAAGCCATTCAGCAATAAAATGCTGCTGGGACACATCGCAAACATGATACGCAACCGGAATCTGTTGAAGAAGAAGTTTGGAGAAAGCATCGCCCCCTCTGCTTCCACAGATACGGAGATGCAAGCACTGGCATTAAATCCCATCGATTCCAAGTTCCTGTCGAAGCTGAACGAAATTGTAAAACAACACTTATCCGATGCGGACTTCGACGTGAATTTACTTGCCAGAGAATTGGGTGTCAGCCGCAGCTCACTCTACAACAAATTGAAAGCTCTTGGCAGCATGACACCAAATGAGTTCGTATTGAAAGAAAGATTGAAGCTGGCTGCCGAATTATTGCAGAACCAACCCGACTTGCAGATTACGGAAATCGCTTTCCAAACGGGATTCAATTCGCTTCGCTATTTCAGACATTGCTTCAAGGCGCATTTCAATAGGACGCCGCAGGAGTATAGGAATAAATCGTAGTGATGGGAATATCATCATTCAAACACTTTCAATATTGTCAGCTTATCCTCTTCCGTTTTCACCCGCAGGTAATTGCGGTAGTTTCTGAACCCCGCCTTCAGCACCAGCTCCATATTGTTTCTGCCACTGTACCGGGCGGAAAGGCGCAGCCGGTCGAGTTCCTGCAAGCGGAGGCGATTGATCAGGCGGCTGAAGTTCATGCCGTATTCCTTGTTGATAAATCCCGAAAGATAGGTGCGGTTGGTTTTCAGTTGCAGCACCATGTCAGTAATCCGTAGCTTGGGGTCGAGGTAAGGTTTGTAGTCGCGCAGGTAACGCTCGAAGTACTTGCGGTCGATAACCATGCCTGCGGTGTCGGCATTATCTGCCGTGTCTTCTGCCAAGTCTTTCGGGGGTACAATCAGATAATTATCGTTCAGCAGGTTATAGCAAAGAATGAGATAATTCATAAAATAGGGCAAGGCTCCCAGCCACGCAAAATAGCTGAGGGCAACGGAGGGAATACCCATCAGCAGCCCGGCGAATGGTAGCGGAACGGTAATCATTATGAGTATTTGCACGGTGGCCAGCCAACCCAGAGAGGTGTGGTAGGTATCGGAAGAATAATTAACGACAAACTGCCGGTAGCGACGGATGTTGCGCAGGTTGAGGAGCGGGTAGAGCGTGTTGTAAACAATAAAAATCACCGTCGTGAGGATATACATCATCCTGAACCAGAAGCCGGAGCCGACAGTTGAGAAACAGCCGCAATCCGAACCGGAGCGGCAGCCTGTGGTGGAAACCGTATCGGAAGGGCGCACCCCTTACACGTTTGCAGTACGTACCAACTTGCTTTATGATGCTTTCCTGCTCCCCACGCTCGGTGTGGAATGGCGTGCAAACGAAAGTTTCGGCATCAAACTCGACGGCAGCCTCTCCTGGTGGGGCGGCAACAGCGACAAAGTGCAGAAAATGTGGCTTGTCAACCCCGAAGTGCGCTGGTATCTTTTAAATAAGAAACGCTTCTATGTAGGTGCATCCGGTAGCTACAGTCAGTATAATATATATAACTACCCGCTGGGCAAGATACTGGCAGACGATACGGGCTATCAAGGCAGCCTATGGAATGCCGGTGTTACTGTTGGCTATCAGCTTCGCCTCTGCCGCAGTTTCTCACTCGATTTCAACCTCGGTCTGGGCTACACCCACTCCGAATACGACAGCTTCGGCATAGAACGCGGCACTCGTGTCATCAAACAGCGCAACAAATCGAAGAACTTCTGGGGCCCCACGCAAGCAGGAATCAGCCTTGTATGGACTATCGGAGGCAATAAGTAGAACAATCTAAAAACAACAAATATGGAAAATAGCATAAAGCATTCTTTAATAGCTACGGCAGCTCTGCTGCTGCTTGCGGGTTGCGACGTGAAAGACCCCATCTACAACACCCCGCATCCGGATAAAGGAGCAGTGACACTGACCACCGACTGGAGCAACATAGGTGAGGGACTCACCGTCCCCACAACCTACACGGTTGCGACGGGTGATTACTCCGCCACACTGAGCGGCACGGTCAACCTGCTCAACCACCTTTTCGCACCGGGTGAGTACAGCGTATTTGCCTACAACACGGCAGAGCACATCACCGTCAGCGGCAGTACCGCCACTGTCGCCACAGCTTCGGGCAACGTGGATGGCGTTGGTCCCTTCGTTCACAACGCCCCGGGCTGGCTGTTCACTTCGGTGACGGACGCCGTGATAGATGTGGACAAAGACCATGCTGTCACCGCCGCGATGCAGCAGCAAGTGCGCCAACTCACGCTCATCATCGAACCAACGGGCGAAACAACCGACAGGATAACGGGCATCGAAGGCTACCTCACGGGAGCAGCCGCATCGCTGGACTTCGCAAACGGCACACACAGCGCACCCACCAATGTAGCGCTGACATTCTCGAAAATAACCTCCGGCACAGATGCCGGAAAATGGTCCGCCACCATCAAGTTGCTGGGCATCGCGGGTACAAAGCAACAGCTCTTTGCCACAATCGTCTTTACGGATAACAACCCCACACCTGTCAAACTCGACAGCGATCTGACTACGGTACTCGCCACGTTCAATGCCGACAAGCGCTCGCCCTTCTCGCTGGGTGGCTCTGTGGTGGAAACGCCCACCGGAGCGGAATTCACGGCAACCATCATCGACTGGGAACCCGGTAACGGCCCAAACGGTGAAAACGGTTCCGCCGGAATGGAAACGAATAAATAAATCAAAGATCATATAAACAAAACTAAAAAAGAAAGATTATGAAGCTCAGAAACTTATCCATCATCGCAACCGCTGCCTTCGCATTGGCAGCTTGCAACAACGACAAGGAATCGGCCATCGACAACTGGAACGGTGAAATCCGCCTTACCAGCGGTGTCAACGCCCTCACCCGCTCCTATGGCCTCGACACCCAGCTCGCTACCGGTCAGCAGGTATCTGCCTGGGTAGACGACAACAGCAATGCACCCCTCTACCAGAACAACGTGCTCACCGCCGACGGCACCGGTGGATTCTCTTACGCCAAGGATATGTTCTACATCTCGCCCGACCCAGTGAACATCTATGCCATCTCCCCTGCCACAACGCCCGCCGATGCAGCCTTTCCCGCAACGGTGACCCACGAAGTGCAGGCCAACCAGACCACGAAAGACACCTACATGGCCTCCGACCTCCTCTACTCCATCAAGAAGTCCGTGGCCCCCACGCCCCACCACGTGCCCCTCACCTTCTACCACCTGCTGTCTAAAGTAGAGGTAGTGCTGAAAAAGGGCAACGGTGCTCCCGACCTTACGGGCGCCATCGTGACCCTAGAGAACACCAGCCTGAAAGCCACCTTCAGTCCAAAGAAAGCCGCCGACATGGGTTCGCAACCCGACCGCGAGGCGATGATTGCCCTCGCAACCGACGCCAACCCCGCCACCCCGATTACCATCCCCACAGTGATGACGGACAACTTCGACACCAACACCCAGTATGCCGAAGCCATTGTGGTGCCGCAGTTCCTAAACAAGGGCAGCAAGTTTATCCGCGTGACGCTGGCAGACGGTAAGACGAAGTTCGCCTACGAAGTCCCCACCGAAGGACTGAAGCTGGAAAGCGGCAAGAAGTACACCTACAAGATAACCGTAGACTACTATGGCCTGACACTCGACACCACCATACAAGATTGGGAAACGGTGGGCAAACCCGTAGAAGGTTCTGCTTTCCAAGAATAGGCATGGAGTCTTATCAGGGAGATTTACCTAATAGAACAGAAATTGAAGAATATGAAAAAGAATATACCAATATATATAATGTGTCTGTGGGCAGCCCTGTGGGTGGCTGCCTGCACCACCGACGACGAACCGGCATGGTACTGGGACGGAATGCCGCTGGAACTCTATGCCGCCGTGCAGGATTATAACAGTATGGAAGGAAATCGAGTAGGAGAAACGGGATTATTTCCCGTTTCGACCTCTCACACCACCGTGC
>NZ_URFY01000012.1 GCF_900547205.1 uncultured Bacteroides sp.
AAGAACGCTGCTACCCCTTAGTCTGGCTGCCTTGCTGCTTTGTGAAACGGAGCAACTGTATCTGCCTAAATATATGAGAATGTAGTCATCGCCGGATTAGGCACATTCTAAGTTGAGAAAAGGTGATAGGCGATTCATTCGGTTCAATCCCGTACCTTATATAAACCGTGATTGTTCTGTTGACTTGCCTCGTTGCATTGAGACAAAATAAGCGGACGATTAAAAAACAACAGTAAAGGTTAAAGATGTGTTACATAACATTGTTTAGTAACACTATGCAAAGTGTTGCTTTTCCCCCAATTAATCCCTAATTTGCGCCACACTAAATTAATGGTATGTGAGAAACATACTGAGTAATTCATTTAAATCTTATAGATTATGAAAGTATATCAGACTAACGAAATTAAGAACATCGCCCTGTTGGGAAGTTCTGGCTCTGGGAAAACCACTCTCGTAGAAGCGATGCTTTTCGAGAGTGGTGTTATAAAACGTCGCGGATCTGTTGCCGCAAAAAATACTGTTAGTGATTATTTCCCTGTTGAACAAGAGTATGGTTACTCCGTTTTCTCCACCGTTCTCCATGTAGAATGGAACAACAAAAAACTCAATATCATCGACTGTCCGGGTTCGGACGACTTCGTAGGCAGTACCGTTACTGCACTCAACGTGACCGATACAGCAATTATCCTTCTCAACGGCCAGTACGGCGTAGAAGTTGGCACGCAAAATCATTTCCGATATACTGAAAAACTGAATAAACCTGTTATTTTTCTAGTCAACCAGCTTGATAATGAAAAATGCGATTATGATAATATCCTCGAGCAGTTGCAAGAAGCATACGGCTCAAAAGTCGTTCCTGTTCAATATCCTATCAGTACGGGGCCGGGTTTCAATGCTCTGATTGACGTGCTGTTGATGAAAAAATATTCGTGGAAGCCCGAAGGCGGTGCTCCTGTGATTGAAGATATTCCGGCAGAAGAAATGGATAAGGCGATGGAAATGCACAAAGCCTTGGTAGAAGCTGCTGCCGAAAACGACGAAAACCTCATGGAGAAATTCTTCGAACAGGAATCTCTTTCAGAAGACGAAATGCGCGAAGGTATCCGCAAGGGATTGATTGCCAGAGGTATGTTTCCGGTATTCTGTGTTTGCGGAGGCAAGGACATGGGCGTGCGCCGATTGATGGAATTCTTGGGCAACGTAGTTCCTTTCGTTTCCGAAATGCCGAAAGCAGTGAATACGGATGGCGAGGAAATAGCTCCGGATGCAAACGGGCCCGAATCTCTCTATTTCTTCAAGACAAGCGTAGAACCGCACATCGGTGAAGTGTCCTACTTTAAAGTAATGAGTGGAAAAGTGCACGAAGGAGACGACCTCTTGAATGCCGACCGTGGCTCGAAAGAGCGCATTGCGCAGCTCTATGTGGTAGCTGGGGGCAATCGCATCAAGGTAGAAGAACTTCAGGCAGGAGATATTGGTGCTGCCGTGAAACTGAAAGACGTGAAGACGGGTAATACACTGAACGGTAAGGATTGCGATTACAAATTCAACTTTATCAAATACCCCAATTCTAAATATACACGTGCCATCAAGCCGATGAATGAATCGGACGTGGAAAAGATGATGACCATCTTGAACCGTATGCGCGAAGAAGACCCGACATGGGTAATCGAACAATCGAAAGAATTGAAGCAGACATTGGTGCACGGACAAGGAGAATTTCATCTCCGTACGCTGAAGTGGCGTCTGGAAAATAATGAAAAACTTCAGGTGAAATATGAAGAACCGAAGATTCCATATCGCGAAACCATCACGAAAGCTGCTCGTGCCGACTATCGCCATAAGAAACAATCGGGTGGTGCAGGCCAGTTTGGTGAAGTCCATCTCATTGTGGAACCTTATTATGAAGGTATGCCTGTGCCCGAAACGTTTAAGTTCAACGGACAGGAATTTAAGATTACCGTAAGAGGTACTGAAGAAATTCCATTGGAATGGGGCGGTAAGGTAGTGTTTGTCAATAGTATCGTGGGTGGTTCAATTGATGCCCGCTTCCTGCCTGCCATCCTCAAAGGTATCATGGCGCGTATGGAGCAAGGTCCGCTGACAGGTTCGTATGCCCGCGACGTTCGTGTGATTGTATACGATGGCAAGATGCACCCGGTAGACTCCAACGAAATATCCTTTATGCTTGCCGGACGTAATGCATTCAGTGAAGCATTCAAGAACGCAGGTCCGAAGATTCTGGAACCGATTTATGATGTCGAAGTTTTCGTGCCATCGGATAAGATGGGTGACGTGATGGGAGATCTCCAAGGACGTCGTGCTATGATTATGGGTATGAGCAGCGAGAAAGGTTTTGAAAAACTAGTCGCTAAAGTACCTTTGAAAGAAATGTCGTCTTACTCCACTGCACTTAGTTCTCTGACGGGCGGACGCGCTTCGTTTATTATGAAATTCTCTAGTTATGAGCTAGTTCCGTCGGATGTACAAGATAAGTTGATTAAAGAATTTGAGGCGAAACAATCGGAAGAATAACTCATAATCCTCTTAATAATGTTAAAACCGTTGTCTTTTTTAAGTAAAAGACAACGGTTTTTGTTTAACAATGATTAATAAAGATGGAAAAACACATGGGTAAGATTTAATTTTTTATTAAATTTGCAAACCAAAGAAGGGGGAATATTGTTGTAGTAATCAGAATACGACCTAAATAGCCCCTTTCGGTTAATTTCCGGGAAGTTCCGGTTAAATCAAGTTAATCTACTAGGAGTGTTAATTAGGGAGTGTTAATTTTGTTGCTATGAAGAAGTCAACAATTTGGATATTAGGTATTGTGATGGGGATTTCTTTCCTCGGTTTGATACAGCTACAGGTTAGCTATATAGAGAAAATGACGCAAAGCCGGAAAGAAGCCTTTGATGCTGCTGTACGCAACAGCCTGGATCGGGTTTCCAGAGATGTGGAATATGCAGAAACCAGACGCTGGCTAGTAGAAGATGTCTCTGAAGCTGAAAGAAAGGCGTTGACTGCCAATTCTTCCGTGCAACAAAACAAATTGATTCAGCAGCATTTTAAAGTGAAGTCTAAAAATGGGAAGGTGATTACGGACTTTGAGTTGAATGTGATGACTAATAAGCCGTCTGAACTGCCAAAAGCAATGATACCACCCATTCAGAGGCCAAGTACGATTCCTGAAACTTCACGTTCACTTGTCGAGGCTGTAAAGAATCGCTATATGTATCAGCGAGCCCTGCTTGATGAGGTGGCGTGGCAGATGATTTATAGGGCGAGTGATAAATCGATAGGAGATAGAGTGCGGTTCAGAGAGTTGGATGATTATTTGAAAGCGAACCTATATAATAATGGTATAGAATTGCCCTATCACTTCACGGTGGTAGATAAAGACGGACGGGAAATATACCGTTGTGCCGATTTTGAAGACAAAGGAAGTGTCGATACTTATCAGCAAGTGCTGTTCAAGAACGACCCGCCTGCGAAGATGAGTATTCTGAAGGTGCATTTTCCGGGTAGAAGGAGTTATATCCTTGATACCGATACAGTAAAATTCATAGTATCATCGTCGGTATTTTCGTTCATGTTGCTGGTGACGTTCATATTTACCATTTACAGCGTGTTCCGGCAAAAGAAGCTGACAGAGATGAAGAACGATTTTATCAACAATATGACACACGAATTTAAGACACCGATATCAACCATCTCGTTGGCGGCACAGATGCTGAAAGACCCGGCAGTGGGTAAATCTCCGCAAATGTTCCAGCACATATCGGGAGTCATAAATGACGAAACCAAACGTTTGCGCTTCCAAGTGGAAAAGGTATTGCAGATGTCGATGTTCGAGCGGCAAAAGGCAACCTTGAAGATGAAGGAGATTGATGCAAATGAACTCATATCAGGAGTTATCAATACCTTTACGCTGAAAGTGGAACGATATAATGGTAAGATAACATCGAACCTTGAGGCTACTGATCCTGTTATATTTGCAGATGAGATGCATATCACCAATGTAATCTTTAATCTGATGGATAACGCAGTGAAATATAAAAAACCGGAAGAGGATTTGGAGTTGAATGTGAAAACGTGGAATGAATCGGGTAAACTGATGATTTCGATACAGGATAACGGCATCGGCATCAAGAAGGAAAACCTGAAAAAAATATTTGAAAAGTTCTATCGTGTACATACGGGTAATCTGCACGATGTGAAGGGCTTTGGACTGGGACTGGCTTATGTGAAGAAAATCATAACAGATCATAAGGGAACAATCCGGGCGGAAAGCGACCTGAACATGGGAACTAAATTTATAATTGCATTACCTTTATTAAAAAATAATTGATATGGACGAGAAACTGCGTATTTTATTGTGCGAGGATGACGAAAATCTTGGCATGCTTTTAAGAGAATATTTACAGGCAAAAGGTTATTCTGCCGAGTTATATCCCGATGGAGAAGCCGGTTATAAGGCTTTCTTGAAGAATAAATATGACTTGTGTGTGTTTGACGTAATGATGCCTAAAAAAGATGGCTTCACATTGGCACAAGATGTCCGTGCTGCGAATGCTGAAATTCCAATTATCTTCCTGACTGCTAAAACACTCAAAGAAGATATCTTGGAAGGATTTAAAATTGGTGCGGATGATTATATCACCAAACCGTTCAGCATGGAAGAACTAACGTTCAGAATTGAAGCAATCTTGAGACGTGTTCGCGGTAAGAAGAACAAAGAAAGCAATATCTATAAAATAGGTAAGTTTACTTTTGATACTCAGAAGCAAATTCTGGCTACAGAAGGTAAACAGACCAAACTGACTACGAAAGAGTCGGAACTACTAGGCTTGCTTTGTGCTCATGCCAATGAAATCCTGCAACGTGACTTTGCTTTGAAGACTATCTGGATAGATGATAACTATTTCAATGCCCGCAGTATGGATGTGTATATCACCAAATTGCGTAAACATCTGAAAGAAGACGACTCTATCGAGATTATCAATATCCACGGTAAAGGCTATAAGCTGATTACACCTGAGGTTGAGTCTTAATAGTCGTATTTACGATAACCAAAATAAAAAATCCCGGAAACATTCGTTCCCGGGATTTTTTATTGATTTCTGCGAAATTAATCAGCGATCTTCTTATTAATAAATATATAAGAAATGAGTCCCAGTACTACAAGTACTACTGAAGTACCCAGAATGGCGTTGTTGTTTACATTACCTGTAAGAGAACAAGCCAGCAGGATGACTACTCCGACCAAGATTAAAATCAATCCTAAATTCTTTAATAAGCCTTTCATGCGTGTGTATTTTAATAGATTATTTATATTCCAGTCACAAATTAAAGCATAATTCTTTAACGGGCGAAATTATTTAGGTGAAAAATCCATTATACCCTTAGTATTTAGTGGATTTTATGAATTAAGCGACTGTTTTTCTGCTTAATCCTTCGTGTTATAGAATACCTTTTTCAGCACTTCCTGTCCGATGCTTAGTTCTTCGAGGGTAATGCCATGCAAAGCCTCTTTCAAAGTTTGTCCCGCAATGATGCGCGCTTTCTCTTCCAATTCCTTTCCGTCTTTGGTGAGATGAATCAGATTAGTGCGGCGGTCTTTCTTATCGGAGATGCGCACCACCAGATGCTGACGTTCCATATTATCTATCAGGCGGGTCATGCTGGGCTTGTCTTTAAAAGTTGCATTGCACAACTCTTGCTGGGTGACCCCGTCTTTTTCCCACAGGAAGATGAGTACTGTCCATTGCTCCGGACTGATTTCCAGACCGTTCTGACGGAAGTTGCGGTATAGCTTCCGATTGATTGCTGCGGAAACTTTACCATTCAGGATGGCGAATATAAGCCGGATATCAAAGTTGAATTGCTCTATCATGAAATTATTGTTTAAACAACTTTGCAAAGGTAAGCCACTTCATGGATAAATCCTAGATTCGTATACAAAAAAAGATTAAATGTTTGTAGTTCAAAATAAAATGCCTAACTTTGCACCCGCATTTTAAAATAAAATAATTTATTTATTTAATTAAACGAGTATGAATCAATACGAAACCGTTTTCATTTTAACTCCCGTTTTGTCTGACGTTCAGATGAAGGAAGCGGTAGAAAAATTCAAAGGTATTCTTCAAGCTGAAGGTGCTGAGATTATCAATGAAGAAAACTGGGGACTGAAGAAATTGGCTTACCCAATTCAGAAGAAGTCTACAGGTTTTTATCAATTGGTTGAGTTCAATGCAGAACCCACTGTAATTGACAAGTTGGAACTTAACTTCCGTCGCGACGAGCGCGTTATCCGTTTCCTGACTTTCAGAATGGATAAGTATGCTGCAGAATATGCTGCTAAAAGAAGAAGTGTTAAATCAAACAAAAAGGAGGATTAATCATGGCTCAACAAACTCAATCGGAAATCAGATATTTAACTCCGCCGTCAGTAGACGTTAAGAAGAAAAAATACTGCCGTTTCAAAAAAAGTGGTATTCGTTATATCGACTACAAAGATCCTGAATTCTTGAAGAAATTCTTGAATGAACAAGGCAAAATCCTTCCGCGCCGCATTACTGGTACTTCTTTGAAGTTCCAACGCCGTATCGCGCAGGCTGTGAAGAGAGCTCGTCACTTGGCATTGCTGCCTTATGTAACTGACATGATGAAATAAGAAGGAGGAAAAGTATGGAAATTATATTGAAAGAAGACATCGCAAACTTGGGTTATAAGAACGACATCGTAAACGTTAAGTCTGGATACGGTCGCAATTATCTCATCCCGACTGGAAAAGCTGTCATCGCTTCTCCTTCTGCAAAGAAAATGTTGGCTGAAGAACTGAAACAACGTGCTCACAAACTTGAGAAAATCAAGAAAGATGCTGAAGCAATGGCTGCTAAGTTGGAAGGCGTTTCTTTGACTATCGCTACTAAAGTTAGCTCTACAGGTACTATCTTCGGTTCTGTTAGCAACATTCAGATTGCTGAATCTTTGGCTAAACTGGGTCACGAAGTAGACAGAAAGATTATTGTTGTAAAAGACACTGTGAAAGAAGTAGGTAGCTATAAAGCTGTAGTAAAACTTCACAAAGAAGTTTCTGTAGAAATACCATTCGAAGTAGTTGCAGAATAAGAGCAAATTACTTCTCAAATATAAAAAAGCGATTTGTTCTTTGAATGAATCGCTTTTTTTTATCTTTGCTAATAATATGAAACCCGACTATTCTTATCTGAAAAAGAGATTTCTATTTCTGCTGGTTGCTTTGAGCATTGGCTGTACTCTTTGTGCGGATAACGGGTTGAAGCAATTGACCGATTCTTTGCGCAGGATGATAGATGAAAAACCTGCTTTCGTTCAGAAGAAGGAAGAACGAATTAATCGGATAAAATGCTTGTTGAAGGCTTCCGACCTGACTCTCGAGCGGGAGTATCGGATTAATCTTCAATTATACGATGAATACAAGAAGTTTGTGATTGATTCTGCTATCCATTATGTCGATCGGAATCTGGAGATTGCACATAAGTTGAACAGACCCTATTGGAAGTATCAGACATCTTTGCAACTTAGCCTTTTATATTCCATGTGCGGCAGATATAGGGATGCCGAACTGATTTTGGAAAATATAAAAACGGCTGAACTCCCCCGACGATTATTACCCGCCTATTATGAAACCTACTCCCGCTTCTGGGGATATTACTCAATTACTGCTACCAAAGATCGGTATGGTCAACAGCGGGAAGCTTATCAGGATTCGTTGATTGCTCTTTTAGACCACAGCTCTTTTGATTATAAATTGTCGAGGGCATATTATTATGGAAGTCGTGATTCTATTGAAGCGAAAAAAATACTTCAGGGACTTTTGGAAACTGAAGAAGTGGGGACGCCCAATTATGCCATGATAACTCATGCGTATGCATCGTTTTGTTGGTATCAGCAGAAATATGAAGAAAGAAAGAAGTATCTGATGATGTCTGCCATTGCAGATATCAAGAATGCTACAAGGGAAACGGCTTCATTGCAATCGCTCGCATTGATACAATACGATGAGAAGAATCTGGCAGATGCATTTAAATTCACACAATCTGCATTTGATGATGTTGTATCATCGGGTATTCATTTCCGTGCAATGGAAATATATAAATTCTATTCCATTATTAATACTGCTTATCAGGCTGATCAGGCAAAGTCAAAATCGAATCTGGTTACTTTCCTTATTTCTACAAGTATTATCCTTTTCTTATTAATCTTGCTGGTGATATGTATTTATGCACAGATGAAAAAGATATTAAAGATAAAGAGGGCGCTGGCACAGAGCAATGAAAAATTGTTGGGGTTGAATGACAAACTGAACAATATGAATAGCCAGTTGAACGACACGAACAATCAATTGTGTGAAATCAATAATGTGAAAGAGCATTATATAGCCGAATTTTTTGATGTATGCTTTAGCTATATCAACAAAATGGAGAAATACCAGAATATGCTGTATAAGATTGCTATCAATAAATACTATGAAGAACTGATTAAGAAGCTGAAATCGTCTGTTCTTATCGATGAGGAGTTGAGTGCATTATATACCCGTTTCGACAAGGTATTCCTAAATTTATATCCGACCTTTGTTTCAGATTTCAATGCGCTGCTCAAAAAAGAGGAGCAGATTGTTTTGAAACCTGGTGCATTGCTGAGCCGGGAGCTTCGCATCTATGCTCTTTTGCGTTTGGGCATAACGGATAGCGGGAGGATTGCTAATTTCCTCCGATGCTCCAATAGTACTGTCTACAATTACCGAACCAAGATGAGAAACAAAGCAGCTGTAGACAGGGACGAATTTGAAAATGAGATTATGAAAATCAGCTCCACACAAGACAGAATTTCGTAAATTAAGGTCAGATACCTTCTAAACCATCTACATTTTTAGTGCCATACGAGAATGTTAACTATTTGATATTCAGTGAAAATGCTGTTTTAAGAATCTACATAAAGTAGTGTAACATCCATTCTGTGTTATTTATTTGGCTAGTTTTGCGATATCGGTTTTCAAGTCATTAACCTAATGGCGAAAATCGATGAATAATCTATTGTTTGCACTTAAATTCACAAAGTATATGGATACACAATTTTCAATAGGCACTAAAATAAAAGTAGGTTTAATCGGCTTTGGTAGAATGGGACGATTCTATTGGGAGGCGATGCAGAAAAGTGGGCGATGGGATATTGCTTATATTTGCGATACAGATTCTAAGACGCGTGAATTAGCCAGACAGTTGTCTCCCCAATCTCATGTAGTAGAAGATGATCAATTTATTTTTGAGGATGAAAGCGTGCAGGTTGTCGGACTTTTCACGTTGGCAGATTCGCGATTGCGACAAATAGAGAAAGCTGTACGCTATGGAAAACATCTTATCTCGGAGAAACCCGTAGCAGATACGATGGAAAATGAGTGGAAAGTGGTGGATATCACAGAAGGATCAAGTCTACTTTCTACTGTTAATTTATACCTGCGTAATTCTTGGTATCACAATCTGATGAAGGAGTACATTCGGAACGGGGAAATAGGCGAACTAGCTATTATCCGTATTTGCCACATGACTCCCGGATTGGCACCAGGTGAGGGGCACGAATACGAGGGTCCCGCTTTCCATGATTGCGGAATGCACTATGTGGATATCGCCCGGTGGTATGCCGAATGTGAGTATAGGACTTGGAATGCACAGGGAGTGAATATGTGGAATTATAAAGATCCCTGGTGGGTGCAGTGCCACGGAACTTTCGAGAATGGCGTTGTATTTGATATCACTCAGGGGTTTGTCTACGGACAATTATCAAAAGACCAGACACACAATTCTTATGTAGATATTATCGGGACAAAAGGAGTGGTACGCATGACACACGACTTCAAAACTGCTGTTGTCGATTTGCACGGGGTGACACAGACGCTTCGGGTAGAAAAACCTTTCGGCGGTAAGAATATCGATGTATTGTGTGATTTGTTTGCCGACTCTATAGAAACCGGACAGCGCAGTCCCCGATTACCGTTATTGCACGACTCCGTCATTGCATCCGAATATGCATGGAAATTCCTGCAGAATGCGCATAAACACGATTTGCCAGCCATCGGTAGCCTTGAAACCCTTGAACAAATTCGTGAACGAAGAAGAAATATGAAAAATGGATATGGATTACTGCACAGTAATCTTCCTCAGATAAGTAACCCTTAAAATAAAAAATTATGTCAGACATTTCGAGAAGAGACTTTCTCAAAACGGGAGCTTTAGCTTTGGCTGGAATTACCATTGCTCCAAGTTCAATTTTAGGAATGAGTCACGGCCACGTGTCACCTAGTGATAAACTAAATCTAGCAGCTGTGGGTATTGGCGGCATGGGACATGCCAATATCAATAATGTGAAGAATACTGAAAACATAGTGGCTCTTTGCGATGTGGATTGGAAATATGCCAAAGGCGTATTCGATGAATTCCCAAAAGCAAAGAAGTACTGGGATTATCGTAAGATGTATGATGAAATGGGTAAGTCCATTGATGGTGTAATCATTGCGACTGCCGATCATACTCACGCTATTATCACCGCAGACGCTATGACAATGGGCAAACATGTGTTTTGCCAGAAACCGTTGACTCACTCTGTGTATGAATCTCGTTTGCTGACTAAATTGGCGGCTTCGACCGGTGTAGCTACTCAAATGGGCAACCAAGGTGCTTCGGATGAAGGCACGGACTTGGTTTGCGAATGGATATGGAACGGCGAAATTGGTGAAGTGACGAAGGTAGAATGCGCTACTGACCGTCCCATCTGGCCGCAAGGGTTGAACGCGCCCGAGAAGGCGGATCGCATACCTAATACTTTGAACTGGGATCTGTTTACAGGACCTGCCAAGCTGAACGCATTTAATGAGGTTTATCATCCTTGGAACTGGCGTGGATGGTGGGATTACGGAACAGGTGCTTTGGGCGATATGGCTTGTCACATTCTGCATCAGCCGTTTAGAGCTTTGAAACTCGGTTATCCGACAAAAGTAGAAGGTTCGTCAACTCTATTATTGAGTGCTTGTGCTCCGCAGGCGCAGCATGTCAAAATGATTTTCCCTGCCCGTGACAATATGCCGAAGGTGGCAATGCCGGAAGTAGAAATTCACTGGTATGATGGCGGTATGATGCCTGAACGTCCGAAAGGTTTCCCGGAAGGCAAAGAACTCATGGGCCCCGGTGGTGGTCTGACTATTTTCCACGGAACCAAGGATACTTTGATTTGTGGCTGTTACGGACAACAACCATTCTTGCTGTCGGGTCGTGTGCCGAATGCTCCGAAGGTTTGCCGTCGTGTACCTAACGCTATGGGCGGCGGTCATGAGATGGACTGGGTACGTGCTTGTAAGGAAGATAAGTCGAGCCGCATAATGACTAAAGCTGATTTCTCAGAATCAGGGCCAATGAATGAAATGGTGGTAATGGGAGTGCTCGCCATCCGTTTGCAGGGATTGAACAAAACTCTGGAGTGGGATGGTGCTAATATGCGCTTTACAAATATTGGCGAAAATGAAACCATTCGCACAGTTGTAAAAGACGGATTCAAGATTCACGACGGTCATCCTACATTTGATAAGACTTGGACAGATCCAGTGAATGCTCAACAGTTTGCTGCCGAATTGGTGAAACACAACTATCGTCAGGGGTGGAAACTGCCCGATATGCCAAGATAGAATAGAGAATTGAAAATTAAAGATTAAAAATTAAATAGTTGTATCATGAAAAAAGTATTTTACTCATTAGCTTGTTGCCTTGCTGCAGGAGCTTTAGTGTCCTGTGGTGGTCAGAAATCAGGAAATGCTCAGAACGAGCAAGTAGCATTGTCATATTCTAAATCATTGAAAGCAGTGGAATCAGATAGTTTGAATTTGCCGGTTGATAAAGATGGCTACATCACTATCTTCGATGGCGAAACATTTAATGGTTGGCGTGGTTACGGCAAGGACAGAGTTCCTTCCAAGTGGACAATCGAAGACGGTTGTATCAAATTCAACGGTTCTGGTGGTGGTGAAGCTCAGGACGGTGACGGTGGCGATTTGATTTTTGCCCACAAGTTCAAAAACTTCGAATTGGAACTGGAATGGAAGATCTCTAAAGGCGGTAACTCCGGTATTATGTATCTGGCACAGGAAGTTACTACCAAAGATAAAGACGGTAACGATGTTCTCGAGCCCATTTATATTTCTGCTCCCGAATATCAAGTATTGGATAATGCCAACCATCCCGACGCTAAGTTAGGAAAAGATAATAATCGTCAGTCGGCTTCTTTATACGATATGATTCCGGCAGTTCCACAGAATGCTAAACCGTTTGACGAATGGAACAAAGCTAAAATTATGGTTTATAAAGGTACAGTTGTTCACGGACAAAACGATGAAAACGTACTTGAATATCATCTGTGGACAAAACAATGGACTGATATGTTGCAAGCTAGCAAGTTCAGCGAAGATAAATGGCCTTTGGCGTTTGAGTTGCTGAATAATTGCGGTGGTGAAAATCATGAAGGCTTCATCGGATTGCAAGATCATGGTGATGATGTTTGGTTCCGTAACATCCGCGTGAAGGTATTGGACTAATCGCTTTCTGAAAAAAACAAGGCACGGATTTCACGGAAATCCTCCCGTTGAAGGGATGCTAAAACCGTGAAATCCGTGTAATCCGTACCTTAAAGTTTAACTTCTGATATCTATAGATATGAAAATCCGAATTTGTTTATATATATTAGCCGCTCTTCTAATGATTCCCATTACCTTGACGGCAAAGCCTAAAAAAGAGGTAGCAATTCAACTTTATTCTGTTAGAGATCTGCTGGATAAAGTAGATAATAAGGATGGGAAATGTGATGCCGCCTACACTTCCCTTCTGAAAAGACTGGCTAAAATGGGATACACCAGTGTGGAAGCTGCCAATTATGACAATGGTAAGTTCTACGACCGGACTCCTCAACAATTTAAGGAAGATGTTGAATCTGCCGGAATGAAAGTATTGTCTTCTCATTGTTCCAGGGGGCTATCGAATGAAGAATTGTCTTCGGGCGATTTTTCTCAATCACTCCAGTGGTGGGATCAGTGCATTGCCGATCATAAGGCAGCAGGGATGAGTTACATCGTGGCTCCTTGGATGGGTGTGCCTAAAACGCTAAAAGATCTGGATACATATTGTGCTTATTATAATGAGATAGGCAAACGTTGCAAACAGCAGGGTTTATCGTTCGGTTATCATAATCACGCACATGAGTTTCAGAAAATTGAGGGTGAACTGATGTATGACTATATGCTCGAGCATACCAATCCAGAATATGTATTCTTCCAGATGGATGTTTATTGGGTGGTTCGCGGGCAAAGTTCTCCGGTTGACTACTTTAATAAGTATCCCGGTCGCTTCAAGATGTTCCACATTAAAGATCACCGAGAGATTGGAGCAAGCGGGATGGTAGGTTATGATGCTATTTTTAAGAATGCAAAGACGGCAGGTCTGAAGTACATTGTGGCTGAGATAGAAAGTTATAGTATGCCGGTAGAGAAGAGTGTAGAAGTGAGCCTGGATTATTTATTAGAAGCTCCTTTTGTAAAGAAGTCATATACTAAATAACGTAATTCCTTGAGAGAAGGCATAAAAAAAGTCTGTGCATGCTTCTGCATGTCAGACTTTCAATTCTCTCGGAACTGTAACTTGATTAGTTAGCAGCTTCAGTTTCTGTTGCAGTGCTATCAGCTGCCAAAGAATCAGTAGCCTGAGCTGCTGCTTGTTCTGCTTCAAGAGCTGCTGCTTCTACAGCTGCGATTGAGTCAGCGATACGGATTGAATCTGCAGTTGCTTTCTGAGCGTCAGCTGCTTTGTTACCACATGATGCGAATGATACTGCTACGATAGCTACAGCCATCAAAACTAATTTTTTCATTTTCTTTGCTTTTTAAAAAAACGTAATACAATCAATTGCTTTATTAAAACGCTGCAAAGGTATGCACTTTTTCAATACGTTGTTCTCGTAAAGCCAACTTTTTTTATATTTTTTTTTGTAAGGTTGTTTAATATTCCTTCAATTCATGTTCTAAAACATACTAATCTACTACTATACTGTTATATAAATACCTTTTGATACTACGTTTCGGAGTCTTCTCAAATTCCGTGGGATATAGTTGGATTTTGCTTATCTTCTCGTAAACTGCCACATTATTATTTATGTTTTTCAAATTCTCGTCCATAATAGTTTTCAGATTATCCGGGTTGTTCAGCCCAAGAGAATCCAATGCTTCATAATCGGCATAGACAAGAGCGACCAATTTCTTGTTGCGCTCGATAACAAGACTTTCGAGAATGAAAGGCAAGTTGTTAAGTCTTGATTCCAATTCTTCAGGGAAGATGTTTTGTCCGCTCGAACTTAGAATCATCGACTTGAGTCGTCCGCGAATGAAAATATTTCCGCAGGCGTCCATCGTTCCCAAATCGCCGGTACGTAGCCATCCGTCTTCGCTGAAAACCTCCTTGGTTGCTTCCGGGTTTTTGTAGTATCCCACCATTACGTTCTCACCGCGTACTTGAATTTCTCCGGTTTCTGCTTCCGGGTTTTCTTTATAGATGCGCGCTTCCATAATATCCAGTACTTTTCCTGAGGAGCCTAATACAAATTCATTCCATGGCGAATAGCTGATAAGTGGACCGCATTCCGTCATTCCATAGCCAATGGTAAAAGGGAATTTGATTTTATAGAAAAACTCTTCCACTTCTTTATCCATGGCAGCGCCGCCAATGATAATTTCCTTAAATCGACCACCCAAGGCATCGATCAACCTTTTGCGTATCTGGTTGTAAATCTGATTGTCGAGCAGGGGAATATTGAGTGCCCACTTCATTCCTTTTTTATTAATGAGCGGCTGGATGATATTCTTATAAATCTTTTCGATGACAAGAGGAACGGTGATGATTAAGTTTGGTTTCACCTCCTCAAACGCCTTCATGATAATCTTAGGCGAAGGAGTTTTCCCAAGCAAAGTGACATGGGTGCCTACGGCGGTAGCCGTCAGGAAGTCGAATGCGCAACCATAAGCATGAGCAAGCGGAAGGAAAGAAAGTACTTTGTCTCCTTTTTTAAGTAGCTCGGTGCGTATGCCGAAGGTAACGTTTCCGGCAAGGTTGTTGCCTGTCAGCATCACCCCTTTGCTGAAACCGGTAGTTCCGGAAGTGTAGTTCAGCAACATCACTTTATCATTCGTGAGGGTGGTATATTGAATATCCTCGCGGGTAAATCCGTTCGGATAAGCGGATAGCATTTCTTTATCAGAGTTCTTCAGAAACTTCTGAATGGTTTCCCCGTCGCGCTGATAAAGACACCGGAAGTCGGTCAGTGAGAATACTCCCCGCAATCCCGTCAGCTTTTCTTCTTCCAGATTTTCCCAAATGGTGTCGCTGGTGAACAGAAAAACCGATTCGGAGTGGTTGACGATATGATGAACATCGTTGGGATTAAAATCTTGCAAGATGGGGACGACGATGGCGCCATACGTGATAGTTGCCATATAGGCGATGCACCAATGGGCATTATTTTTGCCGATAACTGAAATTTTATCCCCTCTGCGGAGACTACAGTGCTTGAATAACAGATGTAAGCGAGCGATTTCTTCAGCCACCTGACCATACGTATAATGAGTATTTTCTCCGTAATCAGTATAACAGGGCAAATCCCAATTCTCACGAAAACTATTTTCGTATAGTTTAATGAAATTCTCTTTAATCATTGCACGTTTTTTGGTGAATTGTGCAAAAATAGGAATAAACTTTCGTATCCTAAAGTGTTTTACTAATAATAATGTGTAACTTTGCGGGAAATATGTGTTATAACAGCTTATGATAGATACCACTGTATTTCAAAATAAGACAGCCGTTTATTATACTTTAGGCTGCAAATTAAATTTTTCGGAGACTTCAACTATCGGTAAAATCCTGCGTGAGGCAGGAGTCCGCACTGCACGTAAAGGAGAGAAAGCAGACATTTGTGTGGTCAACACCTGTTCGGTGACGGAGATGGCGGATAAAAAATGCCGTCAGGCCATTCATCGGCTGGTAAAGCAGCATCCCGGTGCTTTTGTGGTGGTCACCGGATGCTATGCGCAGTTGAAACCCGGTGACGTAGCCAAGATACAGGGCGTAGATGTAGTGCTCGGCGCCGAACAAAAAGGAGAGTTGCTTCAATACTTGGGCGACTTGCAGAAACATGAAGAAGGAGAAGCCATTACTACAACAACCAAAGATATCCGTTCATTTTCACCTTCCTGCTCGCGGGGAGATCGCACGCGTTTCTTCTTAAAAGTACAGGATGGTTGTGATTACTTCTGTTCCTATTGCACCATTCCTTTCGCCCGTGGGCGCAGCCGCAACGGAACCATTGCTTCGATGGTGGAACAAGCCCGGCAAGCTGCCGCCGAGGGAGGAAAAGAAATCGTTCTCACTGGAGTGAATATCGGAGATTTTGGTAAGACAACGGGAGAAACTTTCTTCGACCTGGTGAAAGCGTTGGATCAGGTAGAAGGCATCGAACGTTATCGCATCTCTTCCATCGAACCCAACCTGCTGACGGATGAGATTATTGAGTTTGTGTCCCATTCCCAGCGCTTTATGCCCCATTTCCATATACCGTTGCAATCCGGTTGTGATGAAGTGCTTAAGTTGATGCGTCGCCGGTATGATACCGCTCTTTTTGCTTCGAAAGTGAAGAAGATAAAAGAGGTGATGCCCGATGCATTTATCGGTGTAGACGTGATAGTGGGAACCCGCGGGGAAACGGAAGAATACTTCGAACAGGCTTATCAGTTTATCGCCGGACTGGATGTGACGCAATTGCACGTGTTCAGTTATTCCGAACGTCCCGGCACGCAGGCATTAAAAATAGAACATATTGTTTCACCGGAAGAGAAGCATCAACGGAGCCAACGTCTACTGACTCTTTCCGATGAAAAGACGCAGGCTTTTTATGCCCGTCATATAGGGCAAACGATGTCGGTCTTAATGGAAAAATCAAAGCCGGGCACTCCGATGCATGGATTTACGGAAAATTACATCCGTGTGGAAGTAGAAAGCGATGACTCTCTTGACAATCAGGTAGTGAATGTCCTTTTGGGCGATTTCAATGAAGATAAGACGGCACTCAAAGGCACAATTCTTGAATAAGTATGAAATCTAGACTAATCTATTGGCTGGTATTTAGTGGGATGTGGCTGTTTTCGGCCCTTCCGTTCAAGATGCTGTATATCATCTCGGATTTCAATTATCTGTTGATGTATTATGTGGGAAGGTATCGGCGCAAGGTCGTTCGGGGAAATCTGGCTAAGTCTTTTCCGGAAAAGACCGATGCCGAGAGATTGCAGATTGAGCGTAAGTTCTACCGCTATCTTTCTGATTATATGCTCGAAGATTTAAAGTTGCTGCATATGTCTACCGAAGATCTCTACCGAAGGATGATTTATAAAAATACCGAGCAATATCTGGAACTGACAGAGAAATATGGTGGAATTATTGTGATGATTCCACATTACGCCAATTATGAATGGCTGACCGGAATGGGCTCCATTATGAAACCGGGAGATGTGCCCGTGCAGGTTTATAAACCGTTGCGCGATCCGTATTTGGATAAATTATTTCAACGCATCCGTTCCCGTTTTGGAGGATACAACATTCCCAAGCATTCTACTGCACGCGAGATTATCAAGCTGAAGCGTGAGGGGAAAAAAATGGTGGTCGGACTCATTACCGACCAGTGGCCTAGCGGGAAAGACCGCTATTGGACTACATTTCTTGGTCAGGAAACGGCTTTTCTGAATGGTGCGGAACGCATTGCCAAGATGATGAACTTCCCTGTCTTTTATTGCGAGTTGTCTAAAAAGCGCAGAGGCTATTGCGAGGCGGAATTTAAGTTAATGACGGAAACACCCAAAGAAACTGCTGAAGGAGAAATTACCGAGATGTTTGCCAACTACCTGGAACAGACGATTCGTAGAGAGCCAGCCTATTGGCTGTGGTCGCACAAACGTTGGAAAAGAACGAAAGTGGAAACAGAAAAGGTGTCGCAATGAAAGTATCTGTTGTTATTTTGAATTGGAACGGCTGCGAAATGCTTCGCACGTTTCTTCCCTCCGTCGTTCAGTATTCCGAAGGAGAAGAGATAGAAGTTTGCGTGGCAGACAATGGTTCCACAGATGCTTCTGTCGAGATGCTTCGCACGGAGTTTCCTTCCGTTAGAATTATTTTGTTAAATCAGAATCATGGCTTTGCAGATGGATATAATCTGGCTTTGCAAGAAGTAGATGCCGAGTACGTCGTTCTTTTAAACTCGGATGTAGAAGTTACGGAACGATGGCTCGAACCGATGATTGATTATCTGGATGCCCATCCGGAAGTGGCGGCTTGTCAGCCTAAGATACGAAGTCAGCGGCGGAAAGAATATTTTGAATATGCAGGGGCGGCAGGCGGATTTATTGATAAGTATGGATATCCCTACTGCCGCGGGCGTATCATGGGAGTGGTGGAGAAAGATGAGAATCAGTATGATACAGTGATTCCTCTCTTTTGGGCAACCGGAGCGGCATTGTTTATCCGTCGTTCGGATTATTTAACGGCTGGCGGACTGGACGGACGTTTCTTTGCGCATATGGAAGAGATTGACTTGTGCTGGCGTTTGCGTTCGCGCGGACGGCAGATAGTCTGTATCCCTCAAAGTGCGGTGTATCATGTTGGTGGCGCCACACTTAAAAAAGAGAATCCTCACAAGACTTTTCTGAATTTCCGTAATAATCTTGTCATGCTCTATAAAAATCTTCCGGAGGAGGAGCTAAATAAAGTGATGCGGGTAAGGGCTTGCCTTGACTATGTGGCGGCATTCACTTTTCTGTTGAAAGGGGATTTAGGAAATGCCCGTGCTGTGGTGCGTGCCCGAAAGGAGTTTAAGAAGATATGTATGTCTTTTTCCTCTTCCCGCGAAGAGAATCTGAGAAAAAATACTTTAAATGCGATACCCGAACGGTCAAAAAGTAGTATCTTGTGGCAGTTTTATGCGAGAGGATGCAAACGGTTCTCTCAATTGTCGGACTTAAAAGGATAACGGAATGGAAAAAAATGTAAGAAGAGGTATCGGGCTGGTAGCTCATGATGCCATGAAGAAAGATCTTATCGAATGGGTATTATGGAACTCTGAACTGTTGGCGGGAAATAAGTTCTATTGTACGGGTACTACCGGTACATTGATTCTCGAGGCATTGAAAGAAAAACATCCTGAGTTGGAATGGGATTTTACGATTCTGAAATCTGGACCGTTGGGGGGTGACCAACAGATGGGCTCCCGCATAGTGGATGGACAGATTGATTATCTTTTCTTTTTTACCGACCCCATGACGATGCAGCCGCACGATACGGATGTAAAAGCATTGACCCGTCTGGCGAGTGTGGAAAATATCGTTTTCTGTTGTAACCGTTCGACGGCTGATCATATCATTTCCAGTCCTTTGTTTATGGACCCTGAATATGAACGTGCCCATCCTGATTATTCCAGCTATGCAAAACGTTTCGAAGATAAGCCTGTGGTAACGGAAGCTGTGGAGTCTGTGAATAGAAGAAAAAGGAAAAGTAGGAACGAATAAATAGAATCTTATTGTTTTAATATACCTAAGGTTCATCGGTTTCAGCAAGTAGGTGAAACTGGTGCACCTTCGGTAAACTTCTTTTGGGAATTATCTCCTTTTTCAGTCTTTCATTCTTATTTTCTGCTACAATATAGCTCTATTCCTGCCGCATCTATATCCGCTCCCATGGGCGGATTGCGTTTGGAAAGTTGAAATTCCAGTTCTTCAATAGTAGGAAATGTATCAAAAAGCTTTTCAACTATCCGTCTGCCCACGTGCTCCAGTAATTTGGATGGAATAGCCATTTCGTTCTTTATCACGTCATGTACATCGGCATAGCTCACGGTATCTTCCACTTCATCCGTTTGCGCGGCTTTGCTGATATCAACTTTCAGTTTCAGGTTGATGATATACTCGTTCCCGATAAGATTCTCTTGTGGTGCTACTCCATGAAAGGCGTAGTAATGTATATCTTTCAGAAAAATATAGCTGTTGTTTATCTTCATACTCTTTTTATTTATTGTGGACTTTGTTTGATTTTTAGCAGGTCTTTCTGAGCAACCACTTGCGGGATTACTTTTAAAAAGACAGGAGTTGACAGAATGCAAATCCCCAGTGTCACTGAAAGAAGTACAACCGCCTGCGCCCATCCGTTATGAATATATCGTGCTACTACCGGACCGATAAAATGTAATATTGGTCCATGTATGCCAAGTGTAATAATAGAGTATCGTCCCAGATAAGAAATAACTTTCAGTTTCTTAACCTTCTTACATAGCAGCATAATCATGAATATTCCGGCAAATGCGGCGATGTACGTCTGAAAAATATTGCCGGGGTAGTTGTTTGTCCGCATTCCGGGAGTGGTAGCGGTGAAGTACATTACTATCAATGCCAATAGCACGAATACGGGGATAAATTTGTCGAACCGATGGCTGGGATAGAGGAAGAAGTTGTATCTACGAACCCAGAAACCTGCCACGTAAAAGGGTAGGGCAGTCATGGCAATGTCAATATAGAAAGGTAGAACTATCTGCTGCTTTCCGAGATAAAATCCTGTACACCCTATTAGTAGGGTGATTGCAAACATAATAGGCAAATGCTTTTCCCGCAAAAAGTGGATAAGATAAAATAGAATGTTACAGTTGAACAATGCAATCAGAAACCAGATAGGCGGGTTGAATTTGATAAGGTCGTGCCCATGAAATATAATCAGAAGTTCGCTCCATGATACTGGCAAATGAAACACACCGGGGGCAATCTTCCAAACGATGTATTTTAATAGAAACGCACTTATATAAAAGAAGAGAAAAGGGATAATCAGCTTATTTATTTTTCGGACGACGAATCCCAACAGCCCTTCGTATGACTTAAAAAAGACTCCTGAAATGAAAAAGTAGAGCGGCATACGAAAACAGGAAAGCATGGAGTCCTTGTCAAGTCTGTCGAAAGCTCCTCCTATATGTGCCATGACTACAAGGATGATGCAGACTCCTTTAGTTAAGTCCACAAAATCAATACGTTTGCTCGAATTGCCTTCCATTATTTCCTTTTATTCGCGTTTTGGGCACAAAGATACAAAATAACATTCAATGTTGATAGATTCAAAGATGTAATAAAATTCGGAGTATTGAATTTGTAACTTTGCCTTTTCTGTTTCAAGTCAGTATGCGTTTAAAATTCATGCGACTTAAAAGGATTGAGAAATAATTAGAGTAATTTCTTTGCGAATGTAATCCGATTGCTTACTTTTACTGCCATTAATCAAAGAATGGATAAATAAGATTAATCTTAAGCATAACAACCGAAACAATGTAATAATATGAAGAATAGACACTTATATGCGCTTCTGGTCGCATTTTGTTTTTCTGCCTGTCAGAACCAATCCAAAGTTAATACGATAAACAAGAATCTTGAACCCGTAGCTAAAGATGTTTCATTGCAAAAAGTGCCGATTGATGCAGTGCTGGGCATTGAATCGATGAGCATACTTGATTCGATGATTGTGTGTAGAAGTGCCAATACAGATAGACTTTTTTACTGTTTGGATAGAAAAACGTTTGCTGTGATAGATTCAATGGGTACAAAAGGAGGTGGAGCAGATGAATTTATTGCTCCGCATTTTGTTGCTGGAGCAAATGATTGGATGATTGTAGATAATGGTAAGAGAGATATTGTATGGGTAAAGGAAGATGTAAAAATCCGGAAAGTACCGTTGAATATTCAATCTACTTTGTCTAATCCTATGCTTTACTCTGATTCATTGATGTGCTTTATAGAAAATTATCCCAATGAACTTATTTGGGAATTGTATAATTATGAAACAGGCAAAAGCGTAGATAAAGTAACATTCAAAGATGAAGAGCAGAAAGGAAACGCCTATATGTATGATTTTACTTACGGTATCGGACCCGATTATCTGGCTATTGCCCAACTCAATTTCAATAAAATATTCATCTACGAAATGAAAAACAAAAAGATGGAGTTGCGGAGTATTGTTCAAGGAATTGAAGAAGAAGGGAAACTTTATTACTCTAACATCACTTGCTCGCAAGATCGAATCTATGCTTTATATCAAGGAAATGTTGACTTGGAGAACAAAACAGGTGAAAGTGTGATTGAAGTATATTCTCTGGATGGTGAACTTCTGGAATCATTGAAAACAAACATTATAGTCGACCGCTTTTTGCTTGATGAAGAGAATAGTCGGATTTTACTACTGTCTCCGTTCGATGATGATCATATGTATTGGGTGTCGTTGAAGTGATATATAGATGCATATGAAAAATGTTAGTCAAATAACTCTGGTATGAAAATAACATTATATATAGCTTTCATTTTTGCCATTCTTTCTTCATGCAGTAAACACTCATCTGTCATGAGTGAAGATAAAGTTTTGAATATAGACTGTTGTGAAATAACTAATGAAGTGTTTAATTTGTCAGAAATAGCTTCTTCGTTTTCTATTATCCCGCTGGAAACGAATGATACTTGCTTGATTGGTGAAATAAGTAAATTGAAGTTTTATAATGATAAGATACTTATTCTGGATAAAATTTTAAGTGCTCGTTTGTTTGTGTTCAATAAAGAAGGTAAGTATTTGTTTGATATAGGTAGAAGAGGAGGCGGACCAGATGAATATTTGCAAATTAATGATTTCTCAATTGATAGGAAGAATAATATAATATATGTGCTATGTGATAAGAAAAAGGTGTTTTCTTATTCCTTATCCGGGCAATATATGGGGAGAACAGATGTAGACTTCTTTGCTGACGCTATGGAATATAAAGATAATCGGTTCTATTTTGTGTGTGATAGAATGGATAGGGGCAATCTTATAGTTACGGACATGAAAGGAGCTATTGAATATGAAGATTTTCCTAATGAGCAAATGGGAGATAACCTTTTAATACTTATACATCCATTCCTACAGAGAGATTCGACTTTGTTGTATACACGGTATTTGGATAACAATATATATGAGATTCATCTCGATACGTCTAAGGTAGCTTATAAAGTCAACTTTGGGAAAGACGAAATTGCTTTTGATGATTTAAAGGATATTACTCACCAAAAAGTAAAAGATAAACTTGCACATTCGCGAGGGAAGATTAAATATCTGATTGAAAATAAAGATTATATGCAGATGCTGTTCTTTGATAATAATATTCCTTGTATTGCAGTTTATAATAAAAGGAATCGTACAAATAATGTGCATTTCTTTAAAAACTACATAGATGATTTAACGGGTTTGCCTTCTTTACTTTTTGAATATGTGACAGAACAGGATGAGTTTGTTGCCGTTGTCCAACCTTCGGTGGTGAGAGAAACTGATAGTTTGACGGAAAAGGGGCAAGAAGTTTTCAAAACTGTAGATTTGTCGGAAGATAATAACCCGATATTGTATCTGGTCAATATTAAGACAGAAGAACAAAAGAACAGATAATAGTTATGTTCTTTTGTTCTTCTGTCTTAAAATGTGAGCCTTATTTTTTCGGATCTCTTCCTGTATATTTAATCAACTCACTTATTTTCTCATTAAGCTCTTTCGCTTTCATAAGCTGCTCCAATGTGACATGCATCCGATACCGCCAATAATTTCTCGGATTCGATGGCAAATTAATTCTTTCTTCCTCCACATTAGGATTTCTCCACTTCCCATCGATAGACAACCAATCCTGAAAGGACAGAATGCAAAGCATTGAGTTACTATCGAGATGATTGCGCACAACCTCTTCACACAATTCCGGTGAAGCAACCGTAGGCGCCGTGCCATAATGCCCCAGCATGGTGTTGAAATAGCGTTGCGTTTGCAGATAATCTTCTTCCCACCAACCACGTAACGTAGACATATCATGAGTAGAGATGGTGCAAACCGACCGATACGGATATTCATTGAGATGGCCAAACTCATACATCGGACTTTTGGGCATCCGCTGAATTTCCAGGCTAAGAATACGTAGATTGTTCATCACCGAGGGGACACAAGCAGGAATCATTCCTAAATCTTCTCCACAAACCAACATTCGGGTAGATTGTGTGAGTTGTGGTAACTTCTCCATTGCCTGTTGATACCAAAATTCATTGTGGCGATGATAATAATACTGATCGTATAGTTTGTTAAAAGCGTTCTTCTGGCAATCGTCCAATGCACGGAAGATGGAATCGCGTTGTACTCCGATGCGGGGATGATATTTTCCTTCCTCATTCTTGTCAGGAACAAACAATACATTACTGATTAGAGAATACAGTCCGTCCCTAATCCAGACACTATCTTCATCATTTTTTTCGGCAAAGTAGTGTTCCACTTCCCGCTGCGTCTCGAAGCCCGGTTTCATTCGATAGATGCCGGATTTGTCAGTCGGGAGAAGAAAGTTGTATTTCACATATTCAGAATGCGGGCCAAATAGTTGTCCGAGGAAGGTTTCAGAAATATAAGGAAGCAAGTATTCTTCATGGAACGTGAAACCATAGCTTTCTATCTCTTCCCTGTTCATAGGGATGGAGGGCACGAATTGTCCCAATAATCCATGTACGGCGTGCATCGGAATTTCCCAGATGCGGAAGAAGCCGAGGATATGGTCAATCCGGTAAGCATCAAAGTATTCAGCCATTTTCTGGAAACGCTTCATCCACCAACGGTAGCCGTCCTTTTCCATCACATCCCAATTGTATGTTGGGAATCCCCAGTTCTGCCCATTCACGGAGAAGTCATCGGGCGGGGCTCCGGCTTGTCCGTTCAGGTTGAAGTAATAAGGTTCTGTCCAGGCTTCCACGCTGTTGCGGCTGATACCGATTGGGATATCTCCTTTCAGGGCTACTCCGTTTTCACGGGCATACTTGGTGGCAGCCAGCAGTTGCAGATGTAGATGATACTGAATGTAAAAGTATAGTGCGATATGAGGGTAGTCCGCTGTTTCCGGCTGACACATTTTCTCAATCTCCTGTGCATTGTAGACAGAGTATCTTGGCCATTCACGGAAATTTGGCGTCCGATAAGCGTCGCGCAAATAGCTGAATACGGCATAAGGTTGCAGCCATTCTTTGTTGGCAACGAAGAAAGCCTTGAAACCTTTGGAAGACAATACCTTTTCACCTTCTTGCTTGAAGATTAAATGGAAAAACTCCCATTTAATCTGGTTTACCGCCTCATAATCAATGGCGGGAAGGCTATTCAACTCCTTTTGTTTATTATTGAATCTCGTGGCAAGCTCTTTGTCTTTTAATGTACCTATTTGCCTTAAGTCCGCATACATCGGATGAAAAGCGTAAATGGAAATACTGTTATACGGATAAGAGTCTGTCCACTCATGTGTCATGGTCGTATCATTGATTGGTAATATCTGTATCACTTTCTGATGAGTCTTTACAGCCCAATCAACCATGTGTCTTAAATCACCGAAATCGCCAACTCCGAAACTTTTCTCCGATCTTAGTGAGAATACGGGGATGGCTACTCCCGCTCCTTTCCAGGCAGGAATGTCGAAATAAGCATATCGGTCGGAGACAACCTGTGTCTCGTTTGTTTTTAATTCCGGGTCTGCCAGATAACGGTTGGGATTCTGTTCCCAGCTATCCGCTTTCTTTTCTGCTTTATTATAAAGGATAAACTTATATTCCAAAGGAAATTTGAGTTTACCTGCATCCAGCTCAACTTGCCATTCCGGGAAATTAGCATCGCTCATAAGAACGGCTTTTTCAGGATTCCAATTTCCTAATGCTTTTTGATTACCACAAATCGCTAAACAATAATCTTTGCTGATTCGTGGAGCATATGCTTTAATAATCAACCCTTTCTTGCAGCTTTGTGGAATGGCATCCCTGTCGGGATGCGACAATAAAGCTTCCGTGAAAGCAGAACTATAAAAATAAGATTGTTCGGAAATATTCTTCCAGCAATCGTAGATTTTATATCTCCTCTTAGGGGCACCGGATAAGTTAAGACTTCTTGGAAAATTATTCCATTCTTTACGGACACTGATTCCGTTCTGTTCTATCTGGTAACTGTAATTGATAGTCATTCCATCTTCCGGAACTTTCAGTTCCACTTCTGTCGTCCAGTATATACCATCCGTGGTATGCAGAGGGATCGACTCTGGAAACAGACCGGCGATTCTGACTTCTTCTCCCCAGTTAGTGCGGTATTCTATATTAAATGATAAAATCATATGTATATTAGATTTTGATTAGACATCTTTGACGGTGCAAGTATAAGATATTTTTTTGAATAAAAAATAAAAGGAGCCCGCAGGGACTCCTTTTAACCTTTTGTTTATATATTAATTAACATACATAAGATGTTTATCCACATCTCGAAGCACCACAAGTTGTACAAATCAGACAACCTTCCTGATAAACCAAAGTCTCATTGCCACAGTTGGGACACTTTTTGCCTTTCGCTTCCGTTCCGTCTTGAATATATTTCTTCAATGCACGTTCCACTCCGTTTTTCCAAGTGTTGATACTTTCGCTGTTCAGTTGAAGCGAACCGACCAACTTGATAACTTGTTCAATTGGCATACGATAGCGGAGTACGCCTGAAATCAGTTTGGCATAGTTCCAGTATTCTTTGTTGAACTTCTCGGACAAGCCTTCAATGGTTGTCTTATATCCACGTTTATTTTCAAACTGGAAGTCATAACGTTTCGTACCGTCTTCGTCCACGTTTTTGATGATACGTCCGGTAGTGACGCTTTTCGGCAACAAGATACCTTCGTCGTCATCCTGTAATCCGGTGAAGATTTCATAAGGATGTCCGTCCAGCAATCCGACGAAAGCCACCCATTTATCCTTGTTGTTCTGGAAACGAACGACATCGGCTTCCAATATTTTCGGGCGAACCTCTACTACTGTAGGTGGTTTGCATGGAGGCAATTCAGCTTTCTTGTCTTTATCAGATTTTGTAGAAATCAGTACACCGGAACGCGAACCGTCGCGATATACGGTGCAGCCTTTGCAACCGGATTTCCATGCTTCTACATACAGGCGATTTACAAGATCTTCATCTACATCGTTAGGCAGATTGATAGTCACGCTGATAGAGTGGTCCACCCATTTCTGGATTCTTCCCTGCATCTTAACTTTCATCAGCCAGTCTACGTCATTCGAAGTAGCTTTGTAATATGGAGACTTGGTAACTAAATCATCTATTTCATCCTGAGTATATCGTTTGGAAGGGTCGTATCCATTAGCTTCCATCCAAGTTACGAACTTATGGTGGAAAACAATGTATTCTTCAAATGCATCTCCTGTTTCATCTACAAAGTCGACGTGTACATTCGTATCATTAGGGTTGACCTTTCTTCTACGCTTGTAAACAGGCAGGAATACGGGTTCGATGCCGGAAGTAGTCTGTGTCATCAAACTGGTGGTTCCGGTAGGAGCGATAGTCAGACAGGCAATATTGCGGCGTCCGTGTTTCTTCATCTCTTCATACAATTCCGGATCAGCTTCTGCCAAACGTTGGATGAATGGGTTATTCTTTTCGCGCTCTTTATCGAATATTTCAAAAGCACCACGTTCTTTCGCCATTTCTACTGAAGAGCGGTAAGCACCGAGTGCCACTGCCTTATGTACTTTTTCTGAAAATTCAGTAGCTTCTTCCGTTCCGTAACGAAATCCGAGGGCTGCCAGCATATCACCTTCCGCAGTGATGCCTACACCGGTACGACGACCTTGTCCGCTCTTCTTATATATCTTTTCCCAAAGCACACGTTCTGCACGTTTCACTTCATCGTTCTCAGGATCTTCATCAATCTTGTTCATGATACGTTCGATTTTCTCTAGTTCGAGGTCGATAATATCATCCATGATGCGTTGAGCCAATGCAACGTGTTTTTTGAATAAGTCGAAATCAAAGTAAGCATCCGGTTTGAACGGATTCACTACATAAGAATATAGGTTGATGGCCAGCAGACGGCAAGAGTCATAAGGACAAAGAGGAATTTCACCGCAGGGATTGGTCGATACCGTTCTGTAACCCAAGTCTGCATAGCAATCGGGAACAGATTCGCGGATGATGGTGTCCCAGAATAGTACACCGGGTTCCGCCGACTTCCAAGCATTGTGAACGATTTTCTTCCATAGGGTGGATGCGTCTATTTCTTTAGTAAAAGTAGGATTCTCCGAATCGATAGGATACTGCTGCACATAAGGTTTGCCGTCCACGGCTGCCTGCATGAAAGCATCGTTTAGTTTGACGGAAACATTGGCTCCGGTCACTTTTCCTTCCGTCATCTTTGCATCAATGAAAGCTTCGGAATCGGGATGCTGGATAGACACACTTAACATCAAAGCTCCACGACGTCCGTCTTGAGCTACTTCACGGGTAGAGTTGGAATAACGTTCCATAAACGGAACAAGACCGGTAGAAGTCAGTGCTGAGTTTTTAACGGGTGAACCTTTCGGGCGAATGTGCGACAAGTCGTGACCCACACCACCGCGTCTTTTCATTAGTTGTACCTGTTCTTCATCGATTTTAATGATAGCACCGTAAGAGTCTGCGGCACCGTCTACTCCTATAACGAAGCAGTTGGATAGCGAAGCTACCTGATAATCATTACCGATACCTGTCATCGGACTACCTTGCGGAACGATGTACTTGAAGTGATCTAACAAGTCGTACAGTTCTTTTGCAGTCAGCGCATTCGGATACTTCGCTTCAATGCGAGCTACCTCGTTTGCAATTCTCCAATGCATGTCTTCCGGAGATTTCTCATAAATGTTTCCGAAAGAATCCTTTACTGCATACTTGTTTACCCAAACCCTTGCAGCAAGCTCGTCGCCTTGAAAATATCGTAAAGATTCTTCGTAGGCTTCGTCATAAGAATAAGTTAGTTTTTCCACGATGTAATGTGCCTTAGATTTTATATTATAATAAGTAATGTGTAGAAGTTCACTTATCATTAACAAATGTGGCTGCAAAGCTAAGAATGTTTTTTCATCTATCAAAATAAAAAAGGAATATTTTATGAACAGGTTGTTAGTTTCCTATTTCTGTTTGCTAAGTTATTGATAAACAGGTAAAATCTGATGTTGCTTAAAGGTTAAAGTTTTCCAAAAAGAAAACTATTCTATTTTGTTAGTATAGCGTGATATACTATTCTTTTTATATCTTTGCAAAAAAAAGATATGTTTGAAACCGTAAAGAATAGAAGGACTATCCGGAAATATCTATCGAAGGATATTGCTCCTGATTTGTTAAATGATTTGCTTGAAGCCTCTTTTCGTGCTTCTACGATGGGAGGGATGCAACTTTATAGTGTAATCGCCACGCGTGATGCGGAAATGAAAGAGAAACTTTCTCCTGCTCATTTTAATCAACCTATGGTGAAGAATGCGCCGGTTGTACTTACTTTTTGTGCTGATTTCCGTCGTTTTAGCAAATGGTGCGAACAGCGGAAAGCTGAACCGGGATACGACAATTTGATGTCTTTCATGAACGCTTCTATGGATACTTTGCTGGTGGCACAGACTTTTTGTACATTGGCTGAAGAAGTCGGGCTGGGAATCTGTTATCTGGGGACTACGACTTATAATCCGCAAATGATTATCGATACGCTTCAGTTGCCCGAATTGGTATTTCCCATTACTACTGTAACAGTCGGTTATCCGGATGGTACTCCCGAACAGGTTGACCGCTTGTCTATGGAAGCTGCCGTGCATCAAGAGGTTTATCATGATTATTCACCTGAAGATATTGACAGGCTGTATGCTTATAAAGAATCGTTGCCCGAAAGTAAGCAGTTTGTAGAAGAGAATAAAAAGGAAACGCTGGCTCAGGTTTTTACGGACATACGTTATACAAAGAAAGATAATGAATTTATGTCTGAGAACTTGTTGAAGGTCCTACGTCAGCAGGGATTCTTGAAATAGTGATTAGTGTTTAGTGATTAGTGATTAACGTCTTAAAGCATAAATGCGCAGCCTGTTAATCACTAATCACTAAACGCTAATCACTAAATATTAGCTCTTTTTCTTTAGCAATGACTCGATTTCCTGAACTTCGGCACTGAAACTCTTATCCACTTCCAATTGGCCTTTTACGGTTTTGCAGGCATGGAGCACTGTTGCATGGTCTTTATTACCAATGAACTTACCTATTTTTGAAGTAGAAAAATCGGTATGGTTCTTGGCCAGATACATAGCAATCTGACGAGCCTGAACTACTTCTCTTTTTCTAGATTTGGTATGTATTGCGGATGCTTCCAAATCAAAATGCTTGCATACTACTTTGAGGATATCATCAATTGTGACAACTTTTGTTTCGTTGTGAACAACGCCGTGCACGATATGTTGTGCCAAGTCCAAATCTATTTCTTTATTAAAAATAGTGGAACGTGCCATGATAGCGATAACAATACCTTCCAAGTCGCGTACACTCTCGTTTACGTTTTCGGCAATGTAGTCAATAACCTCCGGGGGGAACTGTAATCCGTCGCGGTGAATCTTATTACGTAGAATGTTTTTGCGTAGTTCCACGGTCGGTCTTTCCAGTTCGGCTACCATACCCCATTTGAAACGGGTCAGTAATCGTTCTTCGATGCCTTGTAGCAATACGGGAGCACGGTCGGCCGTCAATATAAGCTGTTTACCGTTCTGGTGCAAATGATTGAAAATATGGAAGAAGTTGTTCTGGGTCTTAGTGACACCGGCAAACTCCTGAATATCATCAATTATTAATACGTCGATAGTCTGGTAGAAATTAAGAAAATCGTTAGTCGTATTATTACGCACTGAGTCCGTGTATTGCACTTGGAACAGATGTGCCGAAACATACAATACTCTTTTCTCAGGAAATAATTCTTTTATTTTTGTGCCGATTGCATTTGCAAGGTGAGTTTTGCCTACTCCGGAAGCTCCATAAAGAAACAACGGGTTGAAAGCAGTACCTGCAGGGTTCTGTGCTACAGCTTCGGCTACACTTCTCGAAAGTTTGTTGCTGTATCCTTCAATGAAGTTCTCAAAATTGTAATTCGGGTTCAAATGTGGGTCCAAATCCTGAGCAGCGGGAGCTTTCAGAAAGTTAGGCGCTTTATTACCGTCGAATATACTTTTGGGGGTAACAGCTGTAGAACGATTGCTTGCTTCGAGATTCACGGTCTGATTCGGAACCGAACTCTTGTCCACCATGACATTATACATCAACTTGGTTCCTTCGCCAATGACCTTATATAAAGTCTTGCGAATAAGATCTACGAATCTCTCTTCCAGAATTTCATAGAAAAACTGGCTCGGAATCTGCAGGATCAATGTCTTGTCCTCGTACTTTAAGGGGACAATGGGAGCAAACCAAGTGTTATATGTCGTCTCAGGAACATTGTCTTTAATTACATCGAGACAGCGGTTCCAAAGTACAACATGATTTGATTCAATCATAGTAACTTTTAATACATTTATTAATTAAGCAAAACTTCTACGCTTGCAAAATTCGGAATCTTATTTGGAAAAAACAAATCTATTTTTTCTTGCTTTTTTCGTTCAAACAATAATGTGTTTACTTTCAATGACTTATACATTTGTGTTTGAACACCCTAAGATTCTTTACTCTTGTTTTTTTATAAGTATCTAATATCTAGATGCTTATCTGCTATTGTTCTCTAGTATTTCTCTTGTCTGAACGTTTGTACGGGAATATTATTTCGGTTTGTAGATAGACATTTGCAGAGCTCTCAGCCCTCTTGCCGACTTATTCCTTATTTAGATAAAATCTATATAAGGATACTCTGCTACTTATCTTTCTTGCCGAATAATGAGAAATGAACATACCGTTTCGGGTGTGCTTTCAAGTCTTCCAGCAAACTGGCTGCATTCTCAGTCGTTGTATTCAGATTATTATATAGAGAAGGGTCGTTGAAGAGTAGGCCGAGTGTGTTGTCCTTGCTATTCAACTTCTCTGTGAGTATTTTTACATTAGCCAATGTGTTATCTATCTTCTTGAAAGTAGCCGCATAGTCGATTTCTTTCAGACTACCGCTAATAGCTACAAAATTATCTCCAATAGTATTGAGCTTGCCTGTAAGTTCAGGAACATCCTTACTCATGAATCCTTTCATTTGCGAGCTAACCACAGCCAGATTGGCGGTTGTCGTTTCCATTGAGTGCAAAGTTGCAGGGATACTTTTGTCTCCTAATATATTATTGAGGGAGGTAAGAATGGAGTCCAACTTAGGTAGCATTTCTTGTACTTTCGGCATCAGTTCTGCTACGCTTTCCATCATACCGTTGTTCAGAGTTCCGGGGATTGTATCTCCTACGGCATATTTCTCTCGTGGATTGTTTGCCAGAAGAATATTCATGCGCACCCCTCCCATAAGCTCGGAAACCAGTTCGGCGGAACTGCCCTTTGGGATGCGTAGTTCCGTATCAAGTTCCACTTCCACTACTACATTTCCGGGGTTTACAAAATCATAATTAATTTCGCGTACAATACCTACACGAACACCGTCAGCAAATACGGGACTTGATTTGGTCAGTCCGTTTACGTTCTGAAATTTGGCATAGAAATAGACGGAAGGATGAAACATATGTATACCTTTCAGCCAATTGATTCCATAAACCAACACGCATAGTGCCACAATACCAGCAATACCTATTCTGACTTCTTTTGTAATGTACTTCATTTTATCTTTTTATTTATTTCTTCTCTTTTTTAATTCGGCAATCGCTTCGTTAACGTTCATTTTCTCTCCATTTCGGAAAGCGATAATAAAGGCGTCTTTGAATTGTGCCGTAATAGAACGTTTGGTGCGCAGCACTTTGTTATAGTCGGCAGATGCACCATACGTATATTTATATATTCCCTTTTCTTTATAATAATCCACTTCTTTCAGTCCCTTTAGCCGTTTATCGTTTTTGGCGAGCGGCTTGGAAGAAGTAAGTATCTGTATCTTAAACGTAATTTCGCTATCGTTGGTTGCATTTTCAACTACAATCAGACGCTTAGGGTGTGTGTTTGCTGCGATTACAGGTTGTTGGGTGTTGTCTTCCTCCTCTTCGGCAGGCACAATCGTTTTGCTGACTCCTGTCAGGCGGAGTTCGTGCTCTTTTTTATAATTTAAGAAAGCGCGGTAGATACCGTTTGCCATTGTGTTGGCTCCAGCATCTGAATTGAGATAGCGCTCTTCTTCCGGAGTGGAGATGAATCCTAGTTCGATGAGGATGCTCGGCATAGCACTTGCTTTCAGTACAAGAAAACCGGCTTGATGTACACCTCGGTCTACTCGTCGGCAGGAGTGCCGGAACTGTTTTTGTACCAGCGACGCCAGATGCACGCTCTGTTCCATATATTTGTCCTGCATGAACTCGAATATAATATAAGATTCTGCCGAATTCGGGTTGAAGCCGGCATATCTCGTCTCATAGTCACTTTCGTAGAGAATCACGGCATTCTCCCGTTTGGCAACTTCCAGATTGGCTTCTGATTTAGCCAAACCTAGTGTCCAAGTGGAAGCACCTTTGGCAGTGCGGTTCTTTGCAAGTGCGTTTGTATGGATAGAGATGAAAAGATCGGCTTTTGCGTTGTTCGCTATTTCCGCCCGTCTCGCTAAGGGGATAAAGACATCTTTGCTACGTGTATAGATCACTTTTACGTCGTCGCAGTTCTTCTTTATTAGGTTTCCCACTTTCAACGCAATATTCAGATTGATATTCTTTTCTTTGGAGATTTTGCCGATGGCTCCCGGGTCATGTCCGCCATGTCCGGCATCAATGACTACAACAAAATCCTTCCCCCATAAACGGTCGGTGCATGAGGGTAGAAAAAGTAGCCAGAGGCAAATAAATATATATAATATGTATGGTCTATTCAGTCTCATATCTTTAATACGGTGCAAATGTAGTAGAAATTTGTAGAAAACTCGTGATTTACCATTAAGTTTTGTGCTTTTTTCGGTATAATGATAGCTTTTCTCCCAAAATCTCCGTTACTTTGCGCTTCGAAGTTAAAATGTACGATGATGCTTAAGTTTTTGAAGAATTGGACATTACCTATCGCAATGCTGGTAGGAGCCCTGGGATATCCATTATTTATCAGTCTTTCTTTTCTTACCCCCTACCTTATTTTTACGATGTTGCTGCTAACTTTCTGTAAGGTGTCGCCACGTGATTTGAAGCCCAAAACTCTCCATGCGTGGTTGCTGCTGATTCAGATTGGCGGTTCGCTGGCTGCTTATTTATTGCTTTATCGTTTCAATAAGATTGTGGCGGAAGGGGTGATGGTCTGTATCATTTGTCCTACGGCGACTGCTGCGGCAGTGATTACTTCTAAGTTGGGCGGTAGTGCGGCGAGTCTGACTACTTACACATTGTTGGGGAACATTGGAGCGGCTATTGCTGTGCCTATTCTTTTCCCGCTGATAGAGGTTCATCCGGATGTCAGCTTCTTCAGTGCATTTATTATTATTTTGAGTAAAGTGTTTCCGTTGTTAATATGTCCGTTTCTAGTGGCGTGGCTGCTCGGTAAATTTCTCCCAAAAGTGCATCATAGGTTATTGGGGTATCACGAACTTGCTTTTTATTTGTGGGCTGTTTCTTTAGCCATTGTGACTGCTCAAACTTTATATTCACTGCTCAATGACCCTGCAGACGGATTTACGGAAATCATGATTGCTGTCGGAGCCTTGGTAGCTTGCTGCTTGCAATTCTTTTTAGGGAAAACGATCGGCTCGGCTTACAATGATCGTATAAGTGGCGGTCAGGCATTGGGACAGAAGAATACGATTCTTGCAATCTGGATGGCGCATACTTATCTAAATCCATTGTCTTCCGTTGCACCGGGGTCTTATGTGTTGTGGCAGAATATTATCAATAGTTATCAGTTGTGGAAAATGAGAAAGAAATAGATAAAATAATAAATATAAGATATTGATTATTAAATATTTGATGTTTGCATCTGTCTTTTCCTTTGTTTTCCTGATTTTCCTATCAATTCCAATAAATGCGCTTGTTTTGTTACTAGTTTGTTACTCGAATAGCGTTGGGTAACAAAAAAATATCTATATTTTGTAGATACTAATTGAAAAGTGCGCCGTATTCTAATTGAAAAGTAGTCCATTGATAGCTTTGGCAAAATTACCTATTAGTTTAAAATACTCATTTATATTCTCTCATTTTTTGTGTTTCTTTGAGCCTGTATGATTGTCCGCTCATATTCACCAGATATGCTTTGTGTGTCAGTCTGTCTACCATTGCAGCCACAAGGACCTTATCCTTAATAATCTCATTCCATCTGTTAAAAGCGAGATTTGTAGTAATAATGGTTGCCTTCTTCCCCGCTCTGAGCGAGAGGTGATTGAACAGCAATTCTCCCCCTTCCTTGTCGCAACTGACATATCCAAACTCGTCACATATAACCAAATCGTATTTTTCAAACCGCAATTGCAGCGAGCGTAGCGTCTTGTTCGATTTGGCCTCCCTTATCTGTGTAAGCAACACAGGTACTGAGGTAAACAATACGGTGAAATCCTGCCGGCACGCTTTGATACCCAGGGCCGTGGCGATATGGGTCTTTCCGGTTCCCGGATTTCCATAGAGTACCACATTCCTTCCCTGCCTTATAAAATCCAGCGTTTCCAGCTGGGGAATGCAACCTGTGCCTCTTCGGGCATTTCCTCTGTCACCAGTTCATGCAAATACTTCATCTGTGGGAAGTTTGCGGACTTGATCCTTGATTTTCTCCTGCATTCTGTTCTTCTTTCGCTTTCCTTGCGTAGCAGTTCTGTGAGGAAACGCAGATGGTTCCAGCTTTCTTCAGCCGCCAGAGGGAGCATGTCATCCAATTTCTCTTTAAAAGCCAGCAGTTTTAACTCTGCGGCATACTCATAGACAAGTTCTTTTTCTGATTTCATACATATACAATTTTAAATATTAGGGATAATGTTGCACATTTCACTACTTCCGGCCATAAGCGCGGTGATGCCTTCCAGCGTATCCTCGGCTTCGCGTTCTATCTTCTGCTGCTGCCCGGGAAGAATGGATGCCTGCCCGTCTTCTCCGGCATCCGGCTGCAGGTTACCATGCAGCATCGCCTTCACCTGTTCGGGGGATATTTTTCTGACGCCACGACCGGTGAGTTCCTTGCAGGTCTTTATGATGTCCGTTTCTGAAAATCCCTTTTCCCCGGCATACGCCAACAGTAAGACAAATGCCCTGTTGTCATCCTTGAAATGAATCTCATAGAGCCTTCTGAGTTCTTCCGGCGCCTTATGCCAGACAACGGAATGGGTCAGCGCTCCCGGCTTGCGCGAGAGTGTACGCAGGTAATGTTCCAGTTCAATGCACCAGTCACCACCGCGGTAGCTACGCTGGTGGGCCGCCACTTTTTCCTTTCCATGCAGGATAACGATTTTCTCGCTGTATACTTTTACTTGCACCCTCTCTCCCACAAGACGGTCGGGCACGGAGTAATGGACATTCTTCATGCTGATAGTAGACCACTTGTCCACTGTATGCTCATGCGCCTCAAAACACCCGAGATTACCGGGAAAAGGCTTCAGCGATGCAAGGTCCGCTTCCAGGTGGGATGACTTGTCGGCCGTTGACAGGCTTCCGCTCTCCCCGTTCATCTGCCCGCATGTCTGGCTCAAGTGATCCTGCGCCGAACGTATGTCTCCAAAGTGCTCCCTCAGACAGAAAGCCTTCCTCCTGGCATATTCCACACTGCGTTCCACATGTCCTTTCTCCCAGCCGGCCCGTATGTTGCAGAACCGGTATTCAAAGCAATAGAATCCGGACATCCGCATCAAGGATTCTGTCGGTTTCTTCTCGCCTCCGACAAAGTCCTTGACGGCCACCCGTATATTGTCATAGACCATCATGGCAGGAACCCCATGTATGTCCCTGAAGAAATTGCGGTGGGACTCCATGAAGGCTAGCGTGTTCTGATGCCTGAAGAGGTAGGCGTGTCTGCCGTTACTGTGTCCGAAGGTGAATACAGCCAGATAAAACTTGGTCTTGACTCCATCTATGAAAAGAAGTACCTCGCCCCAGTCGAATTTGACAATCCCGCCGGGTTCATAATACAACCGGATAAAAGCCTCGCTCTTTTTCTTCTCTTTTCCGGTCTCTATCTTCTTAATATAGCTGCATACTGTGGCATAGCTGATTCTGTACCCTTTAGAGAGCAGAAGCAGATGGATGTCTTTCTTCAGCATACGCTGCTTACGCAGTCCCATCGCAGCTTTGGAGGCGTTCTTCTTCAGACAAAGGTCTATCTCCTCCTTTATATCCTCGGTAAGTCTTCTGGGACGTCGCTTGGAACTGTCATACTTAGGCTCGACAGTAAGAAGGTCACTCAGTGCTTCTTCAGGGTTACCCTTGTGAATGGCAGCCTCATACTCCGAAAGGATAGTGTCAACCGTATGACGGCTGATATGCAGTTCACGGGAGATACGGCGTTTGCTATAACCACATACCCTATACATGTGTATAATTGATTGTCTTTCTACCATAGTCTTCATTTTTGCCTCTGTATTTTGATTATACAAAGGTCGTTATACTTATGCTATGGTGGCGCACTTTTCGATTGCAATACTGGCGCACTTTTCAATTAGTATCTACAGTTTAGGGAGCAGTTTAGCAAACTCTATCAAAGGATACAACCGAAAGAGGAGCAGAAAAGGAGCAAAGGCTTTAGCCTGTAAAGAGAGGTATTTTGCTGAAATACAGTAAAAGTACAATTCACAATGAATGATATACTGTACCTTTTGCTATATTTGCATATAATCAATTTAATATTAAAAGAATGAATGCGGATTTTGATTATTTAGAAATAAACCGGAAGTCTTGGAATAACAGGGTAGATGTGCATCTGAAATCTGATTTTTACGATGTCAAAGGCTTTTTGAAAGGGGAATCCTCTCTCAATGATATAGAACTTGATTTACTTGGAGATATAAAGGGTAAATCTATTCTACATTTACAATGCCATTTCGGACAAGATACTATTTCGTTGGGCAGACTTGGTGCAAATATTACAGGTGTTGATTTATCGGATAAAGCGATTGACAATGCAAAAATATTAGCAGAGAAAGCAAATATTAATGCAAAGTTTATTTGCTGTGATATTTATGATTTACCTACTTATTTGAATGAACAATTTGATATCGTATTTACAAGCTATGGAGTGATTGGTTGGTTACCTGATATGAATAAGTGGGCGAAGATTATTTCAAATTATCTAAAACCAAATGGAAAATTTATATTTGTGGAGTTTCATCCGATTGTGTGGATGTTTGATGAGAACTTTAAAAGAATTGAATATAATTACTTTAATTCCGGTGCAATTAGAGAAATTCAAGATGGAACCTATACGGACGGGGAAAATGATTTGTTGCAAGAATGTGTGATGTGGAATCACAGTTTGAGCGAGGTTATAAATAGCCTTATACAAAGTGGGCTTACCATATTTTCTTTTGATGAATTTGATTATTCACCCTATAATTGTTTTTCCCAAACAGTTGAATGTGAACCTAACAAATATAGGATAAAACATTTAAGTAATAATATTCCGATGGTCTATTCTATAATAGCTACAAAATAAATTTGTTAATCAAATATACACTAATTGAAAAAACCAGTATGAAAGAAGTGAATATATATCCGGTAGAGACCGATAAGAAGCAACACTGGGAGTTACTTTTGCTTGCCGACGAACAAGAGTCAATGGTAGACCGCTATTTGGAGCGAGGTGATATGTTTGTCCTTGAAGACGATGGAGTGAAAGCTGTTTGCGTGGTTACTGACGAAGGAAATGGAATTTGCGAGTTGAAGAACATAGCCGTTACTCCTGCCGCCCAACGGCAAGGATATGGAAAGAAACTGATGAACTACTTGATAGACTATTATTCAGGAAAATACACTGAAATGTTGGTAGGAACCGGAGATGTCTCAAGCACAATGAAATTCTACCAAAGTTGCGGCTTTGAATACTCTCATCGCATTGGGAATTTCTTTATTGATAACTATGACCACCTCATGGTTGAAGATGGCATTTTGCTTAAAGATATGGTTTACTTGAAACGTATGATGGCGGAAAGGCCGAATGAAATCTAACGTTATGAGGGGTGTATTCCTGCCTGCGGAGTGTTCTGTGGGGGATGTCCTACGTATACAAGAGAGAAAAATCCCTGTAAGGGAGCTGAACTGAATAGTTCTCGCTGTGATAAATGCAAAACATTTCATTTATGTTGTTTGGCGAAAAGAGAAAAAAGCCTTTATTCTCTTTCCGCCAGCATTATTTTTGTACTTTTGTCGCATATAACAAAGCGCAAATGGATATAAATCAGAATTATAGGGAAGCAGTAAAGACCATAAAAGAAGCTATCCTACGCAGTCAGTATCGTGCAGTCGCATCGGTGAACAAGGAACAGCTATCTCTTTATTATGGCATCGGACGTTACGTGTCGGAAAATTCCCGTACAGGCTTTTGGGGGAAAGGTGCAATTGAACAAATATCCTCTCTGTTGCAAAAAGAATTGCCGGGACTAAGAGGATTTTCAACTCGAAGTATTAAAAATATGCGGCAATTTTATGAAGAATGGGAACTCATTTTAAATCAGCAGCCAGTGGCTGCCGATTTGGAGTTGGATGAAAAATTGCTTCTCATAGCAATTCGGCAGCCACTGGCTGCCGAATTTAACTGGTCTGACTTCCTTTCAATTGGCTTTAGTCACCATATAGAAATCATTGCCAAAGTTAAGACTTTGGAAGCAAGGCTATTTTATATACATGAGTGCGCCATTCGCTATTGGAGTAAATACACTTTAAGGGATTACTTAAAAGCAGACTTGTACAGCCATCAGGGAACTTTACCTAACAATTTCGCACAAACATTGCCCGATACTAAGCAAGTTCTAAAAGCTGTTTGTTCATTCAAAGATGAATACCTGCTTGATTTCATTAATGTGGAAGAACTGAATGAACAGGAAGAGGATTTAGACGAAAAGATAGTAGAAAAAGCCATTGTAGCCAACGTGAAGAAGTTCATCATGACCTTTGGGCAAGATTTCAGCTTTATAGGTAATCAATATCGTATAGAGGTTGCCGGAGAAGAAATGTTCATTGATTTGCTCTTTTTCAATCGGGAGCTTAATTCCCTGGTCGCGGTGGAGTTAAAATCCGGAAAATTCCGCACATCTTATTTGGGGCAGTTGAATACTTATTTATCCGCCTTAGATACATATATCAGAAAGCCGCACGAGAATCCCTCTATCGGGATAATCCTTTGCAGGGAAATGAATCAAACCTTTGTAGAGTTTGCAGTTCGTGATTATAACAAACCGATGGGAGTTGCTACATACCGTGCTTCTAAAGATATGCCGGAACGGCTTCGTAATGCTCTGCCGGACATTGAGGAACTGAAAAAGCTATTGTAACGAAAGCCTTGTTTCTTTTTGGGCAGGTAATTGCCTTTTGTTACCTTTGCATAAGAAGCCTACCACTAAGCGAATTTCTTCGTTTTTTTTGTTACTATTTTGTTACCCGCTATTAGTAATAGGTGGGATTCTTTGTTGATAATCAGTTTAATACACTAATTTATATATAATATGTGGCAGAATATCATTAACTCGTGGCAGTTGTGGAAGAAGAGGAAAAGGGAGAAGGGAATTAAACCATCAGCCAATAACTGATGAATTTGATTGCTCTAAAAGATGTCAAGCAATTAGTCTTTGGCAAATTGTGTGATGAATATGAAAGTCAATTTAATATTAAAGAAGGGGCTTGCTCTATTAGCATTGTTTTTGTATCTTTACTCATGTGGTAGTAAAGGAAAGAAAGATAACACCATTCTGGAAGAAGTGAAAGATTCAATATCTGTAACAGAGGAAACGGATACAGTAAGTGACGAAATCAATTGTCCCTATCAAAACGATGAGATTAAATCAGAATATAGCTGTCTGCCATCAGATGTTGTAAACGCTTCCTACAAGATTATAAGTAAGGAATCGGGATACTATTACTGCATTTCAATTAATGGTAAAGAGTATCGGATTTCAGATATGATTGATTATGGCGAACTCGACATGAAAGTATATGCCAACAGTAATTCCAGTTTACTCCTAATTGGATTAACTGGTTTTTATGCATCCGTTTACTTCGTTTATTATTTCAAAGACGGTGTTTTGACACGTTTAGGGCAGGTAGATATTGACCAACCAGATGATGTGGAAGAGCATGGGGTAAGAAAAATCTCCTTTGATGTAATTAAAGAGAATCATAAAATAAAGATTGAAAGCTATTTGGATGGTGACCTTGCATGTATGAATGAATTTCTTTGTAATAATCAATCTGAGTAAAAAATGGAAATCAAGGAATTTTTATATAATAATATATCAGAAGCGGACAGAAGTTTATTAATCGACTTAATATCCTGTGTCTGGAAAGATGAGGGCGGGAGAGAAATCCATTTGGAAGAAATGAATGCCATGTCGTTTTGTGCGCTAGAGAACAACAGATTTATTGGATATGTAGGAGTGGTTGAGTGGAATATCAATGTGCAGGATGAAGTATTCAGAATGTGCGGATTAAGCTGTGTTTGTACACATCCATTGTACAGAAAAAGAGGTCTGGCTACTAATTTAGTGAGAAGAGCGACTGACTGGATAAAGCAAAGCAATGTTTTTGATATTGGCTTATTTACTTGTTCGCACGAACACGTTTCTTTATATAAGCAAGTAGGATGCTGGGAAATAGCTCCCAATTTAATTATAAAAGAAAGTGATAGAGAAGGGGCATATCAAAGTGATATACAAGACTTAGATGTATTCAAGTTAATAATTTCCCGGAAAGCGAAAATATGCGCTGATTATTTTGAGAATACAACAATCAATCTTAATTTTCCATCAGGACAGTTTATTTAAGTGCAGAAATGACTAATTTAAAATATAATATAAAAAGAAACAAAATGGATAGTGATTATAAGGTTGGCGATTTGATTTATGATGCAAATATTTATGATGGGTTAAATACTGGCATGTTTGATTTGCAATTTTACAAAAAGTGGATGCCGAAGAATAAGTACGCTAAAATACTAGAACTTTGCTGCGGCACAGGTAGACTTACAATTCCAATTGCAAAGGATGGATATAATATTTGTGGAGTGGATAACACTTCATCAATGCTTGAACAAGCAAAGGTGAAAGCTTCCGAAGCGGGTTTAGAGATTAATTTAATCGAAGCAGATATTAGAACGTTAAACTTACAAGAAAAATTTGACCTTATCTTTATTCCATTTAATTCAATTCATCATTTATATAAAAATGAAGATTTGTTTGAGACACTTAAAACCGTTAAAAATCATCTAAAAGAAGATGGAATCTTTCTTCTGGATTGCTTCAATCCTAATATTCATTATATTGTTAAAAACGAAAAAGCACTAGAAGTTATTACTGAGTATACAACCAAAGATGGAAGAGAAATATTGATTAAACAGGAGATGCATTATGAAAACGCAACCCAAATAAATCGTATAAAATGGCATTATTATATAAATGGTAAATATCATTCAGTTCAAAATATGGATATGAGACTGTTTTTCCCTCAAGAATTGGATTCATATCTAGAATGGGCCGGATTTAATGTTATTCACAAGTTTGGAAGTTTTGAAGAAGAAGAATTTAGCGATTATTCGGAGAAACAAGTATACGTATTAGCGTTAAAATAACGGGATGTTGTATCTTTCAAATTAAAAATCAAAACAGAGTAAGGAAATTAGTAAGAATTAAAAATGAATTGGTAACTTAGCATTCTTAAATTGTGAATTTATGAATATAGAAGAGTTTAGGACCTATTGTCTTTCTTTTAAAGGAGTGCATGATAAAATGCCATTTGAGAGAGCTACATCCGAGTACGATAAAAATCTGCTAGTCTTTTATGTAATGGATAAATGGTTTTGTTTTGTGAATGTAGATGCTTTTGATTGCTGCAATATAAAGTGCAAGCCGGAACGTATTGAAGCTCTGCAAGACCGCTTTGATAGTATCAAACCCGGTTATCATATGAATAAGAGACATTGGATAAGTGTCTACTTTAACAATGATGTGCCGGATAAGATGATTAAAGAACTTGTTAAGCAGTCATATGACATTGTTGTCGCTTCTCTATCGAAGAAAGAGAAAGAAGAGCTGGATGCTATGAGTAGAAATGTCCTTTTGGAATGAGCTTTCAGAAAGCAAAGTATGTAAGGATGTTGAAAACTAGATGAAATGAAAACATATAATGGTCGTATTCCTGCCTGCGGTGTCTTTTGTGGTGGCTGCCCTCGATATATACAAGAGAAAAATCCTTGTCCAGGTGCAGAGATAAACAAGGCACGGTGTGAGAAATGCAAAACATTTCATCTGTGCTGTGTTGAAAAGGGATTTACTCATTGCTACCAGTGCGACATATTCCCATGTGCTAGGTTTAAGAATTTTGCAAAACGCTGGCTGAAATACGGGCAGAATTTCATAGAGAATCAAGAATACTTAAAGCAAGTAGGAGAAGTTGAGTTTTTAATAAGTTATAATAAAAAGGTAAACGATGAACATACGACAATTGAAAAATGGGGAATACAACGAGGCAGTTGAGTTATCCCTTAAAGTATTTATGGAATGTGGGGCTACTGATTTTGACGACAGTGGTTTAAATACATTCAAAGACTTTATTTATAATAAGTCGTTAATGAACGAGCTTACCATCTTCGGAGCTTTCGATGATAGTGAACTTATTGGTATTATTGGAACTAAAAACAAAGGACAGCATATCTCTTTATTCTTTATACATCCAAAATACCACCGAAAAGGCATCGGCAGACTTTTGTTTGACTATGCTTATTCAAATCAGACAGTAGTACAGGTAACTGTAAACTCATCTTCCTTTGCTGTGAGATTTTATGAAAGTCTAGGATTTAGAAAAACAGCCGAGGAACAAGTGACCAATGGGCTTAGATATAGCCCTATGCTTAAAATGGCGTAAATCAATATGTATTTGGAAATGTTGAAGTAACTAAATAAAAGTAATATATGAAAGTAGACTTTATAATCAGAACAGCACAACATTCTGATAGCATCGAGCTAAGAGATTTATATAAGAATACCGTCCTAACCGTGAACAGGCGTGATTACTCTCAGGCCGAGGTTGAAGACTGGGCATCTTGCGGAGAGGACCTTTCTAAAATAGAAGAAATGATAAAGACTCACTATTTCATTGTAGCCGTCAATCATCAATCGCAAATCATCGGTTTTTCTTCTATCACGCCTCAAGGCTATCTTCACTCCATGTTTGTTCACAAAGATTTTCAAGGAATTGGTGTAGCTGCAAGACTCTTGGAAGAGATAGAACGCTATGCAGCAGAGAATAAAATTACACGGATTACATCAGAAGTCAGTTTAACAGCACGTCCTTTCTTTGAAAGAAAAGGTTATGTGGTGGAAGTGGAACAGAAACGTAAGGCAAATAAGCTTTTTCTTACTAATTTCTGGATGGCAAAAGAAATGGTTTGTTCGTAATTGAACAACTGTTCATTTTCGGACGATACACAGATTAGCCTTTTCCCTTATATATCAGCTACTTATCACTTTGGCTCGTTTTTTGTTTTTTCCTTATCATCAATAAAAGAAATATCTGCATGATAGGAAAATACTTAAGGCAATCTTTCAAGCTTCTGAAGCAGAACCCCTTGTTCAGTAGCCTTTATATCGTCGGCACCGGATTAGCCATTTCGATGGTGATGGTGCTGGCCGTTCTCTATTATATAAAGGTGGGGGATATTTACCCCGAAACTCACCGTAGCCGTATGTTCATAGCATCTACCGCTCATATGCAGAATATAAAAGACAATAGCTGGAACACTACGTGGAACTATTCCGCCACTTTTATCAAAGAATGTTTCTACTCTCTGAAGGGAGTAGAAGCGGTGACGGCTATCAATGATGCAGAAAGCTGGTTTGTAGCAGTGAAAAATGTGAAACGTCCCCTTACTACTTTGGTGAAACTCACCGATACCGGCTTTTGGAAAGTATTCGATTTCTCTTTCGTCGCTGGAAGACCTTTCACGAAGGCTGAGTTTGAGAGCGGCTTTCGCACGGCGGTTATCTCGGAAGACATGGCAAGACGTGTTTTCGGCAGGGAGGACGTAGTGGGAGAGTCTATCAAATTGAACCTTATGGATTATCGCGTATGTGGAGTGGTGAAATCGCCGAGCTATGCATTGCCGCTGAGTTATGCACAGGTTTGGTTGCCTTATACGTGTCTTTCCGGTTATGCAGAAGAGAATAATAAGTGGGACGTGCTCGGTCCGTTTCAGGTTGCCATATTATTGCCTTCGGTAGCGGATGCGGGAAAAGTAAAGTTGCAGGTGGATGAATACGTGCGCAAGTTTAATGCACAGCCTCACGAGGGCTACAGATTGTTGATGCACGGCCAGCCCTATCTTTACTGGAAGACCTTGTTCCGAACGGATGATATGGATGATTTGGATTTCATGATGGTTTTCCGGCAAATGGGATTGTGGCTGTTGATGCTGTTGCTGGTGCCGGCTCTCAATCTTTCGGGGATGATTTCTTCGCGCATGGAACGGCGGCTGCCCGAAATGGGATTGCGTAAGGCGTTCGGTGCAACCGGTAATCATCTCTTTTCGCAGATAGTGTGGGAAAACCTGTTGCTAACCTGTCTGGGTGGCGTTTTAGGACTGATGCTCTCCTTTGGCATGGTGCTATTTGCCAAAGATTGGCTGCTTACGATGCTGGACGGTGGAACAAGTCCACTGCCCGATGGCGTGCAGATGAGCATCACCACAGATATGCTGTTCAATCCCATCCTGTTTGTGGTGACTTTTGCAGTCTGCGTCGTCTTGAATTTATTTTCGGCATTGATACCGGCTTGTGTTGCTTTGAAGAAAGATATTGTATATTCACTCAACAGACAAAAATAACGAATCATGCTGCATCAAATCATAAAACACCTGTGGAACAGCCGCCGGCGCAATCTTTGGATTATGTTGGAGCTGGTAGTGATAGGCATTGTTAGCTGTGCGGTCATTGACCCGCTGTTTGTTCTGAATTACAATCAATCCATTCCGAACGGTTACGAGCCGGACGGACTGTATCGCTTGAAACTAGCCCGCAACAAAGTTGATACAGTTTCTGATCCGGTAAAAGATTACACCCGGATTATGATGGGCTTGCGCAATTATAAAGACATTGAGTCTGCCACTTGCATGGCGTCAGGCGTATATCCCAGTTCGCCGAGCAATAATATGAATGGCGTTTTTAAAGATTCTACGGAAGTGCGTATGGCATATATCCCTTTCTACTCCGGTTCCGGCTTTTTCAGGACTTGGCGTTTCCGTTCGGCCAAGGACGGAACCTGGCAATCGCTTGAGAAACTGGACATCCCCAAAGGTAGCGTGATTCTTTCCGAAGATGCGGTTGCCCTGCTCAACGGTGGCAAAGACCTGACGGGGCAGAGTATCTACAACGCATATGACAGTTCGGAGATTCGTGTAGTGGGAGTGATGCAGCCCATCAAGATGCGAAACAGTATGCAGCCCTATCTTGTCCGTCTTGTTTCGTATGGGGATGAAAGCCAATTGCCGGAATGGGCATTCAGTTCCGAATTAAGTATTTTTCTCCGTACCAAAGAGAATGTTTCCGAAGGCCGCTTCATAGAGGAATTTATGATGTGGGTGGATGATAATCTTTCATCCGGTTCGTTGGTCTTCAGTAAGTTGACCCCTTTCTACGAAGTTCAGCGAGAGAGCGACTTGCAGAAAGGGGTGACCAATGAGGTGCGGATGAAATATGCTTTGGCCTATTTCTTTATGATAAACTTGCTGCTGGCAGTGAGCGGAACGTTCTGGCTCAACACGCGTGCCCGTCGGGAAGAAATCGGCATCCGTTTGTCTTACGGCGCTTCGCCCGGAGGAATCTGCCGGATGCTGATAGGCGAAGCTTTTGTTATGACGACGGTGGCGGTGATTGTCGGCTGCTTCTTGTTCTTGCAATGGGCTTACTATGAAGGCTTCTATGTACTGAATGATGGAATACCGGGAAATGAAAGCCTTTATCTGACAAATCATTTCTATACACATTTCTTTATCGTTTCGCTCATTGTGTATGTCGTGATGCTGTTGGTGACGTGGCTCGGGGTCTATATTCCGGCACGCAGCATTAGCCGGATTTCTCCGGTGGAGGCACTGCGAGATGAGTAATTGGCTGTGGAATGTTAAAATGACGTGTGGCGTAGAAACGTTTGAGTATATTCAAAGAGTTTCTGCGGTTAATTCTATCTTGATTATGCAGTTAAATCTGCAGTTTCTAGAAAGTAATGAATCAAATAGCAGGTGTTAATGCACAGTTTACCACCTAATAATACCTGATTTCTCAGTAATTAATAACTGAGTTCTGGAGTGTTAATACTTGACGTGATAGGTGTTAATACTCTAGATGTCAGGTGTTAACACTCTGGATAGAGCAAAAAGCACTATGAGGGTAACTCTTTGCCCTCAGGTAGCAATCAGGTCTGCCCTCATAGCTAAAACATCGATGGATAAGGGGTTTGAAGTGATGTATGAGGGCATGAGAGCAAAATGCAAACCAACTTTTTATTCATTTGCTTCCACGCAACTTCACAAGATTGTAGTGCTGTCTCCGGAGGAATGGAAATGAGGGTATGTGAGGAGATATGATTTTTATAATCTATAGAGAAGATATTTCTTCCTAATCTCCTTATAATCCTGCAACTCTTTCTGCCAACTATTCCGGATATTTTCCTCAGATTCCCCTTTGAGAATCGCTTTCCGCACACGGTCTGTCCCCATGAGCAAATCGAACCATCGGGAACGCGAGAAGAAAGCCGCTCCCTCGCCGGACAAATTGTAGAAACGTAAGAAGTAGTGAAGCGTAAAACCGTTCACGTCTGCTACATCCCGTAGGTCTTCACCATAACAGGCTACTCCTTTGTGCATCGGATTCTTATCAAACCCGGGTAGTGAGCGGGGAGTGAATGAGAATTTCCCATATTTCTTATCAGGCGCCCCCAATACCTGAAAAGGAAAAGTCGTGCCGCGTCCCACACTGACGCGGGTGGCCTCGAATGGGCAAAGCGAAGCATACAGACGAATGGACTGATCGTTCGGAAGGTTGGGCGAGGGCTTGACGGGGAGCGAATACGAATCTCCATGTTTCCATCCCGTCATCGGAATAACATTGAGCGAACAGGGATTTTTCTTGTTCGCAATCCATCCTTCACCGTTAATCATCAGTGCAAGTTCGCCAACAGTACATCCGTGGAGCACCGGGATAGGGAGCAAACCTACGAAACTCCGGTAAGCCGGCTTTAGTATCGGCCCATCCACATAATCGCAAGGATTGGGGCGGTCGAGCACAATCATCTCTTTCCCGTTTTCCGCGCACGCTTCCATCACGTAAAACATCGTACTAATATAGGTATAGAAACGCGCCCCCACGTCCTGAATATCAAACAAGATAATATCGATATCTTTTAGTTGGGCGGCGGTCGGTTTCTTGTTGCTTCCATAAAGCGAGATGATAGGAATGCCCGTCCGGCTGTCTTTTCCGTCTTTCACCGTTTCACCTGCATCGGCATTTCCGCGGAAACCATGTTCGGGTGCAAACACCTTGACTACGCGGACATCCAATTTTAATAAGGTATCCAACAGGTGCGTTTGTTCCGCTCCTACGATGGAAGTATGGTTCACCACCATTCCGATACGCTTTCCTTGTAGCAACGGCAAATATTGTTCGATGCGTTCCGCTCCGGTAGCAACCTTGCCGCTGGCATATCCAGGGAGCAGTGTTAGGAGCAAAAAGAAAAGAATGAGGGAAATTCTAGTTTGCATATCGGCATTTTTTTGTAATATTGCACAAAAATATTCATTTATCTTATAGCTAACAAATAATTAAATATCGAAAAGATGAACGCGATTGAAATCATCGACAAATATTATCCGCAGCACACACAGCAAAGACAAATCTTGATGATACATAGTCTTTCCGTATCACAAAAAGCATTGCAGATAATAGATAACCATCATGAACTACATTTCGACCGAAACTTCGTAAAAGAGGCTGCACTCTTACATGATATTGGTATTTTTCTTACGGATGCGCCAGCAATAGATTGTCACGGTGAGCATCCTTATATCACTCATGGCTACTTGGGGGCAGAAATCTTATTGAAGGAAGGCTTTCCTCGCCATGCCTTGGTTTGCGAACGCCACACCGGTGCAGGACTGTCTTTGCAGGATATCATAGACCAGCAACTGCCCGTTCCTCATCGTGAGATGCTGCCCGTCTCCCTCGAAGAACAACTAATCTGCTTTGCCGATAAGTTCTTTTCCAAGACTCATCTGGACGAAGAGAAGTCCGTTGAGAAAGCCCGGAAGAGCATAGCCAAATATGGTGAAGAAGGGCTGAACCGCTTCGACAGATGGTGTTCTCTCTTTCTATAGCACTAAAAAATAATTAAATAACGGAGATTCTGACTTATATTTGATGAAGTTTGCGTACTTTTGCCACTTCAAGCGTAAACTATTAGTTAATGGCGCCATTGAAAGCAAAAATACTTATATCGTTCATACTACTGATTGTCTTGCTGATGCTTCCCGATGAGGCTACGTCTCAGCGACGAAGAAGAGGGATGATTGCCTCCAATACTACTGCACAAGTGGATTCTCTTTCGGGGAATGATTCGCTGCGAACAGATACAGTATCGGTACGCATTGACTCCATCGCACCGACTAAGAAGAAACAACCGCTCGATGCACCGGTTATTTATGAATCTAATGACTCTACTGTATTTACATTAGGGGGGTCTGCCACATTGTATGGTAGCGGAAAAGTGAACTACCAGAATATTGAGTTGGCCGCTGAGGTTATTTCGATGAATCTGGATAGCAGCACTGTTCATGCCTACGGTATTAAAGATTCTACCGGAGTGGAGAAAGGCAAACCGGTGTTTAAAGAAGGAGATACTTCGTATGATACGGAAACAATCCGATACAACTTCAAAACAAAGAAAGCTGGAATCACCGATATTATCACCCAGCAAGGAGAAGGATACGTGACAGGAAGCAAGGCTAAGAAAGGTGCCAACGACGAAATATTCATGGAACACGGACGCTACACGACTTGTGACCATCATGACCATCCGCACTTCTATATGCAGTTGACCCGGGCAAAAGTACGTCCCAAAAAGAATGTGGTGACGGGACCTGCCTACCTCGTGGTGGAAGATGTTCCTTTGCCACTGGCTGTTCCATTCTTCTTTTTCCCTTTCTCTAGCAGTTATTCTTCGGGTTTCATTATGCCGACATATATGGATGATTCCAGTCGTGGTTTCGGACTTGCCAATGGAGGATACTACTTTGCGATAAGCGATCTCATGGACTTGAAACTAACAGCTGACATCTTTACGAAAGGTTCATGGAGATTGTCCGGACTGACTAACTATAACAAACGCTATAAATATTCGGGTACGCTGCAAGCGGATTATCAGGTCACCAAGACGGGTGATAAAGGAATGCCGGATTATGCCGTTGCCAAGGATTTCAAGGTGGTGTGGAGCCACCGGCAGGATGCCAAGGCAAGTCCCAACAGTACGTTCTCTGCCAGTGTCAATTTCGCGACCAGTAGTTACGAACGTTCTAATATTAACAATCTCTACAACTCCCAGTTGTTGACTCAGAATACCAAGACATCAAGTATCAGTTATTCCCGCAGTTTCCCTGATATCGGTTTAACCCTGTCCGGAACTACTAATATCGCACAGACCATGCGCGACTCTTCTATTGCGGTGACGCTACCCGACCTTAACATATCTTTGAGTAAGCTATTCCCCTTTAAGCGAAAAAAAGTAGCGGGTGCCGAACGTTGGTATGAGAAAATCTCTATCGGTTACACGGGACGTCTTACGAACAGTATCCGCACCAAGGACGACCGCATCTTCAAAGCCGGACTGAGCGAGTGGGAGAATGCAATGAATCATAATATTCCTATCAGTGCAACTTTTACTTTATTCAAGTATTTCCAGCTTTCTCCGTCTGTTAACTATACGGAGCGTTGGTATACCCGCAAGGTGAATCAGCACTATGATATGGAAGACCGCCGACTTGAATCTGCACCGGGCGATTCAATCAATGGATTCTATCGTGTAGCCAATTATTCGGCTAGTTTGAGTTTGAGCACTAAGTTATATGGTATGTACAAGCCTCTTTTTATGAAAAAGAAGGAGATACAAATCCGTCACGTATTTACTCCGCAAGTGAGCTTAAGTGGTGCTCCGGGATTCAGCAAGTATTGGGAGGAGTATACCGATTATAATGGTAATACGCAATATTACTCTCCTTACACCGGACAGCCTTACGGTGTTCCTTCGCGTGAAGGTTCGGGAACGGTGAACTTCTCTATTGCTAATAACTTGGAAATGAAGTATTATGATGCGAAGGAAGATACGGTGAAGAAGATTAGCTTGATTGATGATTTGAGTGCGAATATGTCCTATAATATGGCAGCAAAAGAAAAGCCGTGGAGTGACCTGAGTTTGAATGTCCGTCTGAAACTGACTAAGAATTATACTTTTAATATGAACGCCCGATTTGCTACATATGCTTATACCTTTGATAAGGAAGGTAATGTAGTAACAGGAAATCGTACAGAATGGTCCTATGGTCGCTTTGGACGTTTCCAAGGATATGGCTCTTCTTTCAACTATACATTCAATAATGATACATGGAAGAAGTGGTTTGGTCCGAAGGAAGATGCAGAGAAGGATAAGAAAAAGCCGGAAGATGGTGAGGAGGAAGAATCGGACGGAACCGAAGGAGATGGTACGACAACTAAAAAGGTAGAAAATGCTCAGGCTGACTCTGATGGTTATCAGGTGTTCAAGATGCCTTGGTCTTTGAGCTTTAGTTATTCGTTCAATATAAGTGAGGATAGAACCAAGCCAATTAATCGACATTCAATGAGATACCCATATAGGTATACGCATAATATTAATGCGAACGGAAATGTGAAGATCTCTAATAACTGGTCGTTGTCTTTCAATTCGGGATATGACTTCCAAGCGAAAGAAATAACACAGACTTCATGTACGATTACTCGTGACTTGCACTGTTTCAATCTGTCCGCCAGTCTTTCACCATTCGGACGTTGGAAATACTATAATGTAACTATTCGGGCGAATGCAAGCATTCTTCAGGACTTGAAGTATGAGCAAAGAAGTCAGACTCAGAGTAATATTCAGTGGTACTAGGGAAATGGAGAGTTGAGAATGGAGAGTGGAAAGACATGATTGTTTTGCTGCAATATATATATAGAAAAAGAAAATGGCTGCGCTATTACTCAATGGATAGCGCAGCCATTTTCTTTTTCATTTTCAACTTATTCAATTACCAGGCGATTTCCGTCTCTCCATTCGCTTTCAGATAATCATTTGTTCGGCTGAAATGTTTGTTGCCAAAGAAACCGTTGTAAGCTGAAAGAGGGGAGGGGTGTGCCGAGCTAAGCACCAAGTGCTTGTTTCGGTCGATGAAAGCACCTTTCCGTTGGGCATATGCACCCCAGAGGATGAATACTAAATGTTCCCTTTCTTCTGCCAAAGTGCGGATGGCGGCATCGGTAAAAGTTTCCCATCCTTTGTTTTGATGAGATCCTGCCTGATGAGCGCGTACGGTTAGGGTTGCGTTGAGCAGTAAAACTCCTTGCTCTGCCCAGCGGGTTAAATTTCCCGTAGTAGGGGCTTCTGTACCTATATCAGCCTTTATCTCCTTAAATATGTTTACCAATGAAGGAGGAAACTGTACTCCGTCGTTCACCGAAAAACATAGTCCGTGTGCCTGTCCCGGACCATGATAAGGGTCTTGACCGATTATCACCACTTTAACTTTGTTGAAAGGACAAAGATTAAAAGCATTGAAAATAAGTTTCCCTGGAGGGAATATCTGATATTGAGTATATTCACTCTTAACAAACTCAGTCAGTTTCTGAAAGTAGTCTTTTCCAAATTCCGGTTCTAAATGTGCTTTCCAGCTTTCTTCTATCTGTACGTTCATAGCTATTAAATAAGGTGTATCTCAAGTTCTTCACATTCTTTACGCATTTCTTCGGGCCAGATGCTGGCTTGTATCTCTCCGATATGAGCTTTACGAAGATAGAACATACACAAACGTGACTGTCCGATACCGCCACCGATGGATAATGGGAGTGTATCATTCATCAGACGCTTGTGAAAATAAAGTTCCAGTCTTTTCTCTTCGTTTTCTTCTTTCAACTGGTGTTGCAAGGCGTCTTTGTCTACACGGATTCCCATGGACGACAATTCGATAGAACGTTGCAATACATCGTCCCACAAAAGAAGGTCACCGTTCAGTCCGGGCAGTTCATTGAGCCCTTTCGTAGTGTAGTCGTCATAGTCCGGTGCACGACCGTCGTGCTTCTTGCCGTCGCCTAGCTTACAGCCTATACCTATGATAAATACGGCACCATACTTCTGACAGATAGCGTGTTCCCTGCACTTCGGTTCCAAATTCGGGTATAGTTGACGTAACTCTTCCGAGTGTACAAAATGGAGTGTCTGAGGCAGACAAGGCTTGATTTGCGGATACATTTCAAAAACCATGTATTCCGTACGAATCATAGCTGCATAGATACGATTGACAATTTCTTTAAGGAAGTTTACGTTTCTGTCCTCATTGGTGATAACGCGTTCCCAGTCCCATTGGTCAACGTAGAGTGAATGCAGGTTACCCAGTTCTTCGTCCGAACGGATAGCGTTCATATCGGTGTAGATGCCGTATCCCGGCTCGATATGATAATCGGCTAAAGTCAGTCTTTTCCATTTAGCCAATGAATGAACCACTTCGGCTTGTGCATCTCCCAAGTCTTTGATGGGGAAAGAAACGGGGCGTTCAACTCCATTCAGGTCGTCGTTGATACCCATTCCTTTCAAAACGAAAAGAGGAGCGGTTACACGTCGTAGACGCAGTTCGGATGACAGGTTTAATTGGAAGAACTCTTTTATTTGCTTGATTCCCAGCTCGGTCTGTTTGAGGTCGAGTAGCGGTTTATAGTTCTTAGGTTTTATCAAGTAACTCATAGGTTTGTTAGATGTTAATTGTCGGCAAAGATAGGAATAAAAATGATATATGTATTGTGATTTCTCTAAAAGATTGTCAAAATGATAAAGTATACGCTCTTAAGCATTCCAAAATAACAGACTGGTGGCAGAAGAGCATACCTTAAGAACTATAAAAAAAGGAGAAACATTAGGAAGATGCGAAGTTTTTTTATACTTTTGTCATCGCATTAGAAAAAATGAACAAGCACCTGTAGTTCAATGGATAGAATGGAGGTTTCCGGTACCTCAGATTAGGGTTCGATTCCCTACGGGTGTACAAAGCTGAAAGGCTAAATTTTAAAGAGCTCTAGAAATCAATGGTTTTTAGGGCTTTCTCTTTTTCTGTAACCCGTTAAAATGGGTAAATAAGGAAACTAGTATACATCCGATTGACATAGAAACTAAGAAAAGATGGCAGAAGCTTTCAAGAACATGTATAATGAACAGTTTTTCGATAGATTTTCGGAAGACTTGAAACGTGTTATCAACGATTTTGATACTCACGAATTTGTATCCCAAGTAATGGACACAGAATGGGAAAACAGAGAATTCAAGCAACGTATTGCACATATTGCAACAGTTCTAAAGAAGTTTTTGCCGGCAGATTACAAAGACGCAATCGCCAAAATACTCGAACTATTGGATTATGTAGAAAAGACACAGCCCGATTTTTCGTTGATAGACGATACGAAGTTTGGCTTAACACTGGAGTATGGAGCAATTTTGGATAATTACGTAGAACAGTATGGGCTGGACGATTATGAAACTTCTATTATAGCGATAGAGAAAATCACCCAGTTTACCAGTTGTGAATTTGTTACTCATCCCTTTATCATTAAATATCCGGAAGAAATGATGGCACAAATGTTGATCTGGTCTAAGCATCCACATTGGGGAGTTAGGCGGCTTGCGTCTGAGGGGTGTCGTCCACGTCTGCCTTGGGCGATGGCTTTACCAAATTTGAAGAAAAACCCTGCTCCGATCATTCCGATTCTTGAAAATCTTAAAAATGACCCTGCAAAGTCTGTACGCTTGAGTGTTGCCAATAATTTGAATGATATTTCGAAAGATAATCCTGAGATAGTGATTGATTTGGCAAAGAGATGGCATGGTAAATCGAAAGAGGTGGATTGGGTTATAAAACATGGCTGCCGGACACTCTTAAAACAAGGTGATCCGGTAATAATGGAGTTATTCGGCTTGGGTTCAGTAAAGGATATAACTATTAAGAATGTTCAAATCTCGACGCCTGAAGTTAAAGTCGGAAATTCGCTGGAGTTTAGTTTTAAGCTGTTGAATAATAGCAAGGATAAGACCAAAGTACGGCTTGAATATGCTATTTATTATCAGAAAGCGAATGGAACATTGGCAAAGAAAGTGCATAAAATCAGCGAAAAAGACTACGATGGAAACTCTGCAAAGCATATTACCCGTAAGCACTCTTTCAAAGTGGTAACAACAAGGAAGTTTCACCTCGGACTTCACCAGGTTGCTGTAATAATCAATGGAAATGAATTTGAGAAATATGATTTTCAATTGATTGAATGATAAGGGGGAGGGTAGTTGAGAGTGTGTCAAAAGTAGGATAGTTATATCCTGTTTTGACACACTCTCCTCTTGTTTTTTCAGAGCTTCTTAACTTCTGGATATCTGAAGTCCTTTATCAGAAAGAGTCATATCAACAAAGCGTGCGCAAGAATTTGGTGCTTGTTCGGTCAATATCCGGCGGATGCACCCAGATGCTTGCGGGTCTTTGGCTACCATATATAAATAGCCGCCACCCCCGGCGCCGGGCAGTTTGTACCCCAATGTATAGTCTTTAATCTTTTCGATAATAGCCTCTACTGCCGGAGGATTAGTGCCGCTATCCAATGTCTTATTTTGCAGCCATGACTTCCCTACCAGATTAGCAAAGCTTTCAAAGTTACTGCGTAAGATAGCTTCGCTCATATCCATTGCATGAGCCTTCATCTCAGCCAGAAGACTCAGGTGTGCACCTGAATTGAGGAACATGGAACTGACAATCTCCGACAAGATACCTTTGGCAGTACGCGTGATGCCCGTGTAATAAAGAAGATGGCAATCCCGATAATCGGGGTGAACAAAGAACTGGTCGGGCAACCAGCGTACTAACGGGTTTTGTTCAAATCCGGCTTCCGACTGGAGTAGTTTTACTCCGGGGAAAACACCCCCATATTGGTCTTGCCAACCGCCGCCCGTAGTTAGTAACTGCTCTAATACCAGCGTATAGCTGCAAATATCATTCTTATCCCACGCCAACCCGCAGAAGTCGTTGATGGCTCCCAGCACAGTGGATGCAAGAATGGAACTGGTTCCCAAACCTGAACCAGCCGGAATGGCTGCCAATAACGTAATTTCAAGTCCCGAACCAAAAGATTTCAGATGTTCTTCCAAGGAAGTATAAGCTTCCGCCGAGAACATCGGACCAAATCCTGCTAATGTAAGAGCAGCTTTCGGAATAGAGAAAGGAGAACCGACCTTCTTGTAATCCTGCAATTCATCATAATTCTTGATTATTTCCATAGCTCCCATGTCGATAGACCGGAGAACGATATGAAATTCTTTGCAAGGCTTGATGTAAACTTGCAACGGAGGTTGGCTGTTCAGTTCGATAGCCAGATTGACAACACTTCCGCCCGAATAAAGAGAATAAGGAGGTGTGTCTGTCCATCCTCCCGCTATGTCGATGCGTACTGGGCTGCGTCCCCATACTATCTGATCTGAGTATACGCTGAGCTGTGGATAGTTCTTCCGTTCTGAAACTGCTCCCAGCAAACCGTCTCGGAGAAGCCGGAAGGCTGCTTGCTCTTCTTCTTTGTAACCGCCTTCACCACGCAATTTCATGATGCGGGCACGAAGCATCCGGTTGTGTATGCGCACCATTTGAGCGGTGTCTTCATTCAATATGGCAGGCATATCCAGTTCTGAACATACAAATTCGTTGGCTGCATCTTGCAGGTCGAGTTGGTAGAACACACTTTTCTCATAATTAGCTGCCAGTCCTTTCCAGTTGTTCCGGCGGAAGGCGTTGCGTTGTGTGTACAGACGCTCCAAGTTAGCACGTGCAGATATATCGTCGGCTGATAACTTTTCAGCTTCCAGCCAAAGTCTTTTTCCTTCCTCCAATTGCGGTTCAGATGTCATCCAGCGTATCAGGATGCCGAGTTCCTCAATTGAAGTCGTCAGTGGGAAGATGGAAGCTGCCTGCAAGTCGTCCGTCCGTCCTTTGATGTCTTCCGTGCCTATACCCCTTTCTTTCATCCATTGCTGGAAAGGAATGCCGAGATAAGTAGTCGCTTCGCTTGCTAATGCACCTTTAAACACGTCGTCCAAGCCATAAGGACGGGCAACAAATCCCTTATCACCCATTGGAACCACGTCGATACAAACCCCGTCGGGAAGAGCTACGTCCCATTGGTTTTCGGGAACTCCGGTGATAATCTGACAGGAACCCAGCTTCCATCCCTTTCCTACGTGGCTGTTCTCAATCCATATATTGGCATTATCAGCAGACAAAGGAACCTGAGTGATTGAATTTTGAATAAAGATAGCAGGATTCGGTTTCACTTTTCGGTGCATAATTTGTCTTTGGTCGCGCACCTTGTCCTGCACGGCGAGGGTGGAAGAAATCAATTCGCGGCTTGTTCCGTAATGATAGAACTCTCCGCCGGGCAGGGGAAGTATGGCTACCGATAGTTTGTTGACTTCTTCATCCATTGTTTTTGGGTGCTCTCCCAGAGCCAACCCATAGTCAGAATATAAATCGTAGTAGTTGATTTCCTTTGTCCCTTCTTTGAGTGAGCGCTTCATCAGTATTTCAACGGCACGATCGCTCAATATCCAGATACCTATATCCATGAGGAATAGATGAGTTTTAGACAATCCTTCCAGTTCTTCAAGTGAAGGCTTTTGTAGCATAAAGTCGAGCACTTCCGGATTTTTGCGATCGGATACGAACACACCGTGATGCGTAGCCAATGTTGGGTTGACCCACAGTCCGTAGCATACAATATCTACGTCGGGAATATTTTGCAAAGGCTTTTCCGAACGAATATAAACATCCCCACTGGCTATCAGGGTGTTCAGTCCATCCGGAGTTTGCTTCATGATTCTTTCATATAGCGGGAGTTGCAATGAAAGCAAATTCTGTCCCAGCTTTTGTCCTCTTTCCCAACTAAAAACCGGAATAGGAGTCAGTATTTTCCCCGATGGGGCATAACCCGGTAATCGTCGGCTCTGTCCTCCCGCATGGAGTAATATTCTTTTTTCGCGTCCTATCCATTCACTGAAAGTTGCTTCCGGTGCCACAGCTTGGTGGCAAGCCTGCAACAACCAAGTCGTTCCACCACCGGAGCCCAGCTTGGTTCCCACGGGGTCTGATGTACAAAACCAATTGGTGTGATTCACTTCTTCCAGCTTATGAAAGCTATTTATTAGATTGGGCGGTAAGGATAATAACTTTTGCATAACCAAATCTTTTAGGATATCTATAAAACTAATTCATTCCAAGCATCAGAAAGTGCCTGCATGGATGGAAACAATAAATCGGCTCCGGCGTCCAACAATACTTGTCCGTCCAGTGGTCCTGTGTTCACGGCAATAGTGAAGATGCCAGCTTTGTGTCCGGCTTCCACTCCTAAAGGTGCGTTTTCTACAACGACTGCTTCGTCGGCCTTCAAACCTCCTTTTTGCAGAGCCATTAGATAAGGCTCAGGATTCGGCTTCCCGTATTTCACGTCGAATGCAGTGACCATCAGTTCTTTTTGAAACATCCCCGGGAAGTTATGCTCCAGCCGTTCGAGCAGCGAGAGTTGTCCGGACCCGGTAACTACCATCGGAACCAATCCGTCAGCTTTCACTTGTTGCAGTAACTCCCATGCACCGGACATACGTTCTGCTTCCGTATAAGAATTAAACAGAACACTTTTCTCCTTATATATACTATCTATCTCTTCTTGTGAAGCATCTCTCCCCATTTCGCGTTGAAACACGATGTTAATGGTTCCCGCCCCGGTTCGCCCTTCGTGCATATAAGCTTCTTCACGGCTGAGGGTGAGTCCATGCGATTTCATTACCTGATGCCATGCTTCCGCATGATAGGGCATGGAGTTAAAAAGTACACCGTCCATATCGAACAGGACGGCTTTCAGTTTCTTTTTCATAATCTTGGTTGGATATAGAATACTTGTGATATTTATTTCCCGGTTTTCAGCATTTTCTTCAGTTCGGGAACGGTAACTACTACATCGTAATGCTTCTTCGATTCCTTACCTATATACCTGTAAGTGATGTTCTTATCACAAGCTACACAGTTTTTTATGAACACTTGAGTGGCTTGATCTGTTTGATCCGATAAGGTTTCTAAGACACCCTCTTTCACGTCTTTAGCATTTTCCTCGATTTGCTCTATCTCACACAAATCTTCCTCGACAATGCATTGGTAAACAACAGCATCATCAATAAGCTCAATCTTTTCGACCACTATCCCTTCGCCTGCTTGCACTGGGAATTGCAAATTTGCCATTTTAAGCTGTGCCTTGAGTTTAGCCAAGTCACTTTTCGATTCGTCCGAATCAGCATTGAAGATTTTTTTAAGTTCTTCCGGAGTGAGTTCGCAAGTTGCCTTGTCGCCCGACTCGTTGCCTATGAAATCCATTTTGAGCCCTGCGTTGCATTTTACCACAAGTTGCAGCAACGCTTTCACTTCTTTTGAAGGGTTCTGAAACATGATTTGTATGGACTCCTTCATGCTTTCGGGATTTGACTTTAATACCTTGATGTCGGTCATTGCCTCATTCATGTGGAAAGTATACACTACATTATTGCCGTCGTAAACGATACTTGTGATTTTACCGGTTTCTCCCATGTCCATAGGGCACTGTTTGTTAGCAATCTCAATTACCGCCTTCAGCTTTGATTCCTGACAACCGGTTGTTAACATTAATAGTAGTGACAAACTGCATACTAGCATAAATCCGTAGGATTTCTTTGATAAATTTCGTACCATTCTATATTTGTTTAAAGTTTAATTCTTTGGGTAAACTAAAAATACGAGACAAAGATAGCTATAAAAAAATGAGGGACAAAGACAAGACGTGAATATCGTTGCGTGCAAGGCGTCTTAGTGATAAACTATACAATTATTTGCTGTTTAGAAGATTATGTGTATTTTTGTAGCATTATTAACTCGTTGATAGTATGAAGAAGAGAGTATTGTTTCTGCTGCCATTGTTTTTAGGCGCCTGTTCTGATAGTGGGGAGAGTCCTGTTATTACGATAGAGAAGCTATATGTGGTGGATGTTAATCCGAGTGATGGGGAATCCGATCAGGTATCTGAAAAGGTAGATTACGCTAACCAGATGGACAAGCTGCCGGCTTTGAAAGTTGGAGATCAGGTGGATGCAATCTTGTCTTTGGACGGGAATGGAGCTGAGTTGAAAACTTTTAAACTTCAGAATGATGAGGCAATTGCCACCAAACTCATTTATAATGAGATGGAAGTGTCTACCGAAGGGAATCTGACTGATACGGAGAAAGGTCAACTACGTTTTAAAGATGGTGTGACGCAAACCAGAGTCAAGGTAATGGCTACCATTGAACACGTAGATAAGAATGGTGATGTGAAGTTAGCCTTTTACTTGTCTTCAAAAGCCGAATGCGAAGGGGCACAGGAAGAGATTGGCTTGAAAACTACGGTTGAAGAAGCTGAATAAAGGGATATACCTGTAGGAATATTAAATAAAAAAGAGGTACGATTACGTACCTCTTTTTTATTTCCACTAGCTTAATTACAGTCTTGCCTGAATAGCCTTAGACTCTTCTTCGTAACCCGGCTTGTTCAGCAAAGCAAACATATTCTTCTTGTATGCTTCCACACCCGGTTGGTTGAACGGATTCACGCCCAGCAGATAACCGCTGATACCGCAAGCCTTTTCAAAGAAATAGAGCAGACCGCCAATGTTGTATTCGCTCAATGAAGGAAGAACGATGCGCATATTAGGTACACCACCGTCAACGTGCGCCAACTGAGTACCCAGCTCAGCCATCTTATTCACTTCGTCCACACGTTTGCCGGCGAGGAAGTTAAGACCGTCCAGATTGGCTTCGTCACTTGGCACTTCCAGCTTCTTGTCCACTTTATCCAGTGAGATAACCGTTTCAAAAATACTGCGTTCGCCTTCCTGAATCCATTGTCCCATAGAGTGCAAGTCTGTAGAGAAGTCTACGGCAGCAGGGAAGATACCTTTATTATCTTTACCTTCCGATTCTCCGTAAAGCTGTTTCCACCATTCGCTTACATAGTGCAGTTTCGGGCAGAAGTTAACCAGAATCTCAATCTTCTTGCCATTTCTGTAAAGCTCGTTACGGGTAGCAGCGTAGATAGCAGCAGGGTTTTCTGCAAAAGGAACGTCAATGCCGCAAGCCCTTTCCATATCGGCAGCGCCAGCCACCAATTGTTCGATATCGAATCCTGCCACAGCGATAGGCAACAGACCCACCGGAGTCAACACAGAGAAACGTCCGCCTACATTATCGGGAATGATGAAAGTCTTGTATCCTTCTTTATCTGCAGTAACGCGTGCAGCACCTTTTTTGGCATCTGTAACGGCAACGATTACTTTCTTAGCCGTTTCTTTGCCGCGTTGGTCTTCACATTGTTTCTTCAACAGTCGGAAAGCAAGTGCAGTTTCGGTAGTAGTTCCTGATTTGGAGATATTTATAACACCAAATTTCTTATCTTTCAGATATTCGGTAAGTTCAAACAGATAATCTTCGCTGATATTATGTCCGGCATAAATCATGATAGGAGCGGTTTTCTTGTCCTGCAACCAAGTGAAGCTGTTAGACAAAGCTTCAATCACGGCACGTGCGCCCAGATAGCTACCTCCGATACCTGCTACAATCACTACTTCGCAGTTGTCTCTCAGTACTTTTGCGGTAGCGTTCAAGTCAGCCAGGTGTTCTTTGCTGATAGAAGAAGGCAGGTGCAACCATCCTAAGAAGTCGTTACCTTTACCGGTTCCTTTTTCCAGCATTTCCTGTGCGGCTTTTACCTCAGCCTCGTAGGCAGAAACCTTTTCTTTGGAAATGAATCCAAATGTCTTTTCAATGTTCAAGCTAATCATATTCTTCTTGTTTATTAGGTTTTATCTAAAAGAGTCCGTCAACAATTTAATCTCTATCATAGGCGAAATACGCTCGTAGAGAATGTTGTAGACAGCATCCAGTATCGGCATATTGACATGGTGGTGCTTGTTGATTTCCTTGATACACTTCGTACCGTAGTAACCTTCGGCAATCATTTCCATCTCAATCTGCGCACTCTTTACGGAATATCCTTTGCCAATCATCGTGCCGAACGTACGGTTGCGGCTGAAATTGGAATAACCAGTCACGAGCAAATCTCCCAGATAAACAGATTCGTCCACGTTTCTGTTCAACGGGTGCACGGTATTCAGAAAACGGTTCATCTCCTGAATAGCGTTCGAGATGAGTACAGCCTGAAAGTTATCGCCATACTTTAATCCGCTACAGATACCTGCGGCGATGGCATACACGTTTTTGAGCACCGAACTGTATTCGATACCTGCCACGTCGCCACTGACGGAAGTCTTGATGAAGCTGCTTCCCAGACGGCGGGCAAAAATACGTGCTTTGTCTTTGTCGGGGCAAGCGATAGTCAGATAGGAAAGACGTTCCAGTGCAACTTCTTCTGCATGGCACGGTCCTGCCAATACTGCGATATTCTCTGGCGGCACACTATATTCTTTCGTGAAATATTCCGATACGATTACATTGTCGTCGGGCACGATTCCTTTAATAGCAGTGATAATGAATTTATCCTTAATCTTCGTTTTCAGCTTCTTTAAGTGAGCTTTCAGATAAGGAGAGGGGGTGACAAAAATAAGTGTATCCGACTCCTTCACAATATCGTTGATATTGGAACTGAAGTTGATGCGCTTCATATCGAATTTCACCCCTGTCAAATAGGCCGGATTATGTCCGAGTCTCTTAAAATCGGCAATGCGGTCGTCGCGCCGCATATACCAATTTATAGAGTCTTCCTGAGCCAGACACATCTTAGCGATGGCTGTAGCCCAGCTTCCGCCGCCCATTATCGCTATCTTACCGGGTAGTTTCATTTATTTGAGTTTTTCAATCCACTCGGCCACGTCGTTCACGGACGGATTGGTCAATTCTAATTTGTATTTCTTGTTGATGCCACAGATGTCTTGATGAAACTTCTGCGGGTTGACATCCTTCATGTCTTCTGTTGTGTTATAGCCGGCTTTCTGGATGACGGGTACCCAGCATTCGGCGATGCCAAGTTCCATATATTTAGCGGCAGAATCTTTCTTAATTACTTTCTCCGGACGCATCTGCGGGAAGAACAATACTTCCTGAATGGTTGTCTGTCCGGTCATCAGCATCACCAGACGGTCGATACCGATACCAATGCCCGATGTAGGAGGCATACCATATTGCAGAGAACGTAGGAAATCCTGGTCGATAATCATCGCCTCGTCGTCTCCCTTGTCTGCCAGGCGCATCTGTTCTTTGAAGCGTTCTTCCTGGTCGATGGGGTCGTTCAGCTCGGAGTAGGCATTTGCCAATTCCTTGCCGTTCACCATCAACTCGAAACGTTCGGTCAGTCCCGGCTTAGAGCGGTGCATCTTAGTCAGCGGAGACATTTCTACCGGATAGTCGGTGATAAATGTGGGCTGGATGAAAGAACCTTCGCAAAATTCTCCGAAGATTTCGTCAATCATTTTGCCTTTGCCCATGGTTTCGTCAATCTCTTCCATGTTCAGCTCCTTGCACACTTGGCGGATTTCTTCTTCGCTCTTGCCGTTGAGGTCGTATCCTGTCTTTTCCTTGATGGCATCTAGGATAGGCAGACGGCGGTAAGGAGCCTTGAAGCTGATAGTCTTTCCGTCGACTACGGTTTCTGTACTTCCGTTCACGGCGATGCAGATGCGTTCGAGCAGCTTTTCGGTGAAGTTCATCATCCAGTTGTAGTCCTTATATTGCACGTAGAGCTCCATACAAGTAAACTCAGGGTTGTGAGTCTTGTCCATACCCTCGTTGCGGAAGTTCTTTCCAATTTCGTATACACCTTCAAAGCCGCCTACGATGAGTCGCTTCAGATAAAGCTCTGTGGCGATGCGCAGGTAGAGTGCTATGTCGAGTGAGTTATGGTGAGTGATGAACGGACGTGCGCTTGCTCCTCCGGCAATCGATTGCAGGATAGGAGTTTCCACTTCGGTGTATCCGGCTTCGTCCAGTACGCTACGCATGGTTCTCACTACGGCAGCACGTTTTTCGAATGTTTCCTTGATGCCCTCGTTCACCACCAAGTCAACGTAGCGTTGGCGATAACGGAGTTCGGGGTCTTCAAAAGAGTCGTAAGCCACGCCGTCCTTGTACTTTACGATAGGAAGCGGCTTGATAGACTTGGCAAGTACCGTCAGCTTCTTTGCATGGATACTTACTTCGCCCATTTGTGTGCGGAATACGAATCCTTCGATTCCTATAAAGTCTCCTAAGTCGAGCAGGCGTTTAAATACCGAGTTGTACATTTCCTTGTCTTCTCCGGGGCAGATGTCATCGCGGGTAATGTATACCTGGATGCGACCTTTAGAGTCCTGCAATTCGATGAAGGAAGCTTTACCCATCACGCGGCGGCTCATTATACGTCCGGCTACGGAAACCTGACGCGGCTCGTCTTCATCTTTAAATTCAGCTTTAATATCTGTAGAGAAAGCATTGGTTACATACTCTGCGGCAGGGTAGGGGTCGATACCCATCGCACGAAGTTCATTCAGACTGTTACGTCGAATAATTTCCTGTTCACTTAGTTCTAATATATTCATTTCGTTACGTATTAACTCAATTTCGGTGGCAAAAATACGAAACTTTTCTCATATATCCCTTAATCCGTCACTTTTTTGTATCTTTGCGCCCTCAAACTAGTATGTATGACAGGACAAAAGACACCCACTGCGTTGGGTACGGAAAAGATTGGAAAGCTTTTAATGCAGTATGCCATTCCGGCAATTATCGCCATGACGGCGTCTTCTCTTTATAATATGGTAGATAGTATCTTCATCGGTCACGGAGTGGGGGCGATGGCTATCTCGGGTTTGGCACTTACTTTCCCGCTGATGAATCTAGCAGCTGCTTTCGGCTCGCTGGTGGGCGTGGGAGCGGCTACGTTGGTTTCGGTGAAGCTGGGGCAGAAAGATTATGATACTGCGCAACGGGTGCTCGGCAACGTACTGGTTCTGAACATCATTATCGGATTGGCTTTTACGGTGGTCACTCTTATCTTTCTCGATCCTATTCTCTATTTCTTCGGTGGCAGCGAGGCGACGGTGGGGTATGCCCGCGATTATATGGTCGTCATTCTGCTGGGTAATGTCGTCACCCATCTCTATCTGGGGCTGAATGCCGTGCTCCGTTCGGCGGGACATCCGCAGAAAGCGATGTATGCCACGATTGCTACGGTGGTGATTAATACGATACTCGACCCTATCTTCATTTACGGCTTCGGCTGGGGGATACAGGGAGCGGCTATTGCCACCATTGCGGCACAGGTCATCGCGTTGGCGTGGCAATTCAAACTATTCTCGAATAAGGAAGAACTCCTGCACTTTCACAAAGGTATTTTCAGGTTGAGAAAGAAGATAGTATTCGATTCTCTCGCCATCGGTATGGCTCCCTTCCTGATGAATCTGGCAGCTTGTTTCATTGTTATCCTTATTAATAAGGGATTGCAGAAATATGGCGGCGATTTGGCTATCGGAGCTTTTGGGATAGTCAACCGTCTGGTGTTTCTGTTTGTCATGATTGTGATGGGACTCAATCAGGGGATGCAGCCCATTGCAGGCTATAACTTCGGGGCGCGGCAGTACGAGCGTGTCACGAAAGTGCTGAAAATAACTATCTATGCAGCAACCATCGTCACGTCTGTCGGTTTCCTGATGGGAATGTTCATTCCCCATCTGGCTGTTTCCATTTTCACCACGCACGAAGAACTGATACGCATTTCCTCCAAAGGGTTGCGCATTGTAGTGATGTTTTTCCCCATTGTGGGCTTTCAGATGGTGACGTCCAACTTCTTTCAGAGCATCGGCATGGCGAGTAAAGCGATATTCTTGTCTATATCGCGTCAGGTACTTATCCTGATTCCGTGCCTGCTCATTCTTCCTCAGTTTTACGGACAATTGGGCGTTTGGATCAGTATGCCCATCTCCGATTGTATAGCCAGTTTGATTGCGGGCGTTATGCTTTGGTGGCAGTTCCGGCAATTCAAAAAAGCGGCGCGCTCATAAAGTCGTTTTGTCTTACACAAATTCTCAAAGATTCTCACCCCTATGAGAAAAAATACTCATGCCTATGAGTATTTTTTCTCATAGGCATGGAACTTTTTTCTCATAGGCATGAGAAAAGAACCCGTTCACAATAGCGTGTAGCGGGGTTTTTAGTTGCCCGATGGAGCGTTACCAATCATATTTATCGATGAATTTGTCGAATTGGGGCTTGGATGTTATACCATTTTTCAAGAAAACGTTGGCAATTTGCTCTTGTTCGAGTGGATGAATCAGTCTTTCTTTGTTGCGGATGCGGTAAAACATGCTGCGTCCCATCAAAGAAATTAAATCTTTTCGGACGGAAATAGCTTCCGAATAAGTAAGATTGTTCAGCAAATTATCTATTCCGCACGCAAAGTGTGACTTGTAGAATGGCTGGAAATAATCGCATTCTTTTTCTTTTACTTTCACGTAGTTCGGGTTTATCGAATCATAATAAGGAACCTCAGGCGGTATGGCGAGCATAGCCTGATAGCGCAGGCACTTGCTGTGGCGTGAACATTGCTTGCAGTTGCAGAATAAATAATTTTTGGGAATGTCCTTGTAATTGATCTTTTCTTCCATGATTTGGGTGCTCTATTTATGATTTGCTTAAAATATTTATTTTTGAAACTAGATGCAAAAGTACTTGTTTTGAACGATTGGAGTGTTAATACAGTATAAATAGTAGGCTAGAGATAGAAAAAATAATTATTTTTAGCGCTTGTAATGCCTCCACGGAGGATTATGATGCATTGACATATACACACAATCATATATCTGAATATAGTGAATAAAGGAATATTAAAATCGATTTTGGGGATGAAAACACGTAATTTCATCATAATGTTGATTCTTATGTACGGTGTACAAGGGCTTGCCGGAGAATCTCGGAAAATAATAATTCGTGGTGATAATGCCTTTCCACCTTATGAATTTGTAAATGATAAGGGAGAACCGGATGGCTTTATTGTAGACCTGACACGAGCCATAATGGAAGAACTGAATCTGCCTTATGATTTACAGTTGGCCGACTGGTCTACTGTACTTCAACAGTTTGAAAACAAGGAGGTGGATTTGATAACCGGTATGGCAAAGTCCGAAATCCGAGGGAGAAATTATAAACTAAGTCAATCACACAGTTATATTGATTATATTTTTGTGTGTCGAAAAGGCGAATCTATTCATGATGTTAGAGACTTGTCGAAAAAGAAAATAATTGTTCAACGTTATTCCCTGCCTTATAAAAAGCTGATTCAGATGAACTATGGAGCGAATCTGATTGTAGCGGATAATATGATAGAGGGCTTGCAGATGCTGTCCGAGGGAGAAGGCGATGTAGCCATTTGTCCCGATAATTTAGCGCAATATATTATCTATAAAGACGGATTAACCAATCTGAATGTTGCCAATTCCGGTTGGCCCCGACAAGAATACTGTTTTGTAGGGACCGATGCTCGTTTGGTGGAACAGGTAAATTCCGCCCTTCTTCAATTGAATGAAAATGGAGTTTATGACCGGATACGCATGAAATGGTTTGGAGAAAAGACGGTATTCACTATCCCCGTATGGGTGTATTTTCTTTTGGGTGCATTGTTGCTTACGGCATTGTTGCTTTTCTTTTTTGTAAATATCTACAAGCAAAAGATAAAGAAAGGAGAGAAACTGCTCAGAGCCGAAAATGAGAAGCTCAATACTTTATTGCTCGAAAAAAGAAATCATGAAAAGGAAATGAAGGAGCAGGAGACAAGGCTCGACTTAGCTATGGACGCAGGAAATGTCTCCGCATGGGTGTATGAACCGCAAACGCAGAAAATTAAGACTTTACGCGGAAACGCCCTTGCCGGAAAAGGACTTACCATGGAGCAAAATCTGAGTATACTCCATCCGGACGATCATGCCATGCAGATGGAATTGTTTGATGAACTTTTAAGTGGAGAAAAAGTTCAGGCAGAAACAATATTCCGTTATATGTCCGAAGACGGAACCTATCATTATTATGAAAGCCGCATGATAGTGAAGAAAGAAGAAGGGAAAGTAGTAGCCATATTGGGGTCGCAAAAAGATATAACTAAAGAGGTATACAATAATAAGATTCTGAATAATACGGTTGAGAAACTTCGCTTTGCCATTCAGACTGCGGGCATGGCGATGTGGGAGTTTGATTGTAAGACGCAGATGTTTACAGCTTACAACGATCCCATAGCCGACTATCAAGATAGTGCGCTGGTATCCGTAAATGCCTACGACGACTGTTTGCATGAAGAAGGCACCGAGTGGGAACTGTTGGAAGGGGCAAAACTCATCATGCGCAACGGAGAAGATAAGTCTTATAATTATATTGTAAAAATGAAAACCAAGTACGACTCGGACTGGCAATACTGCACGGTGCGCGGAGTGCCAATGGAAAAAGACAAAACCGGACGGGTAATTAAATACTTGGGTGTCAGATTAAACATCACTGAGCAAATTAATTATCAGAAGTTTCTGGAGCAGGAAAGGGCGGATGCACAGCAGGCGGACAAACTGAAATCTGCGTTTCTGGCAAATATGAGTCATGAAATACGTACTCCGTTAAATGCCATCGTAGGATTCTCAGAGTTGCTGCAAACCACCGAAGACCCCGAAATGCGCAAAGAGTTTATGGGGATTATCAGCAATAATAACGAACTGTTGCTTAGGTTGATAGGAGATATCTTGGATTTGTCGAAGATAGAATCTGGGCTGCTGGAACTAAAGCCGGAAGTGTTCGATGTTTCGGCTGCATATAAGGAGACTTACACAGCATTAAAACAGCGGTGTACGAATCCTGAAGTGGAATTTCATGGATTCAGCCCTTATAAGAGTTGTAAAGTGAAATTAGATAGAAACCGAGTGGTGCAGGTAGGAACAAATTTCATTACCAATGCCATCAAGCATACTAATAAAGGTCGTATCCTTATGGGGTATGAATATGTTGACGGAGGCTTAAGATTGTATGTAGAGGATACAGGCTGTGGCATTCCGAAGGATAAACATAGTAAGCTATTCCAACGCTTTGCCAAACTTGATGATTTCACGCAAGGCACAGGATTGGGGCTAGCTATCTGTAAAGCGATTATTGAAGCGCATGGAGGCAAAATAGGTGTGGAAAGCGAAGAAGGAAAAGGAAGTACTTTCTGGGCTTGGTTCCCTTGTGAGGCTGAAATAGAAGAATTTGAAGGAGTTAAAGAGTCGAAGGGAAATAATATGGAAGCGTTCCCCGAGCAAGCTGTAGAGAAACTAACAGATACGCACACCAGTGGAGCTCGGAAAAAGTCGGTATTGGTTGCTGAAGATATCGACAGTAATTATATGTTGGTGAAAGCTATACTTAAGAATTTTGAGCTCACCCGAGCCAAAACGGGGAAGGAAGCTGTGGAGTTTGCTTCCACCCGTCGCTATGATGCTATACTGATGGATATGAAGATGCCTGTGATGAATGGTATCGAAGCAACTCGGAGAATACGTGAATTTGATAAGGTGACGCCAATCATTGCGGTGACTGCCAATGCCTTCGACTCCGATAAGGTGGAGGCAATGGAAGCCGGTTGCAATGCTTTTGTGACGAAGCCGCTGAAGAAAAAAGACTTGGAAGATAAATTAGAAAGCTAAAGATAGAAGTATGTTCATACATACTTCTATCTTTCAGCTTCTATTGTGTAGGTGAAACTATCGGCCCGGTAGTATCCGATGTTATATTCAATGGGTACTCCGTTCGTGTCATATACGAATCTTTTCCTAATTAATATAGGATCGTCGGCGCCAATTTCCAGTTTCTCAGCTATAAATTCTCCTGCAAGTCTTGCTGAAATCTCTTCCTTACTGGTTTTTACCACTATGTTATATTGAGTTTCGAGCATTTCATATAATGGGCGGGTAAAGTCCTCTTCACCTGTCAACGGTATGTTAGGATTGAAATAGGAGATGAAATATACAAATGGATACTCTTTCTTACCTCTTACCCGTTCCATAACCACGCAACGGGTGTCTGAATCGGGACTTAAATTGAAGAAAGTTCCGATTTCCTCTGTGGGGCGTTTCAAGCTTATGTGCAATTCAAAATTACGTATTTCGATGCCTAACATCTTCATTTCCTGAGAGAAACTCAACCAGTTCTTTACTCCTCCTACGATTCCTTTTTTCACCACCTTCGTGCCGAATCCTTTCTTTCGTACCAGTAGGCCTTCAAAAACCAATTTGTTGATAGCTTGCCGCAATGTATTCCTGGAAATGTGCAATTGTGCAGACAATTCAACCTCGTTGGGAAACAGTTTACCGTTTTTATATTCTTCGTCTTCAATCAACCTCCTTAATATCTCTTCTGCTTGTATATGAAGCGGTTTATCGCTGCTATGGTCTATTTTCATATCTCTCTGAATTAGTTTATTTTCAGCAAATATAGTATTTTAAAAAAAAATATCCAAGTTTTGTTTGCATTATAAATAAAATCTATATATTTGCACAATCTAAAGTATGTATGAACATATAAACTAAAAACAACGATAGTTATGAGAAAAGCTAATTATGATAAATTTCCTTCTACCAAGCTGACGGGGATGCTTGTTCAGGGTTGGGATGCTATCATTACTATGTTAAAAGAGAAAATGGATGCAAGAAAAGTGCTCGCTTTGGATTTATATACTGGAGTATATGAAGAAGAAGTGCTGAATGCTTTTTCTAAGGAGTTCTCCGGAAATGTGATGAATGTACGTGATTTGATGAAACCGGAACAAGAGGTTGTTGCTATGACCGAACGCTTTATGACAGAAGATGTGCTGTTTGGCTATGTGACAAATCTGAAACTAGATGATTACTTTGATGCGGAGAAGCTGGCAGATGCCCGTCGGCAGATCAATGAATCAACAGAAACGATTGTGATAATAGGTACGGGGGCGGCTTTGGTTGCTCCTGAGGATGCGATGGTGGTTTATGCGGATATGGCACGTTGGGAAATCCAACAACGTTTCCGTCGGCATGAGGTGAAAGCTTTAGGGATAGACAATCATGAAGATGCCGTTTCTTTGCAATACAAGAGGGGATACTTCAATGATTGGAGAGTATGTGATAGGTATAAGGAAAGATTGTTTGACAGGATTGAATTTTGGATTGACACCCATGTGGCCGGAACACCGAAGATGATAGATAAGGATACCTTCTTTAAAGGGGTGGAAGCAACGGTGAACACACCGTTCCGCGTAGTTCCTTTCTTCGACCCGGCTCCCTGGGGTGGTCAATGGATGAAAGAGGTTTGCGACTTGGATCGCGAACGCGAGAATTTCGGTTGGTGCTTTGATTGTGTGCCCGAAGAGAACAGCCTTTATCTGGAGGTGAACGGCGTACGTTTTGAACTTCCTTCGGTAGACTTAGTGTTGCTGAAGAGCAGAGAACTGTTGGGCGAACCGGTGGAGGCACGTTTCGGCAAAGATTTCCCTATCCGTTTCGATTTTCTGGATACGATGGGTGGAGGAAATCTGAGTTTACAGGTGCATCCTACCACACAGTTTATTCGAGATAGCTTCGGTATGTACTACACACAGGACGAGAGCTACTATATGGTAGATGCCGAAGAAGATGCGGTGGTCTACTTGGGAGTAAAGACTGGGGTGGACAAGGAAGCCATGATTGAAGATTTGCGTAAAGCACAAAGAGGTGAATCGGCATTTGATGCAGAGAAATATGTGAATAAGATTCCCACGAAGAAACACGATCACTTTCTGATTCCCGGAGGAACAGTCCATTGTTCGGGTGCAAATAGTATGGTACTCGAAATTAGTTCTACACCGAATCTGTTTACTTTTAAATTGTGGGATTGGCAACGTCTGGGGCTCGATGGAAAACCGCGGCCTATCAATGTGGAACGTGGCAAGCACGTGATAAACTGGAACCGGGATACGGACTATGTGGAAAGCCATCTCCGCAACCAGTTCAGAGAAGTGGCTTCCGGCGAAGGCTGGGTGGAAGAGCGTACCGGATTGCATCCGAATGAATTTATTGAAACCCGCCGCCACCGTTTTTCATCTTCGGTGTTGCACCACACTAACGATAGCGTAAATGTGCTGAACTTATTGGAAGGAGAAGAAGCCGTTGTTGAAAGTCCCACTCATGCATTCGAACCTTTCGTAGTGCATTATGCCGAAACATTCATCATTCCTGCCGGAGTGAAAGAGTATACCATCTCCCCGTATGGTAAGTCTGCCGGAAAAGAATGCGTAACGATAAAAGCCTACGTACGCTTTTAATAATGAAATAATTCATTAATCTAATATCTTTAAAACCTATGTACGAACATGATGAACGAATCGTACTGACACTTGATGCCGGAGGCACTAACTTTGTCTTTTCAGCCATTCAGGGCTGTCGCGAAATTGTAGAACCGATCTGCCTTCCGGCGGTGTCCGACGATTTGGAACGTTGCTTGTCTGTTCTTGTAGAAGGCTTTCTGGAAGTAGAGAAGCGATTGCCCAGACTTCCGGTAGCCATCAGTTTTGCTTTCCCCGGGCCTGCTGACTATGAGCATGGAATTATTGGTGATTTGCCTAACTTCCCCGTTTTCAGGGGAGGGGTGGCACTGGGACCTTATTTGAGAGAACAATTCGGCATTCCGGTCTTCATCAACAATGATGGTAATTTGTTTGCCTATGGCGAAGCGCTGGCAGGTACTTTGCCCGAAGTAAATAAGCGCCTGAAAGATGCCGGAAGTACCCGGCAATATAAGAATCTGCTTGGTATAACACTAGGAACAGGGTTCGGCGCCGGAGTTGTGATTGACAACCGGCTGCTGACCGGAGATAACGGATGCGGCGGCGACGTCTGGATTATGAGGAATAAGAAATATCCCGGGATGATTGCAGAAGAAAGCGTTAGTATCCGTGCGGTGCGGCGGGTATATCAGGAGTTGAGCAAGACGGATGCTTCATTACTTACACCTAAAAACATTTTCGATATTGCTGAAGGTATCCGGGAAGGAAACCGGCAAGCTGCTATCGACAGTTTCTTTGAATTGGGAGAAATGGCAGGTGAGGCAATTATCCGTGCGCTAAATATAGTAGATGGCTTGGTAGTAATTGGTGGCGGAGTAGCTGGAGCTGCCAAATACATACTTCCGGGAGTCATGAAAGAAATGAATCGGCAGGTCGGCACATTTGCCGGAGCTACTTTCCCTTGTTTACAGATGGAAGTGTTCAATTTGTCGGAAAAAGAAGGCTTAGACGATTTCCTGAAAGAAAAGGATACTATGGTGAAAATACCGTTTTCAGGAAAGCAGGTGCAATATACCAGTCATAAGAAAACAGGTCTTGCGATTTCTTCATTAGGAGCAAGTAAAGCTGTCGCTTTGGGAGCTTATACTTTTGCTTTATCTCAATTGGATATATTATGATACACAAAAACTATTCTATAAATTCAAATATAATAATGTTATGGAACAATCTAATCTATTGAATGCGCAATTTGCCCGCCGGCTTTTCAAAGCGGTAGTATCGAGTTGGCAGTTATTGGCTGTTATGCTGATTGTTTGTACGAATGTGGCTGTTGGTTCCGAACTGTATGCACAATCGAATACAATCACCGTGAAAGGTAAAGTGATGGCAGATGGAGAACCCGTCATCGGGGCTACCGTCTTGGTAAAAGGTATCTCTACAGGTACGGCTACGGATATGGATGGAAACTTCACACTCAATGTTGCTCCAAAAGCGATATTGGTGGTTTCCTCGATAGGATATGAAACACAGGAAGTACCGGTGAACGGACGAAACTCCGTTACTGTAGTGCTGCGATCGGACGTTGTTGCCTTACAAGATGTGGTGGTGGTGGGCTACGGTGTGCAGAAAAAAGTAAACCTCACTGGAGCTGTTTCTTCTCTTTCTACGGACGAGCTGGAAGGAAAACCCATCTCAAATGTACTGGAAGCTATGCAGGGAACAACTCCCGGATTGATTATTCAGCAGGGAAGTTCTACTCCGGGTAGTGTACCTTCGATAAATATCCGTGGTCTGAATACGATGAATAATAACGATCCGTTAGTCATTATTGACGGAATAGAAGGATCGCTTGCCAATCTGAATCCGTCGGATATTGAACAAATATCTATTTTGAAAGATGCCTCATCCACTGCAATTTATGGTTCGCGTGCTTCCAATGGTGTGGTACTTGTGACTACTAAAAAAGGGAAGTCCGGTAAGGTGGAAATCTCCTACGACTTCATGTACGGAGTTCAACAACCCACTTCGTTGCCTAAAATGGCAGATTCGTGGATATATGCGGAATTGTATAACGAAGCAGCCGTAAACTCAGGCAGGAATGCGAAATTCACTCCCGAGCAGATTGCACAGTTTAGAAATGGCGGACCGAATGTAAACTGGGTGAAAGAGTTGTATAACCGTAATTCTCCTCAGAGTTCGCACAGCGTATCGATGACGGGTGGCAATGATCAGATGTCGTATATGGCTTCTTTGGGTTATATGGATCAGAGCAGTATGTTCAAGGGACCGGACTATGGTTATAAGCGCTACAATGCCCGTTTGAATGTAAGCCATAAAGTAACGAAGAACTTCACGCTGAATCTGACTTCACAATTTACCCGCAATGATATTAAGGAACATGCTTATTGGACGGAATGGATTATCGAACAAGCCAACCGCATACCACCGATTTATCCGATAATAAATGAAGATGGCAGTTATAATTATCCTGCGGGAAGCAATGCAAACGGTTTGCAACGCTTGCAAGACGGAGGATATCGTCGGAATGTGAATGATGAATTATTGGGAACCATACAAGCCGAATGGGAAGTTTATAAAGGACTGAAACTGATTGGAAATGCCGGTGGCCGTGTATGGAACAATAATTTGCACGAGAACCGTAAAGCTTTTGAAGGTACGGGAGACTCTGAGAATAAACTTACGGAGCAATTCTACCGTTCAAAGAATATCACTACCAATCTGATGGTGACTTACAATACAAAAATAGGAAAACACTCCATCGGGGGATTGTTGGGATATGCCTATGAAGGCTTTTCTGACAAACAGTTTTCTACCAGCCGACTGACGGAAGATTCTAAATACGACATCTTTGTAGGAAATCTAAGTGGAGATAAGGTTAGCAATAGCGGTTCGGCGGGTGATTGGGCTATCTATTCGGGTTTTGCCAGAGCTACTTACAATTACGATGAGAAATACTTGGTGGAATTTAATATTCGTAATGACTACTCTTCTTATTTTGCCAAAGGAAACCGTTCGGGAATCTTCCCTTCCTTCTCGGCAGGATGGCGTATTTCGGAAGAAAAGTTCTGGTCTGTACTGAAACCGTACATTCCGTCTCTGAAAATCAGAGGTTCATGGGGATTGGTTGGTAACAACCGTATCGGTGCCTACCAATATATGCAAACTGTATCTGTCACCAACGGCATCAGCTTCGGAGACAAACTGGCGGAAACCGCAGCTTTTGCTTCTGCCAACCCCGATTTGAAATGGGAAACTACCCGTATGGCAAATATCGGTTTTGAACTGAGTTTATTGAACAATGACTTGAATATTACTTTCGATTGCTTCAACAACCGGACGAAGGATATTCTGGTAAACCTGCCGGTTCCGGGATTGTTTGGCAACGGAGCTCCTATTCAGAATGCCGGTGAGGTGGAAACAAGAGGATGGGAACTTTCTGTGAACTATCGTCTGAAAACCGGTCCGGTAGTACATAATTTCTCCGGCAATATCTCGGATAGTTTTAATGAAGTAATTGATACTCGCGGCACAGAAATCATTGGTGGGACAGATGTACAGACAATTATCCGTGAGGGTTATCCGCTCTATTCCTATTATGCATATCGTTCCGACGGATTTTTCCAGAACGAAGAAGAATGTAAGACAGGACCGCACCTGGAAGGTATCACTCCGAAACCGGGAGATATCCGCTATCTGGATAAGAATGGAGATGGCGTAATTAAACCGGATGATGACCGCTTTATTGTAGGCAATGATTTTCCGAGATATACCTTCGGCTTTACGTATGGATTGGAGTATAAAGGCTTCGACTTCTCGATGATGTGGCAGGGAGTTGGCAAACGTAATAAGTGGATGCGTGGTGAAGCTGTTGAGGCTTTCCATAATAACAATGAAGGTCCGGTGATGGATTTCCATATAGACCGCTGGACTCCGAATAATCCCGGTGCTACCTATCCTCGTCTGACTATGGGAGCGGAATCTGCCAATAATGCGGCGAAGTCCGACTTCTGGATTCAGGATGCCAAATACCTGCGTTTGAAAAATGCTCAGATTGGCTATACATTTCCGCAACAATGGATGAAAAAACTCTGCATTCAGAATTTGAGAATCTTTGCCAGTGTGCAGAACCCGTTGACTTTCACTAAGATGAAAGGTGGATGGGACCCGGAATATACCGGTGATGGCAGTGGACGTTCCTATCCGGTGGCAAGAGTATATTCGTTTGGACTTAATGTTAAATTTTAAATCGTACCGTGATGAAAACAACTATAAAGAATTTGATTTTATCTGCTGTTTTAGTGGTAGGCGGTGCCTCTTGTGTTGACCTCGATACAGCACCCTACGACAGAGAAACGGACCTGACCTACTGGGAAGAAGATCCTAATGCGGCTCTTAAAGCGTTGAATACCTGCTATACGTATCTGGCAACTATGGATGAACAGCTCTACAGCGAAGCCATGACGGATAATGCTTATACCAAGCAGCCGAATGACGCTACACAGAATATCGGTAACGGAACATTTTCTACTGCTGACCCTTATGTAAAACTAGTGTGGGACAGCCGCTATACCGGTATCCGTATGTGCAATGAATTATTGGAGAATATCGACCGGGTACCTGATTTGGATTTGGAGTTGAAGAATCGGTATATTGGCGAAGCAAAAGCAATTCGTGCCTATCATTATTATGAGTTATACACGCGGTTTGGTGATGTGCCGTATACCACGAGGGTATTGTCCATCAAAGAAAGTATGTCTACTCCGCGTACGGAAAAGGCAACTGTTATTTCTAACATTCTGGCCGATTTGGACGAAGTGATTGACGGTAATTATCTACCCGTTTCTTATGACGCGGATAATAAAGGTCGTATAACCCGTTGGGCAGCCATGGCAATTAAAGCTAAAATATATTTGTTTGAAGGTAACTGGACACAAGTTAGAAATATCACATCTACCATCATGTCAGAAGGTGGATTCACTCTGTTTCCTAGCTATGCAGGACTGTTCGAGATAGCAAATGAGTATAACTCGGAAGTAATTCTGGATGCACAATATCGTCCGACTAGTCGCGAACACAGAATGTTGTATGTTATCGTTCCACCTTCATTGGGTGGTTATTCCCAGCTTTCTCCTCTACAGGAGTTGGTAGACAGCTACATTATGATGGATGGAAAAACAATTAGCGAAACCGGAACCTCTTATGACGAAAATCACCCGTTTGACAATCGCGACCCGCGTCTGGAAGCTACCGTGATGTATACAGGAAACTCGTATATGCTGGCTGACGGTACGGAAGCCGTAATCAACTGTGAGAAAGGAGAGGGAAAAGATGGATATGGCGTTGGTTCGGATTGTACGGCTACGGGATATTATATCAAGAAATATTGGGATAAGACCTATCGTGCAACCTTTTACTCTGGTTTGAACCCGATTCTGATTCGATATGCTGATATTTTGTTGATGAATGCGGAAGCTTTGGCGGAACTTGGCGAATTGGATAAAACCGCTTGGGATAAAACCATTAAAATGATTCGTCAAAGGGCAGGATTTACAGCTTCGGCGATTGAATTTCCTACTGAAGCTTCTAAGAACCAATTGATTCAGATTGTGCGCAACGAACGCCGTTCGGAATTGGCGTTGGAAGGACACCGCTATAAAGATATTATCCGCTGGAGAATAGCGGATGATGTGATGAATGGATGGTGTCATGGGCTTAAGACAGATGATATCATAGGTGCTGACAATGGATATGTTCGGGTAGAAAACAGACAATTTGATGCAAATAAGCATTATCTGTGGCCTATCCCGCAGGCAGAGCGTGATTTGAATGGTAATCTGACACAGAATCCAAACTGGTAACCGGATAAATAACTCAAGAAAGGAACAATTATGAAAAAGATATTATTGATATGTTCAGTACTTCTGACGATGGTGGCATGTCAGGAAGATTATGACTTGAATGTGGGCTTTAGTGTCCCTACGGAGTTAAATTCTCCGGCAGCTATTCAATTGGATGTGACTTCATCGGTACCGGTTGTGTTATCATGGTCTGGCGGCGGTGCGGCCGATGGAGGAATTGTGTTGTATGAGGTTTGGTTTGATAAGGCGGATGGCGACTTTTCCGCTCCGCTGGCAACCATGAAGAGCGATCAGGGAGCTATGCCTACTCTTTCGGTCACTCAAGCGGCTCTTAACACTTTAGCCCGGAATGCAGGGATTTATCCGGAAGAGACGGGAACAATTAAATGGACGGTGAGTGCATCAAAAGGAGGAGTGGTGAAACGTGCGGAAAAAGAAGCTAGTATTACACTTACACGTGGAGAGGGAATTGATAATATTCCGTCAGAGTTGTATTTGTATGGCACGGCTACGGAAAACGCCGGTCAAGGAGGACTTCCGTTCCGTTGTGTAGAAGAAGGTGTGTTCCAGATTTATACAAAACTGTCGGCAGGTAAGATTTCATTCAAATCCGGCACTACAGCCGATGCATTCGGATACTACATTGATGAAAGCTCGAAACTGAGAGAAGGTGAAGGTGAAATAACGGTGGGCGCTTCCAATGAAGTGGTCCGTCTCACGGTGAATTTTAATACAATGGGAATGACTAGTGAGAATATCGGTTCTTCCGTACGTTGTATTTGGGGAGCTTCTTATGGAGATATTGCCATACTTAATTATGCAGGCAATGGTAAATTTGTGGGAGAAGGCGATATTCGTTTCCTTGATCCTTCTAAACCGGAATCGAATCCTCCTAGTTGGTTAGGATGGATAGAAGAACGATATTATTTTATTGCTCAGGTAAATGGTGGTGATATGTGCTGGGGCAGACACGATGATGTAAGTGTAGAACGTCCTGTTGGTGGAGAACCTGCTTCTTTCTATGCTTTATATGAATATGCATGGAGCCAATGGGATCATCTTTGGAAGATGAAAGGAGATTTGGATTCTAAGCACGCCACTATCACAATCGATACCAATGCGGACGGACTGATGATACATACGTTTACTAATGTCACTCCCTTAAACTAATAAGAACAGGTTATGAAAAAGATAAAAACTATTTTAGCGATTCTTCCGGCACTATTATTCTCCTGTGCCGGAGATGATGTAGAAAAATATATTCCTCCTACGCCGATTACTCCTTCAGAACCGGGTGAAGAAGTGGTATACCACAAACGTGCCAAAGAACTCTTTGATGTGATTAATCAATGCTATCGGATAAATAGTGGGGCTACCGAAGGACTCTATAACGAAAACTATCCGAAAAAGGACGGAGACAATGCGGCTTCCTTCTTATGGCCTTATGACGGACTAGTTTCCGGAGCAGCCGCTCTGCACGCTTTAGGCTATGACGTAAATTATACCGATATGGTCAACCGCTTTGATGTTTATTACCGTACTTCCTCGGGTAATGTAAATATAGGCGGCTATGGCTCTTCAACAAACGGAACTAACGGCGGTGGAACCCGATATTATGATGATAACTCCATCGTAGGAATTGATTTAGTAGAAGCTTTCAGTTTGACACAAGACCCTGTTTATCTGGCAAAGGCAAAACAAATCGTGGAATTTCTCAAATCCGGTGAAGATAATACATTCGGCGGCGGACTCTGGTGGAATGAGGACGAAAAGAACATCCCGGGCAATGAAAATTCAAATAAGCCGACGTGTGCCAATGGGAATGCGATTCTGTTTCTATTGAACTACTACTCCGTTTGCCCACAGGATGAAAAAGCGGATGTGTTGGATTTTGCCAAGCGTTTATACAATTGGACAGTGACCAACTTGCGTGATCCGGCAGACGGATGTTACTGGAATGACAAACAGGCGTCCGGTTCTATACGTGAGGTGAAATGGACTTACAACACTGGTGCTATGATTTCAAACGGAGTTCGTCTGCATAAAATAACGGGTGAGCAATCCTATCTGGACAGTGCTATTGAATCTTCTGAGGGAGCTTATAATTATTTTGTGCGTCCACTCAATGGCTTGGCTTTGGCTTACCCCGATCATGATCCGTGGTTCACTACAAAGTTGGTTCGTGCATATATTGATATAGAACCTTACTACAAAAATGCAGGTAATTATATCAAGACTTTCATTAACTTCCTCGATTATGCGTATGAAAACGCTCGTATGACCAACGGATTATATTATGAAGACTGGTCCGGAGCATCTCCGAAGAGGGCGGAGCAATTGTTGATGCAGGATGCTGCTCTTGAGTCGTTGGGAATCATTGCTTTGTATAAAGGAGAAACAGCGGTGGAAGAATAACATTTGTATATGAAAGACAAAATGAAAAATATAGTTTTACTTCTGTCATTGGCAGGAATCCTTTTCTCCTGTACCGGAGAAAAGAAGATGACACCGAATAAAGAGAAGGCAGAGGAGATGTTTCAACGTGTCTGGGAACTCTATCGGGTTCCCAAATACGGACTTTTCTCGGAGTATTATCCGGGGAACCATCGTCCCGACCTAACTTATTTCAATGATTCTACCCGTCAGGCACAGGAAGTATCTTATCTGTGGCCTATGAGTGGCGTCTTTTCTTCGGCTGTGCTGATGGCTGCTCTCGAACCACAGAAATATACGGTTTATGTAGATTCAATGGTTATGGCTGTGGAGCAATATTATGATACTGCCCGTACACCTTTCGGTTATCAGGCATATCCGGTACAGTTCGGAAAGGTAGACCGCTATTATGATGACAATGGGTTGGTAGGCATCGATTATATTGATGCTTATCTGGTGACTAAGAATCCGCATTATTTGGAAAAGGCAAAGCAAGTACTGACATTTATTTTAAGTGGCTGGGATGAGGAGTTTGAAGGAGCGGTGTCTTGGTTGGAAGGAGTAAAAGATCAGAAACCTGCTTGCTCCAATGGTAAAGCAATGGTGTTGGCTCTGAAACTGTATGAAGCGACTAAAGACGAGTATTATCTGGAGGTAGGCAAGAAATTCTATAAATGGATTGATAAATACCTGAAAGATCCCGAACGGGGAGTGGTGTGGAACTCATGGCTGACAACGACAGCTGCGGTGCACCCGGATTTATATACTTACAATACTGGTACTTTATTGCAGGCGGCTGTAGCTTTGTATAAGTTTACGGGAGAACAAGCGTATCTGGATAATGCCAAGTTCCTGGCGGAAGGTAGTTTTAAGGTATTCTTTAAATATACGGAAGAAGGTATTCCGTATATTGCAGACCTGCCTTGGTTCAACCTTGTCTTATTCAGGGGCTATCATGACTTGTTCAATGTCACCGGAGACTCCAGATATGTGGACGCAATGATTAAAGGCTTGGATTATGCCTGGGATCATGCACGTGACCAAGCCGGGCTGATGTATCACGACTGGACAGGGCGCACGGACGAAAAACGCCAACCGAAATGGTTGTTGGATGCATCCTGTATCCCCGAATATTATGCACGAGTAGCCATGATAAAAAATGAAGTTAAAACAGAAAAATAAACGATGATGAAGTTAAAATGGATAGGTAGCCTGTTGATATTGGCAGGTATTGTGGGATGTAAAGCACCGGACCATCCCAATCTGGTAGAGTATGTGAATCCCAATATTGGTACGGTTCACAGTCGTTGGTTCTTTTATACTCCGGCTGCGGAACCTTTCGGAATGGCAAAACTTGGGGCATCAACCAATGGAACGTATGGCAACGAACAAGGATGGGAGGCTATAGGTTATGAAGACACTCATACCTCAATAGACGGTTTTCCTTGCCTGCATGAGTTTCAGATAGGAGGAATTTCGCTAATGCCTGTCACCGGAGAAGTGAAAACGAATCCGGGAAAGCTGGAAGAACCGGACAATGGATTCCGCTCCCGTTTTGATAAGAAAGATGAAACGTCGCGTCCGGGATACTATTCTGTGCTATTGAAAGATTATCAGGTAAAGGCGGAACTGACAGCAACCTCCCGTGTAGGATTCCAGAGATATACTTTCCCTGAGACGGGTGCTGCACATATTCTCTTTAATATAGGTAATCGTCAGGGAGAGAGCGGAGTGGTTCAGGATGCATATATCAAGCAGTTGGATGGAAATACCATCGAAGGGTATGTGGTGACGGAACCTTCTTATGTGAAGAAGTATCAGGCAGGAGCATCCGTATCCATGTATTTCTATGCAAAGTTGGATCGTGCTCCCGAATCGGTGGATGTTTTCTATCAGGATAGTGCTCTTAAAGCAGGGAATGAAATAAAAGGTCCCGGAGCTATCATGTGTTTGAACTATCAAACTCAAAAAGATGATGTAGTCAATGTGAAAATAGGGCTGTCATATACTTCGATTGAAAATGCAAAGTTGAATCTGGAGACGGAGGCTAAAGAACTTACATTTGATGAGGCTTTGCAGGCAACCACGGATAAATGGAATGAGTCATTGGGACGTATTCTCGTTTCGGGAGGTACGGAAGATAGTAAAATCAAATTCTATACGGGCTTATACCACGCTTTGTTGGGTAGAGGGCTTGCCAGCGATGTGAATGGAGCTTACCCGAAGAATGACGGTACGGTGGGACAGATAACTTTGGGGAAAGATGGCAAACCTATGCATCATCATTATAACACTGATGCCCTTTGGGGGGCTTACTGGAACCTCACTCCACTTTGGGCGTTGACTTATCCGGAATATTACAATGACTTAGTTAATAGCCAGTTGCTAGTGTACAAAGATGCAGGTTGGCTGGGTGACGGCATTGCTGCCAGCAGGTATGTTTCGGGCGTAGGAACCAATATGGTGAGTATCACGTTGGCAGGTGCATACAATAGTGGTATCCGTAACTTTGATGTCGAAACGGCTTATCAGGCGGCTTTGAAGAATGAATTAGGCTGGGAAGGACGCATTGAAGGAGCAGGCAAAATGGATGTGAAGCAGTTTGTGGAAAGAGGATATGTGCCTTATGAGAACAGCGTTCATTACGGAACACATCCGGGAGGTTCCACTTTCTCCGTTTCGCATACATTGGAATATTGTTTCAGTGCCTATGCAGTAGCGCAATGGGCAAAAGCCTTAGGACATACGGACGACTATAAACGTTTGATGGAATTATCGAGTGGTTGGGAAAAACTGTTTGATGATTCATTGAAGTTGATTCGCCCAAGAGTTACTAATGGAGAGTTTATCGACAACTTCAACCCGTTGGAATCATGGCGTGGATTTCAGGAAGGAAACGCTATGCAATATACCTTCTTTGTTCCTCAGCATCCGTATCGTCTGGTAGAGAAAGTAGGTAAAGAGGAAATCAATAATCGACTAGACTCTATATTTACCGAAGCCCGCAAGTCTATCTTTGGTGGTGGTAAAGTGACGTATGCTTTTGCCGGAATCCAGAGTCCTTACAATCATGGCAATCAGCCTAGCCTGCACATTCCTTGGCTTTTCAATTTCATGGGTAAACCCTATCTGACACAGAAATGGACCCGTTTGATTTGCGATGAATTTTACGGAACAAATGGTGAACATGGCTACGGTTATGGTCAGGATGAAGATCAGGGACAGTTGGGCGCATGGTATGTAATGGCTGCCATGGGACTGTTCGATGTTCAAGGAGGTTCTTGCGAACGACCTACTTATCAGATTGGTAGTCCTTTGTTTGACAAGATTGAAATTAAGCTCAGCCCGATGAACGCGAAAGGAAAAACGTTCGTCATTGAAACTGTAGGCAATGCACCGGATGCTTATTATGTGCAGTCGGCTACTTTGAATGGTAAAGCGTTGGATCAGTGTTGGATGTATCGGGATGAACTCTATCAGGGAGGAACATTGAAACTGACAATGGGTAATCAACCCAACGAGAAGTGGGGAGTAGAAAACCCGCCTCATTGTTCTGAATAAACAAATGAAGAGTAACTCATGAAAACTCAAAATTCAATATTTACAGCCCTTCCCGTTCTTTTCGGGTTCTTTGTAATGGGCTTCTGTGACATAGTCGGCATTTCGTCCGACTATGTTCAGCGATCTTTCGACTGGTCGCCCGTGATGACCGGATTTGTCCCTTCATTGGTCTTTATCTGGTTTTTGTTTCTGGGTATTCCTATCGGAAATCAGATGAACAAGTGGGGGCGGAAGAATACGGTATTGCTCAGCATGGGAATAACGGTGGTCGGTATGCTGCTGCCTTTAGTGGTCTATAACAGTGTAACGTGTATGGTAGCCTATGCTCTTCTAGGGATTGGAAATGCAATTCTGCAAGTTTCGCTGAATCCACTATTGAGTAATGTCGTTACCAATCAGCGACTACTAACAAGTAGCCTGACTACAGGGCAGGTGATTAAAGCAGTTTCTTCCCTTGTCGGACCGGAAATCGTATTGTTGGCAGTAGCCTACTTTGGAGAAGAAAAATGGTATTATTGCTTTCCGATATTGGGGCTCATCACGTTGTTGTCGGCTGTTTGGCTAATAGCTACTCCTATCAAACGGGAAGATTCTTCTACCGCTACACAACAACTTTCTATCCGTGACACCTTTTCTTTATTGAAGGATAAGACGATACTACTGTTATTCTTAGGTATCTTTTTCATCGTTGGTGTGGATGTAGCAACCAATTTTATCAGTTCGAAGTTGATGGCGGAACGATTTGACTGGACGACGGATCAAGTGAAGTTTGCTCCACAGGTTTACTTCCTGAGCCGTACGATTGGAGCATTGTTGGGAGCTTTCCTGTTGGCGCGCATTGCTGAAATAAAATATTTCAGGGTGAATATCATTGCCTGTATCCTGTCTTTGCTGATTCTGGCATTTGTGAAAAACGATATAGTGAACTTGATATGTATCGGAGCAGTAGGTTTCTTTGCGTCATCGGTGTTTTCCATTATCTATTCGATGGCATTGCAGGCTAGGCCGGAGAAAGCCAATCAGATATCAGGATTGATGATTACGGCTGTTGCCGGTGGAGGAGTGGTTACTCCTGTCATTGGATTTGCTATCGGTACGGTAGGTGTTATAGGTGGTGTCTTTGTCACTTTGGCTTGTGTGTGTTATCTCACTTACTGTGCTTTTGGCGTGAAAACCGTAAGGGCATAAGAAGCTCTTCTTATAAGGAAGAAGAAGCAATCTCTGCCCGAATCCTGCTTAGCGACTGAGGTGTTATCCACAGATAGGATGCAATGTGCTTTAACGGCACGTATTGCAACAACTCCGGAGTCTCTTTGATGAGAGTGAGATAACGCTCTTTCGCTCGCGGGCTTCCCGAACTGATGAGCCAGTTCTCTTGCATGAGCAACTGGTGATTCATCAGGCGGATTCCCAGATTGGCGAGTCCGATAGAAGAAGAGAACAACTGATTTAAGGCGGTGCGTGATATGCAGAAAGCTGTACTATCACACATCGCTTCAATATTAATCATCGATTGGGCATTATCCGCATATCCCCAGACGGAGAAAGCAGCCTCTCCTTCCGAAGCAAACCAGATGGTGGTATCTACTCCGTCTTTAAAGTAGTATGCCCGCCAGATACCTTTTATAATGAAATAAAGATTACTGTTCTTAGTTCCTTCGCGTACTATCGGTGCTTTCTTCTTGAAATGTACTATCTCCATACAGTCCAGTAAGGTCTGTACGTCGGTTTCTGATACTTTGTATCTCTCGCAAAGCTTCTTAATGAATGCATCCATGCTGCAAAGATACTCATCATCGGCGTACTTGAAAGCGGTCTTTCAAATAAATTACGAGAATATAGAGCGTTGTCAGCAGTTCGGCTAACGGAACAGCCAGCCAGATGCCCGGAATTCCTAAAAGCGGCGGAAGCACAAGAAATCCTATCAGCATAAATGCCACTCCTCGCAATAGAGTGATAATCGTAGCCCTCTGTCCTCGTTCAATGCTTTGATAGTAGCCTATTCCTATCATATTGACAGCAAAGAAGATGAATCCTATGGCAAAATAGGGTAAGCCATTTACTGCTATATCGTATGCAGGGTAACTACGGTCGATAAATAAAGCTACGATATTCTGTCGACATAAAGCGGTGAGGATAAAGAAGCTGATTCCACAAACCAATGCCGTCCGTATGGCAAGGTGCAGGGCTTTGCGTACCCGGTCGGGTTGGTGGGCTCCAAAGTTATAGCTGATAATAGGTTGCGCGGATTGTGCAATGGCATTGTAGACCATAAAGATAATCGGGAAGAAATAACACGCAATGCTGAATGCGGCTACTCCGTCTTCTCCGAGATGGCGGATAAAGACATAGTTTCCCAGAAACATCATACAGGCGATAGATGCTTCGCTAATAAAAGCGGAAGTACCCAGCTTTATCATATAACCGACGTTGCGTAGCGTCAGCATCAGGCTTTTCATACTCAATTTGATGCGGTACAGGCTGATACTTTGCGAGAATCGTGCAAGATAAATTAATGTCATCAGTCCCCCTATGACAGTTCCCAAACTGGTAGCAAACGCAGCTCCCATCATTCCCCAGTCGAGTACGAAAATGAATATATAGTCTAATATAATATTGAGTACTGCTGCGACGGCATTACACATCATTGCATAATTGGGTGAGCCGTCCAGGCGGATAAAGAACATTCCTGTGCTCAGTATCTCATAGAACACAAGAAAAGGAAGATACCATGCCATGTATTCGATGGCTAATGGCAATAATTTATCAGAACTACCGAGCAGTCGTGCCAGTGGTTCCGAATAGTAGAAACATAAAGCCGACATCACGAAGATGATGAAAACCGAAGCAACCAGTGCTTGAGTAATGTTGATACTTGCCGCTTTCCGTTTGCCTTGTGATAAATGTATAGAGGCAACTACTGAGCCGCCGATTCCGAACATGAGTCCGATGCCGGCAGCAATCATGAAGAGCGGAGCCGTGATATTGACGGCTGCTAGTGCATCGCTACCAATTCCTTTTCCTACGAATATGCCGTCTGTAATGATGAATATGGCTGAGAAAACCATTCCGAGCACCGTAGGGATCAATAACTTACGGAAGAGTGTGGAGATGTCCATACTGCCGAAATCAATGCTATCTTTCATAACTTCCTATCTTTTTAGTTGTTGAAAACGGCTGCAAAGGTAGAACTATATGAGAAGATAAAAATTACCATTTGGTAATTTCTTCATTTCAGGATAGAGAAGAAAGATTTTACTTGATACGTACTCTCATCTCCTTAGCGTCAAATGTGATTGATTCATTTCGGAACAGTCTTTCTATGTGTCCGCTAGTCACCATTTCTGGGGTAGGCAGGCTGTATAGTTGAGGGTTGTCAATCAGCATAATTGTGTCGCAAAGAGACAAGGCAATGTCTAAATCATGTGTAGAGAAGAGGATGCATTTCCCTTCTTCTTGTGCCAACTTCTTGAGGAGGAGGCAGAGTTCGTAGCGATTCGGCAAATCAAGAAATGCCGTAGGCTCATCGAGTAGGATGACAGGAGTATCCTGTGCAAGTGCGCGTGCTATCATGATACGTTGGCATTCGCCGTCGGACATTTTATCCATCGTCTTTTCCGCATAGTCTGACATACCTACCAGACGTATGGATTGGGCTACACGTTCTTTGTCTTCCGGTTGCAGTTGACCAATCCAGTTGGTGTAAGGGGCACGTCCCATAGAGACGACATCTTCGCAACGCAGGTTAGCGATACGTACTTTATCCGTCGTCACGAAACTGATGTTTCGGGCAAGTTTCTCCGGCTTCAGCGAAACGATATTCTTTCCTTGCAGTAAGATTTCTCCACTTTGTGGTTTTTCAAGTCCCATCATGGCACGGAGCAATGTACTCTTACCTGTTCCGTTTCGTCCCAGCAGTGCAACAAGTTGTCCACCGGTCAATCGGGCGGAAACTCTATCAAGCAGCGTCCGCTGTCCGTATCCTACTGTCAGTTCTTTTAGTTCAATCATTTGATTATACGCAAGTTTTTGGCAATTACCCATATAATAACCGGAACTCCCAGCAGGGCGGTGATACAATTCACCGGTAGCAGGAATTTCTTGGCGATGATGTCACAGAGCAGCATGCTGATAAGTCCTGTCAGTATGCTGCCGGGGACGAGTATCCGATGGTCGGCATTATTGAAAAGTAATCTTGTAACGTGTGGCACAGCCAGTCCGATGAAACCTACGGGACCGCAGAATGCAGTGACCGTTCCTGTCAGCAAAGCGGTGGATATGAAGATAAGTGTGCGTGAACGCTTGATATTCATACCCATTGTGCGTGCATAGTTTTCGCCGAGCAATAGCAGGTTCAGTGATTTGATGCAGGCAATGGAAATCAGCAGACCGAGACAAAGCACCGGTATCATGATGCTTAATTGTGTAGCCGTGATATGGCTGAGCGACCCCATCGACCATAGTGTGAACATTTTCAGTTGTTCGGCCGAACTCATATATTGCAGTATCTGGATGATGGCTCCCGCCACATAGCCAATCATTACTCCCATAATCAGTACACCGAGAATATTTTTCACCTTCCGGCTGATTACGGCTACTCCCAGCAGAATGACGGCTGTCCCTATCCATCCCGAACCTACAATGCCCATTGATTGAAGCCAAGGAAAGTCCGACCATCCGAGCAGCGGAGCACCTAATATGAACAGTGCTACCCCTAATCCGGCTCCGGAACTGATTCCCAGCAGATAAGGGTCTGCCAACGGATTCTGGAATACAGTCTGCATCTGCAAGCCACTAACCGAAAGTGCTATACCTATCAATCCTGCTACTACTACGCGGATAAAACGGATAGAGAGAAGGATATTTCGTGTCATCTCATCGCATTCGCCTCCGGTGAGTACAGCCCATACTTTGGAAATTGGGATATAGGTATCGCCGGTCGTCATGTCTATTAATAGCAATAGTACGGCAACTATCCCTAGCGTGATAAAGAGAAGAGTATTATGTGTACGGGGCTGTTTCATCTTCCTTTATTATTTAGCATTATCTTTGAGCTTCTCTTTCAATTGTTTGCCCTTTTCAGTCAATAGATATCTCTGTAACCTGCTGTTCGGTTTATCAGGTATAGTCATTTCTACAAATCCTAAATTCAATGCCGGTTTCAAATAGTTTAAACGGAAATGTTCTCTATCTGCAAGTGCCAGTTTATCCTGAATTTCTTGTCTATTCATGCCATCCTCTAGTACTTTGATAAGTTCTACGACTTGCGGGGTGACTTGCGGGGTGACTTGCGGGGTGACTTGCGGGGTAGTCTGTTCTACTGCCGCAGGAAACACCATACGCAAGAAGTTTTCCGTAATCTTAAAGCATTCTTTCCCATAACTTCTCAAGATACGGGGAATGCCGGAACCAAGATGCTCAACTAGGTCTAAATCTCTAAAAACTCGCATTAGTTCTTTATTACGTGGTACAGAATATCCTTCAAAAAATTCTTTCTCAGTTATACCTTGCGGCAAACTACCAAATGAAGTTATTTCAATTCTGTCGTTGAAGAACTCAAATTTAGGTGGTATTTCCGAAGTATAATCATTATGAACGACCGCATTGATTACAGCTTCGCGCAAAGCAACAGGATTCCAAAGTCTATTCTCTTCCCGTTCCTTGGGAGTAATTTTCGCTAGGGTCTTGTTTTCAACAGAGATTTTGTCCAATACCTGTTTGGTCGCTTTTATTAATGAGCAATAACCATATTCATTGTTTTCTATTAAATCCACTCTGTCCAGACCATCATATTTGGCAACTTTGATGGATGTTCCGTTGATATCTGCCAATAGATAAGCTACATAGTTGTATTGTCCCTCTTCTGTCATTAATTCGAGGTTAGACGCAAACTGCTGATTTAATGTTTTGTTGGCGCCTTCATAATAAATTTTAAGTTGTTCGAAGGTAAGATTCTGGTTGGGAGATTTTATTCTTCCGATAGAGTTGCGGGTTCTTTTAGCAAATAACGATTCAATCATTCTTATAGGCATAGGTTCGGAAGCGGAACCAATACGGATGAACGTTCCCTTTTCAGACATACCTAGCTTTTTTATATAATATGGCTTTTCCGTTCCGCTGGCAAATGTGATTTTAATAACATCTTTAGAATCAATATTCTCCATTGCCACATCAAACAATCCCATACAAGACGGCATGATATTATTTTTCAGACGGTCTTTTATTCTCAACATATCACCGTCTATATCATTAACGCCAACAGGAGTCCCGGTTTTGTGAACTCCTATATACATTATTCCTCCCTCTTGACAATTAAGAAAGGCTACCGCCTCTTTTTCTAAATCATCAGTGAGATATAGCTTGTATTCTATACGGTTGTTTTCTGATGTCATCTCTTTGTGGGTGCTTAAATTCCTGCAAAGATAACGCATTGAATTGAAAAATGCCCAAGGCCTACTCCTTATTATTCCAGACGCCTATAATAATAGAGTGAGTCCGAAACCAGTTCCGGATGGAAGATACGAATCATATCGCGCAATACGACGTCGGGGCGAACAACTGCCGATTCCCAATAATCATTACCTCCTGCGGGAGTCAACCGTAGATTGTTATTATAGACAGTCTTTTCACGTACCGACTTGGCATCAGCAAATTTGGGATTAACAGTTTTCAGCTCATCCATTGTAGTGACCGCACCGACATTAATCCAGTAATCCGCTTTTTGTATCAGCCCGTAGGCAGTCTCCAAGCCGATGGGGGTAGAACTGTTGGAGGCGTTCTCCTTATATATATACTCCCCACCCGCGTCCGCCACCAATTGTGCCATATAACTTTTGGTGGAAGGCATCACCCAGCTATCGTTCCACGGAGTATTGAGCATCACAGTAGGACGCTGTTCTACGGATTCTGTGAGAGCTTTCAGCGCATTATAACGTTTCGGGATTTCACTGAACACTTCCGTCCCTTTCTCCCGGCTGTCAGTCAGCTCGGACAAAGCAACGAGCCATTCGGCTTTGCCGAGTGGCGATTCTTCCAGATATTCGCCTACATACATATAAGGTATAGCGAGCTCTTTCAGTTTATCCGTTACGGCAGTCTGTGCATCTCCGATGCCATACAGCAGTACGACGTCCGGTTTCAATCCCAACAATAATTCGTAGTTCATTTCAGGTCCCATATCCTCAATAGAATCTTTGTGTGCCAGGATGTAAGGGTTCGATACGAAGTCGATGCCTGACACAGCGACAATCCGGTCGACTTGCCCCAAGGCATCGAGCATGGCGATGTAGGAAGAAGCCATACATACGATGCGTTGCACTCCGGCAGGGATGGTCGGTCCGGTAAATCCGGCAGGCGCCTGTTCGCCATCTCGCGAGATAAAGTAAGACATTTCCACGTCTTTTGCCCCTTGCCACGGGTTATGAACTTGGATGAGCGTGCTGGCAGCATTCTCCGCACCCAGAATCTTGAATCCGGTGGCGTACTCGGGTGCATATACCTCCTGCTTGAAAGCTTCCAGAGAAGTCTTCTTATTGGATACACAACTAGCCAGCAAGAGCAGGCAAAGCAGCGAGAGAATCGGGAAAACTGATTTTATCTTCATATCATTCATATAGGTAAATACGTTTTGTCTTTGTTTCCCCCTCGGGGAATGACGCGGTTGCAAAGATAGGGAAATTGGTCGATTTCTAAGATTCTCTTTAGAAAGTATAATGACTGAGGATGCGAAATAGAAGAATAAGTGCATATTTCAATGCAAGAATATGCATATAAACGGTATGAAAGTGGCAGTTTCTGAGTATATATGCAGTCTTTCCTGAGAAGGAAGCTCAAGTTCCTTCGGAAGGAAGGTCACCTTCCTTTAAAAGCAATGTCAATCTACTTAAGAAGCAACCTTAACTTGGTTAACAAGCAACCTTAATTGGCGCGAATCCACACCTTATTTCTGTTATTAGCTCTCTATGTTCGACGTTCTGCGTTTTGATAAAATATATCGGTACCGATGCTAATGCCTCTTAAATATATGCTTATAGCATCTGTCTACAATCAAAAAGCAACATTTATCCAATATTAGCTTTTATTCTGATTATCCGTAATGCGGATTCCTTCTCTTTTTTCTTGAAAGTCCTATCCTTGCTCAAGATAGATAAAGGAACAGTAATTAGAATTTCCTTTTTATCATCTGTGGAATCCGAATGATGAAATGTTCTAATTTTATTTACTGTGTATACTACCGACTTACTTCTAATTTATGTATCTTTGCCCACATAAATTTTGATGTCATTCTATATGAAGTATGAACAGATATTATAGTATTCGACTGAGAGGTGGATGGTGTCTTGCCGTTTGCATTTCTTTGCTTCTTATCTCTTGCGGACAAAAAAGCAAAAACAAAACACAAACTGATGGAAAACAAATAAGTATATCCGATTCTTCCCGAATCATCCATCCCGAATATGCCGAAGGCTTCACGGTGCGATATGTGGAAGGCGGCTGTTTAGTCACCATCCAAGACCCGCAAAAGGAGAAAGGAAAAGGGGAAATCTACCACTATGCGTTTGTGAGCGATAAAGAGACTTTCAGCAAGAATCAGGTATCAGACGATTATACTGTTCTGAGCGTTCCGGTGAAGAATATCATCTGCATGACGTCGTTGCAGTTATCCAACTTCATCAAACTGGATGCGCTGGAGAATGTGGTAGGCATCACCAGCACCCGCCACTTGTTCAACGAAGAGGTGAACCGCCGTCTCGAAGAAAAGAAAATCCGTAAGATAGGCATCGAAGGGAACTTCGACAATGAAGTTATCATCTCCATGAATCCCGATTTGATACTGATATCTCCTTTCAAGCGCGGCGGATATGATGCGCTGAAAGATGTAGGCCTTCCGTTGATTCCCCATCTGGGTTATAAAGAAAATTCCCCGCTCGGACAGGCGGAATGGATTAAGTTCATCGGTCTGCTGATTGGCGAAGAGGAGAAGGCGAATGCTATCTTCGATTCCATAAAGACGGAATACAACACCTTGAAGCAACTGACCTCGGAGATTAAGAAAAAGCCGGTAGTGTTTAGTGGCGAGTTGCGCGGCGGCAATTGGTATGCAGTGGGAGGACGTAACTTCCTGGCTCAACTTTTCCGTGATGCCGGTGCCGATTATTTCTTGAAGGACGACCCGAATACAGGCGGAGTGACGCTTGACTTTGAAACCGTATACAGCCGTGCGGAGAGCGCCGACTATTGGCGAATACTAAACAGCCACAACGGAACATTCACCTACGATGCCCTGAAGTCGCAAGATTCCCGCTACGCTGACTTCCGTGCATTCAGGGAGCGAGGCATTATCTATTGCAATCTCAAAGAGAAACCCTATTATGAGAATGTCCCCACCCATCCCGAGGTATTGTTGAAAGACTTGATAAAAGTATTTCATCCCGAGTTGCTGCCGGATTATACGCCTGTCTATTATGAGATGTTAAAATAAGAAAGAGTATGAAAACCCCTGTCTGGTTATTGATGCTTCTGTTGGTCGGATTGATTCTATTCCTTTTCTTTCTGAACCTTGTGCTGGGCTCTGTGTCCATCCCGTTCGGTGCGGTGTGGGACATCTGCCTGTGGGATAATCATGAGAATCATATCTGGTCCAATATCATTTGGAAGTCGAGAGTGCCGCAGTCCGTCACCGCCTTGGTTGCCGGAGCCGGGCTAGCAGTCAGCGGATTGCAGATGCAGACGGTTTTCAGGAATCCGCTGGCGGGACCATCTGTGCTCGGAATCAGTTCCGGGGCAAGCATGGGAGTCGCTTTCGTAGTGCTGCTGTCCGGCAGTCTGGGCGGAGTAGCCTTGAGTAGCTTGGGGCTGATAGGAGAGTTGGCATTGACGGTTGCCGCCATTGCGGGAGCTTTATCCATCATGGCGCTTATCGCTTTTGCTTCGCAGAAGGTGAAGGGAAATGTCACATTGCTCATTATCGGAGTGATGATAGGCTATGTGGCAAATGCCGTGATTGGCGTCTTGAAGTTTTTCAGTGTCGAAGAAGATATACGGGCTTACGTAATCTGGGGATTGGGGAGCTTCGCCCGTATCTCCGGCGATCAGATATATCCGTTCCTTGGCACGATGGCGGTGCTGTTGCCGGTATCTTTCCTGTTGATAAAGACATTGAACCTGTTGCTGCTGGGAGATAGTTATGCGCGCAATTTGGGACTGAATATCAAACGTGCGCGCCTGTTGGTCATCTCTTGTTCGGGGGCTTTGGTAGCTATTGTCACTGCATATTGCGGGCCGATTGTCTTTCTCGGGTTGGCAGTTCCGCACCTCTGCCGGGCTTTGTTTCGCACGTCAGACCATCGGATATTGATGCCGTCCTCCTTGTTGGTGGGTGCGGCGATGGCGTTGTTGTGCAATCTGATAGCCCGTATGCCGGGATTTGAAGGGGCGTTGCCCGTCAATTCCGTAACGGCGCTGGTAGGTGCTCCGGTAGTGGTTTCGGTATTGTTCCGCAAGCATAAAGGAGAAATCAATGAGTAATAACTAGTCAGAATCGGTGAATGAACTGAAAACGTATACGTTATGCGAGGAGAAGAAACAATTGTAATAAAGGATTTGGCTACGGGGTATGTGGGTAAACATCAGACTCATGTAGTGGCGCGTAACATCACCGCCGGCATCTATGGCGGAGAACTGACTTGTCTGCTCGGAGCCAATGGCGCGGGGAAATCGACTTTATTGCATACCTTGTCCGGCTTCCTGCTGAAGTTGTCGGGAGAGATTCGCATCCGGGGAAAGGAAGTGGAGAAGTACTCCGATGCGGATATGTCTAAAGTAATCAGTGTGGTGCTGACGGAGAAGTGCGACCTGCGGAATATGATAGTCGAAGAAATGGTAGGACTTGGACGAAGTCCCTATACCGGTTTCTGGGGAGTGCTGAAGAAAGGAGACAAAGAAATCGTGGGTCGGGCGATTGCCAGTGTCGGGATAGAAGCACTGACACACCGGATGATGCATACCCTGAGCGACGGGGAGAAACAAAAAGTAATGATTGCCAAGGCATTGGCGCAAGAAACTCCGGTCATTATCCTCGATGAACCGACTGCCTTCCTCGACTTTCCGAGCAAAGTGGAGATGATGCAACTGCTGCACCGCCTATCCCGCGAAACGGGAAAGACTATCTTTATGAGTACGCACGACCTCGAACTCGCCTTGCAGATTGCGGATAAAGTATGGATGATGGACAAAGAAAACGGGGTGACTATCGGCACTCCCGAAGATTTATCCCTCAACGGAACATTGAGCAATTTTTTCTCACGCAAAGGAATCATGTTCGACCAGAATACGGGACTGTTCAAGATTAATAATGAATATTCGGTGAAGATGAGGCTCGTGGGGCACGGTCAGAAGTATGCGATGGTGAGAAAGGCACTTCTGCGCAATGGAATCCTTGCGGGGCGGGAGATTGAATCGGAAGTCTATATCGAGACGGGCAATCTACAAACCGAAGGATATCTTCTGCATTTGTCCGATGGGGAAGTTAGGAAGGCGGGGGATATAGAGGAGCTACTGCGGCAAGTTGCCGATTATTCTAGTAGGTCTTGATTAACTACTTTGAAATGGAACTTTAGCTCATTTCCCTACAGAAAAGAACTAAATTCCAATTACCATAATCTAGTTCTTCATTCGAAAGGAAGTAACTTTGAATATGCATGATTTTATTCGTCTGACAGCTGTTGAACTTTCGTCTGACAGAGATAATGTTATAGCTCGCTTTAAATACTCTTTTTCATAATCGCTTAGCATTTGTTTTTATATTCTTTTGACGAAGTAAATCGGAAATAACCGCAATAGCTATTCTTAAATATGTTTAATCTCAATGGACAACATTCGTAGTTCATTTGTTATCTAAAGTATTTAGTATCAATCATAATCAAAATCAAGAAAAATATGAAGGGAAAATTAACTGTGTCTGTATTAATGTTGGCTGCTATCGCTTTGTGGAGCATTCAGCCTGTGGAAGCTTGTACGCGTGCCGTTTACATTGGTCCGGACCAAATGGTGATAACAGGGCGTACAATGGATTGGAAAGAAGACATTAAGTCGAATATTTATGTGTTTCCCCGTGGGATTAAGCGTGACGGACATAATAAAGAGAAAACAATAAACTGGACCTCCAAATACGGAAGTGTGATTGCAACCGGATATGACATCGGAACCTGTGACGGGATGAATGAAAAGGGGCTGGTGGCAAGTATGCTCTTCCTGCCCGAAACGATTTATTCACTTCCCGGAGATACCCGTCCGGCAATGGGAATCAGCATTTGGACACAGTATGTACTTGATAATTTCGCCACAGTGCGTGAAGCGGTAGATGAATTAAAGAAAGAAACTTTCCGCATTGACGCTCCTCGTATGCCGAACGGACCGGAATCGACCCTGCATTTGGCCATCACTGACGCAACTGGTAACACCGCTATTTTGGAATATTTGGATGGGAAATTATCTATTCACGAAGGGAAAGAATATCAGGTATTGACTAATTCTCCACGTTTGGATTATCAATTGTCTATCAACGATTATTGGAAAGAGATAGGCGGACTGCAAATGTTGCCGGGAACCAACCGCTCGAGCGACCGTTTCGTCCGTGCTTCTTTCTATATCAATGCCATTACTCAGACGGCGGATGCAAAAGTAGCTGTGCCCAGTGTGTTGAGCGTGATGCGTAATGTGTCGGTTCCGTTTGGAATCAATACGCCGGATAAACCACATATTTCTTCTACTCGCTGGCGCTCCGTTTCCGATCAGAAGAACAAAGTATATTACTTTGAATCTACGTTGACGCCCAATATGTTTTGGCTTGATTTGAAGAAGATTGACTTTAGTCCGAATGCCGGCATTAAAAAACTGGCTCTAACTGATGGGGAAATTTATGCAGGGGATGCTGTGAAAGACCTCAAAGACAGTAAGTCATTCACGTTCTTGTTTCAAACTCCTGAGTTGTAGTTAAAAGAAGGGCACGAATTACACGAAACCACGGTTTTATCTATGAAATACCTTAAAACCGTGAAATCCGTGTAATCCGTGCCTTCTATGTTGTATTCCTAATAATTGAACCTTATATTATCTATTCTTAACACTCT